>CADCBP010000018.1 GCA_902799705.1 uncultured Bacteroidales bacterium
GGCATTTACGAGTGCAAAGATACGAAAAAAAATCCACACTTGCAAATAAATGTGGATTTTTTTAGTAATCAGTAATCAGCGGTCAGTTTATTTCACCTCTGCTCCTGTGAGGGTATATACTTTCTCCCCACGGAGGATGTAGATCTATTATGGGAAAAAAATATTATACCATTACTATTAATTGCAAAATCCAGTCTGCTAACGGAAGAGGAATACTTATCAAGCCTCCATTATATTGCAGATTATTCATTGATAGACGCACACGCAATGAAGGATTATACCGGCTTGTATAAGATGCGAGACTTCCTCCGCTGATACGTGTAGCCGATTTGACCTCTACAGGGATAACTTGGTCTATATGTTCTATCAGGAATTCTATTTCAGCTTGATTGCCGCTTGTCCAATAATACGGCACGCCATCCAGTTGAGGTATTAATGCTTGCAAAACCATATTTTCCGCCATGGCTCCACGAAACTCTTTGTACTGTTCATTGCCGGACAATACCACTTCCGGAGACAATCGTGCTAATCTTCGCAATAATCCGCAATCCAAGGCGTAAACTTTAAATGCAGATAACTCGCGATAAGCGGAAAGCGGAATGCCCGGCTTGCTGACATTGTACAACCGGTAAATCAATCCTGCTTCTTCCAACCAGAACAGGCCATCTTCGTATTCGCGTGCCCGCGCTCCGCTTCGCACTACATTATAAAGGAACTTACGGTTTTCTTTAGAGAGCTGAGAAGGAAGTGATTGCCATAAAGCTGTTATGCGGTTTACTTCTACCGGAGTGGCATATTTGGAGAAATCAGCCTGATAGAGATATAGAATGTCACCTAAAACGCGATCCACTTCTTGCATACCTCTGTTTTCCAACAAGGCAATAACGGCTTCCGGCATCCCTCCGCATACCATATAGCGGCGATAAGAATCTGTCAGTTTGGACATGATAATCTCCGGCAGATGGGATAGAGAAAGATTTTGCTCGATGTAATCAAAGGTAGAAGGGTCAGCAGCGCGCAAAAATTCTCTAAATGTCAGCGGATAGAGCGACATCGTTTGCACTTTTCCAACAGGAACGGTCATGCTCTTTTTTCGCACAGCGACGCCTAATAGAGAACCGGCTGCTATGATGGCGTATTCGGGTGCATTTTCACAAAAGTATTTAAGCGAATTGAGCGCCGCTTCGGATTCCTGGATCTCATCAAAGATAAGCAAAGTTCGTTCCGGAACGATGGGTACAGGTACATAAAGAGCCAACTCACTTATTAAGCGTTTGGTATCTTTGGTTCGTGCGAATAAGTCGCGCAACTCCGGCATTTCGTCAAAGTTCAGTTCCGCCACGTACTCAAATTCACGTTTGCCAAACTCGCGCATTAACCATGTTTTGCCTATTTGCCGTGCTCCTTGCAGCAATAATGGCTTGCGATGCGGACTTGCTTTCCATGCTTTTAATTGCTCAAATGCATCTCTTTCTATTTGCATATCTGACCTCCTCGTTTTTAGAAAACGGTGCAAAGATATGATTTTTTTTTGAGTCATACAAATAAAAGTACTATTTTTGTGTAATTTTACACATTTTCGGCACTATATTTTGTGATTTTTACACATTTCCGGCACTCGTAAGGTGCTTTAGCAATACATCTATGATTATCCGGACACAACACACGGGCGACTCATTGAGCCGCCCGATTTGTTTCTTTGTACTTGGTACTTAGTTACTTGGTCACTTTATTTGACTTCTTGTCCCGTGAGGGTATATACCTTCAGCGCAGCGTCAGCGCAAGGTCTGCTGATTTATGACCATTTGAACCGATGTTGAAACGAGGTTGTTCTATTTCATCGGTTAGCCCTTTGTTACTTTATCGTGATAAAATATCTAAGTGGCTCAATGTGCGCCACTTGGGTGTATTTCTTCTTGTGGAGGTCTATCTCCTGATCGAAGCGGATGGACTTGTTCGGGTCAAAGAGGAAAACCGCATAATACGGTGCGTTCTCGGCAGAAAATCCAATGTTCTGTAAATCTTTCGCGGTATATATCCGAAAACCTTTGTTGGTTTGCTTGAATAGTAGCGGATTCTCTCCGTTGGTATGCAGGCAAATATAGCCCAAACGCTCAAAACCTTCTTTCACCAACAACGAACCTTTGCTATCTCCTGCACGCGTGTAGGTTATACCTAATTGCATCGCTAGTTCGCGGTCTTTCTCGCGCATATGGTTCACCAGAACCGTTGCCTCTTGCCCGTTCTCGCGCATTTTGTCCAAGAGTTTCTTGCGTGTTTGTTCGTCCTCTAAGGCTTCTCGGCGACGCAAAGACAAGTCTGCGAAAGAACTATCTTGCTCAATGCCGATGTACTTGCGTCCGAGTAGATTAGCGGCTATACCTGTTGTGCCTGAACCGCTGAACGGATCAAGGATGGTGTCGTCTTCGTTGGTGGAAGCAAGAATGATTCGGTATAATAAACGTAAGGTCTTTTGTGTCGGGTGTTTGCCTTGCTGTTTCTCCCATGAACCCACCGCCGGAATACGCCACACATCGGCCATCTGCGTACCTCCGTTCAGTTGTTTCATGGTCTCGTAGTTGAACTTGTGCGTTTTCTTTTCCGACTTGCGCGCCCAAATGATGAGTTCGGTAGAGAAATTAAAATACTTGCACGACAAATTAGGTGGCGGGTCTGTTTTCTGCCAAGTAATCGTATTGAGCACTTTGTAGCCGAGCTCTTGCAGGCAGCGCATAACGACGTGGATGTTGTGGTGCGTGCCACTAATCCAAATCGTTCCGTTTTCTTTCAGTTTGGAGCGACAAAGACCAAGCCATTTGCGATTGAACTCATAGATGTATTCAGGCGTGCCGCCTTTGTCCCATTCTCCTTTGTCCACACACACTTGCTTGCCGCTTTGCACACTTATTCCTCCATTACTCAAGAAGTACGGCGGATCAGCAAAGATAGCATCAATAGAGTTATCCTCTATCTCGTTCAATCGTTCCATGCAATCGCCTTGCAGGATGCGAAAATCTGGATATGTAGTGTTATTTAACACGTTCGATAAACTCGCTAATGGTCGTTAAATTGTAGATACTGGGTATAGCAGCAAACGCTTCTTCCAATTTATTGCGGGCAGAGTTCCAACCTATTCCATCGGTAATCCACACAAACTCAAAGCCCGGCACTCCGTTTACTTTTGGCGCAACATCCGTATAGGAGCGAGCAACTTCATTGAGTTTAGAACCACCTCCGGAGTAGAAATTCACCTCAATGAGATAGGTTTTTCCATTAGCAGAAACCGCAAAATCAAAAACTTTCTGGTCTGCTCCAAGCACAGCCGAAATAGCCGGGAACTCTTTGGACGACACTTGTTCGCGGTACTTAACTCCCGCATTTTTAAAGATACGAGCCACAAGCGTCTCTGTAATCTCTCCGCTTCTATTCTTGCGCGCGTTCGTATCAAGACCTGTTTCAACACCAAAGACGTAATCCACCAAATCTTTGACTTCTTTGTTATTGAAAACCTTATCCAAACCCGTTCCTTCTATAAATTTCATTACTCCATCTACCGAGTGAAATAGCGAGTGGATTGAGTGCATAGAGCCATCGTAGTCAATGTATTTCTTATCGTCTTTCTTGCGAGTCGCTATGAGGATGTCCATTACCTCGAATACGCGTTTGTCCCGATTCCAAAGTGCTTCAACTGCTTCACGGAGATTTTCTTTTCCGATGAGATAGTTGAGTGTATTGAGACTTATTTCGATGTCTGCTACATTGCGCGCAATTTTCGGAAAGTCGCAGTAGAAATCAAGTGTTGCGTTCGTCTCGCGTAGTTGCGACATGAACAAATCGAATTGTGCTGTAGTATGTGCTGCCATAGTTTAGAATAATTGGTTTTGTTTAACATCTTTGTAATTGTGCACCAAAATCTCGGTCAGTTTGCCGCGTTTGCTGGGGTTCGCATTCACACTGCGCGAAGCCCACACACGCTCAATCGTATATTGCCGATAGAGATCATCAAAGAAACCATCCTGACAATCCGAATTGCTCAGCATGAAATGATAGCCGGAAGCGTCAACCGTGTCGCAAAACTCTTTCAAACGAACTTGCGCAAGGTCATTAAAAGCCTCTTTGGTGTAATCGTTGAAACTGCTGGTATTGTTCAAAGGACGGTAAGGTGGATCGAAATAAAAGAGTGTCTTTCCTTGGGCAAAAGGAAAAACTTGCTGGTAATCCCCGGTAAATATCTCTACCTTTTGCAATAACGCACTATCCGCATAAATCGTCTTGGCGTCGCATATCTGCGGATGATCATAACGACCGAAAGGCACGTTGAAAAGACCTGCTTTATTGACGCGATAAAGGCCGTTAAAGCAAGTACGGTTTAGGAAAAAGAATAGTGTGGTATTACGGAACGGGTCTAACGACTTGGTATTAAACTCGTCACGCCGTTGCATATAGAAAGCCCTGCGCTCATCTTCGGACGTGAGTGTATAATACTCATCTTGGATCTGTTGTAGAGACTCCACCAATTCCAACGGATGATTGCGCACCACCTTGTAGCACGTCGTCAGATCCGAATTGATGTCGTTAATAACGGCTGTTTGGATATTGGTGTGTGTACGTAACATATAGAAGAGCATCGCTCCTCCGCCCACAAAAGGCTCAATGTACGTCACATCTTTCCATTCATCAAAATCAGCCGGAAGCAAAGCTTCTAATTGCTCAATGAGCTGTGTCTTGCCGCCAACCCACTTTATAAATGGTTTGGCGACCGATTCAGTTAATTTCATTAGATAGCATTTTGCTGCCTGCTATCTTTCCTATTCTGCTTCTACGACCTGTATAAATACAAAATGCGGGCAAACTTGCTCGCACTGTGGTCGTAGGAATAGCACCAATAGAAAGACAAGTCGCCCGCAAAATCTGCGGGTTTGCTACTGTTCTTTCTAATTTGCTTATTCTTGAAATTTCCTACGTTTCAGTGCGAATAGACAAATAGCAAACGCTAATTAATAAATATGTTTACTCCGCCGCTGCGGATGTTTTTATGTCAATTATGTTTCTCGATTTTCACTTACATGTTATGGTCGGTTCTCCAATGAAATCCCCTGCGTCCAAGACAATCTCCCCTTTGCGATAAAGTGCTTCAACAATCTCTTCCGCTTCCTCTGCATATTTTGCTTCAACAGCCACCTCTTTACGCAAAATCTCCTCTATGACTACAGAATATTTCATTTGTTTAACTTTTCTATGCTCCTTTTTTACGCTGTCGGTGAGGTCAGACCTGGATAGCACTAACCTTCAATTACACCTGCGTGCAACTGTTCTATAGGGAATACCAAATCCCAACTCTTGCCCCACACTATATTTCCGTCTTCTATCTCAAAACGGCGAAAATTACGAGGGTCAAGATACTTATTGTACTGCGGATGAGGGTGACGACGGATGAAATCACCTATATCCACTCTGCGAGTAGTTTGGTCGCTAAACTGCAAATCCACAGTACAGTTACCCGCGTCTTTTGCTCCTATTACACAAAGTCTGCTCATAGTTATAATTTGGTTTTAATGGTTGTACTTTTTACTGCTTGCCTTAGTACAAAGAATTTAATCCACTTGGTAATTATATTCTTGCTATATTTCCGAATAAATTCCTCGGCTATCTTTTGATCCTTGGATGACAACGGTTCTTCCCCTGTCTTCTCGCGAACTCGGATCTCTACCAAAACACCATTATCCATAATAAGTTCAAAAATACTTTGACATCCTTTATGGGTGACATGCACATGTATAGGCTCATGTTCATTCGAATAGAAGAAAAAGACAAATCCGAAATATTCAAAAATCTTTGGCATAGTGTTGGTTATTACATTTTGCGCTGCAAAATTACAAAGAATTTTCGAAATACGCAAATATATAAGAAAGTATTTTTGATTTTGCATATTTTGATGCATCTACGGGCTGAAAAGCAGGCACAAAAAAACAGAGCCTCGTTCCCGAAACTCTGTATATAAAATATGTCACCGCTTTTTTATGCTGTCGGTGCCAGCGGTCAGACCTGGATTCCTGTTTAGCGTCAGTGAGTGACGATGTTTTATGCTTTCAAGACATGCTTGCTTTCCACATTTTCCAACACAGTCATTTGTTGGATCGCTATTTGGTTGAGTTTCTGAAGCCGTTCTCCTTGCGGCATACCTTCATTGATAAAGACGGCATTCAGATTTTCCATGTTGCTCAGACAAATCAGCTGGTTAATCGTCGCATAGTCGCGTATATTGCCTTTATCCTCCGGATGGGCATCACGCCACTCCTTTGCCGTCATTCCGAACAACGCCACATTGAGCACATCCGCTTCGTTGGCATAGATAAGCGAACGATGGTATTGGCTTATCTCTTCCGGAACAAGGTTCGCTTTGATAGCGTCCGTATGGATATGATAATTAATCTTTGCCAACTCGCGCTTTGCAGACCAACCGAGTGCTTTTTGTTCCTCCTCTTTGAGTTGCTGATAATCTTTGATTAAGTACACCTTAAATTCGGGACTAATCCACATTGCAAACTCAAAAGCGATATCTTTGTGAGCGTATGTTCCACCATAACGTCCTGTCTTTGCAATGATACCGATAGCACCCGTCTTCTCCATCCATTCTTTTGCACTCAGACGAAAACTATGAAGACCTGCCTGACTTTTTATTATGTCGAATTCGACAGAATTAAAATTGGGGTTATGTACCTTTTCCCATATACCAAGAAACTCCACTGTATTACGATTGCGCAACCAGTTATGAAAGAAGAAATCCCCTTCCTTAATCTTCATCATATCGGTCAGACAGATATAATCTTCCTCGTGGATTGATATCACAGATACTTCAGTTCCTTGAACGTTTAGTTTATTTGCCATGTATATAGTATTTTTATGTCACCGCTTTTTTACGCTGTCGGTGCCAGCGGTCAGACCTGGGTTCCTGTTTAGCGTCAGTAAGTGACGATATATCATGTCGTTTTCTTTGCTTGTTTCTTTGGCTCACGACGTGTGTCCCAAATAGAAGAAACATAAATACAATCAGCCTCTATAGAATAAACGAGTTTATTCTTTTTAGTAACCACAATACTTCTATAGACACGTGATCGATGGGCCAAAAGCTGTTCTACCTTACCTAATTCAGGGAAAGACAATAACTCCGTTTCTATTTTATCCAGTTTGATATAAAAATCTCGAAGGGCTTTCTCTCCGAATTCATTATATATGTATTCCGTAACTTGATTTTGTTGCGTTTGAGCCTTACGCGACCAACGAATAATCATTTCTTGATGAGTTCAGCTAAATGAGCGTTACGTAATTTACGGGATTCCTCCAATGAGTAATATCGTCCGGCAGCAAAATCTGCCTCCGACTCATCTATCATGGCATCAATTTCTGCCATTGTATACGGCTTCAACTGCTCCTTGGTTTCTGCCTCTACTTGCTCGATAAGATGCTCCGCAATCCAACGTTTGTTCTCTGTCGTCAGATTAAAACCAAGAATGGTATTCCATACTTTTTGTAACGCCGCTTTGCTCATAATTATTCCCCTTTGAATTAGAGTTATTACATTTTGCGCTGCAAAGATACTACAAATTTCGCACATACGCAAACGTTCGGGCATTTTTTTTGAAAAATAAAATGAAATTTTATCTGTTTAGCGCAGACAAATAATAGCTATGTTTGCATAAGATGGTATTTGTATGGGCAAAACAGGAAACCGTTTTAGCGGTTCTCAAAAAATGTCCGCGGTGCTTAGTACATGTCCGGCAATATGCGAACATATTTTCGGTGGGACCCTGTTTATATTTTATAAATAGGGAGGACCGACGTTGCACAAAAAAAACGACACTCGCAAATAAAAGTGCCATTTTCTTGTATTTTTGCAGACTTTGATCCTTCAGCAACCGAAACGATACCCAAATCAACCTGCTGATTACCATCAAAACGATAGCGAATAAGGGACGAATAAGGGGTGCTACAGAGGCGCTACAGAGGCGCCACAGAGGCTTCCTAGACTTTGTTCTAAATAATCACGCATAATTTATTTATATTCAATGATTTACAGAGACACAAAATTTACGTAAAATCACCCTATTTTGCGATTTCATTTGCCATTTTCTATACATAAAAAAATCTGCACTTTGATGCAGATTTTAGTGTTCACCGCTTCTTACGCTGTCGGTGTCAGCGAGAGTTATTCTTAACTTGCAAATTCCTTGTAGAAATCCGTTACTGCCACGATTCCTTTCTCCCAGACCTCGAGGTCCATGGACTCGTTGGGCGAATGGATAGCGTTCTGCTCGAGGCCGAAACCCATGAGGATGGTCTTGCAGCCGAGGATGGCTTCAAAGGCGGCGATGATAGGAATAGATCCGCCTCGTCGTGCCGCGAGCGGTCGTTTGCCGAAAGCTTTCTCAAAACCTTTCTCCGCCGCTTTGTAGGCAGGGATGTCAATCGGGCAGACGTACCCCTGACCGCCGTGCATAGGAGTGACCTTGACCCGCACGCCCTTCGGCGCGATAGACTGCATATAATCCATAAAAGCACGGGAGATCTTCTCGTGATCCTGGTTCGCCACAAGACGGCAACTGACTTTCGCGAACGCCTTGGACGGCAGAACGGTTTTCGAGCCCTCGCCGGTGTATCCTCCCCATATACCGCAGACATCGAACGACGGCCGGCAGGAGTTACGTTCGAGCGTGCTGTACCCTGCTTCGCCGAAGACATCGTCCACGTCAATGGCGGCATTGTATCTCTCCTGGCTAAACGGAATCTGCGCAATCATGCGGCGCTCCTCTTCGGGGATGGGAAGTACGTCGTCATAGAACCCGGGGATAGTGATGCGCCCGTTGCTGTCTGTTACTTTCGCCATCATCTCGCAGAGGGCATTGACGGGGTTCTTCACGGCTCCGCCGAAATGTCCGGAATGGAGGTCTCTGTTAGGGCCGTCCACTTCTATCTGCCAATACGCGAGGCCGCGCAGTCCGGTAGTGATAGAAGGGGTGTCCTTGCCGATCATCGAGGTGTCGGAAACGAGGATGATATCGGCTTTGAGCAGTTCTTTATGGTCCTCGAGAAAAGCCTCGAGTGAAGGGGAACCGATCTCCTCTTCGCCCTCAAAAATGAACTTCACGTTGCAGTTCAACTGACCTGTCTGAGCCATGTATTCAAAAGCTTTGGCCTGAATCATCGCCTGACCTTTGTCATCATCCGCCCCGCGGGCATAGAGTCGTCCGTCGCGGATAGACGGTTCCCACGGATCGGACTTCCACTGATCAAGCGGCTCTACCGGCATGACATCATAATGGGCATATACAAGGACTGTGGGTATCTCTCCTTCATACTTTAATTCTTTCACTCTTTCATTCTTTACCTTATACTCCGCATAGACGAAGGGATTGCCCTTACTCGGCAACACCTCTGCACGCTGGCAACCGGCTTCGAGCAGCAGTTCTTTCCACCGCTCGGCACAACGAAGCATGTCGGGTTTATGTTCCTCTTGACAACTGACACTGGGGATGCGAATCAGACTCGCCCACTCTTCCATGAACCGCGCTTTATGCGCTGCAAGATACTCTTGAATAGTCATAACAAAAAAAATTATGGCACAAAAGTAGTAAAAATTTTGCATATATGAAAATATTTTTGTATTTTTGCAGCGCAAAAATGTGTTTAACCATGAGAAAAGTACTATTTTTCGTATTATTAGCCCTTCTTTGGGCAGGTTGTCAACCGAGTAGTAACATCGCGGACACGATCGCCAAGAGCAAGCCTATCATGCCTGTCCGCATGACAAGCGACACGACTCATGTCGTGCTGACGGACTATGTGCCGGTTTTGTACGGAGACACGACACTTTGGCAGGGTCTGCAATGGACGACAAGCGAGTCGTTGGAATGTATCAACCTCATCGGCACCCCTCAAGTGGTGCGTGAGATGGATATCGTCAACCGCGACCGCTCGATACACGCCATGACGTTCCATGACAAGAGCGGCAGTTTCTCCATTCCTGTGTTACCGAACAAACCCGTTCGCCAGGCTCTGATATCGTTGGGTTACGAGAACGATATACTGCGCGTCGGTTTCTTCGACACGGTTGTCAATCCGAGTTTTGAAGCGTTTGTTCAGAACAGCCTCATCGACCATAGTCTATGGCAGGAAGAGGCGGACGGCACGTGGACGCTGGACCTGTCAGCTATCAGTGAGCAGTTAGCAGCTATCAGTGGCCGTAGTTACCTGCGTATCTTTGCGGAGGACGAGACCTACCTCTTCAACGACATGTTATTGCCGTTGCAGGACGGCAAAGTAGTGACCGACGCATCGCAGTTGGACCGCCATGACCCGCAGGCACAGGTACTCTACTCGCTGCTCGTTGACCGTTTCTATGACGGCAACACGTCTAACAACTGGAAGATGAACAGTCCCGAAGTGTTAGACATCGTGGACTATCAGGGCGGTGACCTTGCCGGCATAACAGCCAAGATAGTGGACGGGTATTTCGACCAATTGGGTGTGAACACCCTATGGATCAGTCCTATTACCCAAAATCCGTGGGACGCATGGGGACGCTATGAGTTCAAGAACGGCAACAAATACGACCCGTCGAAAGAATATACAAAGTTCAGCGGCTATCACGGCTACTGGCCGATCTACGCTACTATGTTAGACAAGCGTTTCGGTACTCCGGATGAGTTGCGCACCTTATTAGATAGCGCGCACGCGCACGGAATAAACGTGGTGTTGGACTATGTAGCGAACCACATGCATATCAATTCTCCGACCCTTCAGTCCCACCCGGACTGGCACACCGACTCGATCCTTCCTGACGGCCGGCGTAACTTCGAGTTGTGGGACGAGGCCCGTCTGACGACGTGGTTCGACACACATATTCCCTCGCTGGACCTGGAGCGAGAAGAGGTATGCGAAGCGATGACGGACAGCGCACTCTATTGGCTGGAGAACTATCCGTTGGATGGTTTCCGTCACGACGCGTGCAAACATATTCCTGAAGGCTACTGGCGCATGTTAGGTCAGAAGATCGCCACCCGCTGGCCGGGTCGTGCAATATGGATGATCGGCGAGACATACGGCAGTCCGGAGCTGATCGGCAGTTATGTGAAGTCCGGCATGCTCGATGCACAGTTTGACTTCAACGTCTATTTCACGGCGCGCGAGGCGCTCTGCGGACTGAAGGGCATGGACGAGGTGCTGAATAGTGAACTGACCTCCCTCCGCACATACGGTGCGCACCACACGATGGGTAATATCTCCGGCAACCACGACCAGATACGCTTTGCGTCCATCGCCGGCGGCGACATTGATATCACGAGCCAAGGCAAGGAAGAAGGCTGGACGCGCGAAGTAGGTATCGGCGATGCCGAAGTGGCATACAAACGCGCGTTGCTGCTCGAGGTGCTGAACATGACGCTGCCCGGCGTACCGTGTATCTACCAGGGCGACGAATACGGAGAAGTGGGCGGTAACGACCCCGACAACCGTCACATGATGCGCTTCGAGACCCTGAATCCGGACGAGCGTACCATGCGCAATGCTGTGGCACAACTGATTCATCTGCGCCGAAACTCCATGCCGCTCCTATACGGCGACTTCATTCCGCTTATCGACCGTCCCGACGAGATCATCTACCAGCGCATCTACTTGGGCGAAAAAGTGACCGTCATCATCAATCGGAAAGACTTGAGTTATCAGATCTTGAAGGATTGATTTAGGGCTTACCGGTTACGGGTTATGGATTTAAAATTTGATAGTATGAAAAAGACATTATTGTTTGCATTGGCTGCACTGGCGCTCGTCAGTTGCGGTCCGGACATTCCGTTGCGTCATCCGAAATTTGCATACGACGCGACTATCTATGAACTCAACGTGCGTCAGGCAACACCTGAAGGTACGTTCCAAGCCGCCGAAGCACTGCTCCCCGCACTCAAAGATAACGGCATCGACATCATCTGGGTGATGCCCTGTCAGCCCATCGGCAAAATCACACGCAAAGGGACACTCGGCAGTTACTACTCTATCATCGACTACTGCGCCATCAATCCGGAATTCGGCACACGCGCCGACTTCGAGCATTTTCTCAAAGCCGCTCATAAGAAAGGTTTTAAGGTGATTCTCGACTGGGTAGCCAACCACACGGCACCGGATAGCGAGTGGACCAAGAACGAAGGCTGGCACTACCGCGATAGTCTGGGAAACCTGATGGTTCAGTATGACTGGACGGATATCTCCAAACTGAACTACGACAACCAAGACATGCGCAACGAGATGCTGAAATCCATGCATTGGTGGATGGACTCGATAGGTATTGACGGGTTCCGCTGCGACGTGGCAGGCGAAGTGCCGACCGACTTCTGGAACTGGGCTATGGCAGACCTGCGCCAGACACATCCGAACATGTTCACCCTCGCAGAGGATGAAGACAAAGCCGATGAACTCACCGAGACAGCCTTCGACATGTATTACGGCTGGACGCTGCATCATATTATGAACGAAGTGGCACAAGGCAAGAAGGGTGTGGAAGACCTCTGGGCATACTTTGCGAAAGCAGACACCACCATCCGTCCAGAAGCTATCCGTATGAATTTCATCACCAACCATGACGAGAACAGCTGGAACGGCACGGAGCAGGAACGGATGGGCGATGCGGTCAATCTGTTTGCTACATTCTGCTACATCGTGCCCGGCATGCCGATGATATACACCGGTCAGATAAGCGGAAACCATCATCGTCTGGAGTTCTTCGAGAAAGACCTGATTGACACCGACGAAGCCTATGCACAAGGTCCGTTGTACAAACAGTTAAACGCACTGCGTGAACGGAACAAGGCATTGTTCAGCCCGGAGGTGGGTGCACCGCTGGAGCGCATCGCGTGCGACAACGACGCTATCTTCGCGTGCAAGCGCAGCAAAGAAGGACGCTGGCACACCAACACGGTCATCGCCGTGATGAACATGAGCGACAAAGCGCAAAGTGTCACATTAGAGAGCGGCGAACACTTCGATCTGCAGCCTTGGGGCTATGAAATCATCGAGCACTAAATGACAAGTCTGCCATTTTGGCAGTTACATAACGATTGGCACGGCGTTTGATACATGGTAAATGGATTTCGGTACTCCGATATACCGATATCCCTATATTTCGATCAATCGTTATAAAAACTAAAATACAATGAGCAAGATTCAACCATTAGCAGACCGCGTGTTAGTTAAACCTGCGGCTGCAGAAGAGAAAACCGTCGGCGGCATCATCATCCCCGACAGTGCAAAAGAGAAACCGCTTCGCGGCGAAGTGCTCGCCGTTGGCGAAGGTACGAAAGATGAGGCAATGGTTCTCAAAGTCGGTGACCAAGTGCTGTACGGCAAATACGCCGGTACGGAACTCGAACTCGACGGAGAGAAATACCTGATTATGCGTCAGAACGACGTGCTGGCGATTGTAAAATAAGGACCGCTTCGCTAAAAGAATAAGGAATAATGACAAAAATGAGACCGATAGTAACAAGTCCATTGTCTTTCAGTGAACGAAGTGAACGGTCTGTAATCTTTAATCTATAAAATTATTATGGCAAAAGATATTACATATAATGTCGAGGCGCGGGACGCGCTGAAACGCGGCGTGGATCAGTTGGCTGACGCCGTCAAAGTAACCCTTGGTCCGAAAGGACGCAACGTCATCATTGACAAGAAATACGGAGCTCCGCACATCACCAAAGACGGTGTGACGGTAGCAAAAGAGATTGAGTTGGCAGACGCCGCAGAGAACCTGGGCGCACAGCTCGTCAAAGAAGTGGCATCCAAGACTGGCGATCAGGCCGGTGACGGTACGACCACTGCAACCGTTCTGGCGCAAGCTATCGTAGGCGTGGGCCTGAAGAACGTGACCGCCGGCGCTAACCCGCTTGACCTCAAACGCGGTATTGACAAAGCCGTCGCTGCCGTTGTGGAGGAGATCAAGAAGAACGCCGTAGTGGTAGGTAATGACTTCGACAAGATCGAGCAGGTAGCCACTGTCTCTGCGAACAACGATGCGGAGATTGGTAAACTGATTGCCGACGCGATGCGCAAAGTAAGCAAAGACGGCGTCATCACCATCGGCGAGGCCAAAGGTATGGACACCACCATCGACGTGGTACAAGGTATGCAGTTCGACCGCGGATATATCAGCCCGTATTTCGTCACCAACACCGAGACGATGCAGGTAGAGATGGAGAAACCGTACATCCTTATCTACGACAAGAAGATTTCCAACCTCAAGGAGTTACTTCCTGTTCTTGAGCCGGCTGTACAGAGCGGCCGTCCGTTCCTCATCATCGCAGAAGATGTAGATAGCGAGGCATTGACGGCACTCGTAGTGAATCGTCTGCGTGCACAGCTCAAGATCTGTGCGGTCAAAGCACCGGGCTTCGGCGACCGCCGCAAAGAGATGCTCGAAGACATCGCCATCCTCACCGGAGGTACCGTCATCAGCGAAGAGAAAGGTATCTCCTTAGACCAAGCCACGTTGGAAATGCTCGGTACCGCTGAGACCGTCAATGTAAGCAAAGATAACACAACCATCGTGAACGGCGCAGGCAACAAAGAGGCTATCGCAGCGCGTGTGGCACAGATCAAAGCGCAAATCGCAGCAACCAAGTCCACGTACGACAAGGAGAAACTCCAGGAGCGTCTGGCTAAACTCGCCGGCGGTGTGGCACAACTCAACGTTGGTGCAGCATCGGAGGTAGAGATGAAAGAGAAGAAAGACCGCGTGGACGACGCGTTGAGCGCAACGCGTGCCGCTATCGAAGAAGGAATCGTTCCGGGAGGCGGTGTGATGTATATCCGTGCACAGAAAGCCCTCGAAGGTCTCAAAGGCGAGAACGAAGACGAGCAGACAGGTATCGAGATTGTACGCCGCGCTATCGAAGAACCGCTTCGTCAGATCGTTGCTAATGCCGGCAAAGAAGGCGCAGTAGTCGTAGATAAAGTGCGCGCCGGCAAGGCTGACTTCGGCTACAACGCCCGTACCGACTCGTACGAAGAACTGTTCAAAGCAGGTGTCGTTGATCCGGCTAAGGTGACACGTGTGGCTTTGGAGAACGCTGCTTCCGTAGCAGGCATGTTCCTCACTACCGAAGCCGTCATTGTGGATCATCCGGAGGAGCATCCCGCTCCGGCAATGCCCGCCGGAGGCATGGGAGGCATGATGTAACAAATGCTTCATAAAAAAAAACTCACCTCGGTTACTGCCAAGGTGAGTTTTTTTTTTGTTATAGCGTCTGTCAGGCGTACGAATGCAGTCCTCCCAACAGGTGATTCACACCGAAATACGTGAACAGCACAAACAAGAAAGCAACCACGCAGAAGATATGATATATAATCTCCGATTTCCTGTTAGAAACAGCCAACAGCTTCTTCATCCAAGGCCAATGCAGCAACAGGGCATAGACGAGCATGGTGATTAGCGCCCAAGTCTCTTTCGGGTCCCAGCCCCAGTACCTACCCCACGACATATTCGCCCACACGGCACCGATGAAGATACCGGCTGTCAGACAAAACAAAGCCGGATATAGCAACACTTGCGACAGGTGCATCAGCGGCACACGTCTTTGCGGCATGGCAAGACCTAATATACCATTGACCATGATGACCGCAAAAAGCGTATATGCAAGCATGATAACCGACACGTGGATACCCAAAAGCGGCGTTTGCAGAACCGGCTGCAATGGCGGTTTGGGTGTGACTACTTTCGTCATTACAAAGGCTAAGAGTACTGCGACAATGCCCAAGCCGACCATGAGCCATGTGTGCTGCTTTCCGAGCAAGGCACGGAAACGGCTGTGTCTTTGGAAGAAGAACGTAATCATGCCGATAAGCAATAAAGCATAGCCGGCATAGGTGATACCAATCCCCCACGGGTCATAGTTATATGACAACACCACCCCCTGCAGGTCGCTGTCATAATCCGACTGACAGAAACGGAAACCATGATATTTGAGCGGCTTGTTCATCCGTACAGTCCCCTCCTCCACCACCAGCGGTTTCCGGTCTCTATCCAACAACCGCAAGTCCGTGATAAAATCCGCAGGGTTATCGGAAGCATCATAGACCACTTGAAAATCCCATAGGAAGAGAGAAAGGGAATGTGTCCTGTTGAACGGGTTAACGGTCAGCGTCTCTGCCTTATCAGCACGAAGGTGTATTTCTCCTTGCACACCAAAGAAATGCGTCACACACGCTCCGAGGACGATTGTCCCCAGAGCAATGTGCAGCAACCAAGTCGCGGGTTTAGATCGCATTGATGAAAGCCACGACTGCATCTCTGTCTTCTTTATTCAGTTTATAGAACTGCTGTGTCGGGTAGTACGCATCGCTCTCCTGACTATAGCCGTGCCACATGATAGCTTCGATAACATTGCGCGCACGCGTATCATGCAAGCGAGCCTCATAAACGTCACCCGTAGCCTGGCGGTGGAGTCCGCGGCCCCAAAGCGGGGTCGTACGGCACCAACCGGTACGAATGTCGTTCACCATGCAGAGTTTATGCTGTACCATATCGGTGTATGGCCAGATAGTCTGATTCTGATAACGCGGCATTTGCGCCGTGAAGCCCTTGAAATTATTCGGGTCACGGATCTCATCCTGCCCAGTCTTCCAAGAAGGACGATGGCAATAGTCGCAACCTATCTGGGTAAAGAGTTCCTTACCGCGAAGGACTTTTTTATCGGTGACGTCGCGCGCAGCCGGAACAGCCAGACCGCGATGCCATACCATCACTTGGGTGAACTCATCATCGGTCATCTCAGCCGGAAGGGTCTTGGAAGTCAGATAGGTATAGATATCTTTCTCTACATTGCCCGTAGCCCATTCGGGATGTTCGCCCTTCGGATCAATGGTCTTGATGAAATCCGGGAAAGCGGCTTGTACCTCCGGGTCTATCGAAGCGCAGGTAGCATAGACACGGCCATCGAGGTCGAGATAATGGTACTGACGGTCGGAACGAGTCACATTGGTGATATTCCAGATAGCGTTAGCACCGGCTGCATCCATGATAGGTCCACGGGTGAGGGCATAGGTGAAACGCTTGGGACCCCATTGAGGGTCGTTCTTATAATAACCTGAATTCTGGAAGCCTCCGTTCCAGAAAGCGGGGTTGAGTCCGTTCTTGAGTTTGCCATCCTGTGCCTCTTTCGCATACTGATCGATGATATCCTGATCGGGAATGGCATCGAGGAGTCCGGAGCCATAGACTCCGATTGTATTCTCCAACCGCACGGCATACCCTCCGTCGAGGAGCGCTATATCGGTGTTGATATCGGATCCGGATTCCTTTTTAGGCAGTTGCGAAAGCGCCGTACGGAATTCTGCTCTTGCAGAATAAATAGCGGACGCAGGGATAGTAACCTCCGGATAGCGGAGTTCGTATTTATCTCCATTGGGGAACTGATTGCCGTGCTCATCGGTCACCGTTTTCCATTCCACAGTAATCTGCGAGGGATCGATAGGAGCTTTGAATGGTGCAACGCCGAAAAGTTGTGGCATTCCTGCTACCCAAGATACGTAAGGTTCTAACGGTTTTGACGGATCGTAGAGCACAAGGAGAGTTCCGTTTCCTACGTTCTTTGCGTCGTATTTACCTGCGGGAACCGAAGTTCCATGGGAGTAATTAGGATGGCAATGCTGGCATGATGCACGTACATAGACGGGACCTAATCCATGCTGGCGTCCGGTAGGATTGGTGACATACTCTGTCTCTGCTACCTGGTCACCCTGCGTAAATTTCAGACCGGATCCAACCGCTTCGGTAGCGGGCGTAGGTTGACGGAATGCCATAGAAGAAGTGATGGTGGTAGTACCTGTTTTACCTCCGGTATAATACCAATCCGGTTTGTCGTCTGTTTGGGGACCATCGCCTGAGCCTTCGGCTTTGCAGCCTACTAAAGCCACAGCGGCGAGTGCCGTTAGAAATAAAAATGATTTTTTCATGATTCTATTATTTTACGATAATTGCCTTAACATCTTTTGCAAGCAGTTCTCCCACTTTTTCTACTGCCTCCATAGCGGCTTTCACCTGCGGGTTATTCTGGGCTGTGCTCTCAAAATTCTGGATAGCTTCGATAGCAGCTATGGCGTCCTCGATTGCTTTGCGAACCTCTGCATCCACCTTCTGGTCCTGGCTGTAGATATAATTAGAGATGGAGAAATCGCCTGCCTGTGAACCTTCGTAGGAATGCTGGATAGAACGGATATTATCCGCGAAATCGCGTGTGGAGGTGCAACTATACGGAGACTCGATATAGTCTCTTTCCTCATCCGTACTGCTCAGATAGGGGTTACCCATCTTCAGACCGGCTACCTCATCGGCGATATTTACACATCCATCGATGATTTCCTCTGCTGCATGCTGATAGGATTTATAGAGCGAACCGGCTTGTCCGGCATTCACCATATACTCGCCGTAGTTCTCGCCATAACTCATCGACTCGTCATCCTCGGTGATGATGGCTTCTTTCGCTGCAGAAACTTCGCCTGCCCAGCTATCCTCGATGAGGATTGCCTGCTGTACAAGATCCGTCACTACACCGAGCAGATAAGCAGATTCTGCTTTGGAGAGATTGGTGTCGTGCGGATTGCCTGTTCCGACAGCGCGTCCGCCCTGCTCTACCGATTCAAAGAGCATATATTCCGCAGCATGGAAACCCTGCAGGGACGGACCGAGATTATTCTTGACATAAGCTACGCCGTCTGCTTCTATATCTTTCATTTGGTCGAGGTTTTTGAGAAGGTTACTCATTGCTGTGAAATCGAGAGGCCATGTATCGATATGGGGGTCGATATTATGCGCAGCGGCAGGTCCGTAAAGGAACGCTTCGCTTTGCTCCCAATACTTACGCATAGCACGCCAAGCTTCACCGGCTTCCTTCATCGTTTGGGTGTAATCTTTTCCTTCGTTAACGGCTGTATTGATCTCTTTTACTTTTTCCAAGAGGACCAGTCCTTCGTCCGCCATTGAACGATAGGTAGCGATAACCGTGTTTTCTACATAAGGCGTCATAGCGCGTTTAAGCGCAGCCTCTTTGTCTGAGACAACTTCGGAACTTCCTCCGTTGTTGTTGCATGCTACCATAGCTGTGAAGCATGCAGCACAGAGTGCGAATTTGAAAATCTTTTTCATAATGATTAATTTTTAAATGTTGTTATTAGAGTTGAAAAAATCCTGCATACACAATACCGAGCGCAATTTGCGGTTCGTCATTATAGAGTTTACCCCGCGTGCCATCCGTGCGCGTTCCTTTTTTGAGGATGCCGTATGAGAACTCCGCCTTCACCCCTATCTGTTTGATAGGGAAATAGTTTATTCCTACGGCTACGCGGTGTCTCCCGCACCATGCAGCTTTATCGGTGAGTTGACCGTCATATTTGAACATGGAGTCGTAGTAATCATAGCGTGCGAAAACGTAGAACTGCTGCTTTTTCTCCACGAGCTTGCGGTTCAGTGAGAAGAAATCATATCCCGCTTCGATACCTGCTGCGAGTGCGTCGGAAGCCACATCTTGTTTCTTGGAGACACTCTCACGGCGCATGGTCTTATTATATTGCGAGATAAGCGCAGCATCGCTAAGATGCCCGTATGTGAAACTACCGCGGAGAATAATGCCATGATCCTTGTATTGGAAATCAAATGCCCCGATAGAGACGGTACCTTTGACATCCTTATAGGCACTCGCGTCCAGTTCGTTATTGGATTTGGAGAGGGTGTTTCGGAACGAATTGCCGCAGTATCCGGAGAGGGAGAGCCGCAAACCTTTCACGCCGGTATAATCTACCCTCGCGGCTCCGGCAAAGACATTCGCGATCTTGAATTCATACGGACTGCCGGCGCCTGTTTTAACCCAGTTTTTCGTACCAAAGCGGTCACTATCGAGTCCGGGCAGGAACATCGCCTGGTAATGCCATCCGTTAGGCGTGGATCCCATGAACGTGAGTGCCACTTCATGCCATGTAGATGGGATGATCGTAAAATCTCCGGCATTACGATAGACACCGAAATACTCTGTGGACTCATGGTGCGCATTCAGTCCGCCGACCGGAATCACCTGCATTCCCGCACGCAGGATGGCATAGCGGTTGAACGCTTTCTGCAGCCAGAACTGCTCCAGCGCCACCTCGCCGCCACGCTCAATCTCGGATTCGTATTCCCCACCCTCGTCTTCCTCTATCTCGACTGCCGATTCCGTACCGCCGTGCTCGAACTCAATCTCCGTACCTACGGACCATCCTTTGCCGAAATCATATCCCATGTAGATGACTACATGCGGCAGATCAAACTCGCCATAATGGTCATTTGCATATTTCTCCGGATTCTTGCCGTAACGCAAATAGTTGTTGGAATAGAAACAATGCTTGGCTGTGATCTCTCCGTAACCGCCGATAGTAAAACGGCGTTGCCGCGTCACGCTGCCTACACTGTCCGCGTATCCCTTTTTTTGAGGATGCGCCTGTACTTGTTCCAAGCGTTCTACGCGTTGCATGAGCGACTGCAGATCCGAGGCACTCACTTTGATGCTATCCTCCGCGCACACATTTAACGCGCTTAAAATCAATAAAATAGTAACAATTGTTTGTCTATACATATTCTTTTCGCCTTTCACTTATTGGCTTTCATTTTTCATAGTACAAAATTACTGCTTTTTTCGCATACGGGCAATAACCAAATATTGTGAAAAAAAAGGAAAATACTTGCACATGTCAAATAAATAGCGTACCTTTGCAGCGCAAATGTGGACGACTATTACGGAACATATTACCATTGACCGCGAACAGCGGAGTGTACGCAAAGACGGTCAAGAGGTGCACCTTACCGGCTTGGAATACGGTTTGTTGGATTTCCTTACTGCGCATCCGAACCGGATATGCACGCGGCAGGAACTGCTCGACCATATATGGGGCGACCGCTTCCAATACGACACTGGGACGATAGACGTGCATCTCAATGCCCTTCGCCGTAAGATGGGTTGGGACGTCAAGCACCCCGTCAAAGCCATCCGAGGTATCGGGTTGATTTTCCAGGTGGAGCAGTCAGTCATGCAACACACCATCGATCTGCCGCTCTTCTTAGCCGAATGGCTGAAAAGCCATGAAGTGGAGATCCGCTCCGCCGGACTGGTTCCGCAAATGAACATGACACCGTTTGTCAACGAACTGACCATTGAACCCAAAGCCCTCCGCACATTATTAGACGGCGTGCTTGCCGCCCTCATGCCCGGCGCCAAGCCCGGGGTGTTGAGACTCTCTTCGCGCCTCACAATGCACCATTTTTCCCTGTCTCTCGACATTAACGGAACAAGGAATGAGTTAATCGTACCCTTGGAATAAATGCTTTTATCCCTATTTGTAGGGAATTTATGGCTTCTTAAGAAAATCTTAATTTTTATTTAAGAAAATCATTGTACTTTTGTCGTCGGAATTAGCTCGCTACGACTACATTACTATGTAATGTGTAAAGTAGCCGCCATTCCTCCTCCCCCCCATCGGGTGCACATCGTTAGCGCCCGTCGGGGACCCTAATAATAAGTGATTATGCGAGCAAAAGTATTATTAGTATGTCTGTTTATGATCTCTGCACTGGCAGCACAGGTGCATGAAGGGATAGAGAAGAACAGGGTCTATCAGGGTTTTTCGGGTGGCATGATGTTGCACACCGGTTATCTGTTCGGCCGTGACGGCAACGCGCCTATGACTCCCGATGGGCGTTTATGCAGTCCGCAGGGAGCCTTGTTCGGCATCGGAGGTGCCTTGCGCGTACATCTATGGAAACATCTGCGCACGGGTTTTGAAGGGTTCGTGAGCACCATGCCCAGCGGTACCACCGACTGCCGTGACGTGCTCAAAAGCGGCAGTTATATACGCGTAGGATGCGGAGGTGTCTTGGCGGACTGCTGTTGGAGACTGGACAAGGCATGGCCGTACATAGGCGGTGTGATTGGCGGAGGTTCGATGAAGGGATTGTACATCCTGGACGGCAATCAGGACAGTTGGGAACCGGACAAGAACAGCACCTTCCACAAACAGTCCTTCTTCTACGTCACGCCTTACGTCGGATGCGATTATTGCCTGACGCGCAAAGTGCACATCACCTTCCGGCTCGACTGGATGTTAGCGTTCCACCGTTCCGAACTATGCATGCCTACCGGACCGAGGCTCTACTTCGGATTTATGTTTTGCCACTAGAAAAACAAATTAAAAATTAAGAATTAAAATGAATTATACAGGACTTATCATTGGCGCTGTCGTTTTTCTGAGTATCGGCATCTGCCATCCCGTCACCATCAAGCTGGAGTATTACTTCGGGCGTAAAGGATGGTGGGTGTTCTTTGTAACCGGATTAATCTCTACGACGGCATCGCTGCTGGTGGAGAACTACATTGTCTCTACCATCTTAGGAGCGTTTGCCTTTTCCTGTTTCTGGGGGATTGGCGAAGTGATCAAGCAAGAGAAGCGCGTTCTGCGGGGATGGTTTCCCGAGAATCCCGAACGAAATGCCTACTACGAGCAAAAGAGAAAAGGATTGAACAACCAATGCCCAAAAACGAAATGAACAAACGATATCTATACCTCGCTGCCGGATTGATTTGGGGTTTGCCGGGAGTGATGATTACCCTCAAAGGTATTCGTGCCTATTGCACGATGCCAAGCGATGAACTTTGGTGGCTTCTTCTGATTACCGCCGGCGTGCTGACAGGTTTCTTTTGGATGTTCGGCAGGATAGTAAACCGTTATTGCGGACTGATTGCCCAGGAGCCGGAACAAACAACTATCCTGCATACGTGTCCGCTTAAAGGATGGATTCTCGTAGTTTGCATGTCGTGTCTGGGCATTGTATTGAAATTCGTCCCGTGCATTCCGGATGAGTTCATCGCCTCTTTCTATAGCGGTTTGTGACCTGCTCTTATATGGTCCGGCATCCGTTTCTGTTCCCATATTGCAAAAGATCCCAACCCGTAACCCATCCCTATTTTTAGTGATTTTTGCCTGCGGACTTGCTCATATAGGATTTTTTTTGTAATTTTGCAGCGTTTTTTGAATAAAATGCCATGTATAAAGGGACTGACAAGATATGCGATTTGATGTCGCGCGAGGAGGATGCTATACAGATCATCAGCCGTTTCGGGCTGGAGATGGGAGTGGGAGCACAGACCATAGAGCAGGTCTGTGCTGTACATGACGTTCATACGCCGACTTTTCTGGCTATTGTGAATTACAAAGTCTTCAAGCAAAAAGCCCTGCCGGCCGACATTGACGTCCCTACCCTGCGGCGTTACCTGCAGAACGCGCACAATTATTTCCTGAATTTCCGTCTGCCGCGTCTTCGCAGGGCACTTATAGAAGCCATCATTCCGGCTGACCCGACCACGAAGATTCCGGGACTTATTCTTCGATGCTACGATGAGTTCGTTGATGAGATACGTACGCACATTGAGCATGAGAACGCCGGGTTGTTTGAGGAGCACGAGCATGATGACGAGCGTATTACCTCCAAACTGACGGAGATAAAAAATCTGATTATCAAGTATTATCCCGGAACGGTTCACCCGCAAGCGGAAGGAGCAGTCTCTGAACAAGATGACACCATCACCTATCTGCTCATCAGTGTCATGAGTGATCTATGGCACACGGAGCAGGACTTTGCCGACCATTGTGCGATTGAAGACGACATCCTCTATCCAATGCTTACCAAACATCGCCATCCGACCAAACAGCAAGATACCCAGCGCGAGACGGAAGAACTGAGTAGCCGCGAGCGGGATGTGCTGATCCAAGTCGTAAGGGGACTGAGTAACAAAGAGATTGCGGATGTGTTATGTATCTCCCAACACACCGTCGTTTCACACCGCAAACATATCACCCGCAAGCTGAATATTCATTCGACAGCAGGTCTTACCATCTACGCCATCGTCAACCGGCTTATTGATCTCAACAGTTTGGAGTAGTTTCTTTGAGCCAGATGATAGCATCAGACTCAAGTGTCCAAGCCGGAAGGGGTGAAGAAGGTGTATAGCCTGCCTGACGATAAAGCGCCGAGCAGGCTGTGTTTTTCGTAGCGATGACGGCATAGAGCACGCGCAGGTTCAGATGTCCGAAGGCATAGTCTTCGAGCATACGCAGTGCTTCTTTCCCCACTCCCTGGCCTCGGAACTCCGGCGCGACATACATTCCTATTGCCGCACGACGGTTGCGCGGGTCGAAGTCGAACAGGTCAATACAACCGAGGGTTAGAGTGTTAGAGGTTAGAGTGTTAGAGGTTTCTTCAATAATCAAGCGCAACTGGCCGTCTCTATAGATGTCGCCGGTGGTGGACTCAATATACGCACGCAAGTCCTGTTGGGACAACGGGTTATGGTTCGCGCCGTCCGCCCACACCGAAGCATCGTTCTCCCAAAGATAGAGGAACGGCAGATCCGTAGGTTCTATTTTCCTTAACTTTATCTGCATTTAACCCCGATTCGATAGTCTCCCGTTCTCGGTCGGCTTGTGCTCCCCGCACGCCTTCCCTGTTCAAAGACAAAAGTCAATTGTCTTTTCCATATCTCGTTAGTCTGATTTAGTCGAACAAACGCTCAAAGAAACCTTTTTTCTTCGGACGGAGGTCCTCCATGTTTCCTTGTGGAGCAGGCTCATACGGATGTCCTGTATGGATCATATTATAGATTACCCCCCAGTCAGGCAGTCCGCCCAAGTTACGGTCATCAATCCACAGGTCAGCCACCAGTTTGCGAGCCGTGCCATGTTCGGGTTCTTCCTCGGGATAGTTGGAATTGACTGCGTAGAACTCCAATCCTCGCTCCTTGCAGTAATCAACCGCCTCTTGTAACAACGCGCCTTCACGCACCGTCCATAGAATGATCTGATGATGGTCCTCATCCTGCAACTTCTTCAAGGTCTGGATGGCAAAAGGGATAGGTTTGCCTATTTTCGGGTACTCGTGCGTCACGATAGTCCCGTCAAAATCACATGCTATAATCATAATTCAGTAATCAGCAATCAGTAATCAGTTTTCAGTAATCAGGTTAGTACGTCGGTACATTGGGGTCCTCTGGTTTCATCTCCTGCTCCATTTTGCCGAGGGTCGGCTTGGAGAAATACCATGCGATAGCAGCAATAGCTGCTACCCAGAGCATGGACTGATAACATCCGAAACCGTAATAGGCCAGGATACCAAGCGGCATTGTATTACTTGCCAGCAGGATGCGGGAAGCCGCTACTTTGAAATATTGTTTATCGGTCTTCGGCTTGAACAGTTTGACAAGATACAATCCGAGCGGAATGGTGATCAGCGCATCAAAGATGATGATGTACTGAATGAGTTGACCGTTCGCGGACAATCTGTCCAATGGTTCGTAAAGCCCTTTCGAGAAGGCATAGTACATCGCACTCAGCACGATAAGCGCTATGACCATCTGACCATAATAAATCCAATTAAGTTTTTTAATTACGTTTTCCATATTGATTCAGTATTCAGTATTCAGTATTCAGTATTCAGTTTTCAGAATTCAGCCTTTAAATTCCGTTCTGTTGACAATGGAGCGGCCGAGGGTAATCTCGTCCGTATATTCGAGTTGGTTGCCGACAGCGACTCCGCGGGCTATTTGCGAGATTCTCATGTCGATACCGGCATTCTGTATTCTCCGGTAGATATAGAAATTCGTAGTGTCACCTTCCATGGTCGTGGGCAGCGCCAGGATGATTTCGTGGATGTCCCCTTTCGCTACACGCTCGATGAGACTGTCGATTTCGATATCTTTTGGTCCTATTCCTTCCATCGGTGAGATGACCCCTCCGAGCACATGATACACGCCGGTGTACTGGCCTGTATTCTCGATGGACATGACGTCCTGCACGTTCTCCACGACACATATTATTGTGTGGTCACGCCGCGCAGAGCCGCAGATAGGGCATATCTCCGTATCGGAGATGTTATGACATTCGCGGCAGTAAACCACTTCTTTCTTCAGTCGTGTGAACGCCCCTGCAAATGCCTCTACCTGCTCATCCGACTGCCGCAACAGGTGCAACACCAGTCGCAACGCCGTCCTGCGCCCTACCCCCGGAAGCGAACTCATCTGGTTCACTGCCTGCTCTAATAATATACTGGGATATTCACTCACCTTTCCCCTTTCTTCGCCCAGCGGGCAGGAAGTACTCTATATGGATATCTTTTTCGGATGTCTTCGGCATTCGGGCAGTCACAACGGTGTATGCGGATGCCTTTGAGCACCGAGACGAAAGCGAAGATCGGATCTCCGGGCTGCGGGTTGCAACACTTGGAGAGGTTGTAATCAACGTTCTTCACATTCATATCCACCTCGATTGCCAGGCCTTTGAGTTCGCTCTTGTCCACATACTCTGTATGCTCGCGTTGCGTAGGCGCATCTTCGGGCTCGGAGAGCACGTCGCGGAGCCGCTGTACATCCTCCTTGCCGGTGGCTACCGACTGATACATGTCCGACACCGCCTTGTAACCCAACCGAATAGCCATCTTGGTGATGTCCCCTTCGGTATATGTTATCTTCCAGTTCTTGAATTTCCGGTCAATGATTTCTTTGCCTTCCGCCGCCTGCTTGTACTCTACTTCCTTGAGCGCCTGACGGATCTTGTTCTTCGCCTTGGTGGACGCTACGAAATTGAGCCAGTCGGCATTCGGGTGCTGATTCGGTGACGTGAGAATGGAGACCTGGTCGCCGTTCTCCAGTTTCTGACGGATGGAGACGTTCTGGTTGCGGATAGTACCTCCTACGCAGTGCGCGCCTACCTCGCTATGGATCGAATAAGCGAAATCGAGCACCGTTGCGCCTTCCGGCAGTCTCCGTAAATCACCGGTAGGTGTGAAGACATACACGTCTCCCTTGCGCTGTACAAGCGAACCCTTGACACCTTTGTACGACCAGTGCGCCGCGACACCTTTCTCCGCTACCTCGTCCATGCGCTTCGTGCGGATCTGCACCTCCACCCATCGTTTCTCGGGACCAAGCACCGTCGTATGCAACGACTCATAACCGTTCTCCTTCGGCACGGACAACCAGTCACGCAGACGTTTCGGGTTCGGGGGGAAGATATCGGTGATGAGTGAATAGACCTGCCAGCAGTCCGACTTCTCTTTCTCCAAAGGAGAATCAAGGATGATACGGATTGCAAAGAGGTCGTATATCTTGTCCACTCCGCAGTGCTGCGCTTGCATCTTATGGTAGATGGAGTGAATAGACTTCGGACGGCCCTTGATGGTAAAAGTGAAGCCTTCGGCTTTGAGTTTCTCCTCCAACGGCGCGATGAACGACGCGATATACGCCTCGCGTTCCGTCTTCTTCGCATTCAACTCATGCGCGATATACTTATACGTATCGTAGTCGAGGAACTTCAACGCAAGATCTTCCATCTCCGTCTTAATCTGATACAAACCCAGACGGTGCGCCATAGGCGCATGTAATGTCTGCGTCTCTTTCGCAATGTGGCGACGGCGCTCAGAGTCACCTTCCGCGTCTAACTGGCGGAGCAGTTCAAGACGCTCATTAAGGATGTCATAAAGGACTTTATTGCTGTCTTCCATAAGGGTCGAATCAAAAAACGTCGGCAAATTTAGTGAAAAATTTCTATTTATACAAATAAACGCGATTATTTTTCACAAAATTTTGCATATATCAAAAAAAAATAGTACTTTTGCAGCGAAATTTTGCAAACATATTAAATTTAACCGATAATGAAAGCAACAAGACTCATTGTTATTTGTGTGCTCGCATTGTGTGCAGTGCTGATGACAGTATTCTGCGTAAAGAGCGTCACAACCCCTATTAAGTTTGAGAACACGCGCACTGAGCGTGAGGTAGCGGTGATTAAGCACTTGGTTGATCTGCGTACTGCTGAAGTGGAGTTTCATCACCAGAACGGCCGTTTCACGGCGAACTACGACAGCCTGCTCCTATTCCTTCGCACCGCTCCGAAAAAAGAGGTGTTGAAAGAAGGTAGTTTGACCGACAAGCAGTTGGAGGCCGGTTTGACCGAGCCGAAGGCTATCAAAATCCTTAACGAGGCAAAGAAGAAAGCGCTGAAGAAGGGAAGTTTCGATACTCTGGAAGCACTCTATGCCTACATCTGGGAGAATGACGCAGACGTGATCAAGAACGGTTTAGCAGGTTTCCGCCGCGACACCATCGAGTCGAATATGCTGCAGTCGCTATACAAGGGTGAGTACGACGAGAAGAGCATTGCCGCCATCACGGAGATCCCGTACAGCGAGGGTAAGTTATTCGAGATCGAGGTTAACAATGACTATAAGACCAGTCAGGGCATCCGCGTTCCGCTGTTCGAGGCACGCGCACCGTTTGAGAGTTATTTAGGCGACCTGAACAAGCAGGAGCTCGTGAACCTCATCGACCGCGAGCAGAAACTGGAGCACTACCCCGGACTGAAGGTAGGTGACATCTTCTCGCCGAACAACAACGCCGGTAACTGGGAGTAAACGCATTGCGTTTAGTTGAAAGGTGAAAGGTGAAAGATGAGAATTATCTCAGGCAAATATGGGGGGCGGCGGTTGTCGCCCCCTAAAAATATCACCGCGAGGCCCACAACGGATTTTGCGAAGGAGAGTTTGTTCAATCTCCTGAACAACCGCATGGACATGGAAGGCATCGACATGCTGGATCTCTTTGCGGGTACCGGCGGCATCGGTATCGAATGTGTCAGCCGCGGTGCACGGGAAGTGACGGCGGTGGAGATCGCGCATGTACAGCAGAACTGGATCATCGCCTGCTGCAAACAGCTCGGGATACGCAATCTGTCCGTCATCCGCGGCGATGTATTCAAGTTCCTGAACGCGTGCCGCACCAAGTACGACCTCATCTTCGCCGACCCGCCTTATGCCTTGGAATCCCTACCTGCTCTGCCCGATAGTATTCTCTCACAAGGAATACTTAAACCCGAAGGCTGGTTGGTGATAGAACACGGCAAAGACACTGACTTCACAAGCCATCCGAATCATGTAGAGACGCGTACCTACGGAAGCGTACATTTCAGTTTCTTCCAATAAAAAAAGAGGCGGGCGCCTCTTTTTTTTATTCTTCCAGGTATATCTCCAGGAGTCTGCATTTTCCTTGGGGTGTGATGCGGATATCATTCAGCGTAGCCGGCACCAGCACGGCTTCTCCCGTACGCATCGTCACGGACTTATCCTCCGCCTCGCTGTCGAGCGCCTCAATCGCGCATGCTCCTTCTATGCACATGTACGCCACAAAACTATCCAAGGGCGCGTAGTCACGTTGAGCGGTCGTAGTGAGTGTCAGCAGGTTAACCGTAAAATACGGGGTCTTGCGCAAGTTCACCGCGCCGTTTTCTTTGTCATCAGGATGTGTCAGTGCGGCATCGTTGTCCGGATGGAAATCCATGACTTGGAGCGCCTTGTCGAGTTTGAGAGGACGCATCCGTCCGTCGTTTCCTACGCGGTTATAGTCATACAGACGATAGGTGACATCGCTGTTCTCCTGGATCTCCGCCACGATGGTATTGCGACGCATGGCATGCACCGTTCCGGAAGGGATATAGGCGACATCGCCTGCGCGTACCTTATATTCGCGCAGGTAGCGCGCGAGGGAACCGTCTTGAATGGCGGAATGGATCAAGGATGCATTCATCTCTTTGTTCCACCCAAGATAGATAGACGCTTCTTCCGATGAGGGGAGTACGTACCACATCTCTGTCTTCCCGAGGCTCTGCTCGTTCTCCAGAGCGTACTCATCATCCGGATGCACCTGTATCGAAAGGTCATCCGTGGCATCGATGAACTTGAGCAGCAAGGGGAAATGGTTACCGAACAGTTCATACACGCGTTCGCCCACCAATTCATCCATATAAACCTCCAACAAGTCCTGCAGGCTGTCTCCGGCATGCGAGCCGTTGATGACCTCTGTCGGGTATTTCTCTACGTCCGACATCACCCATGCCTCGCCTACGTTCTCATAGTCGGCGGGCACATGGTCGTACCACTGCTCAATCGTATGCCCTCCCCAAATCTTATGGAAGAGATGCGCCTTGAATTTAAAAGGGTATAGCATCTTTATTAGTTGAAAGGTGAAAGGTGAAATCCACTCTCATCTATTTAATATTTCTAATATGTTTCTCCCATTTCCATGCGGAGGCGAGCACTTCGCGAATAGGTGTGTCTGCTTTCCAGCCCAACACTTCGTTGGCTTTCTTCGGCGCAGCCCATACTTTCTCTATATCTCCTTCACGACGGCCGACGATGGTATAAGGGATCTTCACACCCGTAGCGGCCTCGAACTCTTTGATGAGTGTTAGTACACTCAGACCTGTTCCCGTACCGAGGTTGAAGACCTCTACCTGCTCGCGATCCTTGGCATGGAGCATGCGGTCGATAGCCTTCACATGCGCCTTGGCGAGATCGACTACATAGATATAATCGCGGATACATGAGCCGTCCGGCGTGTTATAGTCATTACCGAAGACTTTCAGTTCGGGACGCAGTCCGGCAGCAGTCTGGGTAATGAAGGGCAGCAGGTTCTGCGGTACGCCGTTCGGCAGTTCTCCGATGAGTGCTGAAGGATGCGCGCCGATCGGGTTGAAATACCGCAGGATGGTTGCCTGCAGGTTCTTGTCCGCATGCGCCTCGTCGCAGATGATCTCTTCGTTGATCTGCTTGGTGTTGCCGTAAGGCGAGAGGGCTTTCTGAATAGGCGCCGTCTCGTCAACGGGCAGATGGGCTGCATCCGGTTGTCCATAGACGGTACAGGACGAAGAGAAGACGATATTCGGCACTTGGTGCAACTTCATTACTTCGAGCAGCGTACAGAGACTGCCGAGGTTATTTCGGTAATAGAGCAGCGGTTTCTCCACTGACTCGCCTACGGCTTTGCTGGCCGCGAAATGAATCACTCCGACGACATCAGGATAAGCGCGGAAGACATTATCGAGGTCCATGAAGTTACCGCAGTCTATATTCGCAAACTCGGGTTTGCGTCCTACTATCTCGGCGATGCCGTCTAACACGTCGATGGACGAGTTGCTGAGGTTATCCACGATGGTTACGTCGTAGCCCTGTTGCATCAGTTCCACCGTTGTATGCGATCCTATATACCCGGTGCCACCGGTTACAAGTATTCTTGCCATGAGTATTCAGTGTTCAGTATTCAGAATAATTTAGCGGGATATTCTCCCTTTGCGATGAGTTGATTGATTTTCATTACCACCTGTGGACGGTCCTCGGCGTAAGTCACTCCGAACCATTTGGACGGGGTGTCGAGCACGCGGCAGGTTGCTTTGCCTTCTCCGATGAGCTGGTTCACAAGCGTCGGGATATAGAACTCCGACTTCAGCTCCTGTCCATGCTCGGCGAGGAAGGTGCGGAAGGCTTTCTCCGTATATTGGAAGTACTCCGGTGTGAAGCCCCACATGTTCATCGACACGGGTGTATGCGGGTCGAGCGGCGTATCAACATCGTTCTCGGTGAAGACGATGGTGCCGTTCTTATCCTCTATCTTTGTGCGCTCCACGACATCTGTCAGCAGTCCGTCGGCATCGGTAGTGCAGACACCGCGGCTTACTGCGCCGTTCTCGCTGAGGGTGTTGGCAACGCGGTAACCGACCATGCAGTACTTGCCTTCGGTGCCCTCGATTGAACGCAGATAGTCGGCTAAGACCTGAAAGGACTCGCGGCCGTAGAAGTCATCGGCGTTGATGACGGCAAAGGGTTCATGTATGATATCTTTCGCCATGAGCACGGCATGGTTGGTGCCCCAGGGCTTGGCGCGTTCAGGGTTGAACGTACAGCCTTCCGGCACTTTGTCTATCGCCTGGAAGCACACTTCGCAGGGCACTTTGTCTGCATATTTGGACAACACTTTCTCACGGAAGTCCGCCTCGAAATCCTTACGGATGACGAAGACAATCTTGCCGAACCCTGCGCGCAGGGCGTCAAAAACACTGTAGTCCATGATGGTCTCGCTGTTAGGGCCGAGTCCGTCAAGTTGTTTGAGTCCGCCGTACCGGCTTCCCATGCCGGCGGCTAAGATAAATAATGTTGGTTTCATATCAATTGATTTATAATTTCAAATTTATGATTTCAAATTTATGATTGATTATTCTACTCTTCTGTTACGGCTTCCAGTTTGCCGTTGTGCTTGTAATGTTTAGCCCAGAGTCCATAGACTTCGGAGCAGTTACCGGCGGTGATGAAGGCCTGCAGTTTGCTGTCGCGCACGAAAGCCATGAGGCTGGAGAACTCGTCCTGCGTGAGCAGCACCTGTATCTCCTTGTGCGCTTCGCCGCTGTAACCGCCCTGTACATCGTACAGCGAGCAGCCGCGCAGCAGTTTCTTGATGATGAACTCGCGTATGCGCTCGTGTTCATTAGATATAATACATACGCGCTTGCGTTTGTTGAGCGAAGCTGTGAAATAGTCTATCGCCAGTCCGTTGATCCATGTGCCGATGATGCCGATGACCACCATGCGGAAGTCGTTGATCAGGAAGGAGGTGCAGCAGATGATGATTCCTCCGATGGCGACCGAAGTGCCGATATCGAAATGGAGGTATTTATTGACAATCTTGCCGAGTATGTCGAGTCCTCCTGTGGAAGCGTTGATACGGAAGAGGAAAGCCTGGCAGGCGCTGAGTAAGAGCACAAAGCAGATGAGGTCGAACCACACATCGGCTATTCCGAGTCCTCCGCTCATCACCGACTCGCGTACCTGCTCCAGCACTTCGCCCGAACGGCTCAGGACGTACGGGTGTCCGTGCGCATCAAGCACTGTCTGTCCCGCCTGCAGTTGAGCGAGGATGTCGGGATTGTCGATCACCTGATGCGTGAAGTTGGTATTCGGATAGATGCGGTCCCATAACTGCGTCAACGGACCAAGGATCATTGCTGTATAGACGGTTTTGGCGCCGAACTCATTACCGATCAGCAAGAAGGCCAGTAACAAGAGGAACGCATTGATACCCATCACAAGATACGAGAAGGTGTCTGCATTGCCTCCGATGAGGGTGTTGAGGACGATGGAGAGACCGGAGATAGAACCGACGATCAGATGGCTCGGCATCAGGAAATAATAGACCGCGGCAGCGCCGAGACTCATGCCGGCCGTCATCATCAGCAGTTCTTTCCAAAACTTAAGGGTACACAGCGCATGCCCGAAGGCGTTCAGCAGTTCACGCCAGTACGCTGCAGTGAAATAAATCTTAACGTGTTCCATGGTGTTGTTATTTTGCTTGCGGTACGCTGTCTTCTTTAACGACGAGCCGTGCCGTTCGACGGGTTGTCTGGCTGAGCATGATAGTCCTGTCGGCCTTTGCGCGCTCGAGTATCTCGGGAGTCGTGCCGCGGATTGTCAGCAGAGACAGATGGTCATTATAGGTTACGTTGAAATGTTGTTTCAGTTCTTCTATCGCCTCGGGCACGAAGCGTGTGTTATCGACGCAAACGGAGATAGTGACCGCGGAGGACTGTATGAGCGCCACTTTCAGACGATGGCGATGGATGATCTCGAAGATCTCGCTCAGGCTCTCTTCGAGCACAAAGGCGAAGTCTTTGGCACGCATGGTGATGAGGAGCTGGTTTTTGCGCCAAATATACACCGGCACGTCGATCGGTCCTACACCGTCCGCCGCTATCTTCGACCCTGCCGCCCCGGGGTCTCCGAAAGGCTTGACGAAGAGCGGTATCTGCTTGTTCTCCAGCGGACGGATGGTCTTGGGATGGATGATCTGCGCGCCGGAATAGCTGAGTTCGACAGCGTCTTGATAGCGCAGTGAAGGGATGAGTATCGTGTCGGGTTCGAGGCGCGGGTCGGCATTGAGAATACCCGGCACGTCTTTCCATATCGTCACCGATTCGGCATCGAGGTAGTTACCTAATAGTGCGGCGGTGTAGTCTGAACCTTCGCGTCCGAGCGTCGTACGTTTGCCTTCGGCGGTGCCGCCGATGAAGCCTTGTGTCACGACGATGGACGGTCTGTTGGCTCTCTCCCACCCTGCGCGGATGGTAGCCGCACTCGTCTCGTTGTCCACCTTCGCCTCGCGCCATGTGTTGTCCGTACGCAGCAGTTTCGGCATGTTCCACCATTCGACGGACAGGCCTTGTTTCAACAAATAGACCGCCACAATCTGGGTGGACATGATCTCGCCGAGGGAAACGACTTGGTCGTAGTTCTCGTCCAGCGGTAACTGCGGGTCGAACGGGATCTCTCCTTGCAGGCGGATGTCGGAACCGGGTTGGAGACCCAACTCTTTCATGACGGCAACGTGGTAGTCAATGATATCGACCCATTGGTCGAGGGCTTGTTCTTCCTTTCCGGCATCGAGGAACTCCACCACCCGTTCGAGGGCATTCGTTGTCTTGCCCATAGCAGAAACGACGACCATCAGGTCACCGCCCGCCGCGCGGACGATGGACTCCAGGTTACGGACGCCCGCAGCGTCCTTGACCGATGCTCCACCGAACTTATAAACCTTCACCTCCAAACCCTAAATCCTAAATCCTAAACCCTAAACTTTACAGATTCGCCATGTGAATGGCCGTCACAGCGCCTTCGACTCCTTTATTGCCTAGTTTGCCTCCACAACGGTCGAGAGCCTGCTGTTTGTCGTTCACCGTGAGGACGGAGAAGACGACGGGCACTTTGCCTTGTGCATTAAGGATAGCGACTCCTTGCGTCACGGATTGGCACACGTAGTCGAAATGGGGAGTGTCACCCTGGATGACGCATCCGATGACGATGATGGCGTCGACACGTTCCTCTTTCATGATGTGAGCGGCGCCGTAAGTCAGTTCCACCGCACCGGGCACATGTACCACATCGATGTTATCGAGGGATACGCCGTGTTTGGTAAGCGTCTCCACTGCACCGAGCATCATCGGATAGGTGATGTCATTGTTCCAGTCTGCTACCACAATAGCATAGCGCTGACGTCCGAGGACCTCAGCGCTAGGCAGTTGATTCGCATCGTATTTCGATAAATCAGTAGTCATAGTAATTTACCATTGGGTCATTTACCATGTACGATTTATTCGGCTATAGCGATATATTTGTCGATATCCTGCGCCTCTGCGCTCTGCGGGTAGTTGTCTTTGATAGCTTTGAACGCGCGGAGTGCTTTCGCCTTCTCGCCTTCATGCAGATAGACGATACCGGCTTTCTTCAGGCTCATCGGAGCGATGATCTCGTTGCCGGACTCGGCAGCAGCCTCAAAGGCCTTGGCTGCTTTGCCGAACTCTTCCAGTTCTACGTACGCGTCACCGAGGAGCTGATGAGCGGCGGGGTTGATGTTCAGGTCGCCTGCGGAGAATTTCTTCAGATACTTGGCAGCCTCTTCGTACTCGCCCTTCTCGAAATAGCAGATACCTGCGTAGAGGGCAGCGAGCTCGCCCTGCTGGAAATGTTTGTACTCCTGCGCGATAGCCTCAAAACCGATGCACTCGGCGTCGTCACCGTTGAGGGCTTTGTCGAAATCGCCGGCGAGGAAATAAGCTTCTGCCTTGGCGTTCTCATTAGCTGCCTCAACAGCCTTCGGCTTGATGACATAGGTGTTGATGGCGATGATGCCGATCACTATGACAGCGATACCGCATACGATCCAACTGATGAGGTTAGCGTTGTCCTCAATCCATTTACCGGCGCCTGTCAGCGCTTCATTTACTTCTTGCAACTGTTCGTCTTGTTTCTCGAACTCTTGTTTCTTTTTTGCCATATTATTTGATTGTTTTATTGTTTACAATAATTTTTTTTCAAATCGGCTGCAAAGGTACAACAAAAATTGCACATACGCAAGTTTTAGAGCGAAAAATTTTAGCAAAGTAGAATTTTATTCTATTGTTACGGGTACGGTTGCGCACTCGGGTGCTTGCACACGGAGGGCGTAAACGGGCACGGAACATAGGGCGCAGCCCTGCTAAAATTTATCGATCCTCCTTGCGTATGTCCCGCAGGTGGAGAACTGCCTTGACTTGGCAGTTCGAACGGAAGGAGCAGTGGGGAACGTCGCTCCGACATAGATAAAAACGTACTTTCGGTGGGCCCCGCTTGCGGGAGGACCGAAGGTACTGCTTTTTTTTGAATTATGCAACTCTTTTTGATAGAAAAAAAAATAGTAGTAAATCAAAATGTCAAAAAATGCTTCCTCCGTTCACCCGTTAACCCGTTCATCCCTTCTCCCCCTCCAGGAGGTTAGGCTTTGTCTGTTAGTGCCGGATAGTATCCGGCGGGTTAATATTTTGTTTATTTTCTGGCATGCTATGCCGATTAACGTCGTCTGTTGTGCGAGATGCCATCTCGCGTTTCCGTTTCCCTGCGTACTTAGCCGCAAACCGACGCTGGTTAGCCGCTTCGTCTTCCGTCTTGACGTGTTTCGATCTGTCCGGACATTTCTGTACGATCTGCTGACCTCTGTACTTTCGGAAGTAAAACCCGTCTTGCCGTAATTTGCCTCGTAGGCTGTCAATGGGAATGATTAATTCTACTTTCATAATGTTTTGCTTATTCTTTGCTTTCTTT
>CADCBP010000019.1 GCA_902799705.1 uncultured Bacteroidales bacterium
GTTGGGAGTGTAGGCTTTTACGAGCGCTGCAAGCTTGCTTGTGAGCGCTTGTGGAAGATTACGCTCCAGGCCGCGTGGGCCATAGGCTTAGCGGACGTATAATGCGCATTTTTGATTTCTGATATCTGATTTCTAAATTTTTTTTAGGCTTATTGCCGAACTCCGCAAGGAGTGCGAATTAGGACGATGGAGTGGCATGGAAGGTGTCAAACAACCGAAAAAAAAATAGAGCCGCAATGCGACTCTATTCGGGAACAGCATATAATATGCTTTAAATATGCTTTAAAGTCTATGATTATCCTCATTTAAGACTTGCCTCGTATGCTTTCGCATCCATGAGGCTGTCGAGTTCAGCAGCATCCTTCACGGCAATGCGGATGATCCATCCCTTGCCGTACGGGTCGTTGTTCACCAACTCAGGCGCTGCGTCCAACTCCTCGTTCAGTTCCAGCACCTCGCCCGTTACAGGCATATTGAGATCACTCACCGTCTTCACGGCTTCCACCGAACCGAACACTTCACCCTGACCGACCGTCTCTCCGACAGTAGGCACATCGATGAAGACAATCTCTCCCAACTCCGACTGTGCGTAGTCCGTGATGCCGACAAACGCCTCATCGCCCTCTACGCGAATCCACTCATGCTCGCTTGTATAGCGAATATTATCAGGAAATGTCATTTATTATTTCAAATTTATGATTTATGATTTATGATTTACTTATCGAACAACCGGCGTTCCGGGAATCTGGTCACCCAGCGTGGACATAGCGCAACGGAAACCGATCTTCGACGAACTCTGATCCTGGTCGAGGTAACGACGCGTGGAGGGGTTCAGCCAGTAAATACGGTCAGCCCAGGAACCGCCCTTATAGACACGGCTCTTCTTGGTGATACGCGGCGCGAGGATGTCCGTCGGGTCTGTCTTGACTGCTGCGAGGTTCTCGATACCAACGGTATCCAGCGGATAGTCTGTGTCGAAGAGACTGGCGAAATCGCCGTCGAGCACGTCACGCTTATCGTCCTCTTTACCCCAGGTGATCTTGATACAACCTACAGAGTCCATCTCGAATCTACCATTGTCATCCAATACCGGACGGCTGTAGATATTACCGCGGTAGGAGTTATACTCGCTCGTCTCCTGATAGGTCGTCTCGCGATATACATCCATTACCCACTCGTTCACGTTGCCGGCCATGTTATACAGACCGAAGTCGTTCGGCGAGAACTCATCCACAGGGTTGGTGATGACACGACGGTCGTTCAGCGCACCGCTGACACCCATCATATCGCCGCGACCGCGAACGAAGTTAGCCTGCAACTGACCGAGGTTCTTCTTACTCATGTCGCGCGGGTGGTATCCCGACCAAGGATAAACTTTACCCTCTATTGTCAGGCCATCCTCACCCGCCACAGGTGCGTAAGCCGCAAACTCCCACTCCGCCTCAGTCGGCAGACGGTAGCCCGTTACGAAGATACCGTCGGCGATATTCACCTTACGCTCGGCGCCATAGCTATCGCGTTTCGGATGACGGCCGTACTCCGGCATATACGAATCATCCATCAGATACTTCTCGGTATTGAAGACGAACTTGTCACGAATCCACTCGAAGCTCGGGCGGTACATCGTCACCGTCTGCTCGGGATCCTCCGGGCTTACCTCTTCATAAGAAAACATCTCATATCCCGTCTGTTGCTCCCACTCATCCTTGTAGGCCTCGTCATCAGTAGGCTGGAGATCGGCAAACGGCGGAATGACAATCGCACCGGCATTGATAAGCGCCATCTCGTTCACGCGGTCGGTACGCCACTGGCAGTACGCCATCGCCTGCTCCCACGTAACACCCACTACCGGGTAGAAAGAGAAAGAAGGATGCTCGAAATAGTTGTCCTCATACGGGTCATTGTACGCCAAGTCCTCACGCCAAACCTTATGGTCAGGACGGGCTCTGTCCACCAATTCCGGAGCAACAGCGCCATAAACGAAATCCAACCAGTGGAGATACTCATTCCAGTTGAGGTTGGTGATCTCATACTTGTCCATGTAGAAAGAGCTGACGGTAAGGGTACGCGTCTCGTTGTTACGCGGCGCGGTCAGGAACTCATCCTTCTCACCTACCGTGAACGAACCACCCTGAATAGGCACCATACCAATAGGATTGACGTTGCCTACTCCTTCATTGGCCTCGAAATTCGTAGTTTTCCGGTCAAAATAATTCCAACCGGTGGTGTTACTAACACGCGTATTCAGCTCACGCTTGTTACATGACATAGCAGCCATAGCCACCGAAACGATCAAGAGATACTTCAATACGTTTTTCATATCAATTACTTAAAGTTTATTATATTTCTATACATACAATTCGTACGCGAATCCGTACGCGAAATGCGCGCGTCAGTACATGCGTACGTAATTCAGCCTGCAAATGTACTGCTTTTTTTCCATATACGCAAAATTTTCATCACTTTTTTACGATTTTTTTGCATAATTCGGCAATTTTTTGTACTTTTGCAGCGTGAAAGCGCAGATAATGGCGATAGGCAACGTGACGCCGGATAGTTTCTATGCGGCCTCCCGCTTGCGTAGTACGGAGGCTGTGGTCTCTTGGGCCCGTCAGTCCTTGGCGGATGGAGCTACGCTCTTGGACATAGGCGCCTGCTCCACCCGTCCGGGAAGTATCCCCGCTTCGGAAGAAGAGGAATGGAGCCGTTTGGAACCCGCCTTGCGCGCCTTGCGCGCAGCGTTGCCGGAAGTGCAGTTGTCCGTGGACACCTTCCGCCCTGAGATAGCACGCCGCGCCATAGAGCAATACGGGCCGCTCATCATCAATGATGTGTCCGGAGGGTGCGAGGCGATGTATGAAGTTGTCCGGCGTGCGCGAGTACCATATATATGGACCCTCCGCGGTGATCTGGAACTCCCCGCCCGCATGCCCGCAATGCAGGATATAGACCTCATCCTCGATCCGGGATTCGGGTTTATCGGCAGTACGGAAGCCGATTACGAGTGCATGCGTAATCTGGATCGCCTGCGCGCTTACAACCGGCCGGTATTGGTGGGAGTGAGCCGCAAATCGATAGTTTGGCGGCCGTTGGGACTCTCGCCGGAGACATGTCTCGAAGCTACACAGGCACTGCAGATGTACGCACTGGCTCACGGCGCTACCATCCTACGGACCCATGATATCAAAGAGACCGCACAGATTGTCCGGCTCTTTGATAGGTTAAATAGTTAAAATGGTTTTGATTGCATCAAAACGTTAAATAGTTAGTTTATGCAGTTTTTAGCTTTTTCATTCAGTTTCAAGGATGTAATCGATATCCTTTTGGTCGCATGCATCATGTATGAGGTGTACCGCTTGCTCCGCAAGACGGGAGCGGCAAACCTTTTCTGGGGTATCCTGGCCTTCGTGGTCGTCTGGTTCCTCGTGTCGTTTGTGTTCCAACTGGACCTGACAGGTGCGCTCTTCGACCGCATCATCTCCGTCGGCGCCATCGCCTTGATCGTCATCTTCCAGGAGCAGATACGCATGTTCTTCTTCCGCATCGGTGCGCGCTTCTCGTCGTGGCAGCTCTTCCGCCGTAACACTCCGGAAGATGAGGCTGCGTCACGCCAACAGATACTGGAGATCACGCAGGCTTGCCGTCACATGGCATCAACCAAAACCGGTGCGCTCATTGTTCTCGCCGGCGAAGTAAGCCTCAAGGAAATCGTCGATACAGGTGAGCGCCTGGACGCGCAAGTGTCCGCGCGACTGTTAGAGAATATATTCTTCAAGAACACCCCGCTACATGACGGCGCGGTAGTGATCCGTGAAGGCCGCCTCATCGCAGCAGCGTGTATCCTTCCCGTGAGCAAGAACCAGGAGATCCCCCAACACTACGGACTTCGTCACCGAGCCGCATTGGGTTTAACAGAAAAATCCGACGCCACATGTATCGTGGTGTCGGAAGAGACAGGTAACATTTCCGTTACGAAAGAAGGTGCTATTCGCGAGGTGAGCGCCGACGAGTTATTCCTCGTACTTCACTCCACTTCTGCGGACGTTTCCGCGGCGAACGGTTGATCCGTATGCGTCGCGACAGATGACGCACTGACCCGGTTCCGGCAACTGGAAGAGTATCGTGAACTTCAGTCCCACCATCAGATTCTTCACCGCGGAGGCAAAACCTGTAGTGGACATGATATCATTCATCACCAAACGATCCGGACTGATCATCGACTCCGACTTATAAACATAATAGTCAGAAGTCTTGTCTGTATCGTACTTAGACGGCTTCACCAACATATCATTCGATCCCTGGCTATGCAGGTCAAACAGACCGTAGTCCACAAACGCCGCCAGACGATACTCTACGCGGTCCTTCGGAACGTCATATCCGACAGCATCCGTCACGATACCACCGACACGACCGCCTATCTCGAAACTCAGATCGACATCGAGATTCAGACTCGTCTTCACACCTCCTTGGATTGGCTTGTTCTCGAAGAACTGGTACTCAGGCATGTTTCTGAAAATACCGTACCCATAGCGCGTATAGTCTCCGTACGTATTGAGCATGGCAACCGTTTGCGTCTTCGTCCATACGCTGGCATTCACCTTTGCGCCGACTAACATATAGAAACGTCTGTGCTGCACACCGATCATCAACGGCACTTGCACAGCCACGTTATTATACCGGTCCTGGCGACCTTTCAAATCATAGACGTAATCAAACGACTGCTTCTGCAAATCCTGCTGGTTGAACAATGTATCCATGCCATCCCTGGACTGCATGAAACTCGTCATGCCTCCCCAGGCTCCTACTCCCACATCCAGGAGGAAACGCGTCGGACTATACGTCTCACCGGCACGCATCTCGTACAGGAAACCTACTCCTCCGGCGATACCGAGACTACCGGTATAGTTACTGCCGGAAGGAAGCATCGACCACTCTCCCACGTTGGCATATCCGCCAATGTAATTATTCACCTTTGCATTCGCCCCACCGCAAAGCAGAAGAGCGAGCAACAGAAGACCATATAAGCGATGATTTTTCACCGAATAATCTGTATTTTTCACGTTTTATTTGCACATTCGGATTTTTTGTAGTATCTTTGCACCCGATTTTGTGCGAAATTCCGTTTTTTCCCGAGCACGATGGTGCTCTACAATTAAAAAGCGGGGCAAAATTAGTACTTTTTTTTGATATACGCAAGATATAAGGACATTTTTTTTATTTTTAGTATAAAAAATACACAAAATATGGCATTTAATCGTACTTTAATCACAGCTGCACTGCCTTACGCGAACGGTCCTGTTCATATCGGCCACTTGGCAGGCGTCTATGTTCCGGCGGATATCTACGCCCGTTATCTTCGTCTCAAAGGGCAGGAGGTTCTCTTCGTCGGCGGCAGTGACGAGCACGGCGTTCCCGTAACCATCCGCGCCCGCAAAGAAGGCATCACCACGCAGCAAGTCGTGGATCGTTATCACGAACTCATCAAGTCCTCCTTCGAGCAATTCGGTATCAGCTACGATATCTATTCCCGCACCACCTCTCCGATCCATCATCAGTTTGCGGCAGACTATTTCCGCGCGATGTATGATGCGGGACAGTTTGTAGAAGAGACCTCCGAGCAGTTCTATGACCCCGAGACAGGTCATTTCCTGACCGACCGTAATATCCGCGGCGAGTGCCCGCGATGCCACTCGTTAGGCGCTTACGGCGACCAGTGCGAGAAATGCGGCGCCACACTCTCTCCGGACGAGTTGATCAACCCCTATAACGCCGAAACCGGCAATGCGCTGGCGAAGAAAGAGACCAAGCACTGGTACCTTCCGCTTGACCGCTATCAGGCATGGCTCGAGGACTGGATTCTTAATAATCATAAGGAATGGCGTCCGAACGTATATGGCCAGTGCAAGTCCTGGCTCGACGGCGGACTCAAACCACGCGCCGTGACGCGCGATCTCGACTGGGGTATCCCCGTACCGGTGGAAGGCGCGGAAGGAAAAGTACTGTATGTATGGTTCGATGCACCGATAGGATATATCTCCAACACCAAAGAACTGTGCGACGCCCAGCCTGAGAAATACGGCAAATGGGAGAAATGGTGGAAGCAGGAAGATACAAGAATGATCCATTTCATCGGGAAAGATAACATCGTCTTCCACTGTATCGTCTTCCCCGCCATGCTCAAAGCACAAGGATACAATCTGCCGGATAATGTGCCGGCGAACGAGTTCCTCAACCTCGAGGGCGACAAGATATCCACCTCGCGCAACTGGGCTGTATGGCTGAATGAATACCTGACGGATTTCCCCGGTAAACAGGACGTTTTGCGCTATGTGCTTACCGCCAATGCGCCGGAAACCAAAGACAATGACTTCACGTGGGCGGACTTCCAGGCACGCAACAACAACGAACTCGTTGCCATTTACGGCAACTTTATCAACCGCGCCTTGGTATTGACCGGCAAGTATTTCGAAGGCAAAGTGCCGGCATGCGGCGAACTGACAGAGTATGACAAGCAGACTATCGAGGAATTCAAGAACGTAAAAGCCACCCTCGAGCAGTTACTCGATAACTTCCGTTTCCGCGATGCCCTCAAAGAGGCGATGAACCTCGCTCGCATCGGGAATAAATACCTGGCAGACACTGAGCCTTGGAAACTCGCCAAGACGGACATGAACCGCACCGCTACCATACTTCATCTGTCTCTTCAGATTGCAGCGAACTTAGCCATCGCTTTTGAGCCATTCTTGCCGTTTTCATCGGGAAAATTAAAGAATATGCTTTGCCTCGACAAGTCTATCGGCTGGGCGGATTTGGGACGTATCGACTTGCTGCGTGCCGGTCATGCATTGGGCGAGGTCAGTCTGCTGTTCGAGAAAATAGAGGATGCGGCTATTCAGGGTCAGTTGGACCGTCTCGCGCGTATTAAAAAGGAGAACGAGGCGGCCGCGCAGGAAGAGGCACTGAAGAACTGGCGACCGGAACCCGTCAAAGAACCCACCACGATTGATGAGTTCGACAAGATGGATATCCGCGTAGCAACCGTATTGGACTGCCAGCCTGTCAAGAAATCCGAACGTCTGCTGCAATTCACGCTGGATGACGGCATGGGTGGACGCACGATACTCTCCGGTATCGCGCAGAGTTATCCCGATCCGTCGGTACTCGTAGGCAAACAGGTTCTCTTTATCGCCAATTTCCCGCCACGCAAGATGATGGGTATCGAATCGCAAGGAATGATTCTCTCTGCGGTCGATGCTGACGGAAAACTCGTTGTGACTTCCGTCTCTTCACCCGTCAAAAACGGCACTGCAGTAGGGTAAAATGACGATTTTTAGTAAAAAAGTGCAAAAATATTTGTGTATATCAAAAAAAAGCAGTACTTTTGTCGTCGATTTCGCTGATTAATGACTTCGTTGCTCTGCAACTCGTATAATTATCAGGAAATCTCCTCTCCGATTAAAACATCGCTTCGCTAGCGTTTTAATCGGTTCTAACAAAACTAGCGAGGACTGCTAGTATAACGATAGTCCGAGCTAAAAGCGTAGCACAGAACGTAGCGCTATACAAGTGCGTAGCACGCAGTCGCGCGAGTTCTAGTGTAAGCGCGGCGGGATAGCTCAGCTGGTTAGAGCGCATGATTCATAATCATGAGGTCCCCAGTTCAATCCTGGGTCCCGCTACTATGCTAAAGAACATTCTTGCAATTACCGGTAAGCCGGGACTGTACAAACTGGTTAGTCGCGGCAACAACATGCTGATTGTTGAATCGCTGGTGGACGGCAAACGTATGCCGACCTATGCCCGCGACAAGATCGTCGCCCTGAGCGATGTGTCTATGTTTACGGACGCTGACGATATCGCGCTGAGCGAAGTGCTGACCAGTGCCGGTAAGAAAGAAGGTCTGAAAGCAGTGACGATGGATCCGAAGAAAGCTTCGAACGCAGAGTTGCAGGCTTGGTTTGACGAAGTACTGCCGAACTGGGACCGCGACCGCGTTTATCCATCCGACATCCGCAAATTGATTCAGTGGTACAATATCCTCATCAATGCCGGCATCACCGATTTCACGGTGAAGGATGAAGAGGAGAAACAATAAGTGCTCTTACGAGCAATCATCCATAGCATAGAATCTGTAGCGCCACGGAGTGCCCAGGAAGAATGGGATAACTCGGGAATGCAGGTGGGCGACACGGGACAGGATATTCAATCTGTCCTCCTGACAACGGATATAACGGAAACCGTGGTCACTGAGGCTATTGAGCGCGGATGCCAACTCATCATCTCTCATCACCCCCTACTTTTTCACGGACTCAAGCAGGTATGCGGCCAAACGCCGCAGGCACGCATCGTGGAGATGGCGATAAAACATCATATCGCTATCTATTCAGCGCATACATCCTTGGATTCCGTTGCCGGAGGTATCAACACCCGACTGGCAGAGAAATTAGGAATCACGGACTACAAACCCCTTTCTCCTTCTTCCCTCAAGGGAGAACATAATTATCTTGGAGTCATCGGGACACTGCCCGCACCTATCGCATACACCGATTTCCTCGCACAGGTACACGACACCTTAGATTGCACATACGTGCGCTATACGCGTCCGTGTAAAGAGTATATCCAGACGGTTGCCCTGTGCGGCGGCAGCGGAGCAGAGTTCATCGGGGCAGCCATCGAGCAAGGAGCGGATGTCTATCTGACAGCCGACTGCAAATACCATGAGTTCCAGGATGCCGACGGATGTATCGGACTCATCGACATCGACCACTGGTTCTCGGAACGCCATGCGCGGGAGATTTTCCGGGATATCCTGGAGCCGCTCGGCATCACCTGTTACATCAGCAATAATGATAAAACCCCTATACAATTATGGCAAAAAAAGAATTGACCGTAGAGGATAAGCTGCGCGCACTCTACGAACTGCAGCAAGTGGATTCGAAAATCGATAACTTGCGTACCCTGGCAGGTGAGTTACCCCAGGAAGTGAAAGATATGGCCGACGAAGTGGAAGGTCTCAAGACCCGTCTGACCAATATCGAGAATGATATCAAGGAGTGCGAGACGCAGATTTCGGACCACCGCGTACGTACCGAGAACGCCAATGCCTCCATCTCGCGCTACAAAGAGCAGCAGAATACCGTTCGTAACAACCGCGAGTTCGACAACCTGAACAAGGAAATCGAATACCAGGAGTTGGAGATCGAGGCTTCGCAACGCAAGATCAAACATTTCTCGGCGGAACTGGAAGAGCGTCTGCAAGAAAAAGCAGCAACTACCAAGACCATCGAGGAGCGCACGGTTGATCTGAACCAGAAGCGTTCGGAACTCGACCAAATCCTTGCTGAGACCAAGGCTGAGACCGAGGCGTTGATGCTCAAAGCAACCGATATCTCCAAGAAAATCGACGAGCGTCTGCTCACCGCTTTCAACCGCATCCGCAAGAATGCGCACAACGGTCTGGCAGTCGTAAAAGTAGAGCGCGACAGCTGCGGCGGTTGCCACGCAAAAATCCCTGCTCAGCGTCAGTTGGATATCCGCACACGCAAGAAAATTATCGTGTGTGAGTTCTGCGGTAGAATATTAGTAGACCCAGAGATGTAATCACGATACTGATTACTCCGATCCACCATGTATCGCCGGCACCGAACGTGTCGGCGATATTTTTGCTCTCCTCGCTCCCGCCGGCCAGATAATAGGCCGTTACCGCAAGGCCGTTATTGGTGAAGTGCATCAGAACCGGCACCCAGAGTGTGCCAGTCCACACGAAGATATAGCCGAACATGGCGCCCAGCAGCATACGCGGGATGAAGCCGTAAAACTGAAGATGGATGGCAGAGAAGATAAAGGCTGTACACCAGATTGCAATATGAATCTGCCCTTTCAGTTTGCCTTGCGTCAAAATCTGCTGCAGCGTGCCGCGGAAAGAGACCTCTTCCGCCAAAGCCGGCAAGAGCGCCATCAGCCCGATATTGAGAAGCAATCCCCACACGCTGTCCGCTTGCAGAAAACGCTCCGTTAATGCCGTAGCAGCTTCTTCCTGCTGCTTGAATATTTGTTCGATGAAATCGAGACTTTCCGGTAAAGATACCCGGCTATTCAGGTCCGCTAACAGGTTGATACCCGGCACGGCGCAGAGCATAATCAGTACGGCTATCAGATAGTGCGACCAGTGCGTGGTCTTCGTGAGCCGCAGCCATGTAAACGGCTTATGGTCTTCGCTCCATAACCATGCCCCGATAACAGACGGCAACAGGAAAGTGGCAATCGTTTGCATGAACTGCAGCCATTTGAGAGATTCCGTCGTCTGGCTGCCACCGCTCAAAGCCATCCAGAGGATCATGACCAGCGCAGTAAACAAGGCCATGAATCCCAGCCAATACAATATACGGATAAGCGGTTTTTGCATCGGTATTCAGTAATCAGTTTTCAGCAATCAGTTTTTCCACCAGTTCAGGCACTCCTTCCGTGGCCTTTTTCTTAATATGCGTGATATGGTCAGCCCAGTTGCCGAACTCCGGCTGCCCCGGATCGACAAAATAAATAGGAATGCCTGGGCGCGTATAATGGAGCAGCGATGCTGCCGGATAGACATTCAGACTCGTTCCTACCACCACCATGATATCCGCCGTCGAAGCAATCTGACAAGCCTGCTCGAAATAGGGTACGCCTTCTCCGAAGAATACAATATACGGGCGCAGCAACGATCCGTCGGGATGTTTGTCGCCGTAATGCTGCTCCCATCCTTCCAAAGGAACAGTTGCCGTCTCATTGATTGAAGAACGCAGTTTAGTTATCTCGCCATGCAGATGCACGACGTTCTTCGCTCCCGCACGCTCATGCAGGTCATCAATATTCTGTGTAATCACTGCCGTATCCGGAAAAACCTGCTGTAACTTCGCGATGGCAATATGCGCAGCATTGGGCTTGGCAGCCAAGGTGTCCCGACGGCGGTCATTATAGAACTTCACGCATAACTGCGGGTTGGTTAACCATGCTTCATGGGTACACACATCCTCTACGCGGTAATGCTCCCATAATCCGTCACTGTCGCGGAATGTTCCCAATCCGCTCTCGGCACTCACTCCGGCACCGGTGAAAACAACAATCTTAGGCATGATGCTCCTTTCTTTCACTGTTATAATTGCGTCCGTACGAACGGTAATTGTCTTTCTCTATCTCTATAGTCGGTTCTTCCCATTCCGCCAACGGCGCTAACTGCCACTCTATATATTTGATGTTCATCCCCCGATCCAACCATTGTTTCTCATAATGCGTCTTCAATGCGCGTGCGTCCGAAAACAGTTCGTTGGAATCGAGACTTTCTGCATATAGATCATCCGTAGAACATACTACCGGATAGGGGTTCAGCCGCAGCATTTCCATCGTATAGGTATAGAGGAACGGACTATCTGTTTTCAGGTGAATAAGCCCGTTGGGTTTCACAATCTGCTGATAGCGCTGCATAAAATAGGTGGAAGTGAGACGTTTGGTAGCCTTCTTCATCTGGGGATCGCAGAAAGTAATCCAGATCTCATCCACTTCGTTTTCCGCAAAGAAAGAAGTGATAAACTCAATGTTCGTGCGCAGGAATGCGGCATTCCCGAGTCCCTTCTCTATCGCCTGTTTGGCGCCGGCCCACATACGCGCGCCTTTGATATCCACACCGATGAAGTTCTTCTCCAGATATTTCTCTGCCAGCCCTACGGTATATTCGCCACGCCCGCAACCGAGTTCCAATACGATTGGATGTTCATTATGAAAGAAGCGTTCACGCCAATGACCCGCGATGGGGTCCGTCTCTGCTTGCACTCCGCACTGGAAGACATTGTCAAATGTCTCCATCTCCGCAAATTTCTTGAGTTTATTCTTTCCCATTACGTATGATCTCCACTCCGATGTCCGTAATTCCTCGCAAAAGAGAGTCGCGCATACCTTGCCGGATGGTCAAGGTGTATGTCCCCGTGTCCGAAAAATGCTTCTCCTCTTCCAGCAACACCGGCATCTCGATAAATCCGTGGTTTTTATCTCCTAACCACTGCCCTCTGTCGTCTGCCAGATAAAATTCTATTGTGTCCCGGTATTGTCCTTCCCCGACAAACAGCCACATATTCTGATATGGATACCGCTCTGTGTGACGCACGTACACTATCATCCGGTAATCAGGGGTTGTGTCCAAAATTGCAAAGTCAAAACGAAGGACACTGTCCGCATCCCATTTTTCCGATGAAACCGGTATAAACCGGCTATATACGATATCATGCGAACACGCGGACAGCAAACTTGCCATAGCGACTATCATCAGTATATAGAAACTCTTCTTCATCTTCTGAAATTTTTCTTTTTCTTGCGGTCAAAACGTGTCACATCTTCATGTCCCACATTATTTACATATCCGATTTCGGGTACAACCGTACGACCGCCTTCCAGCGTAAGCGGTTTCTCTCCGCGCCGGTTCATGGCGATAATCTCGTGCGCACGTTTCGTACTTATTGTCTGCAGGTTGGCCGCAACAGATTGGTCCGATGAGTAAGTCACCGTTCCTGCCAAGGGGTCGGAAGAGAAGAGATAGAAGGTCGCATCCTTGGTCTCGAGGGCTATATGACGGCTTGGCAGTGCTTTCGAAGCGTCTTCATACACCGGCACTTCGTAATTGAGACAACATTTAAGTTTGGCGCACATTCCCGCTAACTTCTGCGGATTAGGCGATATATTTTGCAAACGTGCCGCGCCCGTTCCTACGGACGAGAAATTGATCATCCATGTGGAGCAACATAACTCGCGCCCGCAAGGGCCTGTTCCCCCGATGCGTCCCGCTTCCTGACGTGCACCGATCTGCTTCATCTCCACACGGATACGGAAAGTCTCGGCATAGACCTTGATAAGCTGGCGGAAATCAACACGCCCGTCGGCGATATAAAAGAATATAGCCTTCGACCCGTCTCCCTGATACTCTACGTCCCCTATCTTCATCTCCAATCCGAGCGATTTGGCGAGTTGGCGCGCCTTGATCATCGTCTCTTGCTCGCGCTCGTGCGCAAGACGTGCGCGCTCCAAATCTTCTTCGGTTGCTATCCGAAGTACTTGTCGTATCTCGTAACGGGAAGTGTCTATCTTGTTCTTTTTGATCTGGAGTTCCACCAATTTTCCGGTCAACACCACTTCACCCAAGTCATATCCCGGGTTTGCCTCCACCACCACTTTGACACCTTTCTCCAACGGCAGATGGTTGGAGTTATGGAAATAACCCTTGCGGGTATTTTTAAACTGCACCTCGATCAGGTCGGTCAATCGGGTGTTCTCCGGCAAATCACTCAGCCAATCGCTCACCGGCAACATATGGGCTGAGTTGCGTTTGGTAGCCGCAGCTCCCAATTCATTATGCTCCGCTCCTAAGGTATATTTTTTCATTGTTTTGTTTTTTTAATCAATACTATCATTTGCAGGCAGAGGTCAAAAAATATGATTTTGGCATTGCCGTTTTGCTCTATCTGTTTTTCCGCCAACTCCAGTTGGTTCATGATGGCTTCCACGTTCCCGTCATGGATAAACGGCGCGAACTTGACGGAGAACTCCCGCTCAGCCGCCAATTGGTAATTCAATTCCGGCTGTGCCATATTACGGATATAGTTCTCGCGTACCTGCTGCTGGGCATATTGCAGAAAATGCTTCTGTTTCTCCCGTCCCACTTTGCTGTCAGCCATGTCGAGACTCCATTTACGGAGGGCTTTGAGAGACTCATATTTCTTCTGCGGGTCTCTAAGCACACCTACCGTATAGGCATTCCGGAAGAGGGCTATGAAATCGTTCAGTTCTTTTTTATTTTCCTCGGATTCATCGGCTTTTTTTCGTGCAGCGAGATAACTGCCATTGGCTATCCGTGCAATATCAGCAGCTGTGTCCTCGGCTATTCCACTCTGTATTAAGGCGTCTGTTATCGTCTCAACCGGTAAGCGTGGAACACGAATAGTCTGGACACGCGACTGGATGGTAGCCAGCAACTGTTCAGGATGTTCACTCACCAATAGAAAAACCGTTTGTGCGGGTGGTTCTTCCAGCAGTTTAAGCAGTTTGTTGGCACTGGACGGGTTCATCTTCTCCGGTTGCCAGATAATCATCACTTTATACCCGTTTCCGTATGGCTTAAGACTCAGTTTGCGGATGATTTCCTGGCTCTCTTTCTCATAGATCATGCTTTGCTTGGTCTCTACGCCCAACGCTTTGTGCCAATCGTCCAAATCAAAATAATGTTTTTCCAAGATGATTTGACGCCAAATATCCACATAATCATCACATCGGTCGTAATCATCCGTCTTTACTATCGGGAAGGCGAAATGCAAATCCGGATGTTGCAGACGTTGGAACTGCAGACATGTGGGGCAGGTACCGCAACTGTCTTGCTCCGTTCTATTCGGACAATTCAGGTATTGGGCATAAGCCAAAGCCAACTGCAATTTGCCTATTCCGGCTATGCCCGTGAAGAGTTGTGCATGAGGTATCCGCCCCTCACGCACCGCCTGACGCAACTGTTGTTTGGTTGCTTCCTGTCCTATGATTTCTTTGAAAAGCATTCAGCTGTCAGTATCAGCCATCAGCATGCAGCCGTAAGTTCTTTCTTGAGCGCCTCTACCATCTCGGCATACTCTGCGTCAGAGAGATAAACTTTTCCCGGATTCATCTGGAAAGTTCCTCCATAATCAGGACCATCGACATACTTGGGAGCGAGATGAAAATGGAGGTGACTCAGTTTGTCGGAATAGGCACCGTAATTGATCTTCTCCGGCTTGAAGAGTTTTTGCATTGCGCGAGTGACATCAGCCACATCTGCCATAAAGAGATTGCGTTGTTCATCGCTCAACTCGTTCAGGTCGTTCACATGCTTGTCGTATGCCACCAGACAACGACCATGGTAGGTTTGCTCTTTAAACAAGAACGCACGTGAGACGCGTAAGTGCGCGATCTCTATCATTAAATTGTGAAGTGTCTCATTGTTCTGACAATACAGACACGATTGGGGATCTGAATACATAGATAGGTGTTATTTATGATTTATGATTTATGATTTATGATTTACGATTTTATGCCTTCTATCACTGCATTACGCACCGCCTCAATTGCGGCGTTCGCATCGATATTTCCTTCTTCATTTTTGAATTGGGTCATGTCGATGGGTTTTCCTATATGCATGTGTACAGGATGCCTGCTCACATACGCTTTACCTTTGGGTAAGACCTCGAAACATCCGTTGAGGGACAGCGGTATAACAGGCAGTCCCAGTTCCAACGCTATTTGGAATGCCCCTCGTTTGAATCGTCCTACCTCACCATTGAGCGAGCGGGTTCCTTCGGGGAAGATCACCGTGCATACTCCGTTCACAAGCTGTTTCTCCACTTCTTTGAGGCTCTCCATGGCGGCTTTTGCATTACGGCGGTCCACGAAGATATGACCGGCAGCCTTACATCCCGTGCCCACAAACGGCACTTTACGCAACTCAGCTTTCATCAGCCATTTGAATATCACCGGCAGCCACCCATAGACCAGCCACACATCGAACATCGATTGATGGTTGGCTACAAAGACATAACTCTGGTTAGGCTGAATATTCTCGATTCCATCGACAGAAACGGGCAGAAACATCAGCCGGAAAAACGCGCGTGACCAGAACTGCTGCACCTTATGCACAAACTCCGCATTACGCCAGTGTACCGTGCAAACGGTGAAAATGGCCGTGAACATCGTCAGGACCGCCAACAAGGGCCAGGCTATCAGATATTGATAGAGTACATAAAATGGATAGAGGATGTATTTCATAGTGTATATAAGGAATTATTCTTTATCGTATTTCTGCATAAATCCACGGTAGAGGGCGCATATCCTGCGAATCTCATCCCAGGTCTCTTCACTCAGTTTGGTGCCTACAATCTCCACCACTCGTCCGGCTGCAATCGTACCTATTTCTGCGCATCGCCGAATATCGAAACCGTCGCTGAGCGCGTGGAGGAATCCTCCGGCAAAAAGGTCACCTGCACCGGTGGAATCGGTGCAACTGGTGGTAATCGCCCCGATATGATGGCGCTTGCTTCCCTGCTGTACGTACGATCCGTTCTTGCCGACTTTTACGACAGCTATGTCGCATTGCTCGGCAATCATCTGAACAGATTCTTCCGGATTGAGATGGGTGTAAGCAAACGACTCGTCTTCGTTGGCAAAAACGATGTCCACATACTGTTTAATCAGTCCTTTAAGGAAAGCATGGTTCTCATTGACCACATTGTAGGACGCCAGATCCAATGAGACCATACACCCGGATTCCTTTGCCAGACGGATTGCTTTCTCTATCAAATCATGGTTCTGAACCAGATATCCCTCAATATGGAATATATCGTATCCGTTAAAGGCATCTTTCTGGATATCATCTGCGCATAACTCTGCAGACGCTCCCAGATAGGTAGCGAAGGTACGCTCGCCGTCAGGCGTGATAAGCACAATCGAACATCCGGACATCGCTTGCTGGGAAAGCAACAGGATGGGGTTGACTCCATTCTTAATCATGTCCTCGCGGTAGAAATCGCCGACTTCATCGTTTCCAATCTTACCGATGAAAGCTGCTTTACCGCCTAATGCAGCAACACAGTTGACCGCGTTGCTGGCAGATCCACCGGCAACCATGCGCTTACGAACAGATGCAAAACGGAATTGAATCTCCTCCGCTTGCTTCATGGAAATGAGGTTCATACTCCCTTTCGGGAACCCCAGTTCTCGTAAATCATCCTCACTCACCTGCAGAAGGATGTCTGTCAGCGCATTACCTAATCCGAGAATTTTCTTCATTTTTTATCTTTTTTGACCGAAAATCGGGTTATTTATCAAAAAATCTTAGTAAAGATACATTTTTTTTCAAAAAAACTTGCACATATCAAAAAAAAGCAGTAATTTTGCAGCCGCTTTCGAAAAAGCATGCTTCCTTAGCTCAGTCGGTTAGAGCATCTGACTGTTAATCAGGGGGTCCTAGGTTCAAGTCCTAGAGGGAGCGCAAGAGCATCTACGTCATCCGTGGGTGCTTTTCTTTTTATCCCTTTTCCTGTACCGCTTTTCAAAACACGCTGCAAAGGTACAAAAAATTTTGCATATATGCAAATTTTACGTACAAAATAATCTACTCGAGTGCCATTTCCATGCAAACATGTTGTTTTTCCGCCTCGATAAAGAGTTCACCCACTGACTGAAAACCGAGTTTTTGGAATATGCAAATTTTGGGCGTGAGGAAGTATAAAAATTTAAATAAATAACTATAGAGTATAACACTGCGTACTTCAGAAGTGATAAAGAAGTCGAAGGAAGATATAGAACGGGGAAAAGGATCCCGCAGAAATGGACATCCACGCCGAATTCAGCGGAAAGAAAGAAGGGGCCCGAATTCAATTCGGGCACAATGGACAAAGCCAAGAAGAAAAAGAAGAGTGGAAGGGGCATTGCCACGGAAGAAAAGAAGAAAAAGGAAAGGGGAATGGACATTCCACAGAAGAAAAGAAGAGAGGAATTGACAGAATAATATAGTAATAAAAGTTCCGATGAAATCGAGAAAAGTTACTATTTTTGAGATGTAAAACAAGAAAATGGATTGCTGTTCTTTGCGAATGGTGGCGATTATTTTTATTTCAAAAAAGTACGCACGCGCTTGCACATGTAAAAAAAAAGTTGTAAATTTGCAGCCGATTTTAGTTTGGGTAAGTATGTGCAGGGTCCAAAGACCCAAAGAAGAAAACAAAGATAAATCAAATAATATAACATAAACATGGGACTTTTTTCTTTTACACAAGAGATTGCCATTGACTTAGGGACGGCGAACACCATCATCATGTGTGACGACAAGATTGTGGTAGATGAGCCGTCAGTTGTGGCTATTTCTATGGCCGACAACAAGATGGTAGCCGTCGGTCGCAAGGCGCAACAAATGATTGGTAAGGGTGGTTCGATGATTCGCACCGTACGCCCTTTGCGTGATGGCGTGATTGCAGATTTCTATGCTTGCGAGATGATGATTCGCGGAATGATCAAGATGATTCCGAAGCAGGCACGTTTATTTACTCCGTCCATCCGCATGGTAGTATGTATTCCATCCGGATCCACCGAGGTGGAGATTCGTGCCGTACGTGACTCATCCGAGCATGCCGGAGGTCGCGACATCTACATGATATACGAGCCGATGGCGGCAGCTATAGGTATCGGACTGGATGTAGAGAGTCCTGAGGGTTGCATGATTGTGGATATAGGTGGCGGAACGACCGAGATTGCAGTGATTTCTCTCGGTGGCATCGTCAGCAACAAGTCCATCAAGATTGCGGGTGACGATTTCAACCAGGATATCATCGAGTATATGGGTCGCATGCACAACCTGCGTATAGATGAACCGACGGCAGAGCGAATTAAGATTCAGGTAGGTTCCGCCTTGCCTGAGTTGGAGGACGCACCGGAGGATTTCGTGGTAATAGGACCGAACAAGGTAACAGCGCTGCCGATGTCCGTTCCTGTAAGTTATCAGGAGATCGCCCACTGTTTGGAAAAGAGTGTAAGTAAGATTGAGAGTGCCATACTTCAGGCCCTTGAGACGACTCCTCCGGAGTTGTACTCCGATATCGTAAAGCGTGGTATTTATCTTACCGGTGGTGGAGCATTGCTGCATGGATTGGCACGCCGTCTGACGGATAAGATCACTATTCCGTTCCACGTGGCAGATGATCCGCTGCACTCCGTAGCTCGCGGAACAGGTGTTGCGCTTAAGAACGTGAATAACTTCGGCTTCCTACTTCGCTAATTCCCTGACACGGCATGCAGAATTTGCTCAAAATACTGCTGCGTTACAGCAACTTCCTGGTGTTTATCCTCTTGGAAGTTGCTGCATTTTTGCTGATTTCATACAATAACGCTTATCCTCGAAGCAGTATATTGAGCACAGCCAATAATTTTGTAGCATGGCAGAACGAGCAGGTAGCGGAAATAAAAACCTATTTTCGTTTACGCAGTGTGAACGAAGAGTTGGCCGCAGAGAATGCGGCATTGCGCAACCAGATTTGCTCGATGGATTCGACCATAAACAGAGAAGTCACCCATTACGAATCCGCCAAAGTGGTGCAGATGACGACAGACCAATTACGCAACTACCTGACGATCAACCGAGGCAGTGTAGATGGTATTCAACAAGGTCAAGGTATCCGTAATGCCGAAGGCGTAGTGGGTATAGTGAAGACAGTAGGTTACAACTACAGCGTTGTATTACCGCTCATCAATATCCAGACCAATCTCAGTTGCCGATTTACAAAAAACGACTACATCGCTACGCTCCAGTGGAATGGCAAAGACTGTCGTTTTGCTCAGTTAGCCGATGTTGCGGCACACATGGTCGTGAACCCGGGCGATACAATCGTGACCAGCGGATTAAGTCCCGTCTTCCCGGAAGGAATTCCCGTTGGAATCGTAGAAAGCAGTGTATTAAAGGATGGTGAGTCGTACCATCGTATCCGCGTACGCTTGCACACCAATTTTAAGCGATTGAAGTACGTAGAAGTGGTACAAAACGCCCATCAAACGGAATTAGAACAATTAGAGGATGGATTGGAGTAAACAAATAGGACGGTATTTCTTAGTGATGCTATTACAGGTGTTGCTCTTTGACCAACTGCAACTGCTTGGTGTATGCCATCCGTATATCTATATCCTTTGCCTTCTGATGATGCCCATTACCCTGCCGCATAGCGCTGATATGATCATCGGAGCGGTGGTGGGACTGATTATGGATATCTTCTGCAACTCTTTGGGCGTTCACACAGCGAGTTGTATTTTCATTATGTTCATCCGCCCATACCTGATAGGAGCGATTGTGAATGACAAAGACCGCCTGAATGAACAAATTACTCTCCGTACCTTAGGCATGGAGCCCCTTCTTAAGTATGTGGTCATTTTAGTGTTGGCGCACCATCTGATGGTCTTCCTGTTAGCCGCATGGAGTTGGTCTCATATCGGTTTTGTAGCGGTTGAGACTATCGTGAGCAGTTTGATTACCATTTCCATCATAATAGGGTATAACGCCCTGATATACAGATGATTAACGACCTGTTTTATAAACGCCGGTACGTGATCAGCGGCATTGCCGTTGTGGTTGTATTAGTGTACATAATCCGGTTGTTTTATCTGCAAATCATTGATCAATCGACGAAAGACCAAGCTGACAACAATGCGCTGGTCAAGCAAACAATCTATCCCTCCCGCGGATTGATATACGATCGCAACGGGGTATTGCTTGTTTTCAACCAACCTATCTATGAAGTGACAATGGTGATGCGTGATATGAAAGCCGGTTGGGACACAACGGCCTTTTGTCGTTGCCTGCAAATCAGTCGTACAGAGTTCGACGAGCGTATAGCCGAGATAAAAGACCGACGCAAGAACCGCGGATATTCCCGATGGACACCGCAGGTTTTTATGAGTCAGCTCAAGAAAGAAGATATCGCCACACTGCAGGAAGAGTTGTTCCTGTTCCCCGGTATCCAGATTCAGAAACGCACTTTGCGCGACTACACATACAATGCCGCAGCTCATGTGTTGGGTTCAGTAGGCGAGGTTAACCAGAATGATATCGACCATGACTCTTATTACGCGCGCGGAGACTACTCAGGACGTGACGGTTTGGAACGTACTTACGAGAAAGAGTTGCGCGGAGAGAAAGGCGTAGAAGTGTTGATGCGCGACTCGCGCGGACGCATGCAAGGAAGTTATCAGAACGGAGAGTTAGACCGCCCAGCAAAGGCAGGAACAGACCTATATACTACCATAGATATCCGGTTGCAACTGTTGGCGGAAGAGTTATTGGCCGGTAAAATCGGCAGTGCAGTAGCTATTGAGCCGAAGACGGGAGAGATATTGGCATTGGTTTCCAACCCGAGTTGGAACCCCAAAGTATTGGTTGGGAAAGACCGCAGCAAGAACTACAACATCTTGCTCAGCGACAAGACCAAACCTCTTATGAACCGCGCCACACAGGCGATGTACCCGCCGGGTTCCACCTTCAAGACCGTTCAGTCACTGGTATGCCTGGAACAAGGGGCTATCACACCAAATACGCTATACCCTTGTTCCGGACCAAGCAGTACGCCTATCAAATGCACCCACCATCATGGTTCTCCCGTGGCATTGGACCGGGCTATCGAGCAGAGTTGCAATCCTTATTTCTGGTGCGCTTTCCGCGACCTGTTGCAAATGGACGGATATGGCAAAGACAACGAGGATTTCCGTCGTCGGTACGAGTTATGGCGCGAGGCAGTCATGTCTTTCGGTTTAGGTCAACGCTTCACCGACTCCGACTTGAACGAACAATCTGCAGGCAGTATTCCAAGCACACGGCTATTCGATAAATTCTACGGTAAAACCGGATGGAAAGCCATCACGATTCGTTCGCTCAGTATCGGTCAGGGAGAGATATTGGAGACACCTTTGCAGCTGGCAAATCAGGCAGCCACTATTGCCAATGAAGGATATTATATATCTCCGCACCTTAACAAGAACGACTCCATGCTCACACATCGTCATGAGTTGGCTATCCAAAAGAAACATTTCGAAGTGGTCAAAGACGGCATGCACCGCGTGATGGTTTACGGTACAGGGCGTCATTATGCGATTGACAGTCTGCACATGGCCGGCAAGACCGGAACGGCTCAGAACCCGCATGGCCGAGACCACGCTATCTTCATTGGTTTTGCACCGGTGGAAAATCCGAAAATAGCTGTAGCGGTGGTTGTGGAGAATGCCGGTTTCGGTGCTACGTGGGCATGTCCGGTAGCCACGATGATGATAGAGCAATACCTCACCGGAGAGGTAAAACGCAAAGATTTACGTAAACGTATAGGAGAAGCAGTACTCAATGAGAGCGTCAAGAAGTGGTAATATATGGCAGCACGTGGATTGGACCACTATCGGTCTTTTTCTGGTCTTAGTGCTTTTCGGATGGCTCAATATCTATGGAGCCAGTTATACCTTTGACCAGACAAGTATCTTCGATTTCTCCAACCGCGCCGGTAAGCAGTTTACCTGGATCATCGGTTCGGTAGTGCTGGGTATTGTATTATTGCTCATCGACTACAAGACCTATGAAGTGCTGGCGTATATAGCGTACGGCGCGATGCTTCTTCTCTTATTGGCGACTCCTTTCCTGGCGCACGATATCAAAGGATCCATGAGTTGGATATCCTTGGGTCCGGTCAATCTGCAACCGGCGGAGTTCGCCAAGTGCATAGTTGCGCTGGCAGTTGCCAAATATATGGGAAGGTATGAATATAAACTGCGTAGTTGGCGCGATTTGATCGTACCTTTTGCACTCATCGGAGTACCAGCTCTGATCATTATGGTTCTGCAGAAAGAGACAGGTTCGGCACTTGTCTTTGCAGCCTTTCTGCTGGTTTTCTACCGTCAGGGAATGAGCGGATATGTGTTATGGACCGGCGTAGCTGCCGTTGCACTCTTTATCATCAGTATCCGCTGGGGTGAAGTAGCCTTGCCATTAGGAAGCGGCAGTGTGGGCATGCTCACGTGTATGTTGCTGTTGACGGCCGTGGAGATCTTCTTCATCTGCAAGGAACATCAGATGCGCTGGCAACCGCTTATCCTCATTGGCAGCGTATTGGCAATCTATGGCATCTCTCTGCTTGTCAGTATATGGGTCACCGTGCCGTTTAACTGGGTTTCAGTAGGCGTTGTCGTAGCGCTGATGCTATACACGGTGTTTGTCAGTCTTTACTGGCGCAAGTATATGTTGCTGCTGGTGGCGGCCTTCAGCCTCCTCTGCATCGGGTATACGCAAGCTTGCGATTTCGTCTTCCAGAAAGTACTGCAACCGCACCAACGTATCCGTATCGAGGTGCTGTTAGGCATGAAAGAAGACCCGGCAGGCGCAGGGTATAATGTCAACCAAGCCCGCATCGCTATCGGTTCAGGGCGGTTCTTCGGAAAAGGTTATCTGAACGGTACACAGACGAAGCTGCAATTTGTACCGGAACAGGACACGGACTTCATCTTCTGTACCGTTGGAGAAGAGTGGGGTTTTGTCGGTTCCATCGGGGTTTTATTAGTCTATTTGTGGTTCATATTGCGCCTGATAGAGATTGCCGAGCGACAGCGCAGCCTGTTCACGCAGATATACGCATACGCAGTAGCCAGTATCTTCCTTTTCCACCTTACCATCAATGTGGGCATGGTATTGGGATTGCTGCCGGTTATCGGTATTCCGTTGCCGTTCTTCAGTTACGGAGGTAGTTCATTATGGGGATTCACACTGCTGCTGTTTATCTTACTGCGATTGGATGCAGCGCGTATGGAGCAATTGAGATAAGATGGCATTTGTTACCAATCCCATAGGAATCATCGGCGAATCGGAAGCCACCAAAATGCTGGAGAAGAAAGGATTCCGGATTCTGGAACGCAACTGGCGCATGGGGCATCTGGAGGTGGACCTGATTGCAGAGAACAAGAAAGAGATAGTATTTGTAGAAGTAAAGGCGAGGACGTGTATATTAAACGGCAAAATGCCGGAAGAAAATGTCGATGAAATCAAGATGAGAAGGATTACAGCGGCAGCCAACGCGTACCTCAAATACCACAAGATAGAGAAACAACCGCGATTTGATGTAGTGGGTATATTAGTGGATAGGAATACGAATGAGATCACCTACCGCAACTACGTAGAGAATGCATTTCAACCGAAAATACGGACCATCTCTTCCGGCAGTTATACCGGCCAGTGGAAGTGGAGTCATCGCAATAAAAGAATAGGCAAATAAATATGGATTTCAGATACGATGTTATAGTAGTCGGCGCCGGTCATGCCGGTTGTGAAGCGGCGAGTGCTGCTGCCCGGATGGGCAGTAAGACCCTGCTGATCACAATGGATATGAATAAGATTGCGCAGATGAGTTGCAATCCGGCTGTGGGCGGGATTGCAAAAGGGCAGATTGTCCGCGAGATTGATGCTTTGGGAGGTCAGATGGGTATTGTCACGGATCGGAGCGCTATCCAGTTCCGGTTACTCAATCAAAGTAAAGGACCGGCCATGTGGAGTCCGCGCAGTCAGAGCGACAGAAAGCGATTTATCGAAGAATGGATCAAGGTGTTGAGCGGAACGGAGAACTTGCATATTTGGCAAGACACTGCGGTGAGTCTTATTATCAAAGATAATAAGGTTTGCGGAGTTAAGACACTTTTAGGCATTGAGATGGAGGCACAGGCAGTGGTTCTGACCAATGGTACATTCCTCAACGGACTCATGCATTGCGGCAAGACACAGGTCAAGGGTGGGCGTATATCCGAGCCTGCTTCATATGGTTTGACGGAACAATTGGTGGAATTGGGATTCAAGAGCGACCGGATGAAAACCGGCACACCAGCCCGCGTAGATGCACGCTCTATTCATTTCGACCGGATGATCCGGCAGGACGGAGATGACACATGGCATCAGTTCAGCTATCTGGATACTGTCAGACGGGAACTGAAGCAGATGCCTTGCTGGATTACATATACGAATCCTGAGACACACGCAGCCCTACGCGCAGGACTGAAAGATTCTCCCCTTTTCAACGGACAAATCCAGAGTATAGGTCCGCGCTACTGCCCGAGTATTGAGACGAAGATTGTTACCTTTGCTGACAAAGAGGCCCACCAGCTATTCCTGGAACCGGAAGGCGTGGACAGTAATGAATACTATGTCAACGGTTTCTCGAGCAGTCTGCCCTGGCAAGTACAGTTAGCGGGATTAAAGACCGTGAAAGGTTTAGAGGATATCGTGCTGTACCGCCCCGGATACGCGATTGAGTATGACTTCTTCGACCCCACCCAACTGCACCACACCTTAGAAACAAAACAGATTAAAAATCTGTTTTTTGCCGGACAGATCAATGGCACTACGGGCTATGAAGAGGCGGCAGGACAAGGTTTGGTTGCCGGAGTGAATGCACACATCAACGTACATGGCGGCGTTCCTTTCACGATGGGCAGGGACGAGAGTTATATCGGTGTGCTGATTGATGATTTGGTGAACAAGGGTGTAGATGAACCGTATAGGATGTTCACCTCAAGGGCCGAGTACAGGATCTTGTTGCGACAAGACAATGCAGATGAACGCTTGACCAAGCGAAGTTATGAGATGGGGTTGGCAGATAAATACCGGTATGATTTATGGTGTAAAAAACAATCAGCCTGCACCGATTTCATCGAGTTTATGCAAACTTTCACTGTGCGCAAAGGGAGCATCGACGGATGGTTGGAATCCATCGGTAGTACACCACTCCATGAAGGATGCAAGATCAGCGAACTGATTCTAAGACCACAAGTAGGCATAAAGGAACTGGCGGAAGTCGTGCCGGAACTAAAAGCCAAGATAGCAGAAATATCCGATGAGATTGTAGAGAGTTGCGAGATACAGATTAAGTACGCGGGTTATATCAAACGCGAGCAGATGGAGGCTGCCAAGTTACAGCGATTAGACCAGATACGCATTCCTGACGGATTCTGTTATGACGAGGTACAGAGTCTCAGCACGGAGGCCCGACAGAAGTTAAGCAAAATCCGTCCGAAGAGTATCGGTGAAGCCCAACGTATACCCGGTGTAAGCCCGAACGACGTAAGCGTATTGCTGGTTTTGATGGGCAGATGAGTGATTTTAGTTTGCAAAGCAAACTACTTAAAATGTTTCACGTGGAACATAGAGCAAACAAACAGATACTATATGACAGCAGAAGAAGTAAAAGCATTGGTTCGTAATGTACCTGATTTCCCAATCAAGGGCATACAATTTAAGGACATCACTACTGTTCTGGACAATCCGGAAGGTTTGCGTTGGATGCGAGACGAGATTGTAAAAAAATACAAGAATCTCGGTATATCCAAAGTAGTGGGTATCGAGTCCCGGGGTTTTATATTAGCGCCTGCAGTAGCTATCGAACTCGGAGTTGGTTTTGTTCCTATCCGGAAACCTAACAAGTTGCCCGCCGAAACTGTGTCTGTTACCTACAAGAAGGAATACGGAGACGATACGATTCAGATACATAAGGATGCTCTATGTCCGAACGATGTAGTACTTATCCATGATGACATTCTGGCGACTGGCGGCTCAATGGATGCCGCTATCGAATTGGTTAAGAAATTAGGTGTAAAGAAAATATACGTCAACTGCTTAATAGAACTGATAGGGTTACATGGCCGTGAATATCTGAAGGGTAAAGCGGAAGATATCTATTGCTTGTTCGGAATGGAAGTAGATGAATAAGGTGAAAGAATGAAAGAATGAAAGAGTGAAAGAGTGAAAAAGAAAGATGATCATATTGCCTTACTGCTAAAACGTATACCGGAGAGTCCGGGGGTGTACCAGTACTTTGATAAGGACGGGCAGATCATCTATGTAGGTAAAGCCAAGAACCTTCACCGGAGGGTGAATAGTTACTTCAACAAAGACCATATATCGAGTAAAACGAGACAACTTGTAACACATATAGCGGATATTCGGTACGTGGTAGTAGATAGCGAACAGGATGCGTTCCTGCTGGAGAATAACCTGATTAAACAATATCAACCACGGTATAACATCCTGCTGAAGGACGGAAAGAGCTATCCGAGTATATGTATTACAAAAGAAGCGTATCCGCGAATCTTCAAGACAAGAACTATCAACAAGAAAGCGGGGGAATATTATGGTCCGTATAGTTTCGGAAATACCGTAGAGATGGTATTAGAGTTGGTCCATAAGTTATATCCGATACGCACATGTAATATACCTTTAACCGCCGATTCCATCGAGAAAAAGAAAGTGAGGGTTTGTTTAAAATACCATTTGAAGAATTGCTGCGGTATATGCGAGGGGAAAGGGAAAGAGGAATACGGCGAATGGATAGACCAAGCGAGGAAACTGATAAAGGGCGATGCGCATGAGATTGGCCGTCAGTTGGAAGAGCAGATGATGCATTATGCGGCAGAGATGAAATATGAAGAAGCTGCAGATCTGAAGCATAAGATAGAATTATTAGAGCAGTTCAAGAGCAAGACAATCATCACGAATTCATCGGCAAAAGATACGGATGTATTCGGATACGATGAGCAGGACGACAAAGTGTACATATCTATGCTGCATGTACATAATGGATCGATTGTACAAGGTCAGACGATTGAGTACCGGCGAAAGATGGAGGAAGAGAAAGAGGAGTTGTTAGCGATGGGCATGATGGAGTTGCGTGAGCGGTTGGAGAGTGAGACGAAAGACGTGATTGTTCCGTTCATTCCGGAGGTTTTTGATGATTCATTGCATATCCACATAGCCGTGAGCGGGGACAAGAAGAAGCTATTGGATCTCGCGATGCAGAACGTACGGCAGTACAAATTAGACCGATTAAAACAAGATGATAAGCTAAATCCTGAGCAACGGGGTGTACGCATCTTGACGGAGTTGCAGCAGATGATGGGGTTGGAGACCTTGCCTCGATGGATTGACTGCTTCGATAACTCGAATATACAAGGCGAGCACGCGGTAGCCGGATGCGTGGTTTACAGGATGGCCAAGCCGAGTAAGAGTGATTACAAGAAATTTGACATCAAGACGGTAGATGGCGCGGATGACTACGCGAGTATGCGTGAGGTCGTGCGAAGAAGATATCAGCATTTAATCGATGAAAACGGGACATTACCGGACTTGATCATCGCCGACGGAGGCATCGGTCAGATGCACGCTATCCGCGAGGCGGTTGAAGATCAATTGGGTTTGCATATCCCGATTGCGGGATTGAAGAAAAACGACAAACACCGGACTCAGACCTTGTTGTTCGGTTTTCCGCCGAAAGAGATCTCGATGCCGGTGACGAGTGAAGTGTTCCGGTTGCTGACGAATATACAGGATGAAGTGCACCGATTTGCCATTACTTTCCACAAAGCGAAGCGCAGCAAGGCGCAGATTCATAGCCAACTCGATGATTTACAAGGAGTTGGAGAGGTTACGAAGCAAAAAATACTAACTTATTTCGGTTCTGTGAAACGCGCTAGAGCTGCAAAGAAGGAAGAATGGATTAAATTGCTCGGAAAACGCAGAGGATCAGACATTTACGAGCAAATTCAGGCCAAAATAAGTCTCTGAGAATTGAATGAAAAGCAAGAATATGACTACTTATACGATAAAATTAGACAACAATTCCAACATTTTGCTGTTCAATGAGAAAAATGAAACAGTAAGTACGTTGGAGCTCTTGAGTGAGCATGAACCGCACCGGGTGTTTGCGTTCGACGGGGTGATGGGAGCAGGTAAGACGACATTCATCAAACAGATGGTGAAAGAGATGGGGTCGATGGATATTGTCAACAGTCCGACGTTTGCGATTGTCAACGTGTATGACGTGGAACAACCTCACAATGGCGAGGTATATCATTTTGACTGTTACCGCTTGAAGGACATCCGTGAAGCGATAGATTTCGGAGCGGAGGAGTATTTGTACTCCGGTAACTATTGCTTTATCGAGTGGCCGGAGAAGATAGAGGCTTTGTTACCGGACGACACCGTTTGGGTGAAGATTGTTCCGCAGGAAAACGGAGAGAGACGATTGATAATTGATGATGGAATATGATAGAAGTTAAGAACATCTATAAGTCCTTCGGGGACTTGGAAGTGCTGAAAGGCGTGAACCTGAGCGTGAAGAAAGGTGAGATTGTCGCCATCATCGGTAAGTCCGGCGCGGGAAAGACGACCTTGCTGCAAATTATCGGCACGTTGGACAGGCCTACGAAAGGCGAAGTGGTTATCGAAGGCACAAAAGTGTTTGCGATGAAAGACCGCGAGTTGGCGGCGTTCCGCAACAAGCATATCGGTTTTATTTTCCAGTTTCATCAGTTACTGCCGGAGTTCACGGCGCTGGAGAATGTGTGCATCCCGGCGATGATCGCGCGTCAGAAAGAGAGCGAATACAAACCGCGGGCGGAGAAGTTACTGCGTGAGTTAGGGCTCGGTGACCGAATGGACCATAAGCCGAATGAACTGTCTGGCGGTGAGAAGCAGCGTGTGGCGGCCGCACGGGCGTTGATGATGAGTCCCGACATCATCCTGGCCGACGAACCGACGGGCAGTCTGGACGAAAAAAACAAGAAAGAGTTGAGCGATTTGTTGTTGAAACTGCGGAAGGAATACGGACAGACGATTCTGCTTGTGACGCATGACAAAGAGTTGGCGAGTATCGCTGACCGTGTGATTGAAATAAAGGATGGAATGATTAATGATGGAATGATGAATTGATGGAATGATGAATTGATGAATTGATGGAATGATGAATTGATGAATTGATGGAATGATGAATTGATGGAATGATGAAGAAGATTCTATATACTATTGCATGTATGATGGTTCTGACCGCTTGTCAGAAAGGGAGAACCTATTTTCCGAAAGACACAGAGCCGCAAGAGATTGAGTTCGTGCGCTTTGACAATGCGCTGATGAATGTGCATGAGGCGAGTGTGACGAAGGATGTGAAAGTGCTGTATGACGAATATCCGGCGTTCATGCCGTTGTGGGTGGAGGATGTTTTAGGTATTCCGTCGATAGATACGTTGTATCTGGAGCAGCAGTTACCGTTGTTCTTGAATGACACCTTGTATGGGTTCAAGCAGACGAATGCCCGCGAGCAGGAAGTGTTTGCGGACGTGAAGGATTTGGAGCAAGCGCTTGGAAAGGCATTTGCACGGATTCAATATCTATATCCGGAGACGGAGATACCTGCTTTCTATCTGTTCGTATCGGGTTTCCAGACGCCGATTTACTTCAACGACGAGATCATCGGTGTCGGCGCGGATATGTATCTGGGCAGCGACTACGAGTACTACAACCGCGTGGTATATGAATACCAGAAACAGACGATGCGGAAAGAGTGTATTCCGGTGGATGTAGTGAGTGCGTATCTGTTCCGGACGATTCCTTATACGAGTACCAAGAGCCGGCTGTTAGACCAGATGATGTACAGAGGGAAAGTGATGTACCTGACGGCGCAGATCTTCGATAATCTGCCGGGTTATGAAGTGATGGGATGGAAGAAAGAACAGTGGGAGTGGTGTGTACGGAATGAAGAAGCCATCTGGCATTTGGTGATGGATAAAAGGGACTTGTTCAAGACCGAGAGTCTGATATTGACCGGTTACCTGAATGACGGTCCTTTCACGTCGGAGGTGTCACAGGATGCGCCGGGAAGGTTAGGTATCTGGTTAGGATGGCGTATTGCGGAGAGTTACATGGAGCATCATCCTGAGGTGAGCCTGCAAGATCTGATGGCGGAAGGGGATGCGCAGAAAATATTAGAAGAGAGTTATTACAAGCCTTAAAAATGGAAACTTACTTATTCAGAAAACATATTCACCGTCTGCCGGGCAAAGTGATACATGCCGTGCCGCTTCCGAAGCCAGAAGTGACGGAAGGTTTCGGTGCGCGGGGGTGTATCGGCGAACTATGCCGCGCTGCGGGATACAAGCAGGTGTTGGTAGTGACTGACACGACCCTGCATGAGTTAGGATATGAAAAAAAGATATCCGAGTCTTTGGAAGCCGCAGGCATCGGATACCGGTTATTCGCGGATATATGCTCTGAGCCAACGATACCTGTTATCGATGCGGGCCGCCAGGCGGCCATGGAGAGTCAAGCGGAGTGTATCATCGCCTTAGGTGGCGGCAGTGTGATGGACAGTTGCAAGATCATTGCCGCGGGCGTAAAGATGCCCCATCTGCCCTCGAAAGTATTGCTTCCCAAGTTTCTCGTTGTGCCCGGAGATACCCTTCCGGTCATTATGGTTCCTTCCACTGCAGGGACCGGTGCAGAGATTACTGTAGGTGCCGTAGTGACGAACGAGAAGGGGCAAAAGGGTTCGACCGTCTTGGTCGGACTGAAGGTGGTACATGTTGTTTTAGACAGTGAACTGACCTTCCATGCCCCCCAAAGTGTGACGGCGGCATGCGGCATTGATGCGTTGAGTCATTGCATCGAAGGGGTTGTGAGCGATGTAGAAGAGAATGCGGAAGACATGCGCATGTCGATGGAGGGAGTGAGACTTATTCTTCAGAACCTGCCGAAACTGACGGGTGAAGGAGGGAGTTCATTGCCGGATGAAGAAGCGATTGAGGCACGGGGTAACATGTGCCGTGCGGCTTTGTACGGAGGCAATGCGATCAACACGCAGTTAGCCGGCTACGTGCATGCTTTCGCGCATAGCATCGGTGCCAAATACCATATGCCGCACGGGCAGGCTATATCGCTGATGCTGCTGCCCGTATTGGAATTCCAACAGCCGGCCTGCCGGGAGAAATATGAGAAGATGGCACAATATTGTGGTGTTCCAGATTTTCTGGAAGCCGTACGGGCTTTGCTCAAAGAGTGCGGAATGGATAAGATTACCTCGCCGGTAAAGGAAGAAGACCACGAGGAACTGATTAAAATGGTAGCGGCTGATTCCATCAATTATTCCGCTCCGGTGACGATGAATAACCGTCAGATAAAAGACATCTTAGAACAAATAACAAAATAACGATATGTACACGGAACAAGACATACAGACGATAGTATCCGCTCAGCGGAAGTTTTTCCGGACAGGCGTGACGCTTCCTGTCTCATGGCGGATTGAACAACTGAAGAAACTTAAGGCGGCCGTCATTGCCCATGCGGATGAGTTCACCGCTGCGCTGGCAGAGGACTTGGGCCGCAGCGAAGTAGAGGCGTACCTTTGCGACGTGGGTCCAATCATTGTAGAGATCAACGAGATGCTGAGCGGGCTGCGTCGTTGGGCAAGGCCGGAACGGCATTTCAGCGGATGGATGTGTTTCCCGAGCCTCATCACCAAAGTGTATAAGATGCCTTACGGTGTATCGCTGGTAATCAGTCCGTTCAATTTCCCTATTCTGTTGACGATAGGTGTAGTAGCCGCGGCGATGTGCGGCGGCAATACGGTAGTGATCAAGTCGAGTTCGAAGTCGGCTGCATGCACGGCGGTGCTCAAGAAGTTTTTCGCAGAGGTCTTTCCGCCGGAGTACGTGACGCTTATTGACGGCGGGCATGACGTAGCGGATATGTGTCTGGCTCAGCGGTTCGACAAGATTTTCTACACCGGTTCTCCAGCGGTAGGCAAGCATGTGCTGTCCGAGGCGGCAAAGAACCTGACTCCGGTTGCTTTGGAGTTAGGCGGCGAGACCGGTAACTGGTGCGTTGTACGTGCGGACGCGGACCTGAAGGATGCAGCGCGCAAGATTGCGTTCTTCAAGTTGACCAACGCCGGGCAGATATGCATCAATATCAATCAGATAGCGGTGGCAGAAGAAGTGGCGGAGGTATTCATTGAAGAGTTGAAAAAAGCCTTTGTGAAACAGATCGGCGAACATGCGGAGACGAATCCGGAATACCCGAAACTCATCACCGATGCGGCGTATGACAAATGCGCCAAGCTGGCGGACGAATATCGTGAACGCATTGTGTTCGGAGGAGCGGGAGTAAAGGCGACGCGCAAATACGCGCCGACTATCATTTACCCCGTGGATATCAACGAGCATATCGTACAGCATGAGCTCTTCTGCCCGTTATTACCGGTTGTGCCCTACAAGGATGCGGAAGTGGATAATCTGATGGACGTTATCGCCGACCGCGAGCACCCGTTAGCGATGTATCTGTTCACGAAGAACATACGATGGGCGAACAGGGTGATGCAGACCCAGCAGTTCGGCGGAGGATGTATCAACGAAGTGTGCGTGCACATGATGGTCAAAGGAGTGCCTTTCAACGGTACAGGTCATTCCGGCATGGGTGCTTATCACGGCGAATGGGGATTTCGCGAATTTACCCATCCGCAAACGGTACTCAAAGGCAGCACCCGTTTTAACTTGCCGCTCCGCGAACATCCGTACGGCGGCGAGGCAGGCAAGAAGAAAATGGCATTGCTGCGGCTTTTTGAAAAATAGAAGGGTATGAACAGAGCAGATTTTCCGATATTAAAGGAGCAGGTATATGGACAGGAGTTGGTGTACCTGGACAATGCGGCGACGAGTCAGAAACCGCAACAGGTGTTGGATGCTATCGTTGAAGCATACAGCACGTGGAACAGTAATATCCACCGCGGGGTGCATCACCTGAGCCAGATGGCGACTCACCACCACGAGGAGGCACGCCAAGCCGTGGCGGAATTTATCGGAGCGAAGAGCTCCGACGAGATCATCTTCACCAAAGGCACGACGGACAGCCTGAACACATTCGCTTTCTCCTTTGGAGAAGCTTTCATCAATGAAGGCGATGAGATCATCGTGAGCGGAGTAGAGCATCATCCCGAAGTGACGATCCAGCAACTGATGGCGGAAGGAGATGCACAGAAGATATTGGAAGATAGTTATTATAAACCATAAGAAAACATGCGAAAACATTGGATAGATAATTTGCGTTGGGTGACCGTACTGCTGGTACTCTTTTACCACGTTATTTACTACTACAACGGCAAAGGGGTAGTAGGCGGAATAGGTGGCTTCGGAGGTCCTCAGTCCTTGGTTCATGCCTCTTTTGTTCTTGCTGGCAGGCATCAGTGCCCGGTACGCATTGGATGCACATTCGGAGAAAGAGTGGTTCAAAAGTCGCACCCGCAAGTTATTAGTGCCTGCTACAATAGGATTATTTGTTTTTCAATGGATCGCCGGTTATTTCAACACGCATACACTTAGTTATACGAATGGAATAGACATGCTTGCCGACACTCCGGGCATCATTAAGTATGTGGCGTGGTCACTGAGCGGTACGGGACCATTATGGTTTATACAGAATCTATGGTTGTTTAGTCTGGTTTTGCTGCTCGTTCGGAAGGTGGATGCACAAGATCGGTTCTACGGGTTCTGCGGGAAGATGGGTTTGGCAGGAATTATCCTGTTGGGCGTATTGTATTGGTTAGGTACCCGAACGCTGATCATGAACCCTCGTCCCGAAAGTTTGGATGGTCTTTATAACGGATACAAACCATTCTTTTATCTTCTTTTCTTTTTGAGCGGATACTTCGTCTTCTCGCATGAAAATGTATTAACGTCATTACGAAAAGGATGGATACCACTGATGGTGTGCGCCGTAGCAAGCGGTATAACATTATTAATCACTACCTTCGGTGAAGATAACACGACTCCTGTGTACCTAAGCAGTCCACTCAATTGTGTGTATGGATGGCTGATGTGTCTTGCCATGATCGGATGGTTCGCTGCCTGCTTTGATGACCGGAAATCCAAGTTTGCAGATTACATGTGCCGCAATAGTTTTGCTATCTATGTAGTTCACTATATAATCATCTCCGGTTTGGGGTATAGCATGAAGGTTTATACAACGCTTCCTCCGGTTGCGATGTACGTGTTGCTTACGGTTGCCGTATTTACGTTGTCGCCGCTGTTAGTAGAACTAATACGCCGAATTCCTGTTATCAGATGGTGCGTACTGGGAGAGAAAACAAAACAAATCAAGAATTGAAAAATAAC
>CADCBP010000020.1 GCA_902799705.1 uncultured Bacteroidales bacterium
TGCCGTCACCACCAAACCGCACACGGATCTCTGGCAACGGACGTATTACCATTTCCGTAATGACAATGCGCCTGTCCTGCAGATGAAGACGAACGAGCGGTTCTTCTCGTTTGTTGTGAAGACTGATTTCTCGCAGAGTCATCATCGGTTTGACCAGTGCGGTATTGTGATGTATTTGGATAGCGAGAACTGGCTCAAAGCGTCTGTAGAGTACGAAAACGAGCAGTTCCAACACCTCGGCTCAGTGGTCACTAATGGCGGCTACTCGGACTGGGCGACAACCGCTATTCCTGCGGACGTGAAGACTATGTGGTATCGCTTCTCGCGGAGGGAGAACGATTACTGTATCGAGTGCTCCACCGATGGTGTGCATTTCAATCAGATGCGTATCTGCCACATGCACGCAGGAGCCGAAGAGATTTGTTTTGGTATCTATGCCTGTTCGCCGGAGGACTCGTCCTTCACAGCTCTTTTCTCAGACATGAAGATAACCGCCTGTGCATGGCAAGCCCATGATGGTCAACAACCGGATTAACAATGCCACACTACGAGATACATAGTTGCGAGCAGATGATGGAACTCATCCAGCAGCTCGGATTCCTGCCGCTTTTAGCAAGCGGCATATCCGGCTATTCAGCGGAAGAGATGGCGGACGAGGAATGTCGTTACGTCGTCTTTCCGGACGGCGGATGGGACTGGCCGTTATGGAAATGGAAAGGCATTATCATCAACGAGAGTGATTGTGTATATGGCAAGTTTTTCAACGGTAAGGCCGGCTTCATCAGTCGCTCTTGGTGGCCGCATTTCTGCAACTGGCGTCGCAGTCTCTATCACATGCCGGAGAACGGCAGTATAGAAGGCATCATCTACCAGACGCTCTGCGAACAGGATAGTATCATCAATCGGGACTTGCGAGCGGCATGCGGCTTCTCCGGTCCGAAGATGCGGAGCAAGTTCGACGGATATGTGACGCGCCTTCAGATGACAACGCGCGTGGTGACGGAAGATTTCGTCTATCCGCGTGACAAGCATAATCGTGAATACGGTTGGGGATGGTCGTTACTCACCACTCCCGAACGGCTATATGGCAAGGACACATGTTCCGTAGATTGCTCGCCGGAGGAATCATATCGGCTAATGACCGAGCACTTACATACCATCCTTCCGTATGCGACCGACAAACAGATAAGCAAACTATTGAGATAATCTATGAGCGAACTAACCATCAACGGTCGTAAGTGCCTGCTATACGAATGCGGCGACCAACCGCAAGTGCTGCTCATTCAGTCGATGGGTGAGCATGAGAATGCTACGTTGGATGCGGAGATAGAGGCCATTAAAGAGGCGGTTAATGTGCCGTTTGTTTTTGCGGGCTTTGCGATAAGCGATTGGGAAGAAGAACTCACGCCGTGGCATGACCCGAATATCTCTCCGCGCAAATCGGTTGGTGACTATGTGTTTGAGACTTTGGGCTTTATTACGGAGCAACTGATGCCATACATATTTGAGCGTTACGGCAAGTTACCGATTGTGTTGGGAGGATATTCTTTGGCAGGTTTATTTGCGCGTTGGGCGGTCTGCAAAGAGGAATGCTTTGATGCAGTTGCAGCCGCATCTCCTTCGCTATGGATTGCAGCATGGAAAGGCTTTTCTGATGCACATGAGGTGTATGCACGTTATGTCTACCTCAGTCTCGGCGACCGCGAGGAAATCACGAAAAACAAAGCCATCGCACAGGTGGGCAACAACATCCGTTGGGAATACGATCATCTGCAACGCACAATAGGTCCCGACCATTGCACGCTTGTTTTGGAAAAGGGAGGTCATTTTGTTACTCCGCATCTTCGCCTCGCACGTGGCTTTGCTTGGTGTATCAATAAACTGACAGTACACAATGAATGAGCATGGAAACTGATAAAATCATATTACGACCATGGCGAGAGAGTGATGCAGAAGCGTTATGCTTCTGATCCGAATGTGGGACCTCGTGCCGGATGGCCACCGCATAAGAGCGTGGAAGAAAGTCTGGAGATAATCCGGACGGTCTTTCACAATGATCATACATGGGCGATTGAACTCAAGCAGACCGGCGAATCTATCGGTTGCATAGGCTATTATCTGTATGGAGAAAGCAACATAACCATCGGTGAACATGATGCAGAGGTCGGTTATTGGGTTGCCAAACCTTATTGGAACCAAGGTATATGTTCGGAGTCGTTGCGTCTGATGATTGACTACTGTTTCCAAGAGCAGCATTTCGAGGTGCTATGGTGTGACTGCTTTGTAGATAATCCAGCCTCTGAACGTGTGATGCACAAATGCGGCTTCCGCGATACCGGTGCTTTCAATCTATGTAGCCATCTCTACCTCGGCGACGACCGTCTTGTGAAGATCATGCGGCTGGATGGATCTGCGTATATCGAGACTAAACTCTTTGCTTTACAAGACCAAGCATACGCAGACTTTCAAAGCAAGTTACTGCCGACTGTCAAACGCGAGACGGTTATTGGTGTGCGGACACCGGACTTGCGCAAAATGGCGAAGCAAATCTGCAAGACTCCTGCTGCGCAAGAGTTCGCACGCGTTTATCCTATCGGAAGAGAAAGATTTCAACACCTGTATTGCATATCTGGAGCAGTTCCTGCCGTATGTGGATAATTGGGCAACATGTGACCAACTATCGCCGTGTTGCTTTAAGAAGCATACTCAAGAACTATTACCGCTTATTCGCAAGTGGATGAGAAGCAAGCACACCTATACGAAACGCTTTGGAATATGCACGCTGATGCGTTACTTTTTGGACGATACTTTCCGACCGGAGTACATGGAATGGGTTGCTTCTATCAAAAGCGATGAGTATTACATCCGCATGATGCAAGCGTGGTTCTTTGCTACGGCTTTCGCCAAACAATGGGATGCCACGCTGCCCTATATTGAGCAACATCGTTTAGAGAAGGATACGCACAACAAAACTATCCAGAAAGCCATTGAGAGTTTCCGTATCACCGAAGCATTCGCAGGGCGTGCCGATGTGCTGACACCGGACTTGCCCATGCATCCGCAGGACGCGCTATGTTTCATTCGCGAACTAATTGGCAGAGAAAAGCCCGACTTGCTCGTAGGGAATAGTTGCGGTGCATTCTATGCGCAAATGATAGCTCCAATAAAATCCATTCCTGCGCTGCTGGGCAATCCGCATTTCCGGATGTCAGAGTTCCTAAGCCAACGTATAGGGCAGCACGATTACAATTCGCCACGCAAGGATGGCAAGCAGTCTTTCGTTATTGATGAGGCATTGGTAAAAGAGTTTGCCGCACTGGAGGCTACGCAATTCGACAACTGCAATCCTCAGCTTAGAGACCAAGTGTGGGGTTTATTCGGAGAGCAAGATACTTTAGCGCATTTTGAACCGCTCTTCTTGAAATACTATTCGCATTCATTCCATTTTCCCGGAGGTCATACTCCCACCGCTGATGAAGTCCGTACATGGTACGTACCGCTGGCAGAGAGGATGTTAATTGAACTATCATACACAAACGAGGTGTGAGGCGTTTGTCGTTTACTATCTAATTCACTTTGACGGTTCCCTTTTCGTCGCTACCGCGCAGGCGCGCGAGCGCGAGCAGACTTGTGAGGTGCACGGAGAGGTTGGAGACTTATGGTTTGAGTATGAGCACGGAGACTTTTGGGGTTAACGGAATTGATGAAGACTCACATGGTCTGCGCGTAAAAGGAGACTTGTAAAGTCGCATAAAGTGAAGACCTTTGATGTGTAAAAAAAAGAGACTCTTAATGTCGTTGCTACGAGCAGACTTTTGAAAATGTTTACACGTGCAGACTTCGGCACTTTTGAAATAATGGAGACCTTTGCTTTGAGGGCGAGAGCGTCCTAATTTAGAAATTTGCGTTTGCATATTCCGCTTTGAAAGACTCGCTAAAATCAGCCGATATAGCAGGGCGGTTGGGGCTCTCCAGAGGGAAAAGACGAAAGATTTTGCTATCTTTCGTCGCTATCTGGCTTATTTACAGCATTTTACAATTTCATAGACCGGACAAATAGCGAAAACCGGAACAAAATGAGCACTAAAAAGTAGGCTCTGCCCTTGTAAATACTGGTTGTTCCTCGGTTTTTTGAAATAGCGAAAAAATAGGTGTTTTCTTGAAAAACAGAAGAAGTAAGAAACCGTATTAAACAATTATACCACGCTTTTCGGGCGTCAGACCTATATTTTACACGAATGCTCATGATGTTCGTTTGGTCTAATCGTCCTAAAAAGCGTGGTATAACTATGCAAATTTAGAACTCAGGAGCTATCTTATTGATACGTTCAATAAGGCTCTCATCAATGTGATTAGCGTAGCGGAAGGTCATGCTAAGGTCGCTGTGACCAACTATCTGAACGACGTCCAAGTCGGTGGCACCTGCTTTCAGCAGATTGTTAATTCCGCTATCTCTGAGAGAATAGAGTTGATATTCTCTCGGCAATTTCAACGCTTCTCTCATTCGATCCCAGATGATAGTGAACGAGTGTGATGCAGCAGGAGTCTGGCTCGGTTTCCATGTACCTGCACCGAAGACGAAATCATCCGGTTTGGCTCCACGAATATGGTCACGTAATAAGGCTTCCAATTTATCATCCATACGACAGTTATGGTCTTTGCCGTTTTTCTTCTGCGACCCTTTCATTTCGATACAATGTTTCTCGAAGTTCAACTGTTCCACCTTGACGCGTGTAATCTCTACCGGACGCAGGAAGGATTTATACACCAGTTGCATAACGATGATGAATGCAGGATTCTTTTCCCTAAAGTATGCAACAATTCTGTCGCGAACTTCCTTGGGGATAATGGTACGATCTTTACCCTGCGCTTTCTTTTGTTTGAGGTGTTCAAACGGATTGACACGGGCGTAACTCTTTTCCATCGCCCAACTAAACAACGCACGCGCGAGTTTTATATTATTATTGTACGTACGCGGACTTACGCGATCTTCCCTTATTTTCTTGCGGACAGACTTCTTGCCTTTCGAGTTGTTGCCAAGAAGCACGAACTCCATGTACTGGTTCGCCTGCGTCTGCGAGAAAACGGAAGCGGCAATAGATGGACAGTTATTATGCACCCATTGCTTGAATTGTTTACAGAAGCAACTATAGCTTCGCATAGTCGTTTCTTTCAACTCACCACATCGATCTTTTTCATACAGGTCAATTACCTGCTCCAACGGAGTGTAAAAGCGAACATTATCACCCGTATAACTTTCCTGCGTACCTATACCATAAGCAGGAATGTTTTGCTGAAGATTGATAAAACCGGCAGCAAGTTGATTGTTGATTTGAAGAATAATAGCGCTGGTCTGCAATTTGAACTCGGTAAGAGTTTTGCAGCGCTTACGCTCGCGGTTCATCATAATACGAACGCGCTCTAAATCTTGAACGATAGGGTTAAGCTTGTAGTACTCAATGTACCAACCTTTAGAATTGTGTTTGAGCTCTGCGGGAACAAATTGCCTTAGGGCTCCAAAATTTTGAACCAACATAGTAATTTTTTTTCTTCCGCCAACCTTTTCTGATTGGCGGGAGAAAAAAAGTTAAACAATGTTATTAACGACAAATGACTTCCACATCTGTGAAAGTCATTTGGGCAGATTTTGGGTCGATTTTTACGCGTCTCACGCGTAACTTATTGATTTTCAACCCTTGTGCGCAGGATGAGACTCGAACTCACACGATCTTGCGACCACTACCCCCTCAAAGTAGCGTGTATACCAATTTCACCACCTGCGCGTCGCGTCAGCGACGCTCCATCAAAGAGCGTTGTGCCCAGAACAGGACTCGAACCTGCACACCTCGCGGCATGCGCACCTGAAACGCACGCGTCTACCAATTCCGCCATCTGGGCTTCGCGTGACTCGCGGCACGCCGCTCGATTACGCCTACGTATTGTGCTACGCTTTTCGGTCTGCAAAACTACGTTTTACATCCCGAGGTTTATTGGACCCTCTTTTGCCTAACGGCAAAAAAAAAGAGCGGAAAACGAGACTCGAACTCGCGACCCCGACCTTGGCAAGGTCGTGCTCTACCAACTGAGCTATTTCCGCATTCTTTTTTAATCTTTGTAACAAGTAAAAGATCGTTGCTTCTCAAAAGCGCTTAAAGCGTTTTTTTTCTCAAACATACGTTCTCGATCAAAAGCGGGTGCAAAAGTACTGCTTTTTTTTGAATTGACCAAATTTTTTCGCAAAAAAATGCAAAAAAAATGCATTTATAGCCATCCTAAGCCTGCGACGACCAGTGTTGATAGCATCAAAACAGGCATTTGTCGGTCGAGTTCACTGCTCTCATGTGTCCATATAAACCAGAGGTGCCAAACCCAAACAGGCGTCACGCAAAGTACCCACCAGTGGCCGAGACAGATGAAGATAAGAATACAAATGACGAGTAATCCTGTTTGGTAGATTTTTCCCCCGCGCACGCCTAACATGCTTGCGAGAGTGCGCTTCCCGTGCGCGCGATCATTATTCATATCGCGCACATTATTGAGGTTCAGCACTCCCACACAGGGTAAACCGATGGCGACACCGCACCAAACCGCTTCGGCGGTGAGTGTCTGTGTCTGCAGATAGTACCCTCCGAGAGTGCTGAGTAGTCCGAAGAACAGGAACACGCCCAAGTCGCCCAGTCCTAAATATCCGTAGCTATGCTTGCCGAGGGTGTAAGTGACGGCGCCGATGATGGCGAGTGCTCCTAATCCTAAGAAGATGAGAATATTTGATATTTGAGATTGGATGTTGGAGATTGGTAAGCCGAAAGCGGTAAAGATGAGAGCCGAGCCAAAGAGAACACATAAAGCCAAAAACAGCCAAATCATTCTTTTAATCTGTTTTTCCGTGATAGTACCGGCTTGTAATCCGTATGCGGTCCGTCCTTTCTGATTGGTATCCGTCCCCTTTAGAGCATCTCCAAGCTCGTTGCTTAAGTTGCTGAGAATCTGCAGACTGAGAGTAGTCAGAATGGCGAGAATGAAAACCAATACACCCTTTCCTTCAAGGAGGGGGTGGAGGTTGCCTTTCCCGGCTAAACCAGTTCCTAGAACGATACCTGACATGGAGAGAGGCAAAGTGCGGAGACGGAGAGATTGAATATAGGGGGACATATTTGAAGGTGAAAGGTGAAAAGTGAAAAGTGAAAGGTGAAAGGTGAAAAGAGGAAGGAGTTATTTGAATCCGAAAACAAAATAGACGGCGCCGATGAGAAAGAGGCATGCCACGAAATGATTCCATCGCAGCGGCATTTGGAAAGCGAGGGCGGAGAATACCACAAAGACCACCAGGGTAATCACTTCCTGAATGACCTTCAGTTGCATCAGCGTGAAGGGTCCGCCATTACCGGCAAAGCCAATCCTGTTTGCCGGCACTTGCAGACAATACTCGAAGAAAGCAATGCCCCAGGAGAGGAGGATGACAAAGATAAGAGGCGTGGCATGAGTGAAGAAACCTGTCTGTTGCAGTTTCAGATGTCCGTACCACGCGAGCGTCATGAAGATATTCGACGCTAAGAGTAATAAGATGGTGTATAATCCGTTCATTTATGGGTTATGGGTTATGGGTTATGGGTTGCGGGAGATAATCGTTTTTGATATTCGTCATAGCTCCGTAGAGGGAGTCGATGGCTTCGGGGTTGAGTTGTTTGATTTGTTCCAACAGGTCTTTCACTTTCTCGCGTGAAGAGACATGCTCGAACGGGCAGAGTTTTGTTTGTTTCTCATATCCGCGCATAGCGGCATAAACAGAGATGTCCGCTTCGTCAATCATACATAGCGGTCGGATGATATGCAATGGCATTTTCTCCATTTGCAGAATCGGCGGCATGGTCGCGAAGGCGCCTTGGAAGAACAGGTTCATCAACAGCGTCTGGGCTATGTCATCGCGGTGGTGTCCGAAGGCAATCTTATTGCATCCCAATTCCTGCGCTGCATTAAACAAAGCCTTGCGGCGATACCAAGAGCAAAGAAAACAAGGGTTGGCATCATTAGAGACCGAAGGCGTATCATTGTGTGAAGCGCCCTTTCCATCATTGATAGAAGCGTCTCTGATGATAAGCGGCACGCCGGCTTCGCGGCAGAAGGACTCAAGGTAACTCAGATCGGAGTGGTAGTCCCGTTCTTTGACGCGGACATGCAAGGCGGTAACCCGGAAGCGCGGTTTGTATATCTTCGCGCGGCGACCTAACAGTTCTGTTAATAACAGCGAGTCTTTTCCGCCACTCAGGCCGATGAGGATATGATCGCCGTCGGCAATCAGTCCATAGTCTGCGCAAGCCTTATGAAAACGTTTCGTGAGGCGTTCCCGCTGCTTCTCCAATGCTATTTGTTCAGGCGTTTTCACAGAAGTATTTCCACAAAGGTGCGGCGTGCAAGGCTTGGATAATCTCTCCGTCGCGGAGCATTTGTTGTACTTGTTCTGGCTCCATGACATCAATATGGATGTCTTCGGTGGGTTCCTGATGCTGCTCGCGTCGTTTCTCCACGCCGGTGGCGAGGAAGGTATAACTCTTGTTATTATGGTTAGTCGGGTTGGGCGAAAGGGTCATGAATAATTGCCATTCGCCTCCTTCAAAACCTGTCTCTTCGCTCAGTTCGCGTTGTGCGGCATGAAGGGGTTCTTCTCCCGGATCCACTACTCCTGCCACAAGTTCGTAGTGGGTTTCGCCCAAGGCGTGGCGGTACTGGTCAACCATCACCATCTTTCCGTCTTTGGTGAGGGCGATGACGTTGATCCAGTCAGGAAACTCAAGTATATACCAAGTAGGAATCTGTGTGCCATTCGGCAGTTCCACGCACTCCTGCCGTACGGACAGCCAGGGTCCGACTTTCAGAATGTTCTTACTCTTCACCACCTTCCACGGGCGGTTGCTTATCTTCGGATAGTCTTTCATTTCTCTAATTCTCTCACTCTCTCACTCTTTAACAAAGTCTTCAATGCCGGTGAGGGGCTTCCGTCCGGAGTGAACGATCCCATGTCGTAACCTCCCCATCCGAGCGGGATATATTCGGCAGGCCGCCATCCTCCATAGACTTCGGGTTCCCAATAGAAGATGCCCATACATGAGTCGATGCGCTCCATGCGTGTCACGAAATCCGTCATCACTTCGTTCGAGAGTGCAGCCACGGAGTCGTACACGGTTCCCTCACCCCAATTCATCATTCCAACTTCGCATATCATCACCGGACAGTGGTAAGTACGGATCAGTTGTCGCACATTCTTCTCTGCGAGTTCGTTCATCTCCTGCCAGGTATGATGGCACCACTCGAACATCATAGGGTAGTGGCTCAAGCCGATCATGTCCCATTTGCCGCCGTGTTCTGTCAATGCGTTCCAAAACCAGTCGCGGTACATGTAGGCATTGTCCACATGGACGATGACGTTGATATCAGGGAAGGCCTCTTTGGCGGCTTTGTATCCCATGGTAGTGAAACCCGCGTAGCGGTCCCATGCCTCAGATAGCTGAGGGCTGTCGGCTGTGGGCTTTTCCACTTTTCCCATCGGCCATAACATCCCGTTCGGGGTCTCGTTACCAATCTGTACCCATTCGGGTTTGATGCCTTCTTCCTTGAGGGCATAGAGCACGTCCAACGTATGTTCGCGTACCGCCTCAAGCATGGTCTTGTAGTCGTAGTTCTTCCATGCGGCGGGGATGGTCTGGTGCGAAGGATCCGCGAAGAAATCCGAGTAGTGGATGTCGATCATAATGTGTTGCCCCTGTGCGGCAGCACGCTTGGCGAGGGAGAGCATGTCATCCTTGTTGCTCCAACCGGTGGCATGATTCACCCATACGCGCAAGCGCACGGCGTTCATACCGTCGGCGCGCAGCATCGCGATGCAGTCTGACGGCTGATCACCGACGGTAGAAGACTCATGGAACGTCACTCCGTCGTGCTCCATCTCGCTGAGCCAGCTCAAGTCGCAGCCGCACGCCCATGAGCCGCGCGGACTGTCCGTGCGGTGATAACAAGCGGTCAACAACAATACCGTAAAGGCGAAAAGAACGATTCGTTTCATCTCATATCAATTTAGCGGTGCAAAATTACTACAAATTTTCCAAACCTGCAAGAATTTGGGGTTTTTTGTGGATTTTTTGTTTTTTATTTGCATTTTTCGTAAAAACGCAGTAATTTTGTGTCACTTTTTTAATCCAATCACGTCATGAAAACAAGAATCTGTTTAGTAGTATTAGGCTTGTTAGCAGCCTCTTCTGTATGGTCGGCCGGTGGTATCAATTATGATGGCACAACGCTGGAACTCAACAATGATTTTACACGCACCGAATGTGGTACCATGGCAAAGAAAACCATGGCCGAGACCAGTGGCTTAGCGGCTTCCCGTACCACGTCCGGTTATCTCTGGGCACACGGCGATGAAAACCTGGACGAGAATAGAAAACTGGTCGCGGTGACGCCGGAGGGGAAACTTACCATGACCCTGAATATCTCCACTTCCGGTTCCGACAGAGACGACTGGGAGGACATCGCTACCGGCCGATATGAAGGAAAGAACTATATCTTTATCGGTGCAGTTGGCGATAACGACCTGCAGTTCAAGGATAAATACGACATCTTCTTCTTTGAAGAGCCGTCGATTGCGGAAGAGACCCGGACTGTTCAGGCGAAGTATATCCGTTTTGGTTATCCGGACGGCAAGGCGCACAATACCGAGACGCTCATGTACGATAACATTGAGCAGATGTTCTACATTGCCGATAAAATAGATGGCGGGGTATGCCATCTCTACAAGTTGCCTTTCCGCACAGATTACGGCACGGCAGTTCAAACGCTGACGGAAGTATGTGCGTTGGGTAACGGCAGTGTGTTTGACCTCTGTACAGGAGGAGATATCACTCCGGATGGCAAATGGATGGCTATCAAAAACAAGCAATATATCCTTCTTTGGGAACGTCAGGGTTCGGAGAGTCTGAGTGAGACAGCCAAGCGTCGTCCGCAACAGATAGCGGCTTACAAAGAGGAAAAACAAGGCGAGTCGCTTGCTTGGTCCGATGCCACCACATTCTATACCACCTCGGACCAAAAAAAAGATATGCCTATCTATAAATATACACGCAAGGCGGATTCATCCGTGGCGAACGTGACGGAGATCACTATTGACGGCCAACCCTTGAGCGGGTTCAAGCCGGATTGGTATTCGTATGACGTGGAGTTGGCTTACGGCACTTCGGACGTTCCGGTCGTGGCAGCTCAGGCGAGTGACGAGGGTGTGATCACGGTGACGCAGGCTGTGTCGCTGCCGGGCACGGCGACGGTCTTGTGCAAGTCCAAAGACGGGACGAACAGTGTGACCTATACGATTGCCTTTACTATCGCTGCCACACCGAGTACAGACGCAACCCTCAAAGCGCTGATGGTCAATGGCGGGCTGATTAAGGGTTTTGCCCCTAACCAATTGACATACGTGGATACGATCGCTTACATCGACGCACTGCCTGTGTTAACAGCGGAAACGAACGACTCCCATGCAACACTGCAGATTCATAATGTCACCGAAGTGACAAAAGCCGGGAATGATGCAACGGTGGTAGTCACAGCGCAGGACGGCACAACGAAAAAAACATACACGGTCACCTTCCACCGTGCGGACGCAATAAAGAAAATCAACGAGGTCATCCTAAGCAATAATTACTCGGCCTATATCCCTGAGAAGGAGCAGAGTATGATCCGCGGATGGTACCTGGCGGGCGAGGCTGAACCAACTATCAAAAGCTACAAATTGAGCGAAGGCACTTCATGGCAGCAGGAGGGGAACAGCGTTACCATCACCGGGGCTGATGGTTCCCAAGCGGTTTATACGCTGGATATTCATCCTGTAGAGCCCGTAGCCTTCTCGGATAAAGAAATCGTATGCGACGGTTCGGAGAGCGTGTGGATAAAGAGTGCCTACGGATGGGACAGCTCCAAGAAATGGCGCTTCTCCAAGACAGACAACGATTACAGTCGCGAGATAGCCGGTAAAACGCACGTCGAACTCTTCCTGCCCGCTTGCGACACCGTAGTGCTCACATCGATGAATACCGAACGCGATGTGCGCATCGCTATCAACGGAGTGCCGTTTGGAGACAAAGTCAAACTCGTCAAGGCCGGTCTCAGCCTGGCCGTGAACCGGTCGGCACAGTTTATGCTCACTGTCTCTTCCGCGCAAAGCAGCGGGGATGGCGGTATTGCCGCAGTGCGAATGATACGCAAAGCACCGCAAGGTATAGAGGAAACGCAGAGCAATGAGAAGACCCTGACAACGAAGATTCTCTATAACGGTCAACTGCTCATCCTCCGCGGAGGACATACTTATAACACTTCCGGACAACTCTTGCAGGTTACTTTTACATCAAATTGACAATTTAGTTGGTACTATGCTTCGGGTTGAGGTGAATCATCGAAGAACCCTAATTGGCTGATAGCGGCCAACATCCGATTGACATACGCGCTATCCGGCGCGGACCAATGGAAACCCGCACGGAGCAGGACAGCAGAAGTGTAACGGTTGTTACGCTCGATGGTAACTGCTTCCTGTCCGTGGGGCATATCCTGATATTCTTTTCCGCGGACGAGACAAGTGATGGTTTGGCATCAGAGTCTATCAGTTCGCGCAGGACGTGAAAGCCGAGATAACCGGTAGCACCGGTGAGTGTGTTAATCTTTTCCTACTTATTGGGAATGCAGCTTTCGTCACTGCCCTAATACGCTGTATGTTTTGCTGTTGCGCTCGATGAACAACATGCCGTTGCGAATCACTTTCTGACAATTGACATCTGACTGTTCCACACTCTCTATGCCTTCTGCATTTTGGCAGAGTACAGAGATTGGGATAAAGACGCTCGGCGCTTCCGAAGAGGACAACTCGATATACGCCTCATGTACTCCCTCCTGGTCGCTTTGGAAGCCGATGACTAATGCACCTCCCTCAGCAGGTATGCTTTCCGCTGAGAGTTTGAACTTGTTGTAGTTCGGGCCTTTGACAGCCACGTTGACGGATTCGGTGAGGTGTTGCGTGCTGACGGTGATCTGTCCGACGATCTTCTCTTCGTTCTGTACGGCTGTCTCTGTTATCTGCGGTACATCCACGCTGATGAGCGGCAGGTCGGTGCGACCCCAGCTGACATTGTCGATATAGTAGGTCACAGCGCCCTCGTTGCCGTTCGGCCCGACAAAGCGGAACGCCATGAAGAACACGTCTGCTATCGTCTCAGAGTAGGGGGCGAGGTCCAGGAAGAATGTGCGCCACGACTCATTCATGTCGCTCGTGGAAGGGATGTCGAAACTGGAGGTGAGGTCCTGGCGGAAGATGTTGGACGGGTCCGTGGCGTCGATATAATAGATCTCCAGCTTGCTCTCGTTGTCTTCACTCGCGAGGTACTGTCCCATGACGCTGAAGGTAAAGACCTTGCCACTGGCGTTCTTGAAGTCCAGCGGCGGTGTGACGAGCCACATCTCCCAATCACCGGTGCTCTCTTGCCCGAACTGATACGCGGTCGCTTTCGCGAACTTGCCGTCGCCTTCTACGATTTGCGTCTTGGACGCGTCGAAGCCCCACCACGGGCGTTGGTCGGCGGCTGCCACGTTCTGCCAGCCGTCCAGAATCAGTGTCTCGTTGTGTGAGATATCATCGAATTGCTCGATCATCAGATTGAGCGGGTTGGACAGGTTCCATGCGAAGTTTGTCTGCCAGTCGATAGTCTCCGGTGTCTTGGCGATGCCGGTGCCGTTGAGTGTGATGACCACGCTCTCCGCGTTCTCCGAGGAGAAGGTCACGGTCGATTGGTACGAGCCTGCCACTTTCGGCGCGAAGGTGATGGTTACCGTCACGTCGGTGTTCCGGCTGAACATCGTGCCGTCGATGGTGAACGCTTCGCCTTGTATATGGTCCACGTGAGCATAGATGAAATCCGTGCAGTTGGCGCTACTCAGTGTGATGGTTTGTTGCTGTTGTTTGCCTTCCAGCACCTCGAAGTCGGGCACCTCGCTCGGCGTCACGCTGATCGTGGGCTTGGCGCTCGGGTCGCTGCACCTGCCGCTCAGCGCAATCATGTCCGGCAGGATGGCGGTATGCTGTGCGTTGTCGAAGATGAGCGCAGCGCTGTGATTGCCCGTGCTCGTAGGCGCGTAGGTGATAATAAGGTCTATGTCCGTCTGATCGGCTGGCAACTCCGTCGCCGAGAGACTGAACTGATCAGCGTTCGCACCGCCGATAGCGAAGGTCGTCTTGGAGGTCACGTTGCCTTGTTTCACATGTATCTTCTCGAAGGTGATGCTGTTACCGATGGTGGTGTTGACAGGCGATACCTGGATAGGTGTTGCCTCAATGAACGGCTCGCTCGGATCGGCATCTTCTTTGGCCAGCGCCCACGCATCGAAGAGCACTTTTGCGTTCTTCGGGATGCTCACGCGAACACGCAGGTAAGCGGACTTGGCGGGCTTGGAGGTAGTCACCACTTTATGTTTCCATGCCGTGCCGTTCTCCAACTCACCCGTGAGGACCTCGGCATCGTGCGCTTTGATACTCTCCGCGTCGCCGCCTGCAGCCGCTTCCCAGTAGCTGTCCATCTTCAGCGATCCGCCTTCCGGCATAGAGATGATCTTATAGTTCAGCGTCAAGGTGAACAGGGTGCCCGAGGCGTAGGTGGCATCGTTCAGCAGCACGCCCTGGTCAAGCGTCGCGGCCATGGACGGGTTGATCTGAATGGAGTTGTTGCCGTCCAGTTTGTCGGAGTTATTGGCGTTCGCCGTGTTGAGCGGTAGGTTCCAGTCCTCAAATGAGCAGCCAAACATCGCGTTGCAACTGTACTCCTCAAAGCTATTGTTCAGCAGCAGGTTGTCTTCTGTATCCACTATCAGCGGGTCATCTTCCTCCGGTGTATCGCCGCCGGGTGTGTCACCGCCTTCGTCGGAGAACAGTTCCTCCCAACTCGTCGCTACCTGGATCTCGTCGATGTATATCTTCGGTGTGTTGCTGCCTTGACGCAGGTTCACGGAAGCGATCTTGCTTGCGTCGTTCTTGGCGTTGGCTCCTTGCTCGGCGCCGCTACCGGATTGCGCCGACTGCACGCACACGAGCGTAGGAACAGAGGTGTCCTTGGTCGGGTTGACATACAGGCGCGCCGTGTCGTTCTTCTCGCCGTCCACAAACTCATATTCGAGCACTATCAGATAATCCGTGTTCGGAGAATAGACCTCCTCCGTCATGCCTACATACGAGGCGGACTCGCTGTATTTGGAGACGCCGAAATGGAATCCTGTCCATTGGTCGTCTTCTTTCACGGACTTCGTATAGAGACGTGCGTACATGTTGCTTGCGCCCGCATCGCCCAAGGCGAGGCAGTAATCCGCGGTGGCGCTGCTCTTGACGGTTTCTACATTCACTATCGCAGCCAGATAGACCTTGCCGCTGGTGTACTCTTTGGTGAATTGGCGCAGGTCATCCGCGCCGGACGTGCCTAAATAGGCTTTGTTGCCTTTTCCGAAGGTTGCGTAGCCAGGAAAAGAAAGCGTACCTTCGGCAACTTGGATGTAGTTGCTGGAACCGCTGTAACTCCACCAGTCGTCGGTGTTGGTGCCCATGTCGGTGTTCGCGCCGATACAGAGTGTACCGACGGAACGATCAAAACTCTCGGTCAGGATAACCTTGGCTTCCATTGTTGCGGCAAACAGCGCAGCAAAAACAAATAGGAAAATCTTTTTCATACCTTGTTCAATAAATTAAATTCCAAATCACGCTGCAAAAATACTACCTTTTTTTGATATATGCAAATTTTTCTTTTCTCTTGTTGTTCATTTGCGCTTTTTTGTTGCCTAAAAGTAATAAAATGCATAAAAAATATAGAAAAATGTCAAAAATATTTGTGTGGTTCAAAAAATATGCTTACCTTTGTAGCCGTTTTTGTGCATTTTGTCAAACTATTAAAAGATATTAGTCTTATGAGAAAAATTTTATTTACACTTCTTGGTGCCTTCAGTGCACTTTTCTTTTTACCCAATGTCGTGAAGGCAGAGGATTATACGATTGAAACTATTCCGGCACCGGCAACGCCTGTATTAAGTGCAGTGCTGCCTTTAGTTCCACAAACTTCTGCTGCATCATCGGTTACTCAGCAAGTTTTTTTGGCGTCTGAGTTAACAGCTTTAGGAGCTTCCTCTGGTGATATCACAGGAATAACTTTTTATTATGGAGGTAAATCCAACACTAATGCCGTTCCTTCGGTTACTCGTTCTCTCAAAATTTTCATTACATCAATAGCGGCAGACTCTATAGCAATACATGAAACATCTGGTGCTTATGTTACTAACTATAGAGCTAAGTTTTTGAATCCTGGTACAAGCCCTGTTCATGACGGCTCAATTACAACGGAAGCGATTGCAGTCGGCGAAGTTAAACCTTTATCTATTGTTTTCAACTCTTCATTCAAGTGGGATGGTGCCAGCAATATTCTTTTAACAGTTTTTGATGTGACAAATACTGCTTATTCATCGTCGGAAGCAAATTTACGATTTGTATTAAAAGCCACCGAGCATGCTCGATTTGCGCATCAGTATTGGACGGCATCTGGATCAGGGAAGGCTGAAGATTATTTATCGTCTCTTGCAGGATTGGAAGCCTATAGTTATACTTCAGGTTCTACGGGCACTGCAAAAGAGAAACAAGTTAGAGGGCATTTATGGGTTCCTAAAACCACCTTCACCATTACTCCCTCTGCTGCTCCCGTCATTCCTTCTGTTCCGGAAGATTTGGCGGCAAGCAGTATAGGTTCTACTTCGGCATCCCTTTCGTGGTCGGCTGTAGATGGAGCAACGAGTTATGATTTATATAATAGCACAAGTATTGATGGAGTTTATGCCAAGTTTGCCAGTCCTTCCTCCAACTCCTTCGAGTGGTCAGGACTTACTGCCAATACAACCTATTTTGTAAAAGTGGCGGCTGTCAATGACGCAGGTAGTAGTGATTATTCCGATCCGATCTCCTTTACTACCTTAGCCCCGCATACCCACGACGGTATTACTTTTGAGCCATGGTCCAATCCCGCTGCGCTGCCTACGTCCGGCAACTACTTCCTGAATACTGATGTGGCATTAGGATGGGAGAGTGATGATGTCACTCTTACAGGAGACCTCAATCTGTGTCTGAACGGTCATGAGGCAGATCTCGCGTTCTTCAAGATTATTGTACCCGATGGTAAGACCCTCGCTATTTTTGATAACGCCGGCGGAGGAAAGATCACCAGTTTCGTGGCAAGTGAAGTGGGTGCGTTTGATGTAACTGCAAAGGCTCTCATCGTAGTTTACAACAGCGCTGAACTGAATCTGCACCAAGGTATCATTGAGAACACCTATATTCCGGATGAGGACGGGCAATCATACGCCATCTATTCCAATGGAACGCTTCGTCTCTCCGGCGATGTGCTCATCAATAGTAATTCGGCGGATATCTACCTGTATGCTTCCAATATCATCAGAATCGATGGTGCTATCAACAACTCCGAGAAACATACCATTTGGAAGAACGATGGTATCTTCACTTCCGGATGGTCCACACACATGAGCGGAGAGAACCCCCGTGACTTTTTCGAGTCAGCCAATCCAGCCAGAGGGGTATGCCTCAAAGACGGCGAGGCGGCTTTGAGAACCGCGCTCAACCTCTCCGAGAACTCCAATAATAGTTCTATCGGTACTCACTACAACCAAACTGTTGACGTCAACCTCACCCGTTCGCTGACCCCGTCGCAGTTCAACACGTTCTGTCTGCCGTTCGCGTTGGATGATGACCAGTTACAGGAGCTCTTCGGCGCGGGCTATGACCTCGAGGAGTTTGTGTCTTCCTCTTTGGAGGGCGATGTACTGAGCCTCGAGTTCAGCAAAGTGACCTCTCTCGAAGCCGGCAAACCGTACTTGCTCCAGCCCTCCGTGGATGTAGCGAACCCCTCGTTCGAGGGCGTGACGATAACTGCAACCGCACCGGCTGACCAGACGAGCGACGCTAATATCTCCTTCCACGGGACTTTTGCTCCTACCGAACTTGCAGGTGGTAACAAGAACCTCCTCTTCCTCGGTGCCGGCAATGAACTGTTCTGGCCGGAGGCGACCGGTAACCTCAAAGGATTCCGTGCGTACTTTGAAGTCAAAGGTGGTGCAGCCAAAGTGGCTAAACGCGCACGCATCGTGCAGAAAGGAGAACAGACGCAGGCAATCGATCTTGTGGAGAACCCCAACACCGCACACAAACGTATCATCGACGGACAACTCGTCATCGAGAAGAACGGCATGATCTTTAATGCCCAAGGTCAAATGGTTAAATGATTAAACAGTTACGATTATGAAAAAGATAAATATAGCCCTTGAGGCGAAAAAGCAATATCTCTCTCCATCCACTTCTGCGCAACTCATCACCCACAGCGGTGTTCTGTGCGCCAGCGGAGACAGAGTCGTTTCCAATGTCACTATTCACGGAGGCGATCAATCAGGAAGCGTGACTGATGCGTTCTAAACCACAAACGCCACCCACAATCGGGTGGCGTTTGATTTTTCCTACAAGCCTAATCGGCTGGTAAACTGTCTCTGTCCGGCACGAATCGCTAAAACGCTCAAAATCATCACGATACAAAATAGATATCGGAGGCAAGTCAGAGGCAAGTCAGAGGCAATGCCTACTCAAATTCATCCTTTCATTCTTTCACTTTAGCCATGCGGCGGAGGGTGAAGCCAATGTAGAGTGCGGCGAGGAGGGCGAAGAGGATGAATGGTGTCTCTCCGCCGGGTGAGGCGTCCTCAATCACTCCGATTCCCCCTGCTAACATAGTCGGTTAGTAAGCCGGACAAGAAAAGAGCCGCACTTTTGTGTTCTAAAATTCGGCTATAGGGGGGGATAATATTACCAATAATTTTTTATTTTTTCAATTGGAATGGGAAAGAGCCGATGAGGTTGCCGTCGCAGAAGAAGTCGATGGTATAGAATCCGGCTTCGATGTCGTCGATGGGCCAATAGCAGGTGCCGTTATAGTTCTCTCCGCTGTACTCTATTTGCTGCACGAGGGTATAGTTGATCTCCTGATTCTCGAAGGGGAAGAGTAGGTTATTGTCTTCTCCGAGGAGGTCACCGTCGGGTTCTGTGATACGTGCGTAGAGGTTCTTCATCCCCGGAGCGCAGGTGATATTCTTCGCGATGACGAAGTCGAACTGGAGTTTGCGTATCTGTCCTTTGATGCGTGTTTTCTTGTCTCGTTTGTTGAGAGTGGTGACGGAGCAGGAGGTCATTTCGAGCATGGCGGCTCGTGTGACGGTCTCAGAGAGTTGCGAGTTGAGCGTTGAGAGTTGGGAGTTCTGCTCTTTAACCTGTTGGTTCTCCTGGCGCACCTGGATATTCTCGGCCGTGAGTCGTTTATTGGTGGCGTTGAGGCTGTCTATCTGACGCACATAGTCTTTCATGACGGCGCGCACGGTAGCGAGTTCTTTCTTCAGTTCGGCGATACGGCGTGCGTTGGAGGCTTTGGTCTGACGCAGTTCCTCGAGCAGGTCCTGTACGCGTTGTTGTTCTCGGCTGAGGAGGTCCTGTAGGCTGTCGTTGCGGATATCCATGTTCCGGTATCCGTCGAACTGGATAGCGAGGTCTTCGTATTCCTCCTGCAGTTCCTCTTTCTCGATGGTCATTTGCTCGACGAGTTCGTTGAGTTCCGTATGTTGGTTCCAATAGAGATAGCCTAATACGCCGAGTGCGGCAAGCAGCATGGCGAGAATGATCCAGAGGATGGTGGAGTTGTTCTTTTTTGTTTCTTCTGTCATAATAAAGGAATAACTTTTTCTAATTGATTGCTTCGACTGCCTTTGAGCAGTATTCTATACCCGTTGAGGGGTTCTTTTTTCAATGCTTCGCAGAGTGCGTCCACGTTGTCGAAGACGGGATAAGGAGCGGTTGTCTCTTTGTACTCAGGTCCGACGAGCAGCACCTTGTCCGCCTTGCGTTCCAGGAGCATGTTGACGATGTTCTGGTGCTCAAGATGGCTGTATTCGCCGAGTTCGCGCATGGCGCCGAGGATATAGGCCTTCGGCATTGGAGATTGGAGATTGGAGATTGGAGATTTGTGATTTGTGAAAGCCTCTATGGCCGCCTGCATGGAGGTTGGGTTGGCGTTATAGGCATCGACGACGACGGTGTTGCGCTCTGTCTGCATGAGTTGTGAGCGGTTGTTGGAGGGGATGTAGGCGCGGATGGCTGCTAATCCTGCTTCGCGGGACACGCCGAAGAACTCTCCTACGCACAGTGCCGCCGACACGTTCTCGGCGTTATAGCCGCCAACGAGATGCGTGCCTTGCGGCATAGAGCCTGTCGGATAATGGACAATGGACAATGGACAATGGACAGTTTTCTTTTGCGCATCGTCAAGCATCTTCTTCAAGTAGGTATTATCTTCGTTTTGGAAGATGGTGCCGTGATGCTCGATGAGGAAGTCATACAGTTCGGCTTTGGTGCGCATGACTCCTTCGAAGGAGCCGAATCCCTGGAGGTGCGCCCGTCCGACATTGGTGATGAGACCGTAGTCGGGTTCGGCTATGTCCACGAGTTCTTTGATGTCCCCGGGATGCGAGGCTCCCATCTCGACAATCGCCATCTCGTGCGCACGCGTGATACTTAATAAGGTAAGCGGTACTCCGATCTGGTTGTTGAGGTTGCCCTGCGTATAATAGAGGTTATACTTTGTGGCGAGCACCGCCGCGCAGAGCTCTTTGGTTGTTGTCTTGCCGTTGGTGCCGGTGATGCCGAGGATGGGCAGTCCTAACTCCCTCCGCCAGGCACGGGCGAGATCCTGGAGGTCTCTTAAAGCGTTCTCGCCGGAGATGATATATGCGGCACCATCGGCTTTCGCCTGGTCGACGAAGTCATTGCCGTCGAAATGTTCACCCTTGAGCGCAACAAAGACAGAGCCGGAAGTGACCTTCCGGCTGTCTGTTGTGACATGTAAGGATTCCTTATTTTTTATTAGGAAGTTCCAGTCCATAACCTTTCCGTTTATCCTCTACCTTCAGGGCGAGACTCAGCAGGAAAGCGAGTACGCCGAAGGATGCAAATACGATCATCGGCACGAGATATCCGTTGGTAGCGACGCGCAGCTTGCCGATGAGCAGCGGCACGAGGCACAGTCCTACGTTCTGCACCCAGAAGATAAGGCAATACGCCGAACCTAACACTTTCTCATCGATGATCTTCGGCACGGACGGCCACATCGATGCGGGCACGAGCGAGAAGCTGACGCCGAGGATGAGAATAGTGATCAGTGCCAATGTCTTGCTCGGATACGCAGGCAAGACGAACGCGAAGACGCAGTGACAGGCGATCATGATGACCGCGCCGAGGAGCATCATCGACGCTCCTTTGCCCTTATAGTCGATGAACGCGCCGAGGAAAGGCGTGAGCACCATCGCCAGTATCGGGAACCACTTGAACAGACCTGCCGCTTCGGTATTGGTGATGCTCAGCGTCTCCTCCAGGAAGTTCGTTGCGAAACGCTGGAAGGGGAAGATAGCTGAGTAATAAAGCACGCACAGCAATGCGATGATCCAGAACATCTTCGAGCTGAAGATCTGCTTGAGGTCCGATACATGGAACTCATCAGAGTCATTTACCATTTCGTCATTTACCATTTGGTCATTTATGCACTGCTGATCAAGCGTTTTGTCCATGATGGTGAAGACGAAGAAATTGAGCAGTCCGATCACGAGCAGCGCCGACGCGAAGAGCAGCGGAGCTACGATGGAGTTGGTGCCATCGACGGCAAAGCGCTCACTGAGCATTGGAGCGAGCCACATGGCGGCGAACACGCCGAGACGCGCAATCGCCATCTCCAAGCCCATCGCCAACGCCATCTCTTTGCCTTTGAACCACTTTGCGAGGATCTTACTTACCGTCGTGCCTGCCATCTCGCATCCGCAACCGAAGATCATGAAACCGAACATCGCCAGTTTGGCGCTACCCGGCATAGCGGGCCACCAGGCATTCAGCCATTCTACGGTATTGGCCTCCGGCCAGGAGATACCCCAGAACTTAATCGCGGCACCGATGACCATGAGACTGGCACTCAACAGGCCCGTGAAGCGTACACCCATCTTGTCGAGGATGATACCCGCGAGGATGAGGAAACCGAAGACATTGAGCAGGTATTCTCCGGCAGCGTACGTACCGAAGTCACCGCGGTCCCAGTTCAGGCTCTCTTCCAGCAGCGAAGCCAGCGGAGAGAGGATATCGACGAACATATACGCGAAGAACATCATCGATGCCACCAGCACCAATACCGCCCATCGCGCCACCGCACTATCGCGGAGAGTCTTTTGGAGTTTTTCTACCATAAAGTCATTTACCATTTGGTCATTTACCATTTAATCATTTATTTGGTCATTGAGCTATTTGTGGATTTGCCATATGACCATTTATTCTTTTTCTTCAACCATTCTGCCTTTTTCTTCTCGTACTCGGCATAATGGGATTCCAAATAGCCGTCAGCCATAAAGTCATTTACCATTTGGTCATTTACCATTTAATCATTTATTTGGTCATTTACCATTTGGTCATTTAATTCCCAGTTCTTTCTTGACTGCGGGAGTAACATCTTTGGCGTCAGCGCCGACGTGTACCATCGCTGCGGAGTCGAAGATATAGGTGTATGCCTCGCGCTCGCCTACGGCCTTGATAGCTTTAGCCATGCGCTCGTGAACCGGCGTGAGCAGTTCCTGCTGTTTCTTCTGGATGTCTTGCTCGGCAGTCTGATAGAACAACTGGATACGTTGCTGCATCTCCTGCAACTCCTGCTGGCGGATCTGCTTTACAGCGTCTGCCATAGTTGCTTCCTGAGCCTGATAATCCTGGTATTTCTTCTGAAACTCCTCGTTCATCGAAGCCAATTGATTCTCGTACTGTGCCTGAATGGTGTCCATCTGCAGTTTAACCTTGGCTACTTCCGGCATCTGAGCGAACAACTCCTGCGTGTTAATGTGACCGAATTTCTGTGCGCTGACTGCCATCGGCAGAATCAGCATCATTGCGATAATAATCTTTTTCATTTCAAATTTATGATTTATGATTTATGATTTGTTTATTTGGCGCCAAGTTTCATCAGTACCTGGTCGGAAATGTCGAGTTTGGAGGACATGTAAATCAATGCGGGATCCGCCGAGCGGTCTTTGACGATGTCGATACGCTTCTCGCTCGCCAGGTCCTGTATGGCATTGTATATCTCGTCCTGTATGGGTTTGATCAACGCTTCGCGTTTCTTGTACAGTTCACCGTCCTGTCCGAAATACTTGCGTTTGAGTTCCAAGACCTCCTGCTCTTTCTTGACGATCTCATCTTCGCGCTGCGCCCGCATGGTCTCGGAGAGGAAGATCTGCTCGGTTTGGTAGTTGGTTGCCATGACGCGTGCTTCCTGTTGCATCGCGTCCACTTCTTTCTGCCAGCGCTTGGAGAGCATGGTCAACTGTTCGTTCGCCTGCTCGTACTGAGCCAGGTTCTTCAGGATATACTGCATGTCGATATAAGCTATCGACTGATCCTTTGCAAAAGCCGTGCCACAGATTAGCAGGGCTGCGAATAAAAGTATACTAATTTTTTTCATTGCTGTTACTATTTTTCGTTATTACGTTATTACGTTATTACGGGATTGCGAAGGGTTATAATTCTTGTCCGAGTACGAAGTGGAACTGGCTGCCGCTATACTGCTTGCTGCCGTTGATGTCATCGAATCCCCAGCCCCAGTCTATACCGAGCAGTCCGAACATCGGCAGGTAGATACGTACGCCGAGACCGGCAGCACGCTTGAGGTCGAAGGGGTTGTAGTCGGTGATGTCCGCGAAGCAGTTACCGGCCTCGAGGAAGGCGAGCGCCCATATCGTAGCGCTCTGCTCAAGCGAGATGGGGTAGCGCAACTCCATGGTGAACTTGTTATACACGTATCCCATGTTTCGTCCCGTAGCGGGGTCATACGGGGTGAGTGAACCGGCCGAGTAACCACGCATTGCCACGTAGTCGGTGGACAGCGTCGAGTAACTGGACATACCGTCGCCACCCATGTAATAAGTCTCGAACGGCGACTTGGCGTACTGGTTGTAATGACCGAGATAACCGAACTCGGCGCGCGCCATGAGGACTAACTTACTGTCCGGCGTGAGCGGCGTGAAGACCTTGCCTTTGAATGTCCATTTATGGTACTCAATGAGGTGGTATTTCTCCGAGGAGGTGAGACGCGAGTAGTCCTGTTTGCCGAAGAGCGACCATGGCGGCGTCAGTTTGACACCCAGCACGAATTGGCTACCACGGCGGGTGTAGATCGGGTTGTCAATGGACGAACGGCTGAGCTGCAGGTTCAACGCGAGGTTATGACTTGTTCCGTTGTCGATCAGCAGGTACGGCCAGTCTTTCATCCAATAGAGCGTATAACTCAGTTCGCCGTAGAACATGAAATAATCATCCGGCCAGCGCAGACGCTTACCGTAACCGAGTGCGAAATAGAACTGACGGATGAACTTGTCCTTGTCGGCCTCTGCTTCGGCTAACTGCTGGTAGTAATTGCTGTTACCGGAGTAGTAGTAATAGTTCGAATAGGTGTTATACAGGCTCTGGTAGGCTTTCTGGTAGCGCGCGGAGAAGCCGGTCTGGTTGTAGAACGCGAAGGACGCGCTGAGACTGTTCGGCCGCTTGCCGCCTAACCACGGCTCGAGGAACGAGATAGACAGCGAAGTGGAGTAGATACCGTTGGTACGCAGGTTGATGGAGAATGTCTGTCCTTCTCCCTGCGGCACGATACGGTAGGATTTCTTGTTGAAGAGGTTCTGGATGGCGAAGTTGGTGAATTTCAATCCGATAGAACCCGTGATACCCGTCGCGCCCCAACCGAGCGAGAACTCAATCTGGTCGGAGGACTTGGTCTCCAACTTATACGCGATGTCCACCGTTCCCTCTTCGGGGTTAGGCTGGATATCCGGCACGAGTTTCTCCTGGTCGAAATGACCCATCTGCGCCAACTCACGCAGCGAACGCATGATGTCCGACTGCGAATAGAGTTGTCCCGGCTTGGTGTATAACTCACGGCGGACAACATGCTCATAGACACGTGTGTTACCGATGATCTTCACCTCGTTGATCGTCGCGGGCTTGCCTTCGTAGATACGCATCTCGAAGTCGATGGAGTCGTTCTCCACGTTCACCTCCACCGGATCGACATTGAAGAACAGGTAACCGCGGTCGGTGTATAACTTGCTTACTGCGTCGTCATCCGACTGGAGACGTTCGTTGAGTGTCTTGAGGTTATAAACATCGCCCGGCTTGACACCTAACGTAGCGTCCAGATATTCATAAGGATAGAGGGTGTTACCCACCCATTTGACGGAGCGTATAAAATATTTATCGCCCTCGTGGATGGTCATGTGCACGTCCACGCGCGTGGGGTCTTCGGGGTTGGGCACGACGCTGTCGGAGACGATATAAGCGTCGCGGTAGCCGTACTCGTTGTATTTCTCGATGACGGCAGCCTTGTCTTTCTCGTACTCCTCGGTGACGAATTTCTTGGTACGGAAGAGGTTGACGATGTCGTTGTCGTTGGTCTTCTTCATCGCCTTGTTGATCTGTCTGTCCGTGAGGGCCTCATTGCCGGTGATATAGATCTTGCCTACTTTGGTCTTCACTTTCTTATCGACGACGATAGCCACCTTGACGTATCCAGGGTGATCCTGGTCGGGTAGCTGGTGAACAGCCACCTCGGCATTATGGAATCCTTTCTCCGCGAGGTATTTCTTGATGACGGTCTTGGCATGGTCTTCGACGTTCGGTGTCATCTGACTGCCCTGTCTGATGCCTGCTTTTACCTCGACCTCTTCGCGTTCGCTCTTCTTGAGTCCTTCGTACTTCACTTCGCTCACGCGCGGCCGCTGCTCGAGGACGATGACGAGCCATATCTTGTTTCCTTCGATCTTGCCTGCTTTGATCTGCACGTTGGAGAACAGGCCCTGTTTCCAGAAGCGCTTGACGGCTTTGGTGATCTGCGGTCCGGGTATTTCGACCTTGTCTCCTACCGCCAGGCCGGAGAAGCCGATCAGCACGAAGTCTTCGTAACTGTCCGCTCCCTCCACCTCGATACCGGCGATCTCATAGGTCTTGTTGCCCGTGAGGCTGTACTCGATCTCCTGAGCCAGTAAAGGTGAAAGGTGAGAGGTGAAAGATGAAAGGACAAACATCCATAACACCCCGATGATTCTATATACGCTCCTTCTTCCTTTCATTGTTCATTTTTCATTTTTCACTTGTTCACCGGTTTTTCCGAATCTTCTTTCTCTTTTCTGATAATCGACAATGGCCTTATAGAACTCTTCATCCGTAAACTCCGGCCAAAGGCAGTCGGTGAAGTACAGTTCGCTGTACGCCAGTTGCCACAGGAGGAAATTGCTGATACGGTATTCGCCGCTGGTGCGGATTAACAGATCAGGATCGGGAATCTGTGCCGTGGTCATGAGCGAGGATACCAGTTGCTCGTTGACGTCCTCGGGGCGCACTTGGCCTGCCTGCGCAGCCTCTACGGCTTTGCGCATGGCCTCGGTGATCTCCCAGCGCGACGAATAGCTGAGAGCCAACACCATCGTCAAGCCGGTGTTACGGCTCGTCTGCTCGATGCAAGCGAGGAATTTCTTCTTCGCACTCTCCGGCAAGCGATTGATATCTCCGATGGTCTGTAAACGCACGTTGTTATCCATCAGCGTCGGGGTCTCTTTGGCGATAGTGTCCACGAGCAGCGTCATCAACGCATCTACTTCTTCTTTCGGCCTGTTCCAGTTCTCGGTGGAGAAGGTGTAGAGGGTGAGGTATTCCACGCCTAACTTGGTAGCAGCGACGGTGATGTTATGCACAGTCTCCACACCCTGTCTGTGACCGAACATGCGCGCTAAGCCCTGTTTCTTTGCCCAGCGACCATTGCCATCCATAATGATGGCGATGTGCCGCGGAAGGCGCGCTTTGTCTATCTGTTCTTTATAATCCATGTTTCTTACCAATTGCATATCCTGCACGCTTTGGGGGCGCGCGCAAACTCAAAGACGAGTCCGACGGTTACCATTCCCGTCAGGTCGCAGTTCATCCAGTTCCATCCGTTGAGTTGGTATTTGTTGTCCAGGCTCTCGCGGCCCTCCAGGTTGTCTGCGATGTATATATTGTGCTGCCAGGCTATGTTCAAACCCACGCAGTCATGAAATTTCCATTTGAATCCGATACCGAGGGGCACGTAGGCTGCTACGTTTCCGAAGGTCGGTTTGTTGTTAGCATCATTGCCGTAAACACCAGCGCCGAGACCAATGAAGATGTACGGCGTGTACGGGCGGATACGTTTATCGTATTTGTTGGAAGCGCTAAACCGGAAGAAGTTAAACTCCGCCATAACGTCCACGTTCACCATTTGGTTCACCCACCATGTGTCCAGACGTTGCCCGTCCATGGTGAAGTCATTGCCGGTGATGCGTTGTCCCGAAGCCTTCACTTGCAGCGCCCAACGCTTGGTGAACTTATACCGGAAATGAAGACCGTACGCTTCGCGTACATTCGTGAAGATATGAGGAGTAGCATCGCCTACATAGTAACCGCAACCTCCCTGCAGACCTATCTCACAGAGATACGGCTGCTCGTTCTGCGCCAGTAAAGGTGAAAGGTGAGAGGTGAAAGGTGAAAGGAACACCATCCACAACCCGATTATTCTATATATATACCTTTCAATTTTCATTTTTCATTTTTCACTATCAACAGACGGAAGGCGTCCGTCACTTTCTTCACGCCCACCACTTCGATGGAGAAGCGTTTTGGGTCGATTTTTTGTTCTGCAGGAATGAGGATGCGTCTGAATCCTAATTTCTGCGCCTCGGCGATACGTTGCTCGATGCGGTTGACAGAACGTATTTCGCCTGCCAGCCCCACCTCGCCGCACAGGCATGTACCTGCGTCCAGGGCGATGTCCATGTTACTGCTCAGTACGGCCGCCAGGACAGCCAGGTCGATAGCCGGATCCTGCACCTTCAGCCCTCCGGCGATATTGAGGAACACATCTTTCTGCAGCAGTTTGAATCCCACGCGTTTCTCCAACACGGCGAGCAGCATGTTCAGCCTTCTGCCGTCAAAACCTGTCGATGAACGCTGCGGTGTCCCGTAGGCGGCCGACGAGACGAGAGCTTGCACTTCGATCAGGAACGGTCGGACACCTTCTACTGCTGCGGCTATTGCAATGCCCGAAAGGCCTTCGCGCGCCGTGGAGAGCAACAACTCCGAAGGGTTGGTCACCTCGCGCAGCCCCTCCTGGCGCATTTCGTAGATACCGATCTCGGACGTCGAACCGAAACGGTTCTTCTGTGCCCGCAGGATGCGGTACATGTATTGCTGGTCTCCTTCGAACTGCAGCACCGTATCGACAATATGCTCCAGCACTTTCGGTCCTGCCAGCGAACCCTCTTTGTTGATATGCCCGATGATGATGAAGGGTATATTACGGCTTTTCGCAAACTCGAGGATGCGTGCCGCACATTCGCGTACCTGAGTAATACTTCCTATCGTGGCTTCCACGTCTCCGGTGCCGATGGTCTGGATGGAGTCGATGACAACGATCTCCGGTTCCAGTTCTTTGACCTGGTCAAGGATCCGTTCCAGCGATGTCTCCGAAGAGATAAAGAGGTTCTCTGCATTGCCGGCGAGCCGCTCTGCGCGCAGTTTGAGTTGGCGCACGCTCTCTTCACCCGAGGCGTAGAATGTCTTCCGTTCGCCTTGCTGCATGAGTACCTGCAGGGCCAAGGTCGATTTGCCGATACCCGGCTCGCCGCCTAACAACACCAGGCTGCCCGGAACGAGTCCTCCGCCTAACACGCGGTTGAACTCGCCGTTGTGCATGTCCAGGCGCATCTCTTCGGACGCCTCAATGTCTTGCAGACGCTGTGCGCGGGAAGAACTTGCTGCCTGACGGCTGACGGATGAAGGCTGACGGCTTTCCAACACTTCCTCTTCGTACGTGCCCCATTCGCCGCAGACCGGACAACGGCCTAAGAGTTGCGGAGCTTTCGCACCGCAGGATGAGCATACATATTGAATCGTTGTCTTTGCCATTAAATCTCAAATGTCAAATTCTCTTCCGCCAGGAAGGTGTTCTCGAAGATCGGTTTTGCTTCGTCGAGGAACAAACTATGGTCTTCGACGCGCGCGGAGTAATGTCCCAAGATCAGTTTGCCCGCGTGGGCTTTTTGGGCGATGGTAGCCGCCTGCGCCGCCGTCGAGTGCTTCACTTCCTTGCTCCGTGCTCCCATCGACTCGAGGAAAGTGGACTCGTGATACAAGGTGTCCACGCCTTCGATGACAGGGAGGATCTTCTCGCTGTACATCGTGTCCGCGCAGTAAGCGAAACGCTTGCGTGTCACCCGCTCGAAAGAACCGTCTTCTTTCTTCACGCGATGGGTCTCTTTGAAAAGAAAACCGCAGGTCGGCACGCCGTGCTTCAACGGGATAGTCTCTACGGAGACGGTGCGATCCTCGAAGATGACGGCATGTTTGCGCGGGTTGATGGGATGGAAGATGATGTCGTACTGACGGTCGTTGGCGTGATATTCCAACAGCGGCGTCAGCAGACGCTCCAAGTCGGGATGGGCATATATATGCATCGGTTGTGTGCGCTTGAGCATGCCCAGCGTCGTCAGCAAACCGATCAGTCCGAAACAATGGTCGCCATGCAGATGCGAGATGAAGATATTATACAGACGCGAGGTGCGCAAACCCAACTTCTGCATCGTCAGCAGTACACCTTCGCCGCAATCCACGAGGAAGGACTTGTCGCACAACTCCACCCACTGCCCCGAAGGGGAAGTGGTCTTCGTCGGCTTGGCACTGCCGCAACCTAATATCGTCACCTTACCTGTACTCATATAAACTAGTTATCCTAGGGTTCCTAGGGCTGCTAGAACTTTATCACCTAACTGACTCTTCGTCTCGATATGCTCGAGCACGGCCTTGACGAAGGAGTTCGACTCAAAACTACCGCGTACTTCTTCGAAGTCCGCTTGCGCTTGATCACGGTCACCGTCCACACCGAAGCCCGTCTGACTGTTCATGTCAAATTCCTTGCGGGCATCGTTATAAACCATCTTGTCCAGTCCCACAACGGCCGCTTTCCAATCCTCGATGGTCTTGCGGATCTGTGCGAGGGTGACGTGCTCTACGTCGCATCCCCATACTTGCTCCAAGTGCTCGAGCGCCCAGGTCCATTCGTACGAGTAGTAGTGCGCGTGCATCTCGACGAGCCGTGCCTGAATGGCATCGAGGTTCAGTCTGCCCGCCTCAATGTCATCCAGCAGGCGTGTCACTTCGCTCTTCGGCGCCAGCAGTCCTGCCAGATCGACCCAGTCGCCTGAACCGATCGGACTGTCCGGACGCAAGGCCTTCCGCACTTCCTCCATTGTGTGCCATTCGCTTTTCTCCAAGCGGCTGATGAGACTGTTGCCGAGGAATTTCTGGATACCGATGGTGTATAGCTCGCGACCGTGCTTGAGGGAAGAGTTGCGGATCTTGCAGTTGCGGTAACCGAACACCTCGGTGTTCTCTCCGCTCAGCGCCACCAACTCATCTAATACTTCGCGACCGCGCCACATCTTCTGCACCGTGTAAGGACTCAGAAGGTTGAAATTGATCTGGTCGAGTTTATGCGGGTCTTTGCGGTTGTCACGTTTCGGCCATTTCTGCGCATCGCGGATCGTACCTACGGTACGCAGGTTCGCGCCCGGAACAAGATAACTCTCCGAGTTGTTCTCTATCAGGTACGAGAACGGCAGTTCGGACGTGTCGGCATGGTGGGTATGACGACCCATCACCAGACTGAACGCGCCGATCTTCGACGGCCATAAGAGATAACTGTCACTCGTCGTCTTCGCGCCGCGCTCGGCGATACCCTGATGGATAGGACCGAGTTTGTACATGTGGTTCGACTGGTTGGAACCCGAACCCGCATTGAGGAACGAGAACATGCCCGCGATGAGAAGGGTTGATTTATGATGGGTCACGGTGTACGGGCCGGCAAAGATAGCGCAGGCCTCGCCGTGCATGCCCTGACAGTTCGAGAAGAACAGACTCTCGCCTGCAGAGTAGTGCTTGTCGAAGATACATCCCTGTCCCACGAAGCACTTGTCCACCAGCGTCGAGTCGCCGATCTCTACTCCGGAGGCAAGGATGAAGTCCTCGCATTTCACTCCGCTGCCCAGACGTACCGGCGCGGACTCGTTGGAGTTGATCGTTCCGTTTTTCAAGCGGCTGACACCGATCAATTCGGCACTGTCACCGATCTTTACGTTCTTGATACTTCCGCAGTTGAGGATACGTACGTGTTTGCCGATATAGCCGTGATCCGAAGCCTGTTGCTCCGCGTAGGCGTCAATCAGACGCTCCAACGCCGCAATCATCTTCGGACGGTGACGGTACAGCGTGAGGATATACGCCAGGCTGGCGGAGAGCTCGTTGAAGATAGGAATCTCACGTCCGCCGCCTTCGTTCATCACCGGCACGCGCACACCATTACCGAACGTACTCTTGCCGTCCACGAGGATGGCGTTCACGTTCTCGATACAGGTCTCGGCGCCGATGGTGTAGTTGGCAATGTAGTTGTGGATGTTATACAAGTGCGCGTCATCTCCCACCTCGCAGTTATGGAGCATGGTGTTGTAGATGCCCGTGTGCACTTTGATGCCTCCGGGCAACTCGATCTCCTTGCCGAAGACACCCAGACGGTTGTGTCCGGAGAAATTGGAATGGCGCACATAACGTGCGTCAAAAGACTCGGCTACCTCAATCTCTTTCCAATCGGTAGCCTTGCAGCCCTGTGCCTCTAATTGCGCAATCTCCTGCGCCGTCAATTTTCTAAAACCCATATGTCTGAAAATATCTCCCTTCCCTTAAGGGAAGGGTTGGGGTTAGGCTTCTAATTAATCGTTCAGCAGCATCGGCATGAGCAACATGACGATATCTTCATTCGCCTCGTTCTCTACCGGCAGGATCAAACCTGCGCGAGCCGGGTCAGCGAGTTTGAGTTGTACCTCGGCGCTCTCAATCGAACTGAGCAGGTCGATGAGGAACGGAGCCTTGAAACCGATAGCCATCGGCGTGCCGTTGTAGTCGCAAGAGATCGTCTCTTCCGCGCTCGTCGAGAAGTCGATATCCTGCGCGGAAATCTTGATGCTGTTCTCGCTCAATGCCAGACGCAGTTGTGCCGTGCCGTTGTTAGCGAAGACTGCCACGCGCTTGCAGGCATTGATCATCGTCTGACGGTCAACCGTCACGATGTTGTTGTTACCCTGCGGGATGACGGCGTTGTAGTTCGGGAAACGGCCCTCGATCTGACGGCAAACGATGATCGTGCTGCCGAACTCGAAACGGGCGTTCTTTGCACCGAAGGTCACCTTGACATCACTCTCCTCTTTCGCCAACAGGTTCTTCAACAGACCTGCCGGTTTCTTCGGAAGGATGAAGCTGGCTGCTACGCCTGCCTGAACACCTGCGTTCGTATAACGAACCAGACGGTGCGCATCGGTAGCCACCATCGTCACTTTGTCTGCTGCGATGTCGAAGAAAATACCGTTCATCACAGGACGCAGGTCGTCGTCGGCGGTGCAGAAGATCGTCTTCTCAATAGCGCTCTGAAGCACGTTCGCCGGCAAAGCCAGTGTCTGTGCATCGCCCTCTGCGGCCGGCATCTCAGGATACTCGTTGCCGTTCACGCCTACGAACGAATATGTACCGTTCTGGCTGACCATGTTCACAGCGAAGTTATTCTCGTCAATGGTGAAAGCCAGAGGTTGCTCGCTGAACTCCTTCAGGGTCTCCAACAACAACTTGGCTGCGGACGCCACTTTACCCGAACCTTCGGCGCCATCCACCTCGATGCTCGTGCGGATAGTCGTCTCACCGTCCGATGCGGTCAAACGTAACTCGTTGCCCACGAGGTCGAACAGTACGTCGTCCAAGATCGGCAGCGCATTCTTACTGTTAATCACGCGGCTTACAGCCTGCAGTTGAGAAAAGAGTTTGGAACTCGAAACATTGAATTTCATATACGTATATTTTTTAGTTATTTTGTTCGTTTTTTTCAAGTGCCTCTATGGGCGTGCTTGTTCCGTTTGTGCCTGCATGAATGTATGCATACGTGCTCGTAATTATACACGCGTACAGGTGTGCACGCCACATTTAGCGTGCAAAAGTACAACTTTTTTTTGAATTGTGCAAATATTATGCCAAAAATCCGCCAAAAATCTGTAGATTTTCAGCAAATGGCGATAAATTATGACTCAGCCGTAGGCGGTTTAGGCCTGCTGTTAAGGGGAAGTATGTCCATCAATCCGGCATGAGTTGTCCCGGCGGGCTTTGTTCATTGTGCGGGATGTCATTCCGTGTTTCTTCGGTTTCTCTATATCTTTTGTACGCCCTCCGTAGCGGACTGGAAAACACCTGCAATCTCGGCCGAAAATCAATCGGTTCGAAGGAGATCTCCTCTATCTCGACCGTCTCTTCCTTCTTCGCTTTCTGTGCCGCGGCCTTCAACTGCCGGTAAATAGCCACGTAGGTATATTGATAGAAACGGGAGTACGCCTTAAAACCCTCTTCCGGCTTGCCGCCGCCCTTGAACACACGGAAATAATGCATCAGGAACCGGATCCGCCATTCCAAACCTTCCGCCGTGCAGTCTTTCTCTAACGCATGTGCACGACGCTGGGCTTCTTTGATGATCTCCCTGTTTTCCACGCACGCCGCCGACCAGTGTTTCGGGAAATGGTAGGTATAGAGTTCGAAGAGTCCGGAGCGGAAACGCGAGGGTCGTACGATGATGCGTTTTTTGCGGGCTTGGCCTTCTTTGACCATATCCATGGCACCCCAGAACATGTCAATGCCCGTGTTGGCACGGAAATAGCGCACGCCTTTGGAATGAGGAGTGGATCCCGCAGGTAATTGCTCAAAAGTGGCAATAGTGGATTTTAAACGGTCAATAACGATATTTTTCAGGTGTCGCGACATGTTGCGTAATGCTCTGATAATGTGTAGTTTACATGATTTAAATTTTAATAAAGTCTAGGATGCCTCCGAAGCGCCTCCGAAGTTCCCCTGAGATGCCTCTGATTTTGAGTGCAAACCGGTTTAGAACCGGAGCAAGTTATTCCCTAAAATCGAGTGCAAAGGTACAATAAAAAAATGACATTTCCAAATTTTTGCCTTCGGAAATGTCATTAAAATTAAGTTTTTGGATTATTTAGGTCAATTTGATAGACCGCACTTATTTCACTTCCTGTCCCTGGAGGGTGTAGGTGTTAGTTTCCGTTTCTACTAATACTTGCCCTTCACGTGCAACCTTGCGTGCATTCTTTTTCGGAGAAGGATTGCTTATGGCTTGTGCTTCACCGTTTCCAGGAAGGGAATAAATGTATGTTTTACCTTTGCTACCATAAGAAGTCCGTGCCACTAATTTGTAGTTCCCATTAAATTTTACCAAATCATAGCGGAGAGAGGACGGATCTAAACCCAAATTTAAATCATAGACGACCTCTTTGTCTTCGTTCAAGATTTTGTCATTTGCTATAAAGGCTACCTTGTTATCTGTTGTGAAAATGTTTCTGGTAATATAGTGAATAAGCGTAAATTTTTCAAAAACAATCTTTTTATATAAGTCTAATGTTTCCGGATCGTATAATTCCAACCAACAACTATATGGCGTTACACCACTTGATGTTTCATCCCAAATGTAAAAACAAGGTGCTTGAATTCTATTCGTTTGGTCATCCGAAAGGCTGCCTCCATCAGTATGAGTAAAGAGACTTCCGCCTTCAAAAGTGTGTTCCAATGTAATTTGCGCATTAGCAAATGTGGCAGCAAAAAGAGCTGCGAGAATAAAGATAGATTTTTTCATAATGATTAATTATTTAATGGTTATACAAAAAAAATGGACGTTCCTTATCATCCTTAAGGCTGTGAGAAATGCCCATTCACCGATAAGTCACGCCCATATATACTATGGACGCTTGCTGACTTATTATTGGTGAATCTTCAAAACTTCTCACATTCTAAGGATCCCAATAAATCGCAAACGCGAATATTCAATATGTCCTTGCTGTTTACGTCGGCAAGCGACGGAGATTTTACACAGCAGTACCTATCTCATAAAGATACTCTGGAGCAAAGCCGATTTCATTAGACCAGTCTACTGTAAAAGGATCAAGTTTAAACTGGCGAAAATAATCCAGATTTTGCAACTTGGTACATATACCCTTTTGAGCCAACGGCAAAAAATCCACAAACTTAACTGCTCCATCGTTAAAAGATAGACGCAATATATAATCGCGGACGTAATCAGCACTTGTTACTTTTAAAATAGGATTCATAATCGCCTCCTTTCTTGTTATTGTAGCGGCTTAATTTTAATAGGACTTTCGGATCTACCCAAACGTTCCCAGTTAGCCATTAGTTCATCTTGGTGTTGGTCAAGCCATTCATATACTAAACGCAATGCGCGACGAGGTAAAGAGCCCGTAACCACACCATCCTTGATAGTAATGATGGCTTCGTAATCTTGATATTTCACATGAAAATGAGGAGGGTTATGCTCACTCATATACATGTAAATTACTATTCCATAAAATGAACTAATTTCCGGCATGTTATTTTGTCTTTAATGATTTTGCACTCGCAAAATTACAACTTTTTTTGATATAGGCAAATTTGTATGCCACTTTTTCCTATTTTGTCCATTCCGCCCGATGCCAAATTGGCATATCAAACTTATAACTTGTTATTTATCAGCCTCTTAGGTGTTGCTTTGTGATGCCAATTTGGTATGTCAAATCTATTATCCCCTTGCCCGCTTTGCTTTTTTACGCTATCAAGCCCAGCGGTAGGTTACAAATCACCTGACCAACCGTGACCGAGGTCCCAATGCTCATCGTACCGGAACTCGAAATACGGCAGGGCGAAATATTTTTCCAACAGAGCCGTTAATTCTTCCTCGATATCCTTTGCCCATTGGCCTACAAAGACTACAAAATGATCCACCGCCCAGGAGACGCGACCACGCGGCACTTGCGTATAATCGCCGCTAAACTTAGTAGGCTCGTGCTTGGCCAGCGCGCGGAAATACTGTTTCTGCCAAATAGAGCGATGCAGCGTCTGGTAGTTGATGTATGGCAGACCTTTCTCGGCCGCCTCTTCTACCATCTTGGGCGTCAGCTCTTTCTTATACACACCAAAGAAGTCATGCTCCTCCGGATCATACCAGAAGATACCGACTGCCGGCATGGGTTCATCGAAGGACTTCATGTCCTTCATGATCGCCTCTTTTTCACTATTAGACAGGGTGGTCATTATTGTTCAAATCGATTTTGCGCTCGCAAAATTACAACATTTTTTTGAAATATGCAAATATAGGAGCGAAAAAAGCAAATAAATTTGCACAATTGAAGAAAAAGCAGTACTTTTGCAGACGGAATGGCTAAAATTGGTGTTTTTGACAGCGGTTATGGCGGATTGACCATCCTCGATGCAATCCGCAAAGAGTTGCCCCGGTACGATTACTTGTACTTGGGCGACAACGCACGTGCGCCTTACGGCACGCACTCTTTTGACGTCATCTACCGCTATACGCTCCAGGCGGTCAAGTACCTTTTTGAGCACGACTGCACGTTGGTCATTCTGGCCTGCAACACCGCGAGTGCGAAAGCGCTGAGAACCATTCAGCAAAATGACCTGCCGGTTATTAACGCTGAAAGAATGAAAGAGTTAAAGCATGAAAGAGTGAACGTGCTGGGAGTCATCCGCCCGACGGTAGAAGCCGTGCCGGCTATCACCAAAACCGGACATGTCGGCATTCTTGCTACACCCGCCACGGTCAGTTCCGAGAGTTATGTATTAGAGCTGGAGAAATTGGCGGGATACCGGGATACCGAGATACCGGAATGCCGAAAATTAGTCATTACTCAGCAGGCCTGCCCGCTCTGGGTGCCGCTTATCGAGGCCGGCGAACACAACGGACCCGGCGCCAAGTACTTCATCGGCAAGTACCTGCGTGAGATACTCGCCAAAGATCCTCAGATTGACACCCTCGTGCTCGGTTGTACCCACTATCCGCTCATGAAAGAGCGAATCGACAACTGGCTCGAATTTCGTCATGAGTTGGACGAGTCGGAATTCCCGCTTCCGGTGGATTCACCCAAGGTGACAACTATCGCACAAGGCGAACTCGAAGCCAAATCGCTTGCGGATTATCTGCGTCGTCACTCCGAGTACCGCGACCAACTCTCCACCAACGGAACATGCTCCTATCTGACTACAGAAAATGCGGACCGCTTCTCGCAATCCGCATCTAATTTCCTCGCTTCGCCTGTTCAGGCGGAGCACATTGATCTGGAGTAATTTACCTTTCAATCACTTTTTGCAGTTTCCTTCGCAGGTAATGCACTTGTAGCAAAGACCGGCGAGCGCTGCGCCTACGAGCGGAGCAACGATGAAGAGCCAGAGTTGCGGGAGAGCGAGTGCGTTCTCGGAGAAGATAGCCTGCGAGATCGAACGTGCAGGGTTCACCGAAGTGTTGGTCAAAGGAATAGAGATCAAGTGAATCAGAGTCAGCGTCAGACCGATCGCCAGGCCGCCGAAAGCACCATTAGCGTGCTTGTTGTCCGTCACGCCGAGGATAACCATCAGGAAAACGAAAGTCAGTACACACTCGGTAGCGAACGCACCCCAGACATTCGTACGAAGATAACCGCCGGCTACATCTGCGTCGCTGAAGAAATCGCCATAGCCGTTCGCTGCGAACGTGCCGATTTCCATACCTGCGGATTTAGCGATACCGAAGAGGATAGCGGCAGCTGCGATAGCGCCGAGAATCTGTGCACACCAGTAGCAGAGCATCTCTTTAGCGCTCATGCGACCGTTCACAAACACGCCAAGACTGACAGCCGGATTGAGGTGTGCGCCGCTGATATGGCCGATACCATACGCCGCAGCAACAATCGTCAAACCGAACGCAAGAGCTACGCCCAGAAAACCAACATGTCCAAACAGGGCCGTTCCACAACCGCCCAAAACCAATACTGCCGTTCCGAAGAACTCTGCAGCAAACTTGTTACATAAATTGCTGTCTTTAGCCGACGCTCCCCTCTAAACTAACTTGCAGCAACTTCTGCGCCTCCACGGCAAACTCCATCGGCAGTTTTTCCATCACTTCCTTGGCGTAACCGTTCACAATCAATCCCACCGCGTCCTCTACGCCGATGCCTCGTTGACGGCAATAGAACAGCTGGTCCTCGTTGATCTTGCTCGTCGTTGCTTCGTGCTCTACGGTCGCCGTAGGGTTGCTGATAATCATGTCAGGGAAGGTGTGTGCGCCGCACTTGTCGCCCAGCAACAGACTGTCGCACTGGCTGTAGTTGCGTGCATTCTCCGCATGTACACCCATCTTCACCAATCCTCTGTACGCATTCTGGCTGTGACCTGCAGAGATACCTTTGGATATAATACGCGAGCGCGTGTTCTTGCCGATATGTATCATCTTTGTGCCCGTGTCCGCCTGCTGGTAGTTATTGGTCACCGCTACCGAATAGAACTCCGCCGTCGAGTTGTCGCCTTTCAAAATACAACTCGGGTACTTCCATGTGATCGCACTTCCCGTTTCCACTTGTGTCCAGCTCAGACGCGCGTTCTCATGCGTGATCCCTCGCTTCGTCACAAAGTTATAAATACCGCCCTTGCCGTTCTTGTCACCCGGATACCAGTTCTGCACGGTCGAATACTTCACTTCCGCATCCTTGTGCACCACTATCTCCACAATCGCCGCGTGCAACTGGTTCTCGTCGCGCATCGGCGCCGTGCATCCTTCCAGATAACTGAGGTATGCCCCTTCGTCAGCTATTAGCAGCGTGCGCTCGAACTGACCCGTCTTGCCCGCATTGATGCGGAAATACGTACTCAACTCCATCGGACAACGGACACCTTTCGGTACATACACAAAACTTCCGTCGCTAAACACCGCCGAGTTGAGTGCTGCATAGAAATTATCCGTCGGAGGAACGACACTTCCCAAATACTTCTTCACCAAATCCGGATATTCTTTCACCGCCTCGCTGATGGAACAGAAGATGATTCCCTTCTCGGCTAATGTCTCGCGGAAAGTGGTCTTCACACTCACGCTGTCCATGACGGCGTCAACCGCCATGTTTCCTGCCAACGCCGCCCGCTCTTCCAGCGGAATGCCGAGCTTGTCGAAGGTCTTCATGATCTGTTCGTCTATCTCATCCTTTTGCCCCTGCTCCTTCTTTGCCTTCGGCGCCGCAAAATAAGAGATGGCTTGAAAATCAATCTCGGGAATATCAAGGTGCGCCCATGTCGGTACAGGCATCGTCTGCCATTTGCGGAAAGCTTTCAGACGAAACTCCAGCAGCCATTCCGGCTCACCTTTCTTCGCCGAAATCAACCGGACGATGTCTTCGTTCAGTCCCGCCGGCACAATATCGGTCTCCACGTCTGTCGTGAAGCCGTACTTGTACTCCTGCGAAGTGATATCTTGAATAAGGGAATCCAATTCTTAATTTTAATTCTTAATTTTTAATTCAAAAGAGCCACCCTTGGTCGGGCGGCTCTTAGAGGCCGGTAGCGGAGTCAAACCGCTCTATACGGTTTTGCAGACCGCTGACTAAGTCGCTCATCCAACCGGCCAGTTTTACAAAAGCGGGTGCAAAAGTACTGCTTTTTTTTTAATTACGCAAATTTTTAGGCAATAATTTTCATTTTAAGGTTAATTTTTTGCATATGTCAGAAAAAAAGCGTAACTTTGCACCCATAAAGTTTGTAAATATGGCAAAATACATCATCATGGCCGAAGAGGGCGAGCGGTCACTGTTAGACAAAGCCCGTGAAGAACTGGGCCTGGATCTTCATGACGCCACGCTTGTCTTTACCGGAGTCGGGGCAATCAACGTGCTTCGGAGTCTGAAGAACCTGGACCCTGAGGCGGAATTATATAATATCGGCTATGTCGGCAGCGCTAATTTTGAGCTCGGCACGTGGGTGCAAGTGTCAGAAGTGCGTTTGAATCACCCGAATGTAAAGTATGAAGAGCCGCGTCTGGAATTGAGCGCTCTTCCTGATTCCGAGATACCGGGATTCCGGAACACCGGCAAAAGAGCCGTTTGTTATTCGAATTGCGATTTTGTGTTGGCGTCCGATTATAAGGACTGCGTTTTCGATATGGAGTTGGCATTTATCGCCGCTCTCGGATTCAAAAAACTGCACAGCCTCAAGTACGTGAGCGATAACCTCAGTCTGCACGCGTACCACGAACATACGAGAGGAGTTGAATAAAAAACGCGTACTATGACAACAATTATCTTAAAACCGCATAAGGAAGAGTCGCTCAAACGGTTTCATCCGTGGGTGTTCAGCGGAGCAATCGCCCGTGTCCTTCTGGATGCGTCGCATAAAGCGTCCGCACCCGAAGAAGGCGAGTTGGTGCGCGTAGAGAGTGCGCAGGGTGAGACGCTCGGAGTGGGGCACTGGCAAGTGGGTTCCATCGCCGTGCGGATCTTGGCCTTTGGAGTGGAAGAACTGCCGGCGGATTTCTGGGAACAACGTCTCCGCGCGGCGTATCGAGTGCGCGAGAGCCTGGGTCTCATCAGAACGGATAACAACACCTTCCGCCTGATACACGGCGAAGGAGATTTTCTGCCGGGATTGATCGTGGATGTCTATGCCGACACAGCGGTTGTTCAGGCCCATTCGGTAGGAATGCATCGGTGCCGCGAAGTGATTGCCAAGACGATAGCAACCGTCGTACCGCAGGTACAGAACGTGTATTACAAGTCCGATGACACCCTGCCGTTCAAGGCACCCGTAGAAGGCGATAAAGTGGGATATCTGATCCGCAACACCTCGCCGGAAAGCGAAGAATTCTGGTCGGTAGAGAACGGACTGGAATTTCGCATTGACTGGTTGCGGGGACAGAAAACAGGCTTCTTCGTGGATCAGCGCGAGAACCGTGCGTTGGTGGAGCGTTATGCTGCGAACAAAGAAGTGCTGAATATGTTCTGCTATACCGGTGGATTCTCCTTGTATGCTCTGCGTGGCGGCGCAAAGCGCGTGGACTCCGTCGATGTCAGCCAGAAAGCCATCGACTTGGTGAATGCGAACGTGGCGCATAACTTCCCGAAGGCGAAAAACCACACTGCCGTAACCGCCGATGCGTTCGAATACCTCGCAGCGCAGAAGAATGCCGGACGCACTTTCGACCTGATCATACTTGATCCGCCGGCGTTCGCCAAACATCGTGACGCGGTGAAGAACGCTTTGCGCGGATACCAGCGCATCAACGCGAAAGCAATCGAGATGATCCGTCCCGGAGGCATTTTATTCACCTTCTCCTGTTCGCAGGCCGTGGATAAAGAGGCTTTCAGGCTGGCGGTATTCAGCGCTGCGGCTTCCGTAGGAAGAAAAGTGCGGATACTGCATCAGTTGCATCAACCGCAAGACCACCCGATAAATATTTACCACCCGGAAGGCGAGTACCTGAAGGGATTAGTGCTTTATATAGAATGAAACTTGTATGTTTTGACACCGAGACCACCGGTTTGGATGTGCAGAAAGAGCACATTATTCAGTTATCGTTAGTAAAAGTGGACACTGACAGTTGGCAAGTAGAGGACCAACGCGATTGGTATATTCTTCCCGAAGGAGAATTCACGATTCCTGCAGAGTCGGAGGCGGTGCATCATATCTCCAAGGATTTTCTGTTGGAGCATGGCGTGTCCTTGCGCAGCGTGTATGATGACTTGATAGCCTTCACCGACGGTTGTGACATCCTCTCGTATAACGGCAATGGGTACGATGCGCCGATCTTGCATTATAACCTGCAACGTCTCGGGTTGGATTTTGACTTTGACGGCCGCACCTGGTATGATGCGTTGTTGTTGGAGCGCATCCATACAGCCGGTCAAGTGGATGAGAACGGTGAAAAACTGCCTAATAACCTGACAGCAGCGTACACCCGTTATTACGGTCATCCGTTTGAAGGGGCGCATAACTCGCTGGATGACGTCATGGCTACGATAGAGGTGTTCAAGGCGCAGGTGGCCGCGCACGGTTGGGCGTGGGCGCAACGCGAAGAGTTCGGCTTTATCTCGTTCGACCGATGGCTGGTGAAGAGAGGGGATTATTATTACTTGAACTTGGGGGCGCACCGCAACGAGTCCATCGAATCGATGTTACGTATTGACCGCTCGTATCTGGAGTGGATTGTCGATAAATGTCCTTCAACAGACGATCAGACTCGTGCGATTATCAGTCCGTATATAGGTCGTTATGTGTCGCCTTTCTCTCCGACTTCTGCGAATGAGGCAAAACCCTCTTCGCGGGGTAAGAAACGCTCCAAAGGAATTATTACCGATGCCGATTTGAGCCTTTTTTAGCAAAAAAGAAAGAAAAATGCCTAAAAATTTGCGTATATCAAAAAAAAGCAGTACCTTTGCACCCGCTTTTCGAAAGAGAAGATATATCGCGGAGTAGAGCAGTGGTAGCTCGTCAGGCTCATAACCTGAAGGTCGGTGGTTCGATCCCGCCCTCCGCAACCAACTATGAGAAAGCACTTTTTATTACTCATTGCTCTTTACACGCTCTCCGTTTCGGCGGTGGAGCGTGTTTCGTTAGAGCAACTGCAGGCCGACTGGTCGCGGTACACCAATCAGATGGTTCAATTGACGACACCACTCGTGGTATGCGGTAGTTTTTATGACTCGTTGATTCTGGCCCCGGAGCGTTTGTATTGCCCGGAGGAAAAGGCTATAGGGCTGGCAGACGGCGATAGCACGGATTATCGGCGTATCGTGGCATCGAATCGCGCGAACTCCATCTGCGTGCATTGCCGCAACGATTATTATAAGGTTCGTACGGGTGACCGCGTACGCGGGTTTAAGGCGCGCGTGACGAGTGAGCGTCATTTGCTCACGGGCTCGGGAGTGAAGACTTCGCATAGCCGCGTAGCCCCGCTCAAAAAAGCAGAGAAAGGTGCGATACGGGTCGTGGGCGCGAATGTAGAGAACCTTTTTGCTGACCTTGGCGGCTACGCTACAAGACGTACTACGCCGGAACAAAATGCACTCAAAGTGCGCAAAGTGGCGAAAGGACTGAAGGCGATGAAAGCCGACCTTTATGCGTTATGCGAAGTGCAGGTGGGTGACAAGGCGCCGAAGATGCTTCTTGAGGCGCTGAATAAGGGATGCGCGAAGTATGCCTATGTCTCCATGCCGATGGAGAATATCGACCGGATAGGAGGTTGTTTCATCTATCGCGTGGATCGCGTGCGACCGTACGAAGCACCGCTGTCCGCGTACTCCGATACGAGCAGTCATTACCATGCACGCATGTTTGCGCAAGGCTTTGTGCGCATCGACAAGAAAGGGCAATCGACCGGAGAACGCTTTGTCGTCAGCCTGAATCATCTGAAATCGAAACGTCCCGGACGAGGCAACTATGACACGCATCTCAAACGGATGTCTAATGTGGATTCGCTGTTGGCGATGTTACCTAAGGCCACGGCGCTTTATGGCGATTCGGATATCCTGTTGCTGGGGGATTATAACTGTTATACACAGGAGTTGCCGATTCAATCCATTGTTCGGGCCGGCTATCCCGATCAGTTGATGCGTTTCTGTCCGGACGACTATTCGTATGTCTTCAAAGGCGAGATGGGTTATCTCGACCGTTGTTTCGCTTCGCCCTCTATGGAGACACAGGTGATACATGTGCAACCCTGGCATGTCAATGCCGACTGGTATTACCAGCACAGCGCGTATAGATTGAAGGACAAGAGTCTCCACCGCTATGCAGACCATGAACCGATAGTCGTAGATATAAATCTTAAATGACAAATAACAAATAAAACAGCCGCCAACTTGGCGGCTGTTTTGTGATCCAGCTGGGCAAATTTTCTAATTTGCACCTGCGGTGCGAGCTTCTGCTCTTTGTGATCCCGCTGGGGCTCAAACCCAGAACCTTCAGAACCGGAATCTGACACTCTATTCAATTGAGCTACGGGACCTAAGAGGGCTACCTGCGGTTTCCCCCTAAAAGTATCAGTATATAATATACCAGTGTGGCGAGTGACGAAAGAGCTGCTACAACGTAGGTGTAGGCTGCGCTATGCAGTGCATCGGACGCCATCTCTGTGGTTTCGCGGTCAGTGATGCCCGATTCTTGCAACCAGTTCACGGCTCGCTGACTGGCATTGACCTCCACCGGTAAAGTGATAAAGGAGAAGAGGGTAGTCAGTGCGAAGAGGCATATTCCTGCCAACAATATTTGCGGAAAAGTTTCAATCAACAGCATTCCGGCAAGCAGTACCCATGTCATCCAGTTGCTGGCAAAAGACACTACTGGCACTAACGCTGAGCGCAACTTCAGCGGTGCATAAGCCGTCGCATGTTGAACGGCATGTCCGCATTCGTGCGCTGCAACTGCTGCGGCTGCCACGTTTGTGCCGTAATAGACGTCCCTGGATAAGTTGACAGTCTTGGTGGCAGGGTTGTAATGGTCGGTGAGTTGACCGTCAACATGGGTGATCTGTACATCGGTGATGCCATGGTCACGCAGCATCTTTGCCGCTACGTCACGACCGTTCATTGGCAAGGCTTCTTTGCTGTATCGCTCGAACTTACTCTTAAGCGAATACGACACGAGCCAACTTGCCAGGGCAATAGCGATGAAAATAATCCAATATAGAGTCATTGTACTCATGCTTATGATTTCTTTTTACGTTTCTCCAGACTATCCATTCTACACCTGCGACATTCTCCATAGATGAAAAGCGTATAATGCTGCATGAAGAAACTCGGTGTCTTCTGTTCCCGAATGAGGCGGTCGATGGCAGGTGCACGGAAATTGGTAACTCGTCCGCATTTCTGGCAGATACGCTGCATTCGGATCGGATTCCCGGTAATCAGTTCGTACTCTGTTGCCTTATGTCCCTTCTGGCGTTTCGTGGCATGGATGATATTCGCTTTCAGGAACAGTTGCAAACAATTATAGATGGTACCTGACGAGATCTTCTCGGACTGACAGGCTGTCTCCAATTGCTCTGCTGTGAAAGGCTGCGGTAACATGCATGCATGCTCCAATACATTCTCCCGTACGGCAGAATATCGCCCTCCATTCTCCTGTATATACGCATTCATGCGTTCCAGCGCACCACCAAAGACTTTGAAGATTTTACCCATCAGATTGTTTTGATATATGCGCGGTGCTGCTTATGACGCTTGTGGTCAAACTGCGTAAAATTGGCAATGTTCTTTGTGTTGGTCTCCAATATATTGGTTGTCTCCAATCGTTTGATGCCGTATTTGTTGATGATAGGTATCTGATCCTGGAAGAACAACGCATTAATGCCTTTGTCCTGATAGTCCGGTCGTATGGCTATGAGCAGAAAACTGAACGATTCCATGTGCTTGGCCTTCAGCGCTTTTAGCAGGTAGTACCATCCCAATGGAAGCAATTTGCCTCCGCATTTTCTTAGCGCATCAGATATATCCGGCATGCCCAAACCCACACCAACAATCTCGTCTTTCTCATTCACAACAAGCGTCACGAAGTCGAAGTTCAACAGAGGGAAATACATGTCCTTATAGTAGTTCTTCTGCTTCGCAGTCATTGGCTGGAAATTATACAGTTTCTGGTATGCTTCGTCGATGACGTCCATATACTGGATACCATACTTACGCACGAGTTCTCGCGAGTTCTTTACTTTATCCACATGCACGTGAGAGCGCTGTTTTACTATCTCTGCAATGCGGTTCAGGCGTTCCGGACACCCATTGGGTGGATAGACTTGGAGCTCTATCCAATCAGCATCTTTTGTCAGCTCGTACGCCTCCATGTGCTTTACGTAATACGGGTAGTTATATAGCGATGCCATTACAGCAGGGTAGTCATAGCCATCAATCAGCAATCCCTCATGGTCGAAATCCGTAAAACCTACCGGACCGTTCAACGCGTCCATACCACGTTCTTTCCCCCATGCTACAACGGTATCCAGCAACGTACGACTTACTTCAAGATCATCAATGAAGTCGAACCATCCAAAGCGGACATGTTTGTAATTCCACTTCTCATTGGCCTTATGATTGATGATACCGGCGATACGTCCCACGGCTTTGCCGTCACGGAAAGCCATCCATAACTGGTACTCGCATACTTCTAAAGCCGGGTTGTGATCCGGCTCGAAGCAGTTCATCTCATCGAAAAAGAGGGGAGGACAGTAGTAAGGACAATCGACATACAAATCATTAGCGAACTGAATAAATTGTTTCAGTTCGCGTTTTGAATTAATTTGTCGAATTTCTATTGCCATTTTGTGGAGCATAGGGGAGTCGAACCCCTGACCTCAACATTGCGAACGTTGCGCTCTACCAACTGAGCTAATACCCCTCGCTTGAAGTGGAGCTAGCGGGATTCGAACCCGCGTCCAAACAAGGAACAATCCTGCTTTCTACACGCTTATCTTGGCCTTCGTTTTCGTCCGGTAGCAAGACCCAAGCCACCAACTACCGGCTTATCTGCTAAATTTTCAATCCCGCATCGCAGCCTGCGACATCTATTCCGTGTATTACCGCACCACTATATCCTATCAGCCCACAGACTCGGCTTGGAGTGATGTCTCGTTCAGGCGCCTGGCGCCCGAAGAAAGCTAATCTACTATACTTCGATTAGGCAGCGAGAGCATAACCATTGTTGCCAGTTATCTTTTGAAGCGAGATTTACGAGCGTTGCCTCATTGCTCGGCGTGCTTACACAACCATTCTACCTGCTGTCAAAACCAAATAGCCCCGGAGATGTCCCGTTATGCGGGAAACCGGTCTCCGCCGGAAAGGGGTGTTGTTCCCCTTCGATTGAAAAAGCGTGCAAAATTACTGCTTTTTTTTGAATTGTGCAAATATTTCTGCATTTTTATTCAAAAGAGAGGTAAGGCGCAAGGCGTTCCAGCTCTTTTTCTCCGAAATCGGGGAGTTCCCGCAAGTCATCAATGCTGTTTAGCCTCATACGCTTTCTTCGTAGTGAATAAATTGTTTTTGCCTGTTGGTAACGAATGTAGGGATGACGTTGGAGCCGTTCCACCGAACATCTGTTGACGGGAATAGTTTGCACGTCTTTGCTATCAGCAGTGAAGTGGTGTAACAACGTGTCCAAACATAGTTTGGAGAGGGCCTCGTCTGTCAGTTGGACCGGATCGCTATACCCGCCTAACTGTTCCCGATATTGGATGATCTGAATGGCAGTGAAACGCCCGATACCGCGGATGAACTGCAGTTCGGCTGTGTCCGTGTGGTTAAGATCCAATATTGTATCTTTTTTGATATGACGGGCATAATGCCAACCCACGGAGTCACGCCAAAGAGAGTCAGCGATGCGAAAAGAGTCATACACCTGTTGCCGTTCGCGTTTCCACTCATCGCGTCGCATAGAGTCCGCAATGCGAAAAGAGTCATAACGTTGTTCCCGTTCCTTAGCCCACTGCGCATAACGCAGCGAGTCCGCGCGCCGCATGGAGTCTTTGCGCTGTTCCCATGTACGCTTGACGGGTTCTTGCGGCGCTTGCAACTCGGGCTCTTTGGAGGGCCACAAGGCTATGGTTAGCCATATAATCAAGAAAATGCCGAAAAGAATAAACGCACCGATACGTTGCTCTTTGGCTAATATATGTCGGTCTTTCTTATCCATTGACTGTCATGTCTGCTGTCCCGTCCGCGAGGTGCGAAGTGACCTTGTCGCCAGGTTGCAGGTCCGTGACGGAGCGGATGATTTTCCCGTTTTTGGTCAATAGGCTATACCCGCGTTGGTAGATTCTTTCGGGATTGCAGGCCGCCAGTCTTTGTTCTAGCAGTTCTACGCGGTGTTGACGAATAAGAATCTGCCGTTCAGCCGTGCGGTGCAAGCGCACCAACAACTCTGCGAGGCGGTCCATCTGCGCATCCATCCGATGGATGAGCCATTCAGCAACTGCTGTCGGGGTTTTCAATGCTTCATGTGCCACAAGATCCAAAACGGAAACGTCACGGGTATGTCCTATGCCGGTGAGTACCGGTAGTTCGCATTGTGCGCAAACAGCACAGAGTGTATAGTCATCAAAACAACTGAGGTCTGCGGTAGCACCTCCGCCACGGATGACGACAACGGCATCAAAGGACGCGCTGTCTATCTCATCCAGCGCAGCGATGATAGACGGCGCAGCCCCCTCGCCTTGCATCGTAGCTCCGAAAAGAGTCAAAGAAAATGCGTAAGGGGATGCGTCCAACTGATGTTTGAAATCCTCATATCCGGCCGCTTGGGGTGAAGATATGACAGCGATGCGGCGGATGAGGGTAGGTAACGGAAGTAACTGCTGTGCATCCAGAAGTCCGTCTTTCTGCAGTTGGGCAATTGTCTGTTGCCGTTGGCGTGCGAGATCCCCTAACGTATAACTCGGGTCGATACCGATGATAGACAGACTCAAACCGTAAACGGCGTGGTACTGTATCTCCACTTCCACGAGTACCGACATGCCCGGTTGCAGGGACTGACCTGTCTCGGATTCGAAATAGGCAGTGAGCATCTCTTTTGTCCCGGACCAGCAGGTTGCCCGCATCTTCGCGGACTTGCCCTCAATAAGATCCAGATACATATACCCGCCTCGTTCAGAGAGGCTGCTTATCTCGGCTTTTACCCAATAAGAAGCAGCCAGACTGTCGTCCAGCGCTTCACCGATAAGGGCGCATAGTTCAGAGAGAGTTAGTGTCGCCACGGGTCACACAAGATACAACGTTGCTGTGCCTGTAAACTAAAGAGGAGCGAAAAGCGTACACCTAAAGTGAAACTACGCACCCATAGTTTATTGCCGTTGGCGATATCCGTTGTGAACACATGGTTCATCTTAAACGAGTGGAACTCATATAACCCGCGTTGTTGCACTTCTATCTTAGCCGGATCTGTCTCGGCTTCATTGATATTCAAGTCATATAGTTTGTTCGAACCTCTTGGACTGATATTGGGGAGGCTGATGTCGATAAAGGCTGAGATACGTAAACGGCAGTCTGTGTCGTTTGACCTTCCGCTGCGGTACTGTTGGATATATTCGAACGTGTTGAACTCGTATCCGCCTTCGATATGGGCGAGGACATCAAAACTCTCGCCGCCGTTATTACTCAGTTTGATGGGTAGTTTGCCACCGGTGGCGGTGATAGGTGCGTCCTTTCGGAAACCATGATTATCCATTTCCTCGAATACTCCGATATATTTTTCGAAGACAGCGCGCGATGTGCAGGTTGCACTCACGCTCGTCTTGCCTCCAAAAGCATAGTTCACTTGCGCTCCGAGCATCACATATCCTACGCCGGCTTGGCCGGAGATATAATAACCGAAGTTCAATGGCAGTTGGGCATAATAGAGCTCCATCATATCGCTGCGGTCACTGAAGGTGTGCTTCATGTTGAAGCGTGCACCGTCGTAAGGGTCGGTCATGGGATACTGGCGGCCTAATTCAGGATTAGAGAAGCCGTTAAGGAATTCCGCTGCACTCTGCGGAATGAATCCCGTCTTGAGTACTGTCGATACCCGTTGAATGCCGACTCCGGCACCTGTCTGCAAGAAGAAGTTGCCGAAGTGGAACTCGTATAGCAGTTTGCCGTTAGCGGCCCATCCGCCAGGCGTACTCTGAACACCTTGTATATTGGTGAGGAACGTACTCCATCCTCCGTCCACAGAGAAACCGAGGTAGTGACCCGCACCTGTGTAGGTCGAGGAATGCAGACCAAGCGAGTTCTTGGACTTAGTTGCGTCCTTAGAGGAGAAACCTCTTACTTTCGTCAGGCTTCTCTCCGCTTTCGATGAAGCGGAATAGCGGTTCTGCCCCCATGTTACAACAGAGGCGAGGCAGAGACTCAGAACGATGATTTGTCGCAGTTTGGACATGTGGCTCTTACTATTACTTTAATGGCTCTGTATGATTCTTGTGACTCTTTATCCGCAGACCAAACCTGCACGATATACATTCCTTCCACGGATGGAATGGACACCGGTGTGGCTTTGCCTCGATAAACACCTTTGGATACAAACTGACCCTCAATGGTGTTGATACGGTATTCGCCGCTGCTGTTCTCGTTGAGCGAGAGGATGTGTATCTGTCCTCCGGTCGGAACGCAAGTCGGAGTTACGGCTATATAATCACTGGAAGGACCATGGTCCTTATCCGGATTCGTCGGCGAGTTAGGCATCGCTTTAACAACAATCGGACAGGTAGGTGCGGAACTGATAATCTCTCCCTTGTCGTCAGTTTCTGTGAGCAGCACGTGGTACTCTGCAGATTGCTCCGATCCGGTCAGAAGACCTTCCGGCACGTAGAGATAAGGCTTCGTGTAACCTGTCATCTTTTGTCCGTTGCGGAACCATTGGAAGACATTCCAGGCATGGCCGCCGTTGTAGTTGGCATCCAATAGGACAATCAGGTCTCCGTGGCGCTGCTCCATAACCCAACCTGGGTAGTTCACCTTCACTTCGAATGAATAAGTCATCAACTCTTCGCCTGAACAAAGACCGTTTTTGAATCCGATAGTTGCGGAATAGACGCCCGGAACAGGATAGTCCTCTCGTCTGTCTATCAGCGGTAATGGAAGGTCGAGTACATAGACCGAGTCCACTTTCCAATCCTTTTCAGGACGAATGATCTGTTTGTCGTGGATATCCTCAAAACCCATGTCGGTTGCTGCTTCATCGTAATGAACGCTGAAACTCGTTGGGTGATGACCTTTATATGAATAGCGGATTGCGTAAGTGGTCTCTGTGTTCGCCTCGCCGAAACATACTGGGGATGGCTCAATCGTGAACGAGGACGCCTTTTCCATTGCGAGGTTAAGCGTGAACTTGGTTTTACACGGCTTGCCTTCCTCTTGGATATATTTCACATAATCGGTGACAGGCTCTGTCAATACTTCGTCACCGAAGACGAAGGACTCTCCTTTACAGATGGTAGTGTCAATCGTTACAGGAGGCAAAGCATCGCGGATCTCATAGTGAAGTGAGAGTACGGAGTCGCAAAAACAACCCACCGTCTTCAAACTGTCACGCACGGTATAGAAGCCGAAGTCGAGATCAGTTGGAATTTTGTTATTAGGTATCTTATTGGTCATCATACCCGTACCGTCCGGATAACGTTTATCCGGCTTGTCTTGCTGGTCATATAAGTACAAGTTACTTGGAATATGCTCCTCACCGTTGCTCAATAACCAGTGGAAGTCGTCATCAAACTTGCAGATGGTGGTGTCGTAGTTATAGGGCTCGATGTATGTCATTCGGTACCGCATGTTCTCGTTTGCGTAAGGTGCTACGCCGTATGCGGGATCAAAAATCACGTTGAGCACATATACGTCAAAGCACTCATGGTCGTCGAAATCTTTGGGACGTATAGTGTCGCGTATTGCTCCGGAAATAGGAGCCTCCGCATCATAGTAGATTTTCTTGGCATTCCATGTCCATTCGGGTTCATTGAAGCAATGATGGCGTGTCTGAGGAACGTTCGCGTTTCCGAAGACAGTCAAATTCAACAGGCAGATAGAGTCCACGCAGAGCGGATATCCTTTGCTGTCCTTTCGGTCAGCGAACCGTTTGGCACACAGCGGATCTCTGGCTATCGCTTTACGGTCTTTCAAATCAAGCTTGCTGACATCTACGTCGTAGTGACCTTCCCAATGGTAGGTGTCACTCGCGCATACTTCGATGGATTCCTCGCTCTCAGAAACCAGATACGTGGGATATACAATCACGTGTTGTACAATGACGTCAAGCGTACCATCTGCATTCAACACGGTGTCTATCAACAGGTACGTGCGGGTACCGTCTTCATTATAATGATAGTCCTTGCTGCCTCGTTTGTTGTCCGGGTCGAAATAATCGACCTCACCGATGACATTTCCGTCCTTGTCGTAATAGAATTGGAAATAATCTCCGGTAGTGAGCGGATAGGTGTGATAACGGGTACCGTCAGCACGTGCAACCGTCGTGTCGCCACCGAATTTCCAGTCATCGGACATACCGTCGTCTAACACATTACCGTTATCACCGATATTTGCGGAAGGGATGACTTTGGTCTTAAATACCAACATCTCCAGGAAGGTTGTACTATCACACGACAGAATATGTGTTTTGGACACTTGTGAACCATGATACATACCTCCCCTGCTGTTCTCAATCCCCAATTCCGGCACAAGGTCCGAATTGATCACAAGCGCTGAGTCCACGCCGGCAATACGTTTGAGTTCATCAATGCCGCTCACTTCCGGGTGGACGGTGAAGAAGTCTTGGCCTACAAATAGAACTTTCGGCTCTGTGAAGAACGTCAGTGTATCGTGTGTGTAGAGCGAACGCTGATAGGTAGAGAGGTCTTTGTTGACATCCTCTCTATAAATCGGAAGTACGAACATACGAACCACCTCGCCACTATCGCATTCCACTTTAACCTCTTCGCCTGTCTCCGGATGAATCCAGATCTTTGGCTTGGTCTTCAGGTCATTACCTTTTCTCCATTCGCCTGGTTGGTCTAAGGAGAAGGTCTGACCTTTGAAGACAGCTGTCTTTCCGGGGTCCTGACATACTGTAGTATCTACCGTCATCAGATACGACGGATAGATGGTTAAGTCTCTATAGAAATGGGCGTCAATACCGGCTACTGGCCAGGGGCTTGCCGTTTTCTTTGGGTCACTAACCGTCTTGCGATGCTCCTCCAAATGAATCGTAGTGGGCAATTTCTTTGGGTCTTGGTACTCCCTTAAATCCAGTTTGATGGTGGTGTCTCCGGCCTGCCAAACGTAAGGCGTGTCATTGCTGCACGTATATGCATACGTGTACTCTACTTGTTCATCCGCCACTTGCACCAACAACTGAACGGTAGAGTCGCAGACTGCGGTCAATGAACCGTCGTCGCGTCTGTATGGATGGGTTGTTGTAGTCGTCGTCAATGCATATAAATAGTCGCCTTTGAGGTATTCCACAGTCCATCCTTCAGGAATAACACGTCCGTACTCCTTGAGGACAACGACGGGCTTTCCTTTACTGGGGACTGTATCCGTCAGAACTTTCTCACCTGCCCATATAACACCATGCCACTCAAACCATTGTCCGGTCGAGATAGAGGCGCGTTTCTCCGAAGTGGAGTAGGGCGGCAGAAGTATAACGGTCTGATAATAGATCGTATGGCAGGGGTTGCCGAAAATCGTATCCGATAACTCGTAGATAACCCGCGTATCTTGATTCGGGTTTTGCTTCGGACGGTTTATTCTCAGCGGTTTGTTTACATTATAACGCGTCTTTTTCGTGTTGCCTTTGGGGTTAGCCCAGAACTGGTCATGACCTTCCCATTTATGCTCTACTTGCGAGCCGTCTTCGTAGCAATAGACAACAGTATCGCGATGGATATCCACATGATTGACAGTGATCTCATATTGCATATTATATGGACAGCCGTCTTCGTTGAGACATACAATCTTGTCGCTATAATATACACCCGGCTCATGCTCTCTTGGGTTGAAAGTCCATTCAAAACTCTCATCCTCTATGTCCGGATCGGATTTCTTGTTCACTACTACCGGAGCATCATCCTGACATACCTCTTTTGTTTTGGTACGGGTTTGATTGTCCTTTAGGAAGGTGAGGTATAAAATGTGGCGTTCACCGATACAACCTTCGAATTTCGTGCCGTCAGGATAGGTTGATCTTGGGTGCTCATAGACACACATGTTTGTTCCTTCGTGTATCCCATCCTTCCCGAGTTGATAAGTGATATCTATGTGTTTCGTGAAACGGCCGTTGTACCAGTTGTAGTCCAGAGACCATGTGTACTGATTTTTACAAGTAGTGGCATCCTCATGTATATATTCCGTTACGGGCCATACATTCAGTGTAATGGTCAGCGAACGGTCACAACCGAGGGTGTTGCGTGGATAAGCAGCCTTGTACTTGTCGTGCCACTCTTTCATCTTGTCGTTGCAATTGGTCGTGCGGATGACGTCGGTACCTTTGAATTGCCAGTATAACTTGTCGGCAAAATAGGTCCATCCCTCAGCACCTGTATTTTTATTTCTCTTGCAGGCTTGCAGGGTGCCTAAGAAATCAAAGTTCTTGAAGAATCCGCCGAACTTACTGTTGATTCCTTCCAAATCAGCTTCGCATAAGTATTCCGGATCACGCACTTCCACTTCGCTCTGGCAAAGCAACACGTACAACGTAACAACCGAGTCGTTCTCGCATCCGTTGACGGTACTGTATTTACGTGTGAAGGGGCCGTTTTCTTCTACTTTCAGAGGTGTTGTCTCTGCTTCTTTGGTAGTGGGGTCTATAAAGAACTTTATTCCCTTTCCGTCTATAATGTCTTTGTCATTCGTACAGCGGATAAGCCACGTCGTGTCATTGTAACTGCGATAGGTTCGCACGATGGTACTCAGCGTATCCTTCTGCCATTTTTCTTTGTCGGACTCTTCGCACATGATAGGCTGGCGGTATAAGATAGCGCGCACCTCAAAGTCCTCGTATCTGTGACGCTGTTTGGCAGGTATGTTTTTTTCCGGCAGTACAAAGAACTTTGTCTCGATGTACGGATTGGATAAATCGCCTGTCTGATGTTCGTCGTTCTTGTCTGTGTATTCCGTGCGTTTCTGGTTGCCTTGGTTGATGCGCATCACTTCCCATTTGATGTCATCCCATTTGTTGCGGATGAGGGCGGGGAAACGCAACTTGGTACTGTCGCAAATGAAGATCGTGTCGAATTGTGTCGGCTGGTTCGGTAATACGACTTTGTCCAGATACCAACCTCCGCCGGCGTTCTTGTCCGGGTACTTGGCGTTGAACTCTGCACCGTGCACATCTTTCGCCGCGTATTTCATCGACAGGAATAACGAGTCTTCCTTTTGCATGAAATCGTACCCTATCGGATAAAGACATGCTTGACCGTTTTCTATACCGCTTACATAGCCGCCGAAACCTTTCCCTGCTGCCGTGAGAATCTGATATCCGTCACTGAGCGAGATACGGGTAAATTGGAAGTCGGGATATACGTTGCCGGGCAGGGGCTTAAAACCTGTAACAGGTGCACCGTTATGTCTGAGCGATGGAATAACCGATTTTTTTGCCCATAGTACCAACTCGTATTTCATTGGCTCTGCGTCTTTTTGCGGGTTGGTATAGGTGGTGAAGACGGCTGTGTCTGTCAAGTGTTCCAATGGGACAATCATCGTCATGGACGGGTCGCCATGATAGTTAATTTGTTTGTCTATGTTGTACACCGCACTGGAGGTGTGAAGATAAACCTGAACAGGCTTGTCGGCCTTGACTACAATAGTACTGTCTTCCAGTGTTAACCAATCGCTTTCCTTTCCGTGATACGCATCGATTAATCGCGACCATTTCTCGGTGGAACCCAAGGTCTTGTTCTGCGTTACTTTGGAGGTCGTCAGTGTCACTTTCGTGTTCTCGTCGCGCGCGATGATATCGAGCTTGTTCAGACGTGTCTGAAGGCCGGTCAGAGGCACGATGAATTGTTGGCCCCAGCGGTCAATAGGCAGCAACTGGTCAAACGCATGGTCTGCGGTCGCATTACCTTGATCCGTGGTGAAACGGGCTGCCTGGTTACCTCCCCAGACTGCTACTGGCTGGTCGGCACAAATCGTGGTTCCGGACAAGTCTATCAAACTCGACGGATCCTTGGGGTCAACCACAGCACGAACAATATAGATTTGGTAGGCTTGCGGGAAAGTTGCCGTGAGTTTGCCTTTGCTGCCTTTACTGGTCGTCACATTGTCCGGCAACTGGATATTCACTTTAGTGCCCGGCTTCGTGGACATAATGACAAACTCGGATGCGATATTGTCATCGCCGTTACATGCTACGATATATTCGTGTCCCAGCGCTTGTTTGGGCAATACATGAGAACCGTCCAAGGAGAAGTTCGTCTTGTCGGTACCGATTTGGTTGACGGCATAAACAGTCATCTTCACGCCGTTCTTGCTGAAAATATGCACACCCAGAGTTAGCGGCGTTTCTACTTGGGTTTTCTCATTCGTAATGTCCCAATAGGCGAGGTCCGGTTTGATTTCTATCACCTCCGTCGTGTTCACCTTTACAGAATAATCCTGGCGATAAGATAGACCGCACTGTACACATACCACGTTCTCCGTGATCTCCGGATGGCCCGGCACTTCGCGTGAACTGACCAGGAACTGCAACTTCAAGTCAGGCGCATTGCGCTGACTGTTAGCGTTCGGCAGGAACGTGGTAACGAAATCATAGCCCTCGGTACTTGTTACGGGTGTAACGGACGGAGTCGTCTGGGCATGCATTACAAGCGCCAGGCACAGGGCGTATAATATTACTAATAATTGACGGGTGTGTCTCATATTCGCGTAATTAAATTTGATTAGCGTGCAAAGATACGACTTTTTTTGGAACTGTGCAAAAAAAAATACAATTTTTATGCCGATTTAACGGTTTTTAATAAGAAATGTACTAAAAAGAATAAAAAACAAGTAATAAACGACAACCATTCCCAACCCGATGTGTACCGGAACAGTACACCCCGGTAAACTCTCAATCCAACCTGTCGAATGATTCATTGCCCACGCCAAGCCATACGTGATTTTGCCCATTATCGTACCCAGCCAACTGCCGCCTAAAACCATCGTCACCAGGCCGCATGGAACCAACAGCGTCGCCAGTGGCAGCACCATCAGATTCGCCAGCAGAAAATAGCAACAGATTTGTCCGAAATAATACATTGTAAGAGGCAACGTACCCACCTGTGCGGCTATGGAGATAATAATAGTCCCTGTTATCCAACCGAGAATACGTCCGTACCATGTGTGGTTGAATGTTCTGCTATGAATGTATTTCTCACATTCTTTCGCCATGATTACTATCGCCGTAGTGGCTGTGAAACTCAACTGAAAACTGACACTCCACAAGTCCGTGGGTCGGAAAGCTAAAATCAACACGGCCGCGGCTGCGATGTTGTTCAGACTGAAAGCCTGCCGGTACGCCATTCGTCCCGCTTCAAAAATCGTCACCATCGTCACGGCGCGAACCACCGACGGCGTCATGCCCGTCAACCAGGCGTAGCCCCACATCACCGCAATGACCACACCGCTTGTCATACAGCGTCCTAAACGGTTCTCGTACAGTGGTTTGAAACGGCCACCCAAAGTCAAAAAACACAACACCAACCAGTACAAAATACCGGTGTGCAAACCGCTCACTGCCAGTACGTGCGCAGCGCCGGAAGCTTGAAAATGCCGCTTTACTTCGGGGTCTATGTCGTCTTTGTAGCCCAAGGTCAGCGCACCCGTTGTGGCTAATTCATCTCCACCTAAACCGGCGTCTTCCAAACGCCGGTAAAGCCTTACCTGCAATGGTGCCTTGTGTTCCTTTGCCGGCAATAAATTATACCTTGCCGCGAAAGCTCTGCCCGTCCTGTGTGACCATTCAATATGCGTCTTCGCTACCACCGTGTCACCCCAACTCGGCAATACTCGCGTACTGTCCCGGAGCAAGTACAAATACACCTTTACATCCGTAACCGGTAACCCGTCACCCCTTATCCCGATCACCCTCGTCTCAAACCGCTCGCACTTGGCGGTCGCCTTTGGAGCGCTCTCAATGACAAAGCCGTACGTCCGGGCCTCTTCTTCCCGAGGATCAAACGGATGCAAATGGTCGAATAAGAGTATTGCTGCTACCAGTGGCAACAGCAATACAATCATCGGGTATGCACGTATTTGGCTGAGCATGTCTTTATCATCTCGGGGGTAAGTCGGGGTAATCTCGGGGTAATCTCGGGGGTAAGTCGGGGTAATCACGTATCCTACCAACACTTATAATATACAAAGTATATTATGCCGTGATTTTCATATCTTGTTCTACCCGAACGATTTTTTCATCCGTTTAATGGCCTCTTCCGGATTTTCAGCTCCGAAGACGGCACTACCGGCTACCAGCACATCAGCGCCTGCCTCGAATAGAGTACGGGCGTTCTCGGTGTTCACGCCGCCGTCAATTTCAATCAGTGTCTTCAGTCCACGCTGTGCAATCTCCGACTTGACAAAACGAATCTTGTCCATCGTCTCTGGAATGAATTTCTGTCCGCCGAAACCTGCAAAAACAGACATCAGCAAAACCATGTCCACCTTGTCCAGATACGGTAACAAACGTTTCACATCGATGTCCGGATTGATTGTCAGACACGTCCTCACCCCCTTCGCCTTGATTCTGTCCAAGATAGGCAACGGATCGTCCACGGCTTCCAGGTGGAAACCTACCGACCATGCGCCCGCGTCGCAGAAACGCTCCACGTATTTCTCCGGATGAACAATCATCAGATGAACGTCCAAAGGCTTTGTGCAGTACTTGCGCATCGGTTCCATCAACGGGAATCCGAACGATATGTTCGGCACGAACGTGCCGTCCATCACATCTACATGCAGCCAGTCCGCTTCGCTGCGGTTGATCATCGCCAAATCCTCTGCCAAATGGCCGAAATCGGCAGACAAAACACTCGGGGCTATCAGTCTCATAGTTATTTGTTAAATACAAGTTTATAACCTTTTCCTCTTACCGCTGAAATGGTATATCCTGCGGGCTCTAAAAAACGGCGTAAGTGATTGATATACACGCCCATGGAGCGTGCGGTAAAGGCATTGTCTTCCTTCCATAACGAAGCTAAGATACGGTGTCTGTCCACAACCTCGTCCTCTTTCCTGCACAACATCAGTAACAGGTCACTCTCACGTCCTGAAAGGTGCTCTCCGTCGAATGTCTGGCGGGTTGCATCGAACTGGCGGCCGTTGAGATTGAAGATACGCTGTTTGCTTTCTTCCCGCTCACGTACACGGCGCAAGATGGCCTCGATGCGGTAAATCAGAATATCCATCGAAAAGGGCTTGAATTGGTAGTCATCGCACCCTAACTGGAACGCACGCATCTGGCTCTCACGATCCGTGCGGGTCGTCAGAACGATAATCGGCAACTCCGGTATTCTGTGACGTATCTCCCGTAGCAAATCAAAACCGTTTGTGCCGACACCTTGCAGCTCCATCAGAACAAGATCGCAGTGCGTTTCCGAGAGGAATGTGAGTCCCTCTTTACCCGATCCTACTCTATGACTTGCGTATCCGCGACTACAAAAGTAGTCGCAAAGCACCGTGGAGAGGCTTAAATCGCCGTCAATGATGAGAATTTTCGCATTCATACCTGTAAATTCGCCGCAAAGGTACAAAAAAATTTGCATATATCCAAAAAAAAATGTAATTTTGCAGCGCAAAATCAGATACAATCGCTCTTTTGGCCATGAGTAAGATTCTTTTAATATCTACGGGAGGCACCATTACGATGGTCCGTGACAGGGTATCAGGCGCCCTTGTGCCGGCGGACATGGAGACATTCAAAGCCTTTATCCCGGAACTCTTCGCCGGTGATATCCATGTGGATATTCAGGCATTCACGCCCCTTATTGACTCTTCGGATATTGGTCCTTCGAGCTGGCAGCAAATGGCGCACACCGTCTATGATCATTATGGCGAATACGACGGTTTTGTCATCCTCCATGGCACGGACACCATGTCCTACTCCGCATCGGCGCTTTCTTTCATGCTTGAGAACCTCGGCAAACCGGTTGTTTTCACCGGTTCACAACTGCCTGTCGGTGTGCTCCGATCGGATGCCAAAGAAAATCTCCTGACGGCGATAGAAATTGCGGCGGCCAAGGACGAAGACGGCAACCCCATCGTGCCCGAAGTGACTATCTATTTCGAGGACCGTCTCTTCCGTGCCAATAGAACGACAAAACGGAATGCCGAGCATTTCTCTGCCTTTAACAGTTATAACTACCCCGCGTTGGCAAAAGCCGGAGTGCACATCATCTACCAGCCGCATCTTGTTCATTATTGCGATCCGAAGCAACCACTCATGCTTCACACCTCATTTAACACTGATGTGGCGGTGCTCAAACTCTTCCCGGGAATCCAACCCGCTGTCGTGCGCGCGCTCTTACGTACACGCAATTTAAAAGGTGTAGTGCTTGAGACCTTCGGCGCCGGAAACGCACCTTCCGACAAATGGCTCTACCGCGAACTCAAGGCGGCTGTGGACAGAGGCATCATCATCGTCAATAAGACTCAGTGCAACACCGGTTCCGTGGAGATGGGACTATATGCCGTCTCGCTCAACCTCATGAAAGCCGGTGTACTATCCGGATATGACATCACAACAGAGGCACTGCTCACCAAGATGATGCTCCTCCTTGGCGAACGTCCCGAACAGGCACGCGAACTGCTGGGCAAAGATCTTTGCGGAGAAATGACGGTTGATTAGACCGCTACGCTGAAAGAATAAAGACAAAACGGCTTCGACTATACGAGACAATATTGTCCATTGTCCTTATTCCTTCAGTGAGTGAAACGAACGATCATTAATCAAATAAAAATATATGAAAAACTTACAACCCCAAGGCTTGTGGAACAGTTTCTACAGCCTCACACAAATTCCGCGTCCAAGCGGCAAGCGCAAAGAGATCGCGGACTTCTTAGTGAATTACGGCAAGTCGCTTGGACTGGAGACTCTCCAGGACGAGATAGGAAATGTCCTTATTCGCAAACCTGCCTCACCGGGCTATGAGAACCATCCCGGAGTCATCCTCCAGGGACACATGGACATGGTGCCCCAGAAGAACTCAGACAAAGTCTTTGACTTCGAGAAAGATCCGATTGAAGCCTATGTCGAGGACAACGGCGAATGGGTGACAGCGGATGGCACCACCCTCGGCGCCGACAACGGTATTGGCGTAGCGACCGCCATGGCGATCCTCGCTGACAAGAACGCCGTGCATCCTCCTTTGGAGGCCTTTTTCACCATCGATGAGGAAACAGGCATGTATGGCGCCAACGACCTCAAACCTGGATGGCTCAAAGGCAAATACCTGCTTAACCTCGACTCCGAGACAGAAGGCGAGTTGTACGTAGGTTGCGCCGGAGGTATCGATGCGGAGGCTACATTCACCTATCAACCCGTCGAGACCGAAGAAGGTGACATCGCTTTGCGTGTCACGGTCAAGGGGTGCAAAGGAGGACACTCTGGTTGTGATATCCACCTGCAGCGCGCGAACGCCATCAAACTGCTCTTCCGCTTCCTCAAGGATGCAGTGGCGAATTTTGAGGCACGACTGGCATGTGTGGACGGAGGAAACATGCGCAACTCCATCCCGCGTGAAGCATCGGCAATCATCACCGTTCCCGCAGAGAGTTATCAGGATCTACAGGACCTCGTTGACCGCTATGAAGACCTCTGGCTCAAAGAGTACGACGGCATTGAACCCGACTTGCATTTCGTCATGGAAGAGACAGAGTGCCCGAAGACCGAGATGCCGGAAGACGTGCAGGACTTCCTCATCCATGCCATAACCCTCTGCCCGCACGGCGTCTATCGCGTCATTCCCGAGATGCCCGACATTGTGGAGACATCCAACAACCTCGCTATCATCGATACCAAAGACAATACGGTTCGGGTCATTTGTCTTGCCCGTTCCAGTGTCGAGAGTCGCAAAGAAGAACTGGCTTCTGTCATCCAGTCGGCGTTCTCGTTGGCGGGGGCTGACGTCAAGTTCGACGGCGCATACCCCGGATGGAAACCCAATTTCAAGAGCAACCTCCTCGCCACGATGAAGAGTGTGTATGAGAAAGAATTCGGTGCCAGTCCGCGTATCGTCACGATTCACGCCGGCCTCGAATGCGGTATCATCGGCAGTAAGTACGACGGCATGGAGATGATATCTTTCGGTCCTACTATCGAGCACCCGCACAGCCCGGACGAACGGGTGAATATCGCCACGGTACAGAAGTTCTACCGCTACGTGCAGGCTGCTTTAAAGGCCCTCTAAACAAAACAGGCTCGCCACCAAGCGAGCCTGTTTTATAAACCTATAAACTTTTAAACGCTTACTTCGTAAGCACATCCACTGCAACTTTCGTAATCTCGTCATCGCGCTCGAAGAACGGGAAGAAACCTTCATCGCCGATGACGTCACGAATGATGTAAGCATGCAGAAGCCGCGTCATCAACGGGCGCGATTTCTCTATCTCTGCCTCCTTGGGCTCCACGCCTTTCTCTTCCGCAAAACGAACGAAATCGCGAAGTACATCCTGTCCCTGCAGGTATTTCTCCAAGGCCTGCCATTCCTTGTATTTGCTCAGTTCTTTGCGGTGCTCGTCGGTGTATTTATACGCAAACTGATAGGTGTATGCCAAGTTCACGCACTGGTTGTACCAGGGGGTGTTAAGCGTTGTGTCGCGTCCCACAAACACGTCGGGCATGATACCTCCGCCGCCATGTACGATACGTCCGTTCTTCGTGCGGTAAACAGTTGTGTCCGTGAAATGGATCGAGTCGGCGGAATAGAACTCGCCATGCTCGAACCGCTCCACGAGATCTTTCTCGTAATCGTCCTGATCCCCCAGTGTATAGGGTTTCTGGATGCAACGTCCTGACGGCGTGTAGTAGCGTGCAACCGTCAGACGAACGGCACTCCCGTCCGCGAAGGGCATCTGTTGCTGAACCAGTCCTTTTCCGAACGAACGGCGTCCTACGATCGTCGCGCGGTCGTTGTCCTGCATCGCACCCGCGAAAATCTCACTCGCTGATGCCGAGAAATTATCAATCAGAACCACTAATGGTACGTCCTTGAATCGCCCGCCGCCGTTCGCTTTAGCCTCATAGCGAGGGTAGGCACGACCTTCCGAATAGACAATCAACTCACCGCCTTTAAGGAATTCATTGGCCATCTTGATAGCCTGGTCCATGTAACCGCCGCTGTTCTCCCGCAGGTCCACGATATAACTCGTCGCGCCTTTTGCACGCAGTTCAGCCAGCGCGTTGATGAACTCTTTGTACGTCGTCTCGCCGAATTTGTTCACACGCACAAATCCGATCTTCTCGTCCTTGCGCTCTATGATGAACTTCGCATCGACCGACGTCACGGGGATGTCGCCGCGTGTCACGGTGAACGAGAGAGGCTCTTTCACGCCCGAACGGAGAATGCCTAATTTCACTTTCGTCCCCTTCTCGCCGCGAAGCGTCTTCATCACCTTCTCGTTGTTCAGTTTCTTCCCTACGAACGCCGAGTCATCTACGCTCACTAACTTGTCACCTGCGAGCACACCTACGCCTTCGCACGGGCCGCCGGCAATCACCGCAACGATACGCACCGTGTCCTGCTGAATGGTGAATTGTACACCGATGCCCGAAAACGAACCTGACAGTTCCGAGTTCACCATCTCCAGGTCCTCTTTGGGGATATAAGCCGAGTGCGGGTCCAGTTTCTTCACCAGGTCCGTCATTGCCTCGTCGGTGATACTGTCTATGTTCAGTTCATCGACGTACGCTGTTTCCATCAACTGCAGCAAACGGTCCACTTTGGACAGCTCCCATTGTAGTTGTCCGTTTTGAATAAAGACGCGTTGTGCATTCGCTTTCTGACTCAGCGCCATGCCGATCAGAATACCCAGACTTACGCCAATGACCGTCAATGTGGGAAAGATATATTTTTTCATACTTCTAAACCTTTCATCATTCCATCATTTCATCAATCCATCATTGAGCGACGTAGTCGCGCTCATTTCATCATTCCATCATTTAAAAAAACGACTTCCACTCCTGCCCGTTTGAGCAGTTCGACGCCGTCCATGATGCGGTATTCTTCGCCATAGACCACGCGTTTGATGCCCGATTGAATGATTAGTTTCGAGCACTCCAGGCAGGGCGAAGCCGTCACATACAGCGTTGCACCGTCTGAACTGTTGTTCGATCGTGCCACTTTGGTCAGTGCGTTCGCCTCAGCGTGCAGCACGTATGGCTTCGATACATTGTTCTCATCTTCGCAGATGTTCTCGAAGCCCGAAGGAGTACCGTTGTACCCGTCGGAGATGATCATCTGGTTCTTCACCAACAGCGCACCTACTTTGCGGCGCACGCAGTAACTGTTCTCAGCCCACGTCCGCGCCATGCGCATATACAAATAATCGCGTTTCTGTTGTTTATCCATTTCTCTAAACTCTAAACTCTAAACTCTAAACACTAACCCGTAACCGCTAACCCTTCAGCAATTCCTTCGCGAATTGCTTCACATCGACTCCGTCGAACGTGCCGCTACTCATCATCAGCAGCGCTATACCTTGATTGCTGAATGCTGAATACTGACAACTGACAGCTGACATCATCGCTTTGCTATCCGTGAAGACCTCTACATTTTTCGTGCCAAACGCTTCACGCACCTCTCCGGCGGTGATCGGCGTCAGGCGTTTGTGCTCAATCACTTTCGGGTTGAAATACACGTACGCCACGTCCGCCTCGGCCATGCAGTCCTTGTATTGCGGCAGAAAATCCGCCATGAGGGAAGAGAACGTGTGCAACTCCATGCACGCGATGAGTTTCTTCTCGGGGTAGCGTTCGCGCACGGCATTGATGGTAGCCTTCAGCTTCGACGGACTATGCGCGAAGTCTTTGTATGCCACGTCCCTCTCTGTCTCGCAGATCTTCTCCAACCGGTTGCTCGCACCGGTGAACGTACTGATCTCTCGGTAGAAATCATCCGGCGCCACTCCGATGCAGTGACACGCGAGCATTGCCGCTTGCAGGTTCTGCATGTTATGCCGCCCGAATACCTGCATCGCTACATCCCCTGCATACGCATCGTAAGGAATAATTTTTAATTCTAAATTTTTAATTTTTAATTCCTCTGCTAAGAGGCGCAGGTTTTCGTCGCCCTGATAGTAGATAAAACTGCCGTTGGGTTCTATCGAATGGACGAACTTACGGAACGTCTCCACGTACTCAGGGAAAGTGGGGAAGACGTTGATATGATCCCATGCAATACCTGTCAGGATAGCTACATGCGGGTGGTACCATAGGAATTTGGACCGCAAATCGAGTGGAGAAGTGAGGTACTCGTCACCCTCAAAAACGGCATATTTGGCGGTGTCGCTCAGTCGTACCATCCGCTCGAATCCTTCTATCTGCGCGCCGACCATGTAGTCGGCTTCGATACCCAGGCGGTTGAGGACATAGAGGATCATCGAGGTCGTGGTCGTCTTACCGTGACTGCCACCTACCACGATGCGGATCTTGTCTTTCGTCTGCTCGTACAGGTATTCGGGGAAGGAGTAAATCTTGATGCCTAACTCGCGCGCCCTCACCAGTTCGGGGTTGTCTTCGCGAGCGTGCATACCGAGGATGATCGCATCGATATCACTCGTGATGCGCTCGGGATGCCAACCCATCTCGTCCGGCAGCAATCCTGCCTCGCGCAGATGAGACAAAGCGGGGTCGAAGATCTCGTCATCCGACCCCGTCACTTGGTATCCCGCCTTGGAGGCAACGGCCAATGCCAAGTTATGCATTGCCGCACCACCAATAGCTATGAAATGAATCCTGGTCATTTACGATTTGTTCATTTACGATTTGGTCATTTATTTGTTCATTGAACCATTTAACTAAATGACAAAAATTGCCAAATGGTACATAAATGGTACATGGTACATGACCAAATGGTACTTTACTTGAACAGTTTGTCAAACTCCTCCTGGCTGACGGTCTTGGGCTCTATTTTTGCCACGCCCTTCAGTGCAGCGAAGATCTTGTCTTCTACCACGCGCTCAACGATGCCGCGCAACTGGTTCTCCTGTTTGAGCATCTCGTTCGCGTAGTTCGTCAGGTGTTCGTCCTCGATGTTCATCAGACCGTATTGCATGAACTGCATCTTGGCGATACGTTTAGCAAACGCCTCTACCTCTTCTTTCTGTACATCGATCTTGTATTCCTTCATCAACTGGTCTTTGGCGAGGTGCCATTTCAGTTCCTCGACCATCTTGTCGAAGTCCTTGTCAAGCTCTTCCTGGGTCATCTTCTCGTTGGTGGCGAGTACCCAGCGTTTGAGGAAGTCAACCGGGAACTGCACTTTCTCCATCTTCTTCAGGATAGCTGCTTTCGCGTCGATGCCGAAACGGTATTTGCTCTCCTCGCTCAGGCTGCGCTCGATATCTTCTTTGACGCGTGCGCGGAACGCTTTCTTGTCTTTCGGAGCCTCGTCGCCATACACTTTTGCGAACAACTCGGCATCCACCTTGCACGGCTTCACTTCCGCTTTCGTACCTTTCTCTTTGTCCTCGGGGATGTACTCGCCGAAACGGTTGGCGTAGGCCTCAATCTGCTTGTCGATCATCTCGTCGGTCACCTCGATGGTGTACTCCGGCAGTTTGTTCTTGCCTGTCAGCTTGGCGTCGAACTCCGGCGCAACGGCGATGTCGAAGTGGAACGTGAACGTGTCGTCGTGGTCCAGGTCGATACGCGGAGCATTCTCGCTGGGCAGCGGGTCACCGAGGATCTGAATCTTGTTGTCCTCGATGTGTTTCTGCAGGTGCTCGCCAACTAATTTGTTCAGTACATCGGCTAAGATTCCTTTGCCGTACATCTTCTTCACCAAACCGGCGGGAACCATGCCCGGACGGAATCCTGGCATCTGTGCTTTATGACGCACTTCTTTCAGCTGTTTGGCTACTTCTTCCTGATAGTCTGCCGGCTCGATCGTGATCGTCACCACGCCCATCAGGTCTTTCAATTCACTTTGTTCAATTTTCATTATACTATAATTTTAAATATTATTACGAAAAATATTTTTGGTATTTTTGCTGATTATTGATTTTGGATTTGAAAAATCCGGAAGATTTATTTGGAAAAGTTATGTTAAATTTATTTAAAAATAAGTTTTCGAAATAAAGATTCTTTTAAAATAAAATCAATAATCAGTGATTTTTATGTATTTTTCTTTTTAATTAAACTCTGCCTGCGCGTTTGCGCTCGAGCTCGTCGAGGATGATCTTGCGGATACGCATCGCGTGCGGTGTTACCTCTACATATTCGTCCTCTTTGATATACTCCAGCGCTTCCTCCAAACTCATGCGGATAGGTGGTGGTAATACGGCCTTGTCGTCCGCGCTCTTGCTACGCATGTTCGTCAGTTTCTTGGACTTGGTCACGTTGATGACGATGTCGCCTTCTTTCGCGTTCTCGCCTACTACCTGACCGGCATAGACCTCTTCCTGCGGGTCGATGAAGAACTTACCGCGGTCCTGCAGTTTGTCCAGCGCGTATGCGTATGCCGTACCGGCTTCCATCGCGATGAGCGAACCGTTCGTACGCTTCACGATCTCGCCTTTCCACGGCTGGTACTCGAGGAATCGGTGTGCCATGATCGCCTCGCCGGCACTTACGTTCATCACGTATGTACGCATGCCCATGATTCCGCGGCTCGGAATAGTGAATTCCAAGTGTACGCGGTCGTTCACTATCTCCATCTTCGTCATCTCGCCTTTGTGAGTGCTCACGAACTCGATGATCTTACCCGAGCACTCTTCCGGTGTGTTTACCGTCAGGCTCTCCACCGGCTCACATTTGACGCCGTCTATCTCTTTGATAATCACTTGCGGCTGACCAACCTGCAACTCGTAACCCTCGCGGCGCATGGTCTCAATCAGCACGCTCAGATGCAGCACACCGCGGCCATAGACACGCCAACTGCTCTCCTCGGTGCCTTTCTCCACACGCAGCGCAAGGTTCTTCTCCAGCTCTTTGTTCAGGCGGTCCTGGATATGACGGCTCGTCACAAACTTACCGTCCTGGCCGAAGAAAGGACTGTCGTTGATGCAGAACGTCATACTCATCGTCGGCTCGTCGATGGCGATCGGTTTGAGCGGTTCGGGGTTCTCGGCATCGCATATCGTGTCGCCGATCTCAAAACCGTCGATACCGATCATCGCGCAGATGTCGCCGTTCTTCACGACGTCCGTCTTCACATGTCCCATGCCGGAGAAAGTATGCAGCTCCTTGATCTTGGTTTTGACCATAGAGCCGTCTTTCTTCGCCAGCGTCACTGCCTGCCCGTCTTTGAACTCGCCGCGGTGTACACGACCGATCGCAATACGGCCGACATAACTGTTGTAATCCAGACTTGTTACCAGCATCTGCGGTGTACCAGGGTTCTCTTCCGGAGCAGGGATATACTTCAAGATAGCATCCATGAGGTCCGTTAGATCCGTCGTCGGCTTGCGCCAGTCGGTACTCATCCATCCTTGCTTGGCGCTGCCGTACAGCGTCTGGAAATCCAACTGGTCATCCGTCGCGTTCAGGTTGCACATCAGGTCGAACACCTCTTCTTGCACCTCGTCCGGACGGCAGTTCAGTTTATCCACTTTGTTGATTACTACGATGGGTTTCAGACCCAATTCCAGCGCTTTCTGAAGCACAAAACGTGTCTGCGGCATGGCGCCTTCGAACGCATCGACGAGCAGCAGAACGCCGTCTGCCATGTTCAGCACGCGCTCCACTTCACCGCCGAAGTCCGCGTGACCCGGAGTGTCGATGATGTTGATCTTAACGCCCTTGTACTCGATGGCGACATTCTTTGCCAGGATGGTGATACCGCGTTCCCGCTCCAAGTCGTTGTTGTCCAGAATCAACTCCTTGGGCTGGTCGCTGAATTCAGAACGCTGACTGCTGACCACTTTCGCCGTGTACAGCATCTTATCGACCAGCGTCGTCTTGCCGTGGTCAACGTGCGCAATGATTGCTATATTTCGTATGTTTTGCATAATCTTTATGTATTATCAATTTGTGCAAAAAAGTGCACACTAATGCAAATTAGCCTGCAAAAGTACTGCTTTTTTTTGATATACGCAAGAAAAATCTGCAAATTTATACAAAAAGAGCACCTTTCGGTGCCCATTTTGCGTGCTATATTCTTTTTAATGAGTGTCCAAGTCTTTCATTCTTTCATTCTTTCACTCTTTCACTCTTTCACTCTTTCATTCTTTCATTCTTTCATTCTTTCATTCTTTCACTCTTTCACTCTTTCATTCTTTCATTCTTTCACTCTCATTAGGTCATAAACATGCTCTCCATGACGGATATATATTTTCCCGTCCTGAATAAACTTCGTTCCCTTTTTGGATGGGTCGGGGGTAAGTTCCTCTAATCCTTGCGGCTGGGAGGGAAAACGGAACTGTATCGTTGAACCGAAATAGGAGGTGCACTCGCCTTGCAGCGTCGGTTGGCCTTCCTTGTCATAGTTCAGACTAATGCCACCATCCACAAAGAACCATATTTGCCTTACAGCCCCGTTGTTATCTACGATGGCTACGTAGCATGGAATAAGTACGGAACCGAAGCGTCCCAGCGATGCGGAGAAAGAACCGCTCTCCTCGCTGCCGTTAACCGGATAAAGACCTGCCGCAGGGTGGGCGACGTCGCTGTACATGCCTAAATGGATATATGGCCGCATGCCTTCGGCGTCCGCCTCCTTGCACGTCAGGATGATGTCGATGATGCCGTCACGTATGACGGTCTCATCTTTCCAGATCATTGTGTCCGGTGCGAAGAAATAGATTCCTGGCTCCTTCGTCTCCGCCGCAAAGGGCTTGTCCTCTTCCGGCACTTCCGGTTGCGGGTAGAAGATGATATGAGGTGTCTGGAGGAGGGAGAAACGGTAGGAACTTCCTATAGCGTCATGCATCTCCATCGTATAACGCCATTGGTCCTCTTCTTGCGACAGCACCAGCGAAGCGCTGACGAAATCGTATGCGGAGCCGATAAAGAGGTTGGCCTCAAAATCGGCTTGGTTCTGGGCCAGTTGCAATCCGCTTATACGGCCGTCTTCGAGGCTGTAAGTCCCGGCTACCAGCTCCATCGGCTTGCTCAGAGTTACATCCACCAATACCGTCGGATAGTCGTCCGAATGGCTGAAATTGAGGGTGTAGAGGAACTGATGGTTGGCGCTGTCGGATTGATTGGAGAGGTATGTGATCACCACGCTGTCTATCGTCAGTGTCACATCTTCCGGTGTCGGAGGCAACTCCTCGGGGTTGTACAGCATGTTATAACTGCGGGCGTTGACATGCACCGTCGTGCCGTTGTGAGACAGAACCGTGCCTGTGATGAGGATCGTGTCGCCTTTGGCGTTGTAACTCACTGTCAGGCTGCCGCTCTCTAAATAGTAGGGTGTATATTGTCCCCAGTCCTCTTTGTCCGCACGGATGGCTACGTAACACGGATCATCGCCGGCGATTTTGCCGAGGTACCCTTTCGAGGCGCTCAGCGAACCTGCCTCTCCGCCGGCATTAATCGGATAGACACCTGCAGGCATGGCCATCGTGTCGGACAACAGACGCAACTCTATCCAGTCATACGTCTCGTTCGCCATCTCGTTGAGCGTCACTTCGATATAGTCCGTGCGCTCGCGGAAATGAACGACATCCGCAACAAAGTCTATCGTTGTCGCGGACTTAGGCTCGAAGCGGTAGGGATCCTGTTCCGGTTCGGGAGGAACGGGCGTTTCCGAGTAGGCGAAAGTGAAATCCGGAACGTCGTATGTGTAGGAGACGTCATTGCGTGTCGCCTGGATAGAACCGCTCAACGTACACGTGCCGTCACCGTTCGAGACGATGTTGAGGCTGATGGCGGAACTGGAGTAGCAGTAGTACCACATGTCCACAGGATTGCCGTTGGCACTCGTCTTGTGAACAAAACTGCCCACATAACCGATGGTCCCGTTCGAGGCGTTGAATGAACCGATAGCCGAACGGGTAGCAGGCCAGAGGTCGAACGCCAGCTCGTACGTGCCCGATGAGGTCGAACCCTCGACGACGACGAACAGATTATTCTTATCTACCGTCAGATCTTCGATAGTGACCTTTGAGGCATTGACTGTGAATGCCGCAAATGCATGCACTACCGCTGTCAGACATATAATGATTATACTTGTTATACGTTTCATCATTCCATCATTTCACCATTGCTCCTTGCGCATCGTATAGTACTCCGTTGCGCTCGATCATCAGAACCCCCTCACGGAGCATCTTCTGACTTCTGACTGCTGACTGCTGAATGTCCTCAATGCCTTGAATGCCGTTGACCTGGTACTCGAAATCAAAAGCTTTTATGATATACGTATATTCGTTCTCGCACAGCAGGTTGCCCGAAAGGGTATGAGTGTTGCCTGCTTTGGGATTGATGGTTATGATCGATCCGTTAACGACGTACGAAGAGTTCGAACCATGGTTCACACTCGACCAGAGGCTCAGTTTCTCGTTCGCTATGCTGAAACTGCCGTCCAGTTGTTTGTCCTCCAGCGTCAGCGACACTTCGTATTCGAGATTTTTCTCGTCTTTGGCGTTGACGAGCACGTTGAAATAGTCGATCTCGCCGCCGGTAGTGAACGGTTCTACCGTCACCTTGTACGGGCTCAGTTCCATTTCTTTGTTGTCTTCGTCCCAGCCGAACTCAATGCCTTGTCCGTCGTTATCGCTGAAATGATAGTAATGAACCGCCTCGATGCGTTTCTTGCCATACACGGCCATGTAGTTCGCGTCTATATCCGTGCAGGTGAGTGTGCCGCCGAAGAAACTGTATAGGTTCTCTCCCTTCGACTGGATAAGGATGGTGCTTAACGAGTCGTTCGCTAAGTAACGTGTCTTGTTGACCTTCAGGTCTTTGACGTAGCTGTTGGAGGCAAACAGCAGATGACCGCTGCCTTGCGTCGCATACGAACCGGGGATGGTCTCGGAGGAGGGATAGATAGCGAGTTGTACCTCGTAGTCCCGCTCAGAGTTGTTCTCGCGGTTTTTGCCCGAGCAGTTGAGCGTGAGGAAGTAGCGTGTTGTGCCGTAATCGCTGTCATCGCGTATGACACTGATGCCGTTGACCGTCATGTCGTAGTTGTGTACCGCCTCGTGGAACTCTCCGTCGTAACTGAAGATATAGGGCTTGGGTTCGATTCCTTGCTCGAGTATCTCCTCTTCTGCGTAGCAGTAGTTGTAGTTATAGGTGTTCTTTCCGCGGTCTGCCATCGCTGCGGCGGTGAAGCACAGACGGCCGATACTGATGCCGTAGTGGCTCTCATCGACTTTGATGATCGTGAAGGTCGAGATAGAGTCCGTGCGGAGCAGACGCCGCGTACTGCCGTAGTACAACTCGGATGTGACAAGATTGATCGTCTGGTCATTCACGTTCGCACTGCTGCTGGTGGGACTCGCACCTTCGGTCGTATAGGTCCCTTCCAACGTCCGGTCGTCGGAATTGATGACTAATTTCACCGTCGTCGTGTAAGTCGTGGTGGGCTTACTGCTGTACTCTGCCGTGTTCTTGCATTTCTGAGTCCATTCCAAAGTGAACTGGTTCTTACTGTTGCTGGCTAAGGTATCCACCTTCAAGTCGGTGATAGCGCACAGATAGTTGTACGTGGTAGCCTGAACTGCCATCGTCAGCGCACACAGCGCGATGGTAAAAAAGATCTTCTTCATATTCTTGCGCTTTAAAATATTTCTTTACTGTTGGGATCTCCTCCCTCCGTACTGGTGACAATCTCTCCGCGAACACTGCCGCAGATAACGTGTATGCTTTGTAGCATTTGTGCCTCGATAATGGGCTGTATATAGTTCTTTTTCATAATCCTAAATCCTAAATTTGAAATCCTAAATTTGAAATCCTAAATTTGAAATCCTAAATTTGAAATCCTAAATTTGAAATCCTAAATTTGAAATCCTAAATTTGATAAATCCTAAATTTGAAATCCTAAATCCTAAATCCCCTGTCCTTGTACATTGTACGCCTTTCCGTCGCGGATGATGATGATCTGTCCTTCGCGAAGCACCTTCTGACAACGGACTTCTGACGGCTGGATATCTTCAATGCCCATAGCGGAGTTGTTGCTCTCGCGGATACGTATCGGGGCTCCGTGATACAGGGCGCTACCCAGCGGAGTACTCGGGTCGATATGAACATATACGCGGAAACCGTTTATCGTACCGTTTGCGCTCGGCCAGTAAAGGGTGTTGTTGGACGAGAGGAAGTACGTCGTATGGTCGCCGCCGGTCAATGCGTGCGGGTTGAAGATGCCGTAAGGCTGAACACCTCCTGCAGACTCTACCTCTACCGGCGTGCTGCATTGGATTTGAACATTGCGGAACGTCAGCGGGCTTAGGCGATCGTCCGAAGTGGCTCCGGCGAAGCGTACGAAGTACGGCTTGCCTGCCTCAATAGACGTCACCTGACGCAGGAACAGATCCACCACATCGGCGTTCTCTTCCGAGTGCTCGAACTCTTTGATCACGAACCCGTGCAGCGGACACTCCGCATCGGCTATCTCGTACGCACTCAAGTTGAACGGCAGGCAGATTGTGCTGTAGTCGCCGTTGAGTGGCAACGGACGCTTGATGGTCACGTTGACTGTCTGACCGATCAGTGCCGCTAGACGTGTCTCATTATCCGTAGCGGTAGCAACGTCTTCAAAGACCACGTCCGCTGTAGAGGTCTTGAACTCCACTTTGACAGGCGTACTCTGATCGCTCTCGCCGCAGTACGAACGCAGGTAGAACTCATAGTCTTTATTGGGTGTCAATCCGGTCAAGTCCATCTCATGTACACTGTTGCTGACAAGTGTCGCACTTGCCCAGTTAGGATCGGACTCATCCCATATTCTTTTGATATACTGGTAGTTGGATTCTGTTCCTCTCTCGGAAGCCGCCCAACTGATATGTGCGCCGGTAGCGGTGATGTCGCTCACGGTGAGACTGAGAGGCTGACTGCAGGTCATATAGTCCACGCTTACGTTATCCACCCATGCCTGACCGGAAGCGGCCGCATTCGAATAGCGGATAGCGAGTCTGGAAGCTTCGCCGCTGATGTGAACAAGGTCTTTCTCGAACGGGAACTCGCCGTAGCCTGTCTGGTTAGGGAGCGTCTCAATCGCGGTGAACGTCACGCCGTCGGACGCTACATAACCCAACTGCATCGTGCAGTCACGGCTGCGGTAATGGAACGAGATAAACAGGTCGTTGAGGCTCGCGTCAAACTCCGGCAACACGATAATCTGCTCGTTTACACCGTAGAACTTAATGCTGTTACCCTTGTCGCCAAAATCTACGTAAGCGTAGCTGTCATAGACTACTTGCGGATATTCGGAACTGGATATACGGCTCCAGTTGAACGGAACCTCACCCGGGGTCTCAGCCTCGAAATCATTGAAGTAAGGAACGCTCTCGGTAGAACTCGTCACGAAGAATATAGGCGTCGTCCAGTTGCCTTCTTCCTCTGCGGAGCAAGCCGGTAACAGACGAACCTGGTAGGTCCTTGCCGGAGTCAGCCCGCTGATGCTCTTCGGTCCTGCGTAGTCGCCCGAAGCGATATTCACACTGGTCCATTCGTCCGAACCCGTCTTGTATTGCAGTTTCTTCACCTCGCCGCTCCAACTGATAGTCGCGCCGCCGGTGATAGGTGCTGCCTGAATATTCAGAACCATGTCGCACGGACGCGCAATCACTTCGACGTCATCCAGGTAAGCATATTGGTTGATGGTCGAGAAGTTGGCTACGAAGTAGATCAATGCGGTCTCGCCTGTGAAAGCGGAGAGGTCGAAGATCTTGGTTGTCCACTCGGCATGAACGCCGGAGAGGTCGTTCGGCAGCAGCGTCTTCGTCGAACCTCCGTCAGTGGAGATATACAGGTTGACACTCGAGCCGTTCACGTTTTTCCATTCGAAGCGCAGGATAGCGTCCTCGCTCAGCGTAATTGCCGGCATACGCAAGGTAGCCTCGCCGCTCGAACCGGTACGCAGTTGTACGGAATAAGCGCCGCTCTTTTCGTAGGCAGACCAGCGATAAGTACCCGAAGCAGGAGTTGCTTCCCAGCAGGAAGGCAGTTCTGATGCACTGCTGAACTCCTCTTCAAAAGGCATTGCCGCCGCAGCGCAAAGGGTCGTAAAGGACAGTACGTCGCTCCAGTTGCTCTGGTCTTCCGCATCGCAATAAGCCTTGACGCGTACGAAATACTCGGTGTTGGCGCTGAGACCCGTCAGGTCATGTTGCACACTTCCGCTGACTGCCTGCTCTGCGCTCCAGTCTCCATCCGCTGCACGGTATTGCAGACGCCAAGCACTCTCAGAACCTCCTGCCGTCCAACTGATACGCGCGCTGTTGGCACTCAGGTTGCCTGCTGACAAAGATGTCGGGACAGCGCAACTCGATACCTTATGAACACTCACGTTATCCACGAACATTGCGCCACCTTCGGAAGAAGTGCCGCTCGTCGGATTCGCAAAGAACTGTATTTTAATAGTCTGACCGCTGTAGTCGGCAAGACTGATAACCGCATTGCTAAATGCACCCGGATAGGGAGAAACATTGCCGGAAGGATAGTACGTGCCCTTATCTTCGAAAGCACCGCCGTTTGCGGATATTTTTACCTTCAGATTATTACCTGCAATAGCCATATTGGCATAATCGAACGCCAATTCATACGCATTGCCGTCATTCGGTATTGCAATCTCAGGCGTGTTCATCAATGCGGTTCCGCCGTCCAGAACGGAGTTGTCAATGGCCAGCATGGTGTTGCCTGAATGCTGGTACGTACCCCAGATATATCCGGCGCCCCAAGAAGAGGTGGTCGTGGATGCGGAATTGTCCCAACAATCCGGAACGATATGATTACTCAAACCTTCGAAATCTATGCTCCAGGGACTTGCTGCACTCACATTGATTGTACCGCAGAGGGTGGTGAAGGACACGTTGTCGCTCCACTCGCTCACGCTGCCACCGCCGCAGTCCGCTTTCACGCGTACATAATAGATGGTATTGGCTTTCAGACCCGTCAGCACTTTGGAGTTGGTCGCCACAGCGATCTCCTCACCCCAACTTGCTGCATCGCCTTCCGACACCTGTAACTTCCAGTTACTCATGCCGTTAGCGTTCCAACTGATTATTGCCCCGTCAGCCGTCTCACTGCCCGCGCTAACCCCCGTCGGCTTGTTGCAACTCGGCTTCTCACGAACGGTGATATCGTCGATATATACACGACCATTGGACACTCCACCTGTAAAACGAATTGCCATGCGAGCATTGGAAGGAGCGCCAACAAAATCGATATCTTCTATTTTGCTAAAACTTGCTATTTGTGCCAAATTCCCACTTGTTGCTTCAAAGGTTCCTGCATCGCTGGCGTCAGTCACATAGCCGACTTGCACATTACCATAGTCATACCATTCATCATCAACAGGAGATTTATACCAGAAAGAAATGGCTAAATTACTGATGGGTGTTGTAAATTCGGGGAGTACAGCAATAACATCAGTAGTATTTCCTCCTCCTACCAAACATAAAGCTTTTGATCCGGAATGTTTATACGCTGTACTTGCCATCACATCCGATGTACCTGCCGTGATTTCTTGCCAACAGAGAGGTAACTCTGCATCTGTAGCGCTTTCAAAACCTTCGCTCCATGGGAAAGAAGAAAGTATATCGCACTCTGTAGTAAATTCCGTAGAACGAATCACACTCGTACCGCTCGCGTTTTTGGAAATAACGTAGAATTTGTATCGGGTAGCAGGAGCCAAACCGGAAACAGTGACCGATTTGGTGTTTACATTCGCTGCATTAGCCGTCCATAACTCTTCTGTTAGTTCCGTTGTAGCCGGCAAGCATACATATTGCCAAGCACTCTCGCTACTTGACCAACTGATAGTAGCGGAAGTGCCGGAGATAGCACTACTGCTTACACTTGTCGGTGCAACGGCATATTTCGGTGTAAAATCGAATGCAAATTGGTTAAACGTAGTGGCTTTTCCGGAAGTTCCACTATCATAACGATAACTATAAAAATAATTATAGGAGTTCGAATTCACAGGACTTGTCTGCTTAAAATGAAGCTGACAATCAGTGTTAGAAGATGGATCGCCTATGCTATAGTGGCCATCACTAACTTTGTTGATTTTAAACTTCGAGGTCGTAGTGTTCAGAGCACGGATATTGTCTGTACCTCCATTCTTATAAAGCAAATCAGCAGACTTAAGTTTGTTTGTTGCACTTGATAGGGTAGAATAGAGTCCTTCCAATGTACGGTCATCCGACTCAAGTACCATCGTCATAGTAGAAGTATACGAACTTCCGCCAGAGTTGACGCCTTTCTGCGTAATGTTCAGTGTAAATTGATTGGTGGTGATGGCATCTGACTGAACAACTTCAATACTTTGGATGACAGTGTTGTAATTGTACGTCGCTCCCCACGCCTTACTTGTGTTGAGCAAACACAATAGAAATGCCAAAAATGGCACTAAATAATTAATACCTTTTTTCATATATCTAATACCTTTAAATTATAAAAAGTAACACAAAGTTCGCTAATATGCAAATAAAATGATTAAAAAGTCGCAAAAAAATGCATTTTGCTAACTCGAGATTACAATTGTCTGTTTTTCCCTTTAAAACAACGTAAAAGTACTATTCTTCCCCCCTTCACTCTTTCATTCTTTCATTCTTTCATTCTTTCACTCTTTCATTCTTTCATTCTTTCATTCTTTCATTCTTTCCCTCTTTCATTCTTTCATTCTTTCACTCTTTCATTCTTTCATTCTTTCCCTCTTTCACTCGGGGGCACTTCGGGGGTACTTCGGAGGCGCTTCGGAGGCATCCTAGACTTTGCTAAAAATTCTTTCTTGTAAATTCCACATTATCAGCGCATTACAACAAACACACCGACCACTAAAAAATGCCGTTTTTTCCCGTTTGAAATCCGCTGTTTTTGGGTCCCGTTTCATCTTTGTTTAATTTGTGAACTATTTTTTTTGTCCTTTTGGGGGATCATTTTGGGGCATTTTTCATCATTTCATCATTCCATCATTCCATCATTCCATCATTCCATCATTTCATCATTTCATCATTTCATCATTTCATCATTTCATCATTCATTAAATGTTTATTGTGCCGGATTGTATCCGGCTTCCCCTGCCTTTAGGTAGGGGTTATGGGTAGGTTTCATTTTTGTTATTTTTGTAAGGGCAACGCCCGCATTTTTGTAAGCATTCAACGTGCTGCTATTAAGCAGCGAGTTGGGAGTGTAGGCTTTTACGAGCGCTACAAGCTTGCTTGTGAGCGCTTGTGGAAGATTACGCTCCAGGCCGCGTGGGCCGCAGGCATAGCGGACGTAAAATGCGCATTTTTGATTACTAAAATATCTACACGGCGTCAGCCATTACACGCGGCTTTGCCGCACCTTTCATGCTTCCAAACACGAACTATACACGAATTATTGACGAATTATACACGAACTATTAAGCCCTTCTACGGCCAGTCACGCAATACTCTGCGGCTGTACTGCCCATCCCTGCTTTATTATATTGTGGACATCACTACTAATTTGTGAACTATTTTTTTGGGGGGCTTTTTGGGATCATTTTGGGGCATTTTGGACGAACCCCCAAAATGGGAACAGCATAAAATAAGCATTTAATAAGCATACAATATTGCTTTGTTTCCTTTTATTGCTTTTAAATGCTTTTACTCGTTTGAGTGCGGAGTTTGGGGATAAAAACTATTTGAGTGCTTGTGCACAAGGAGTTTTTAGCAAACTCTGTTTGCTTAACCTCTAATTTTTAATTTTTAATTTCTCTTCCCCCCTAAATTTGAAATCCTAAATCCTAAATCCTAAATTTGAAACCCTAAATCCTAAATCCTAAATCCTAAATTTGAAATCCTAAATCCTAAATTTGCCCCCCCGCACCCTCCTCGCCAGCGCGTGCACGCGTTTTTATTATAGGAATTATAGGTTATAAGTCTTTTTTTCTTGATTTTTTTCTTTTTTTATTTGCACATGTCAAAAAAAAGCAGTACTTTTGTGCTCATTTTTTGAAAAGGGTATTCAAAATGACTGAAAAAAGTTATAAAAATTTACGGCATTTCTATTATGAATACCGTTCGGAAATAGTGTTCGGACTGCTGCTGTTAGCGGCGGTGTCGTTGAGTTATCTTCTCTCGCCTCTTATTCCTGTTGATCTTTTCCGTTCGATCATTGCGCCGGTTCAGAACACTGCAGTGATCACCGTGACGTTCGTCAATACATGGGCGATGTTCCGGCACAGTGAGGGGCTCCGTATCCGTCGTATGTATGCGTGGATCATGGCGGCGCTGACGGTGTTATTTGTTGTGGGAGTATGTTATCGTTTCAAGGTCAATGCCGAGCTTCGTCCCGCCGATGGATTCTTCAGTTTCGAGGGATGGGAGATGCTTGCCGGAGATATCATTGCGTGGCTGATGTTAGCCTATCCCTCCGAACTTCTGCGTCCGGGATGGTTGACGTGGAAGAACGCATTGACGCGTCTCTTGCCGGTCTTAGTGATCGGGGTTATCGACTGGTTTGTACCTTGGGATTTGAGGTGGTTGCTCTCCGTCGTGCCGCTGGTATGGATTGCGCTGATGTTCCACCATGTGCGTGTCTATCGCAAGTATAGCGAGGACAACTTCAGCTCGGTGGAACAAACGGATGAACATTGGGTGATACGCTATCTGGTAATGATTTTCGTGCTGGGCTGCTCGTACGCATATCTCTGTTTTACTGAGGAGCCCAACCGTCTTTTCACCCAGCAGTGGTTGATCTTCTTCATACTCGTTTATACCACTGACCAGGCTATCTTCCGCTCCAAACCCTGGATGGAAGAGATGGTACAGGAGACCGGCGATGCCGGAATGGACGATCTGTCGTCTGACGAAATATCAGATGCAAACGTAGCGTTGAATGATGAGTACCGGCGTACACTGGAGCAGTGGATGGAGACGGACAAACCCTTCCTCAACCAGAACTTCCGACTTACGGACCTAAGACAAGTACTGCCGCTGAACCGCACCTATCTATCCCGGTTCATCCATGCGGAATACGACTGTACGTTCTATCAGTTCGTGACAAATTATCGCATCGAAGAGGCGAAACGGTTGATGCGCGAAAAGCCGGACTTGCGTATCCGGGAGATTGCCGAGCAATGCGGCTTCTCTTCACCAACTGTCTTCGGTCGCGTCTTCGCACGAGAAACAGGCCAAACACCTACAGAATGGCTCGCACAATTAGATAATAAATAAAAAATCGAGCGTTTTTCTCGACTTTTATACAATACTTTATTCAGGTGCTTGCATAAGTGCCCGTTTTTTTATAATTTTGCACACTTTTAACGCATAAAAAATCAAAATGATATGAATATTGTCTGTTTAAAAAATCTATGTAAGGTACGAATCCTGTTGTTGATTTCTGTTGTAATGTACTCTGTGGGAATGTGGGGAGTCGGCTTCACGCCGACGGATGGTGGTCTGGTAGTCAACCTGAAGCAGAGCGACCGGATATTGCTGTCTGTCATGATTGACGATGATAACAATCCTTCCACGCCCGACGTGGAGTATTTTGTGTGCCATTATCCGGGTTATACGGGTGGGCATTTTAATTACTACAACTGGGATGATAAAGAAAGCGGAAACATCCTCAAGTTGATTCCGCAAGATGCAGGTGCAACGGAACCCGCTTCTCCTTCTATCTGGAGTATTGACGATCCTGTGCCTTTCAAAAGTGGCGGGAAAACCTATCCAATAGATGGTATAGCCTATACTATGTGGAGTACCAACCCGGGAGGCGATTCCTATACCTTAGTGTGTTCTCCTAGTAGTACGTTTATGTACCAAGGCTACTTGACCAGAGAGGCAGACCATGCCAACATCTGTAACGCCATCTTTGTTGTGCCGACCGACCGCGGCGATAAGGTGACCTCCTTTGACCCGAATAACACGATGGGCAGAGGTACTAAGTTCAACGGCGAGAAAGGATATGGTTTCTTGGACATGCCTTACCGCGAAGTGTATTGGCTCGATATACCCCGAGGCAACGCTCCTTTATCTTACACCAATGCTTCGGTGGTTAGTTTCAACACCACCTTGTCGGATTATAAATACCCTACGGATAAAAAACAGACCGCCAAGCCCGGCCAGGCTATGTATGCGTTTGCGGATGACAAACACAAACCTACCAAACGTACCATCTTCCGTCTCTATGTCTTGGACGAACCGGTTACTTCTACTTGCGCGGATTCGTATTTCTTTGCTTACGACGAGCAGGATTTTGTAAAGTACAATAAAAACTTTAACGACAATAAAGCTGGCTATACCACTGAGAAGAAGATCTATACCATCGACCGTCTGGTTTGCATGGAGCGTCTTGGAGAGACCAAGTACTATGTAAGCGATTATATGTTTGTTCCGATACCCGATAGTACGTATTACTACGTGGGATATAAGAACAAGTATTGCCATACGGACCGAGGTGACGCGTTTAACTCGCAGTTCAAGAAGATAGAGACTTTGCCGATTCACTATTTGGGTCTTCCGGCTCCACGAGGTGCGTACGGTCAGATGATGGTGGATACGACGCAAACGGGCGAACTGAACCTCGGTGTGGAGTTCCAACCGGGCGGTTATTTTTTGCGGACCAATACCGGCCGTAACATCCAGTTGCGTCCGAGTGATGATTACAAGACCTGGACCTGCGAGGAGATGTGGCATATCACGGCAGAATACGCCGCTTTGACCATCAAAGCTACGATGTTCACCGGCTCCGAATATGACGAACACGACGAGGGCGCGGATATCCCCGGCTGGAGTGTGATGGTACGTGGTACGGATGTGCCCGTTGTAGGCGGACGTAGTATCATCGACTGCGATGGTTGGGCACGTATTCACATTGACAGTACAGACCCGAACGGCGCTATCGAGTTCGTGCCTGCAAACCCCGATCGGCATATTCATTATAACAACAACGGTTGCACAGGTGATACTATCGCAGATCAATATCCGATGTACGGCAAGACTAAAGTCGCCGCTCGGGATGCGCGTCTTGTGAAAGGATTTACGTTCCATGGCTGGGCAACAAGTCCCGATGGGGATGTCTTGTATCATCCGGGCGACTCAATCGACTTGGTACCAGGCACGACGACACTCTACGCGAAAGCTACTTATACCGGTACCATCCACGTGGCGCTCTCGTTCAAGAAAGCGGACGGCAAGCGTTACTTCCTCACCCATCCGGGCTCAGATGCTCCGCGTTTCTCCCGTGCACGGCACATCGACGAATGGACCGATGCCTACCAAGGTATGGCGAACGCGTACAATGTGGATAACCGCTATATCAATACCTTCAAGGTGCTTACCCATCCTGATCCCTGTGCGGAGTGTGCAGCCGACGAAGTGGTCCTCGATCCGCGTCGCGAGATGCGTTATGGCGCCGTGGACTCATTGCTCTTCTACGAGAACTTCGCTCCGGCAGAGGAAGAGTACCTCGGTCTCTATTATACTGACCCGAATACGGTCATCGCAAACCATACGTGGGCGGGTCTGTTCAAATCGACGGGTGCCGGCGGCCGAAACGGATGGCCGGACTACACCGTGGCGGATGTTCAGAACGTCAAGCTATCTTCCACCCACTATCTCGGAAGAAACGGCGAAGGGAATATTACGCGTTATGAGCGCTCCAACCACGATGCGCCGTGGATTAAATATAATGCTGCCGATAACCAATTTGACGGCGACGCTTCGGAAGCAAACGCAACCGTCTTCCAGATCTCCCGTGTTCGCGTGGCGGATGAGCATTATGTCGTCATACCCGACACAACGGAAGAGTGGAGAGACGAAATAGTCTTCGGTATTCACCAGGGCGAGCAGACGGAAGAAAGAGTATGGTCCAAACTCATCGGCAAACAACTCATGGCAATGATGAAGTTGGATGACGACACCGTCTATTTCCACCCGAACCCGAATAAGATCATTACCGACTACATGACGATGCGTCTCAACGCCAACTACCGCTTGGAGGAGACCTTTGAATTTATCCGCGATGCACGCGTGGAGAGCTTGGGAACCGTCGCCGATGAAGACAAACCCCACATGATCGGCGACCGGTTGGACAAGAACTACTTCGGACGCCTCATCCAAAGCGGTTTGAATACCCCGGTTGATGTCATTTATGAGGGTGAGTACATCGACATCGTCGATACCCTGCGTATCCGCCTCAGGACACTTGGACCGGTAAAGATCAAAGAGTACTACGGCCGTTGGAAAGAGGGCGCGCCCGGACTGCATGTCCTTCCCGATGGCTCACGCTACAGGGACATCATCATCCGTACAAAAACGGCTCACCACGGAGCTGTGGAGACCAAACTGGTTTTGACGCCTGAGTATCCGGTTTATAACTTCAACCCGCTGGCGGGTGACTCTAAACGACTGACCTTCACGCTCGCGAAAGTTCTTTCACGCCAGTTGCTTGATACAGACGGCAATGTGCTCGGCGAGGAGATATTGAACACCGTTGATGTTACTCCGTCGCTCAAACTCGCTCAGGGACACTGTACGTTCACAAGCGGATCTCCTTCCGCCTATTTCAGCGTCAATGCCGCGCAAACCATCAACGACCATGTGACGCTCGTGACGAAATCCGGTAACAGCGAAGGAATAAACTACGACACGCTCCGTATCAACTCTACCGCAATAGTAGAAGGAGTGACTTATCCGGTGACCGGACGTGTGCCTTTGATGCAATCCACGATGAGTGATGCGGAGCTGGTTTGGTCCGCGTACGCGAACGGAAACCGTTATTATATCATGGCGGGATCAGGGGGCCTCATCTTCCGTCAGTACGAACTCAAAGGATCAACGCTCTATAAGAAAGAAGACGGAAAGACACAACTGGTAAAAGGATCTGCAAATGCGGAGAACAGTGATACCAAGTATATCACGCCGTGGAAATATGACTACGTCGATCAGGCTGCTCAACAACTCACACTCGAGACAGAGTATGGAGTGGATCGCTATTTCGTCATTAACGGTTCTTCCGAACCGGACGTAGCGACCACCGGTCCCGCTACCTTGACCTATGTGTATGTCAACGAGTTAGTCAACGAGAATGCCAACTTTGAGGAGCAAGTGAAACTCAAGTATGGAGAAACCAATTGGCTGAAATTTACAGCACCGGGTGGTGTACCAACGCTCTCCTTGACCACGAATGAAGAGGAAGCTACCACCTTCTCGTGGAGCTATCTGCAACAGGAGTACAACCTCCTCAACAACCGTGATTATCCGAACTATGACGAGTTGGTGTTCGGTTACAATACTACGAGCGGTGCCTCAGTCCAAACGCGATACAAAGCATACCGCATCTATTCGATGCTGGTCAACAACACGCTGACATACTGCGGTCGGGAAGACGAGAATGATATCGCCGACCTTATCTCTGCCGGCAATGACTGGAAAACGAATTATACCATCGACCTTATCTCCGACAGCCGCTTTAGTCCAGGAGCCAGCGGCCTGAGCAAATCGACGAATACCGGTAACCTTACTACCACCGTTACCCCTGCCGGAGACAGTCCGACGGATATTCAGTACGGCGGCAAGTATGTCAATATAGTCGATACGCTGGATGTGCAGATTTCGCTGCAACCCGGAGCACCGACATATCGCTTCAAAGATAAATGGAGCAGCTTCACTTCCGTCAACGACGCGCACCTCAAGATTCCGCTCATCCGTAAGACGTATCACGAGGCACCATTCGACTCGTTGATTTGTTATGTTGATCGCGATGAATATAACTATGTCTTCCCTCCGGAAGTCACGGGAGCGAATGATACACATACCTTTACGTTGGGTACCGAACATAAGATAGGTACGAATATACTGGATGTGGATGGCAATGTGGTATCTTCCTCTGCTACTTCGGACGAGCATACCGATGACATGCATTTGGACGATCCGGCTTATGCGGATATTCGTCTGGCCGATGAGTATGGTAATGCGCCGGATTGGTGTGAAATCAGCGACCTGGGCACTAATACAATCACCGTGCATTGTAAGGGCAATGGTATCCGTGCACCGCGTTCGGCAAATATCAACATAGCCTATGTGATAAACGTAAAGGGAACATCTCGTTATATCAATTTCCGCCTCCAGGTGGCGCAATCCAGCCGCTTCCAATACGCAGGTAACCAGAACCTCGTGCACTCCAAAGGTGCTTCGGGTGCCGATCTGAAGGACGGCGTACAACAGGTACATGAGAACAAGACGATTCTCTATTATTACAACCCGTCCAACGCCGCCCAATCGACCGACCAGCGTGTCGAGTTGCCCATCCGTGAGCGTAACTTCTACGGCTGGTGGCGTTGGTATTCGCTCCAGCCGGGCGAAGAGGATACGGATATACCTGCGGAGAGATGGCAGACAGAGCCGTCCAATACAGGTAGATGGAACTTCCCGTTCCGTATCATCGGAGACTCGGTGCCTGTAGATCCGGAGGATCCTTCCAAAGGAAAGAAACTCGTGACTCAGGGACGCTATACCGTTTTCCATTATCCATCGGCGGATTATAACGCCCGTAAGGATCCTCCGTCCAAAGCCCCGATGCTCTATCCGCCGCAGAACAAAGATACTGAGACCTACGCGGTGGACCTCAGTGTCTATTACGACAACCTGCCGTTGTCCATGAAGGATGTGAACCAGGTGGATATAGCGAAATTGGATACCATGCAGAATATCCCGGAGCCGACCCTCTCACTCCGTGAGATATACGAACTCCACCCGTGGACAGAAATGGCGGAACGTATGGAAGGTTATAAATATGCGTTAGATGCGGCGTATGAAGGTCAGAGATATCTGGAGGACCATGTGATGATGGCTCCGTTAGGTAATCGTCTGCTTCTGAAGACCGATCATCGTTATAGCTATGATAATATCAAAAAGGGAGGACACTCAGAGTCCCTCTTGGGATACTACATGAGGGACGATAATTGGGCTACAGCCGGTTGGTCAGACGCCCGTAAGGACTCCATGATCTGGTGCGGAGGATGGGATGCCCCATGCCAATGGTACACCTATAACCCTAAGACGCAAACCTATACTTCGTGTTCATACTCCGTTACAGAGGCAAATGACTTCCTGTCCGTGCCTGAAAAGACGAGTATTCCTGCCGGAAAGGATGCTGATACAATTATATATTGTTTGCGCGCACGCAGCGTGAAAACGGCCACTGCCGGTACTCCGGGTGATCCCGATCCGAAGGATCCGGTAGCAGGAGATTATTGGTTCAATATATGCCGCTATAAAATCATCTATCACCGTGTGAATAAATACGGTCCGAAGCTGGAGGCGAGAGTAGGCGGTGTGGACAAAGCCATCATTACCAATGATGAAATTGAGCAACACTACGAGGTGTTGGAGCGTCTGAACTTCGACTACAACCAACCCGGACGTCACTATACCGTCTATCCGAAACCGTTGCCTTGGGCGGATGCTTCATACGGATTTGCGTATCCGCGAACGGCAGCCCTGCCGGATAACCGTCCGCACAACAAGAATGGTTTGGAAAACCTGGCGAATATGGGTGAGTATAACCTCATCAACCGTATTCCGGAATTTGGTCAGTATTGGCATAAGATGGAGCAGCATGGCAGTGCCGAAAATGGATATATGATCTTCTGCGACGGTATGTCATCTGCCGGACAAGTGGCGGCACTTGAGCTCGACACTACGCTCTGCGAAGGACAGAAGATGTACTTCTCCGGTTTCGTCGGAAACCCATATAACCAAAATGGCAAGACCTGCCCGAACTTCACCTTTGCCGTGCAAGGTTCGCTGGATGGCTCTGTTTGGGAGGACATCACTTCGTATATGACCGGTGACCTCCCGGCTGCTAACAAGTGGTATCAGATCTATTTCCCGATAGAGCAGAACAAAGAATATACGAAGTTCCGCGTACGCGTATATAATATGGCGGCGAACGATGATGGTAATGACTTTATCATCGATGACATGTGCATCTTCGCTACCAAACCGCCGTTGATGGTTTATCAGGCAAACACGACCTGTAAGAACGAGAACGAAAATGACTCGCTCACACACGTCGTGTTACGCGTGGACTATCAGGGATTTACAGAGGATATATATAACTTGGGATCGGAATATTATACCGTTCAGGATATCTCAAAATCCAATGACACTACCTTCTTGAGACTCGAGGACGGCTATGACAATGAGGTTACCCGGCCGGCTATAGCTCCTTCCACAAAGGATACCGTCTATGGCAAGATTAACTTGCCGAACCGCCACTACACACCGGCAGAGGGTAATGATTCCATATTCCCGAACCTTCAGGAGCTGGTGGATAGGTTTGAGCGAACATTCGAAGCACATAAGGATGATTCTTCCAAACCTGTCTTCCGTAAGGGATACGTCTTTGAGCACCTCGATGACTCCATCCGTCCGGTATTCTATGTCATACATACGGCGAAGATGTCGTCGCATGACACCTACATCGTGCACATGGCGGGGGCTTCTAGTCAGTTGCTATCCAGCCAGTGTGCCCTGACGCGTAAGGTGAAAGTACGAAACCGTATGATCCTCACTCTCAATGGCGATGAGATGCCGGAGAAGGAAGTGCAGAATATGTGCGCCAATACCCTCTATGATGTCTCGTTGCACGTCAAAGGTACACTGCTCATGGATAATACCGCCCCGGTTGAGGTTACAGGTACCTGCTCGAACGACTGGCTCCTTTACGGCGATACCACGAAGGCTACCAGCGCAACTACATACGGCTATGACTACGAAGATATCGTGAAGGTGATACAAATCCTACGAGCCGATGGCTTGTATGGCGGGGATCCGAATGCCAACCAGTTCGCACGCTCGCTCGCGGACGTAAATAAAGTGGAAATGGAGAAAATACAGACAGCTTTGGGAATAGTACTGTCCGTTTCCGAAGAACCATACCGCATCCTTACTCACCTGGTGAACAACGGATACCTGACTCTCTATCAGTCGAACATGACAATCGTCACACCCGTGAACGACTCGGTGAAATATACCATCTTCCCGATTTCGGGTTCGGGATCCGAAGTAATGCAGGATTTGAATATCGATGTGTGCCCGACACCGGTACATATCGCCCTCAAATCCAGTCTTGGACAGGGCGTGCCGATGATCATCGGTGGACTCAACCGGTCCGAAGAAGAGTCCCAATACCCGATCGTCGTTCTCGCTGATGTGGAACATGCGAACTCCGAGTTGGCGATTCCAATCGACTCGCTGATGATGTTCCCGGGAACGGATGGTCCGAAAGTGGCGATAAAACAGATTGATTTCATATCCACCAATGACCCGGAATTCCATGACGGAGTGGACCGTATCGTGCTACAACCGGATAGAAACTGGAACCTGGAGGGCGGCGAGAATACAGGCTATTACCGAAACGGTAACGATACACTGCTCATTGAGCACACTTCAGAGACGACCTATCGTATGCGTGAAGGATACAGCTATACCTTCGGTATCGAGATGATGTCCAACCTCGGTGAATCCGGATGGGGAGGATTAGGCGACGACTGTCCGATAGGTACGATCCCGTTCACCATCAGCGTCGTACCAAAACACCTACGATGGGCCCCGGAGACCGAAGATAACAGATGGAACAACCCCGATAACTGGATCGGTATTAACTCATCAAATACCGCCCTGATACACGAGAATGCACGGTTCGCCCCGTTATCAACCTGTTATGTGGTCATACCGCCGATGACGGACGGAAAACCGTACCCGGTGATGCCGGCTTCCATACTATCCGCTGACTCCATCCAGAAGGTAGGATTCCAATACAACACCTGCCATTCCATCCGATTCCTGCCGGGTGGCGCACTCAGCCAGCAACAACGACTCGAATACGACAGCGTGATTGCCGACCTCAGCGCACCCCATGACAAGTGGGCACTACGCTCTGCCCCGATAGAAGGACTCCTATCCGGAGATATCTTCATGGCCAACGCCGACATCACAGGGGAGATATCCCCGTGGGCAATAGGACCGTTCGACGCGGATGGACGTAACTATAATACCGGTAACGCCTCCTTCTGGCTCTCTCTCTACAGCCGCGATGCTATTCATCAGAATCATACCGCTACTGTGGATACAATTGAGACGGAAGCCGCTACCTGGTCCAAAGTAACCAACGCACTCTCGCTCGAACTGCAACCGGCTCAGGGATGGGCGGTTTATACACGCACCCGTTCCAATGGTGACGCTGCGGTGCGCCTGCCCAAGAACGACGATACCTACTATTACTACACCAAATACGGTGATAAAGTTTATGACCTCTATGAGTCCGGACTTCAGAAAAAACGTGAAGAGATTGCCGGCGGTGCGGACAAGGTCGGTAAGATGGCGTTCTATCCCGGCAAGGCGGCTACCGGCAGAAGTTATACACTCTCCAACGGAGTGGCCGCTTCCTCATTCGTCTTCGGTAACCCCACCATGGGATATATCGACATCTGGGGATTCATCGCCGATAATACGTCGCTTCTGGAGGACGAAATCGGTTATATGAATGCTTCCGGCAATTATCTGACGATTACCAAGGGCGCACTGGAGGAAGCGGACGCTATCAGCTCCTTGACGCGCTACCTGCCGCCGATGCATGCTATCGTACTGACAAAGAAAGGCGACGCTGATACGTCCCTCGAGGTGACACTCAATACCAACCGTATCGTCACCGCCGCGAGCCAGATTACCCGTCCTCTCCCGGAACCTGCCTCTGCGCCTAAAAACTATAAATCATCAATCATAAATCATAAATCATCAATCCAAAAGGGTATCATGACCGTCACCGCCGTTAACCCTGCTTCCAAGCGCTGCACCTCGCGTCTGCTGCTCGGACAAGGATTCAACGAAGCCATCATACGAGGCGAGGACGCTACACTGACGACCATCAATATTGATAACTATACCGCAACATCCGCACCCGCCACGCCGTTTAATATCTACGCCGTGGAAGGAAACAGCGGACTCAGTATTGACCTGCGTGACGTCATCGTCAATGTGCCTATCTCCTTCTATAATAGCGAACTGCCATTTGAGCCGATCTCTTATCTCTGGTTCACCGGCGTCAATAATATAGATGGCGAACTCGTGCTCTACGATGCACTCAACGACACCGAAAGACTGATCCTCGATGGTATCCGACTCGAAATAGAAACACCCGAAGTCAGCCATCAGACGCGTTACTTCATCCGCCGTAAGGGCTTCAACCCCAACGGACAGGGTAACCAGGATGATCCGATAGCTACAGGATGGGATGATATCCGAACCAACGATATGAAGGCCCTGAAACTGATCAAGGACGGACATGTACTCATCATACGAGATGGACATGTTTACACAATGTATGGACAACAAATCAGATGAGGAAAGGGGGAAACGAAAAAATGAAAAATAAGTTTGTTTTGATAAGGTATGTTTTAATGCTGTGGATGTTGTGTGGCGTGTGTCACACGCAATCCGTCGCGTATGCTGATAACCGGACCCCGCAGGCTGCTTCTTCTTGGGGCTATAAACCGCTCAATAGCGTTTCTGCCTCGCAAGTCCACGGTGTGGGAAGCGGTGGCGGCGCAGGAGGAGGCATTGCCGGAAATGGCGGATCTGCATACAGAGCCTCCTATTCTCCCGCATCAGCCTCGGTGGCTATGTCATCAATGCCGTCCTATAACTTCCAGACTACCTCTGCATATAGGACCACCGCAGGAGCAAGCGCACAACCCGTCGTCTTGGCGGAGGGTGCCGCGTACTCATCGCCGTTTGATCCTACGGATGAAGATGACCCTATTGGTACGGTCACTCCGCAGCCCGTCGGCGATGCTCCGTGGCTCGTCATGCTCCTCTTCGCTGCAGGATTCATAGCCTTCCGCTATTCCCGCCGCCGCAACGCCTAAGGCCTACCGCCTGACTCGAAAAAGGTCATTTCTTCGGAAATGATCTTTTTTTTGTTTGCGTATGCGCACATGTGCGCGCTTGCGCGCGTTCCTTATATATAAAACACGTGCGTACACGTACGCGTGCCTTTTTATATAATATAGCATATTCTGCGTTTTTCGCCTCAAATACCCTCAAAAATGCGTATTTTGTAACTTGCTTGTTTTCAGTTCATTACAAAGAAAGTGCATTTTTATTGCATTTTTTTTGCAAAAATATTTGGTCATATTAAAAAAAAGTTGTACCTTTGCACTCGCTTTTGAGAAACAAGTGAGTTTCGATTTTCTACCGCAGGCGCGGACATTAAAATTCAGATTCTCCTACGAGGACCTAATTTTTTTGCGCCAAACCGAAGAAAACATCTTTGAAAGATTGATACAATTAGTGTAGTACAAGAACTGAAAAAAATAATTCATAAATTTGAAATCATAAATTTGAAATCATAAATATGAATTTGGTTCCCTAAAATTTCTACACTTGATAAATTCGATTATTCTGAGCTATCTTATAAATTTCTTTTACAACGAAGAGTTTGATCCTGGCTCAGGATGAACGCTAGCGACAGGCCTAACACATGCAAGTCGAGGGGCAGCGCGGGAGAAGCTTGCT
>CADCBP010000021.1 GCA_902799705.1 uncultured Bacteroidales bacterium
CTTCTCTATCCGCTTCCTCAACTGGGACGGCGAAGAGCTGCAGACCAGCGAAGTAGGCGCAGGTATCACTCCTGTTTATGTAGGAGAGACTCCCGTCCGTCCTGACGACGAGAACTATACCTATACGTTCAGCGGCTGGAGTCCTGCTGTCAAACCCGCAACGGATGACGCTACCTATGTGGCACAGTTCACCGCAACGAAAAAGATTACAGAAGGGATAGAAGAAATCTTTACCCGTCCGGACGCTCCGGCAGCCGTGAAGATCCTGCATAACGGCATCCTCTACATCATCCGTCCCGACGGCGCTATCTACAACGTCCAAGGCTTGAGAGTGCGTTAAGATGCGCTGAGCGCACGTTAAGATGCCGCTACGCGACGTTAAATAATTAAAATGGTTTTGCAGTTCGCAAAACGTTAAATGGTTAAAAACAGACTCGTGAATATTTTTTCGCGGGTCTGTTTTTTTGTCAATAACCCATCAATCGTAGTGTTGCGATAATTTTAAGAAAATAAACAAAGATAAACCCTTTTGAAGGCTTTAGGAAATCGAAAATGCGCAGCCCCCGAGCCTAACGGCTCTTACGCCCAAGTCCCTGTATGCCGGTCAGTAAGCAAGCTTCCTGCCGTCATTCATGCCCTTGGTCTCCATCGATTGCCTAAATAGGCACCGATGGACTGCTTACAAAAATATCCCTTCGGGATTGAAAAATAAGAAAAATCTATGCAGCGCGTAGGTCGAGTAAAAGCCTTCAAAAGCACGCCAAGTGGGCACATAAAAAAAATTTCTATCATTATGAAAAAAAAGAAACGACCGACAGGGCAACACGCCTTGCGTACAGAAATGCCTTGATACAAGGCGTTTTTTATGAGTTAACCGCTACCGAAAACTATTCTTTCTCACAAGCCTACATTATGTTAGGCTTTTTTTTCGGCCTGAACGACCGGCAATTACGAAAAATCTTACTCCTGAAACCCAAAGTGGCACTGAGTGCAGACGACTTGGCGAAATTAGCAGTAATTTTGCAGCGTCTTTCGGAGGGGGGCAATAGGGAAAAAGAAAGCGAGAAAAGAAAAGAAGCAAAAGAAAAGTAACAAAGAAAAAGCCATGCCATGCCTTGCTTGCGTTAGCGGTATTATAGGCCGGATTAGGCAAACTTAGGCAGGCATAGGCACAGGGGAAGCCGGATAGCATCCGGCACAATAAAAGAAGCCTAACCCCCCGGAGGGGGAGAGAATGAGGAAATCAAAAATAAGGCCGGATACTATCCGGCACAATAGACAAAGCCTAACCCCTACCTAAAGGCAGGGGAAGCCGGATAGCATCCGGCACAATAAAAGAAGAGAGGCAAGGCGGATGGAAAATGGCGAGGCAGGGCGGGGCAATTATTTAATAAACAATTAAAAATTAAAGATTATGTACAGTATTATGAGTATTTGGGCAATGCTCAGTCCGCAAGGCGAGTACAAGCGGCGGCGAGGGGCATGCGAACGGTTGTGGGAGGGTTATGACGAGTTGACGCGGCAGCGTGTTTACGAAGCACTCAAGGCAGCCAAGGAAGAAGGGCGATGGATCAACCCGAACCCTTATTTCGCGATAGAAGATACCGCGATAGCAGAGCAACGGAAGCACCGCGCACAGACATTAACGTACAATGAGTACTACAAACAGTACGGGACGACGGAAGAACGCGACGGATGGAAGATGACCAACCCGACCGGACAGAGAGTGATTTATGTGAAAGAATGAAAGAGTGAAAGAGTGAAAGAATGAAAGAGTGAAAGAGTGAAAGAATGAAAGAGTGAAAGAGTGACCTAAGAGGCGACAAGCGGATATATACGGGATAAAATCCCTAACAATAAACAAAGTCAGGCGCAGGATACAATCACGCACTAACGGACGAAGGGGTAGAAAGAGTGAAAGAATGAAAGAATGAAAGAATGAAAGGGGGGGAGGGGCCTCTGAGTTACCTCCGAGTTACCTCTGAGTTGCCTCCGAGTTGCCTCCGAGTTGCCTCTGAGTTGCCTCTGAGTTGCCTCCGATATCTATTTTGTAACCTATTAATAATGAAGAGATTATGAAACAATCAAAAAAGCAAGAAATGAGTGCTCAAGAAGAGGCTCAATGGCGCAAGGCTCAGCAGCAAGCACAACGTAGCGGCATCGTATTGACGCGTCGCAAGAGAAGCAAAGGTGAGTACTTCTGCTATTTAAACAAGAAGTCGAAAGGAGGTTTGTTCGGACTATGAGAAAGCGCATCCTTATGAACGATCTGCGCGACCGTCTGCAATCACGGATGCATTACAGGTATCCAGACTTTGCGTTGGAGGTATTGCTCTACGGCTGGTGCAAGCACCGCGGTCACAGTACGAACTGGCTGAGCGACGTGAAGCGGCGAGGGTGGATCAGTCTGGTGATGGCCCGCGATTTTGCGAACTATTGCGGGTATATGTTCATCTAAAACACTTTCAAAGGTGCTTTGCGAAAGCGGAAATTTGCATATGTCGCAGAGATGTAGTACCTTTGTCGTCGGAATTGGAGATCAATGACGTCGTTGCTCTGCAACTCGTATAATTGTCTCAACTCCTCCTCTTCCCACCGAGCGCACTAGCGCTAGCGCTCGTCGGGAGCCCTAGGGCTTTCTTTCAGAAAGATAGGATAATGAACCTGCGGAGCGTCTATCAACCTCTCCTCAGTTCCAAGGGTCCAGAAAGGGAGATTCTGAAAGACCGTGCACGTAAATCAAAAACCTGAACCTTATGTCCAAACAACAAATCATCATCTCAGTGCTCCTCGCAGCACTGACGGCATTGGGAGCCGCCTTCGGACTGACGTCCTGCAATGTGACGAGAACGGTGACGACCAAGTCCGAGTACTGGCAACGAGGTGACACCTCCGCCGTCATCCAGACACGCACCGTAGAGACGTACGATGCATCGCGGAAACTATGACTCGTGCGACTGCGCGCCCCGCGCTTGTAAAGCACTACGTCATGTTCTCCGCTCTCCCCATCGGGTGCACTCTGTTAGCGCCCGTCGGGGACCCCAAAACCTATTAACCAACCTAAACCCCTCTACGCCGACCGGAGGTGAAACATGGTCGGCAGCAAATGGCAATTATGAAAGTAGGCCCCGCCGGTATCGAGACCATCAGCGGAGTACACGCGCTCGACCGACCCGTCAGCCAAGGAGCTGCGGATCCGTTCCCGCTTCACCGAGGTCAGCCAAGCTGTCCAGCTGCGTGCCAAAGACCTCATGCAGATCAATGCCGACCAGGCTGCGTTCCTCGCGCAACGCGACCTGCCCGACGGCAAGAAGACCATGAAGGCCTATCTGTGGAAAGTCTGCGGTGACACGTACGACGAGGAGCACGGAGCGTAAGCTCCGCAAACGGGCACCCTTCGGGGTGTTCTTTTTTTATGTAATCAAAAATGCGCATTTACGTCCGCTAAGCCTATGGCCCACGCGGCCTGGAGCGTAGTCTTCCACAAGCGCTCACAAGCAAGCTTGCAGCGCTCGTAAAAGCCTACACTCCCAACTCGCTGCTTAATAGCAGCGATTTGCAATCCTTACAAAAAATAACAAAAATAAAACCTACTCCTAACCCCTCCCTCAGGGGAGGGGAAGCCGGATAGCATCCGGCACAATAAACAAAATACGACGGTGCGGTCGGATGTAAATTATACTACTGCCCGCATGGATTTTTGTTATTTTTGATTTACTACGATGTTTTTTTCTATCAAAAAGATTTGCATAATTAAAAAAAAGCAGTACTTTCGGTCCTCCCGCAAGCGGGACCCACCGAAAGTACGTTCGCGTCTTGCGGTGCATACGCAAATAAATGTTTTTTTTGAGAAAAGGGTTAAAAACCCTCATTTTATGCCCGCGGACCTCTTCCGTATGCAAGCATCCAAAGAAGTCCGTGGTCATAAAAGAATAGAATAAATTCTATTTTTTTCTCCCCAAAAACCATTTTTATTTGCGTATGTGCAATTTTTGTTGTACCTTTGCAGCCGAAAAATGTTTTAAAAACTATACAACAATGAAAAAGATTCAGATTCTGTTGGCGGCGTTGGTCGCGGTGGTAATGAGCAGTTGTGTCGGCTTCAAGACCGAGGCAACCGTGGACATCAAAGTGGTACGTAATGGTCAACCGCTCTCCGGCGTGACGGTGTACAAGTTCAAAGACAATGGCTTGGGCGAAGGTTTCACGCATTACAAAAGCAATGCCAGCGGTTCGGCTGTTTCCAACGGTGGCGGTATAGCGCATTTCGAACTCAAGTCTCCGGATGATCTTGATCCGAGCAATGTAGCCGGACTGGAGTTGAACGACGCGGCTACTTTCTATTTCTGCACCTACGACGCAGAGGGCACCCAAAATGCGATTGTTACTGTACCAGTCAGTACGGGAGACAACTTGACCCGCACCTTGGAAGTGCCCGAAGGTCTTGTGAACGGCGATGACGAATAACGGACTATGGACAAGAAGTTTATCGTGACGATAGGCCGTGAGTTCGGAACGGGTGGTCGTCAGATTGCTACGGAATTGGCGAAGCAGTTGGGTGTGCAGTTATACGACCGCCAACTGTTGGAACCTATTCGCGAGAAATACAACCTCACGCAAGAAGAGGTGGATCAGTTCAAAGCGACAAAGCCGAGTTTCTGGTATGAGAATATTTCCGAAGACCTGTACAAGGACGAGGAGTTCTTGGTTCGCTCGCTGGCGCACAAGGAGTCGTGCGTCATCTTGGGTCGTACGGGTTTTCATATCTTCCGCGAGGAACCTAATGCGTTCAAGGTCTTTCTGATGGCGGACCGCGCTTTCCGTCGCGACAAAGTAGCCCGCCGTCTGAATATCAACGAGGGCAGTGCGGACGCCTTGCTGGACAAGGTGGACACCGCGCGAGAGAACTTCACGAAGACCTTCAGCGGCAAGACGCGATACGATGCCCGCAACTACGACTTGGTGCTAAACGTGACAGGGCTCGAACCTGCCGAGGTGGCGCGGTTCATTGCCGAGTGTGTACATCGTAAGATAGGTCAATGATCCACCTGTTGCTGGTCATATTAAGTGTGATGACATGGACCGTGGAGAGCAAGAACACGGTGAAGTTAACCGACGGCAGCACTGCGCCGTACAACCTTGAGGCGAGTTATACCAACACGTACAACAAAGGTCAGTTACGGTTGGGCGATGAAGCTACCCTGACGCTTAAGAACATGGGCGGAGTCAGCGTAGAGCGCGTGTCGTTGGCGATGCACGCTAATGAGCAAAGCGGTGCAGGAAATGTCGAAGTGGAAGGCAACGGCACGCGATGGGCGGACAAGACCGTGACATGGCAGAACGTGAGTGCGGATGTAGAGGTATATAAAGGTCATCAACCCGATGTGGAGACGATGACGATCCGCGTGACGGGGCTTCAAAACTCGATTTATGTGGATGCCTTTACTATCGAGTGGTCACCCCGTGCAGCGCAGCAAGTCGTCCTGATGAAAGGCGCGACGCCGATAGACACGCTGCGGGAAGAACAAGGGATGAACGGAGTAGTCCTGCCCTGGCTGCAGGACGAGGACCATTGGCATTTCAGAGGATGGAGCAAGGAGGAGTTCTGGACGGTGTATGACGAACCGACTTACATTCTTCCTGAGACCCTCTACTATCCCGACAACGATGTCTTGTGGGCGGTCTATCAATGGGAAGAAGCGGACACGGGAGAGAGGAATTACGAGGAGAACTTGGAGTCCGGCGTCTATATGTACGTCAACCGCATAACACAGATGGCGTTGACGGGAGTGCCGGAGAACGGAGCAATGAGGCGCGCAGAAGCGAATGTGTATGACGCCAACCAGCACTATGAACTCACGTTCACGGAGGACAACACAGTGTATATCACGCATGTCCCGACAGGCACGCCGATAGGCTATAACGGCAAACAGATGGCGGCGAAAGCGTCGCCGTGGAACGTGTACCACCAAGGAGACCAGACACTGTTCTACACCACGATAAACGGCAAGAACTATGTGTTATGGCTGGAGATCATGGAGGGCGGCGGAAACGAGACGCACGCAGGACTGCTCCAAGCCAATCCGGGTGAATCGCCTATGGGACTGTTGGAAACGATGATGCCTACGGAGATATACGCCTTTACATGCCACCCCGAGGCGATGGTGGGAATAGAGAGCGTGCAGCCTTCAGAGCTCAGAATTCAGAAGATACTCCGTGACGGACAAGTGCTTATTCTCCGGCAAGGAGAGACATATACAATGACGGGGATGAGAGTGAAAGAATGAAAGAGTGAAAGAATGAAAGAGTGAAAGAGTGAAAGAGTGAAAGAGTGAAAGAGTGAAAGAATGAAAGTATTAGCAATTATATTATCGGTATTAACCGGCATCTTAGGCGGTGAGTACAACGCCAAGACCCTGAGCGTGGCGGAACAGGACAGTATCTTGAATGAGAGAATGTGCGCGACTGCGTCGCTCAATGATGGAATGATGAAATTCCGCTACCGCCTGGAGAAAGAGAACGGGCAGAAGATCTTCCGCCATTCGGAAGTGGCGGAGTGGTACATCGTGGACACGATGCGTCATACGCGCAAGCGCCTGGGAGAAGGCCTGGTGCGCGATGCGGTGATGAGCCCCAATGGACGCTATGTGGCATTTGCGAAAGGCAATAACCTTTATGTTCATAAGCTCGATTTCGGCACCGAAGTGGCGGTGACCAAGGACGAGAATCCGGATATCATCAACGGCGTAGCCGACTGGTTGTACGAGGAAGAGTTTGCCACCACGGCCTTGTTCGCATGGAGCCCCGACTCGAAAGCGCTCGCCTTCGTACGGCTCGATGAGACGGAAGTACCGACGTTCAGTTGGGAAGTGTATTCTGACACCCAGTACCCTTCTTTAGAGAGCCTTCGATATCCGAAGGCAGGGTGCGCGAACGCAAAGGCAACCGTGTGCGTCTATGACATCGCCACCAAAGGTATCCAGAGGATGCAGGTGGAGGAGAAGTCTGCCACCGGCAACCAGCAGTCAGACTTTTATTTCCCACGTCTGCGATGGGCGGACGAGAACACGCTGATGGTGCTGCGTGTGAACCGGGACCAGACAAAGATGGAAGTGTTCTCCTGCAACGCCAAGTCCACCGTTTCCTATCCGTGGTACCGGGAGGAGAGCAAGAAATACTTCGTGGACTACAGCCTCTTTGACCAATGGCAGTGGCTGAGCGACGGACGTGTGATCGTGCTGAGCGAACAAGACGGCTGGCGGCAGGCGTATCTGTATAAAAAAGACGGCATGCAAGTGCGTGCACTGACGCCTGAAGGCACCGACGTGACGGCTGTCTATGGAGTGAACGAGAAGACGCAGACATTATACTATCAGGCTGCGGCTACGCCCGCTACACGGCAACTGTACGCAGTAAGTCTTCAGAAAACGGCTCCCGGCGTTCAGTTAACCGAAGGAGACGGCATGCACAGCGCACGCTTGGCGAAAGACGGCACGATGATGATAGAGTGCTTCCAGAGTTTTGAGATACCGAACATGTACACCCTCTATAACTTGAAAGGAACCAAAGCGGTGAAAGCCGAGGTTCTTCTGGACAATACTGATGTGAAAGAGGCATGGCAGGCGAATAAACTCCCAGAACCGGAGATGATGAAGATTAACGGCCTGGAGGCGATGCTTATCAAGCCTTCAGAGGCCGGCCATCAGCCTTCTGCCCTGGTTCTCATGCACTACAGCGGTCCGGCGAGTCAGAGGGTGCTGAACAGATGGCGGAAGAAATTCGAGTACGCGCTGGTGGAAGCCGGTTATGCGGTGCTGATTGTGGACCCCCGCGGAAGCGACTGCAAGGGACGCGCATGGCGCAATGAGACCTACATGAACTTGGGCGTGAAAGAGGCGGAGGATCTGATCATGGCGGCTCGCGAAATAGCGAAACGGGACGATATAGACGGTGAGCGAATGGCTATCATGGGCTGGAGCTACGGCGGTTATGAGACGCTCTATACAATGAGCGAGAAAGATCATCCCTTCAAGGCAGGAGTGGCAATCGCGCCTGTGACGGACTGGAAGTTATACGACAGCGCTTACACGGAGCGCTACATGCGACGTCCGCAGGTGAACAGCCGCGGGTACGAACAAGCCTCGTTGCTGCCCCGTGCCAAAGGCCTGACGGGCAATGTGCTCATCATCCACGGCACGGCGGACGACAATGTCCATGCCCAGCACACATGGCAGTATATCAACGCCTTAGTGCAGGCTGACAAGCAGTTTGAGATGCAGTTGTACCCGGACGACAACCATCACCTCAAAAAGGGTAACAACGCTGTTCACATGCACAACAGAATATTGAATTTTTTGCAAAATAATCTAAGACAATGAAAAAGTACGCTTTGGGAATCGACTTGGGCGGAACAGGCACCAAGTTCGGTCTTGTTAATGAAGAAGGAAAAGTCCTTCGCAGTAATTCTATTCCTACCCAGCAATATCCGAATATCGACGAGTATTGCGACGTGCTCTGCGCGGGTCTGAAACAACTTGTGGCAGACGAAGGTATCACGATGGCGGATGTAGTGGGAGTGGGTTGCGGAGCGCCGAATGCGAATTTCTATTCGGGTTGCATCGAGCAGGCTCCTAATCTGCCGTGGAAAGGCGTGGTGCCTTTTGCCAAACTGATCAGCGAGCGGATGGGCGTCAAATGCACCATCACCAACGACGCCAACGCTGCGGCGCAGGGAGAGATGATCTACGGCTCCGCACGCGGTATGAAGAACTTCATCGTGATTACTCTTGGTACGGGTGTCGGATCGGGTATTGTCATTGACGGCAAACTGCTCTATGGTCATGACGGTTTTGCGGGTGAGTTAGGTCACTGCAAGATCGACCATTCCGGCAACGGTCGTCTCTGCGGTTGCGGTCAGAAAGGATGTATCGAGGCGTACGCATCGGCTACCGGCGTGGCTCGTACCGCCAAGGAGATTGTGACCAGTACGACTCAACCGACCATCCTGCGCGAACTGCCGGACATCGATCACATCACAAGCAAGGACGTGTTCGACGCGGCGGAGAAGGGTGACCTCGTAGCCAAACAGATCTTCGATTATACAGGGCGTCTGTTAGGAGAGAAATTAGCCGACTTCGTGCATTTCTCGAGTCCCGAGGCCATCATCCTCTTCGGCGGTCTGACGAAGTCAGGTCACTGGATCATGGATCCTATCCGCGAGGCACTGGATGCGAACCTGATGCCGATATGGAAAGGTAAAATCCCAGTATCCGTCTCTATTCTCAAAGACAGCGACGCCGCTATCTTAGGTGCGTCTTCGCTCGCATGGTAAAACTGCGCGATACATGGCAATGCCTCTACCCGTACGGTGTGTTCCGCACGGGTAAGGCGGTTTACCTGACTTTCGACGATGGACCTATTCCGGAGGTGACACCGAAGGTGTTGGCTATCTTGGCGAAATACAACGTGAAGGCGACGTTCTTCATGGTGGGTGAAAATATCGACAAGCATCCGGAGGTGTTCCGACAAGTGGTAGAAGCAGGCCATCAGATCGGCAATCACACCTACAACCACCTCAAGGGCTGGAAGACGCCTTTCGACGAATATATGTCGAATGTAGCGAGATGTAACAAAGCGCTCATTGAGCACCATCCATCCGTCTTCATTCCTACGCTCTTCCGTCCGCCCTACGGCAAGGCGACCTTGCGACAACGTATCGCCTTGCATAAGATGGGATATACTTTGATCTATTGGGATATCCTCACACGCGACTACGATGCGTCCGTCACGCCGGAACAGATGTTGCGTCTTATTCAGCGCGAGACACGTCCAGGGTCTATCATCAATTTCCATGACTCGCTCAAATCCAACGAACGAATGCTGGAAGTGCTGCCGAAAGCCATCGAATGGCTGCAAAAAGAAGGATATGAAATAAGAGAGCTATGAAATAAGAGGGCTTTGAGGCCCTCTTATTATTTGTGATTTGTGTTTTGTGATTTATTATTTAGTAGCTTTCCTCTGCGGACGGGAAGCTGCTGTCTTTGACGGCATTGATATAATCTCCGACGGCGTTTTTGATCTCGCCTGCCAGCGAGGCGAAATGACGGAGGAACTTAGGCTTGAAGCCTTGGTTGAGCCCTAACATGTCATGGAGCACGAGGACCTGTCCGTCGCAACCGTTGCCGGCACCGATGCCGATGACCGGACAGGAGACGGCCTTGGTCACTTTGGCAGCGAGGGCGGCAGGAATCTTCTCTAAGACGATGGAGAAACAGCCGGCTTCGTCCAACAGTTGGGCGTCGTGCAGCAGTTTCTCTGCCTCCGCATCCTCTTTGGCGCGCAGGCCGTAGCCACCGAACTGGTTGACACTCTGCGGCGTGAGACCGAGGTGTCCCATGACAGGCACACCGGCTTGGATCATGTGCCGGATTGCCGGCAGAATCTCTTCGCCGCCCTCCAGTTTGACAGCGTCGCAACCGGATTCCTTGAGGATCTTAATCGCATTACGCACGGCCTCTTCTTCGCTCACCTGATAACTGCCGAAAGGCATGTCGCATACGACGAGCGAGTGCTGCGCCGCGCGCACGACACCTTTGGTAAGGAAAATCATCTCGTCCACCGTGATGGGCAGCGTGTACTGGTTGCCGCAAACAACATTGCTGGCGCTATCGCCTACGAGGAGCATGTCGATGCCCGCTTCGTCCACCAAAGAGGCAAGCGTGAAATCATAACTTGTTAGCATGGCGATCTTCTCGCCATTAGCCTTCATCTGACGCAACTTAGCTGTCGTCATTCGGCTATTTTGTACATGTACAGACATTGTTTATTTGTTTTTTAGAATGATCCAGATAATAATCGGCGCTCCGAACAAGGCACTGATAGTGGATATCGGAAGCGGATAGACAAAGAGCGAACACAATACATCGCAAATCAGCAGCAGCCCGGCGCCGATGAGGGCGCACGCAGGGATGGTGATGCGGTGGTTGGAGGTCTGAAAGATCCCCCGGGCGATATGCGGAACCGCTACGCCGATGAAAGCGATGGGTCCGCAGAAAGCTGTCACACCGCCGGCCAAGAGACCGGTTGCGAGGACAATATAGAGCCTCGTTCGTTGCACGTTAATGCCCAGTCCGCGTGCGTAGTCTTCACCTAAAAGCAGGCCGTTCAGCGGTTTCATCGCCAGGATGACAAAGAGCATGCCGAGGAGCAGGATAGGGAGCAAGAGCCGCATGTCTGCCCAGCTGACGCTGCTGAGCGAACCGAGGGTCCAGACAATGAAGAGTTTCAGGGCATCGGGGTTGGCGAAGTTCTGCAACAGGCTCACTAACGCGCCGGCGATGGAGCCGAACATCATACCTACGATGAGGAGGCTGACATTACCCGTCACCCGCCGGCTGACGGCTAAGACCAGCAATAAGACTCCTGTCGCACCGATGCACGCGGCTATCGGCAGACCTAAAGTTGAAAGTTGAAAGTTGAAAGTTGAAAAGATTCCGCCGAGCATCGTCAGGAAGGCGACGCCCAGACTCGCGCCGGACGAGACGCCTAAGGTGTAAGGCCCGGCAAGAGGGTTGCGGAAAAGGGTCTGCATGATCAGTCCCGAGACAGACAGCGCCGCGCCGGCAAGGACCGCCGTGACCGCTTTCGGGATACGGATGGCATGCAGGATATTGTGCTCCATGACACTTAACGTATCAAAGGGCCACAGCCATATACTGCCGCTACATATATCCAGGCAAAAAAAGAGTGCCAGAAGCACGCCCAACCCTATGAATATTCCTGCGTTTCTCTTCATCGTTTGCAAAAACGATGCAAAGGTACTGCTTTTTTTTGATATACGCAAAAAAAAAGAGCGCCGAAACGCTCTTTTCTTTAATTCCTAAACGCCAGTTCCCCGTCTTTGAGTTCGACGATAATCGGTTTGTCTTGAGTGACCTTGCCGCCGATGATGGCTTTGGACAGCTCGTTGAGCACGAGGCGTTGGAGCGCTCTCTTGACAGGTCGTGCACCGAATTGCGGGTCGTAACCTTCCTTGGCGATGTAACGTATCGCGTCGTCCGTCACGCGCAGGTCGTAGCCTTGCTCGGCAAGCATCTTGTGGATGCGTTTCACTTGGAGTCCGACGACGTCTCGGATGTTGTCTTCCGTGAGTTCGCTGAAGTGGATGATATCATCAATACGGTTGATGAACTCCGGTCGAACCTGTGCACGGAGTTGTTCTTCCGTGAGGTTGGAGGTCATGATGATCAAGGTGTTCTTGAAGTTGACCACCCGTCCTTTGTTATCCGTCAGACGGCCGTCATCAAGTACTTGCAGCAGGACGTTAAACACATCCGGGTGGGCTTTCTCTATCTCATCGAAGAGCACTACCGAGTAGGGTTTTCTACGGATGGCTTCGGTCAATTGACCACCTTCGTCATAACCTACGTATCCCGGAGGGGCACCGATGAGTCGGGTCGCACTGAACTTCTCCTGGTACTCGGACATATCGATACGCGTAATCATGTTCTCGTCATCGAAGAGGTAGTCCGCAAGGGCTTTCGCCAACTCGGTCTTTCCGACACCGGTAGTGCCGAGGAAGATAAAACTACCGATAGGCCGTTTGGGGTCTTGCAGGCCGGCACGGCTACGACGGATGGCATCAGAGACGGCGGCGATGGCTTCGTCCTGGCCGATGATACGTTTGTGCAATTCTTCCTCCAGATGGAGCAGTTTGTCGCGCTCGGATTGCATCATCTTCGCTACCGGAATACCCGTCCAACGGGCTACTACTTCGGCGATATCGTCTTCATCGACTTCCTCTTTGATAAGCGAGTCGGTGCCCAATTGATGCAAGGTGTCCTGAGCGGCTTTGATGTTCGCTTCCGCGGCAGGAATCTGGCTGTAACGTATCTCCGCTACCTTGCCGTAATCGCCTTCGCGCTCGGCTACTTCCGCCTGGTGTTTGAGGGTCTCGATACGGGCTTTCTCATTCTGGATGGTAGCCACGTACCCTTTCTCTTTGTTCCAGCGCGCATTGAGTTCGTTGGATTGCTTTTTCAGCTCCGTCAACTGTGTTTCAATGGCTTTGAGTTTGACTTCGTCCTTATCGCGCTTAATCGCTTCGCGCTCGATCTCGAGTTGCTTGATCTGACGGTCGAGCGAATCGATCTCTTCGGGTTTGGAGTCCACTTCCAGACGTAGTTTGGCTGCTGCCTCATCAATCAGGTCGATGGCTTTGTCCGGCAGGAAACGATCGGTGATGTACCGCGCGGAGAGGGTGACTGCGGAAATAATCGCATCATCTTTGATCCGCACTTTATGGTGGGTCTCATACCGCTCTTTCAGACCACGGAGGATAGAGATAGTCGCCGCCTCGTCCGGCTCATCAACCATCACTTTCTGGAATCGCCGCTCGAGTGCTTTGTCGGTCTCGAAGTATTTCTGGTACTCATCGAGAGTCGTGGCACCGATAGCGCGCAGGTCACCACGCGCCAGCGCAGGTTTTAATATGTTCGCGGCATCCATGGCACCGCTGGATTTACCGGCTCCGACGAGGGTGTGTATCTCATCGATGAAGAGGATGATCTCGCCTGCGGCGGCCACCACTTCGTTGACGACGCCTTTGAGTCGTTCCTCAAACTCACCCTGGTATTTCGCACCTGCAATAAGTGCACCCATATCCAGCGAGTAGATCTGTTTCTTCTTCAGGTTCTCCGGCACGTCGCCGCGCACGATACGATGGGCCAAGCCCTCCGCGATGGCGGTCTTTCCGACACCCGGTTCACCGATTAAGATAGGATTGTTTTTGGTACGCCGCGAGAGGATTTGCAGCACACGCCGGATCTCGTCGTCACGTCCGATGACTGGATCCAGTTTGCCTTCCCGAGCCCGCTCACAAAGGTTGATAGCGAACTTCTTGAGGTTTTCGTTTTGATTGTTTTGAGTCGTTGCATTCATAGTTATAGTGATTTTAGTTAATATTCGTAATTATGTGATTCCGTGATTCCGTAATCAGTTTGTCACTAAACGATGTACAAACTATGTTCCAAACCCCTTCAGACTGACAAAATGGCAGTAATGTGCATTTTTGCTGCCATTTATTTGCATATTTCATTTTTTTGCAGTACCTTTGCAGCGGCAAAGGTTTTGATTATGAATCGCTATACTCTGGGTAAGATATGTAAATTTTTCTTTCACTGGCACTATGACATCCGGGTGACAGGTGAAGAGACGCTTCGTGACGGGTCGGTACACCTGGTACTGCCTAATCATACGGCTTATATTGATCCGTTGTTATTGTTCAGTGAGATGTGGTGGCTGCCCATTAGTCCGATGGTGGACGAGTTATTCATGCGCAAGCGTTTTTACCGGCATATCCTGAACAAAGCGGATGCTATCGAGGTGCCGGATCTGAACAAGAGCGCTATGTCGCGTGAGGAAGGAGTTGCGGCTGCAGGTGCGCTGAGCAGAATAGCAATAGACAGCCTGGCCAAAGGGAAACAACTCTGTTTCTATCCTTCGGGTCACGTGAAGACGGTGGACAGGGAAGTGATTGGTAACCGGCGGATGGCCTACGAAGTATGCAAAGAGTTGCCCGCGGGCGTGCGCGTAATCCTTTGTAGAATGCGCGGGTTGGAGACCAGCCGATGGTCCAAACTCAAACCCAAACAGTGGAAATGGCGCCGCACTGTGACGATGCTCTTTGAAGATCATACCGAGGACGTGCGCACCTGGGCACAGACACTCGACCGACGAGCCTTTAATGAACAACTCGAGAACTGGTATGATGGAATGATGGAATGATGGAATGATGGAATGATGGAATGAGCGCGACTACGTCGCTCAATGATGGATTGATGGAATGATGAATTGATGCCTACGGCACGATTTTTGTAGTAACAAAAAAAACAAATAAAACTAAAATCATGTCACGAAAAATAGCATACATTGTATTACTGGCTCTTTATAGTTCGCTTTTGCCGGCAGCGGACACAACGTATTATACGCTGTCCCAATGCCGTGAACTGGCGGTATCGAAGGGAGCTTCTTCGCAATCTCAGCATGAGTTGCTTTTATCGGCAAAGTACAATCGGCAGGCAGCGCTGGCGGCGATGTTCCCGCGTATCACAGCGAACGCTTCGTATATGTGGAATAACGCTAACGTACACCTCTTGGAGAACTCCTCGACCTTCAAGTCCGGAACCGCAACCGTCAATCCCGACGGAACGGCGAATTTCGTATGGAGCGACGAGAGCGTAGTAGGACAGATCGAAGAGGCCGCAAAGGGTACGGTGTTCGAAGAGGCGGTGACAGGTTTGGCCGACAAGGCCGGACAGGAACTGGCGGATGGCTATAAGTTGATATACGACAAGTTATCGCCGGATATGAGTCAGATCTTTGTCGCGCACGTCGGTGTGACGCAGCCGATATACGTGGGAGGACGTCTGATTCAGTTATACAAGATAGCCAAAGCCTCAGAGGAAATGGCAATTATCCAGTCGCAGGCCAAGCACGATGATATTATATACGGAGTGGACGAGGCGTACTGGCGTGTCGTGTCCGTGTCGAAAAAGAAAGAATTGGCAGAGCAGTATTTCAAACTCCTATGCCAGTTGGAGACGGACGTACGTGAGGCTATGGACGAAGGTTTGGTAACTCAAGCGGATCTGTTGAAAGTGACCACCAAGCGCGGTGAGGCAGAGGTGAAGAAACTGCAGGCGGAGAATGGTCTGACGCTTTCGAATATGGCGTTAGCGCAAGTATGCGGTTTGCCTCTTGGAACCGCTTTCCGTCTGGATGAGAGCGGTCTGGACGAAATTTCTCTTCCCGTCGATTCAACGGACGCTGATGCCGCTGTAGTCGGACGTTCAGAGATTCAGTTGCTTCACCAGGCGGAGAAAATAGCCAAGTCCAATGCAAAATTGGCGGCAGCAGGCTTGCAGCCGAATATCGTCGCTTCGGCGGGGTATGTGTACTCCAACCCGAATGTCGATAACGGCTTCAGCAATCGATGGGACGGCAAGGGATTCTTTACGGCCGGCGTCGTGGTCAATGTTCCAATCGCCCATGCGGAAGATATCCTGCGTTACAAAGCCGCCAAACATGCCGCCAATGCCGTAGCACTCAAGACCGAAGAGACTCGTGAACTGCTGACCTTGCAGACAACGCAAGCCAACCAGAAACTGGCAGAAGCACAGCAGAAGATTGCAGTGGCGCGCCTGACGGAGAATAACGCTGCCGAGGTGCTTCGTATGGCCGAGGCGTCTTATGAAGCAGGAATGATCACCGCGTCCGAACTGATGCAGGCTCAGACGGCATGGCTTGCCGCCGCTACAGATCTCGTGGATGCCGAGGCGGAAGCCAAAACCACGGAAACACAACTTCGCAAATATTTAGGAAAACTATAGTTATGAAACATCAGAAAGAAGGAAGTCTGCTGTTAGGTCTGATTGCACTCCTCACAGTAGTCGTTATTGTTGCGCTGGTAGGTGTACTGGCTCTGCGTCCGGAGAAGACGCTTATCCAAGGGGAAGCCGAAGCTGCGGAATACCGCGTGTCGGGGAAAGTGCCCGGTCGTATAGAGATGTACCTGTACGAAGAGGGCGAGCAGGTTAAAAAAGGCGACACGCTTGTCGTGATTTATTCGCCGGAAGTGGAAGCCAAGAAAGCCCAGGCGCTTGCAGCCAGAGAGATGGCCGAGGCGGTGAACCAGAAAGCCAAGAACGGCGCCCGCAACGAGCAGATACAAGGCGCGTACGAACTATACCAGAAAGCCAAAGCGGGCGAGGAGATTTACCGCAAGAGTTTCGAACGTGTGCAACGTCTGTTTGACAAGGGCGTGGTAAGCGCGCAGAAACGCGATGAGGTAGAGGCGCAATACAAAGCCGCGGAAGCTACCGTCAAAGCGGCGCGCAGTCAGTACCAGATGGCACTCTCCGGAGCCCGCGAAGAGGACAAAGCGGCTGCGGAAGCGCAGGTCGCCAGAGTCGATGGTATTCTGCAGGAAGTAGCCGCTGCCGAGGCGGAGAAATACCTGCTGTCACCATGCGACGGAGAGGTTTCGGAGCTCTTCCCCAAAGTGGGTGAACTGGTAGGTCAGGGCTCTCCGGTGATGTCCATTGTCGATTTGAACGATGTATGGTTCACCTTCGCCGTTCGCGAGGACATGTTGTCCCGCTTTCCGTTGGGCAGCGTGGTAGAGGTTGTGCTTCCTGCGCTTGGCAACAACGTCAAATATCCGCTCACGGTCACCCATATCAAAGCGATGGGAACCTACGCCACATGGCGTTCCACCAAGCAGAACGGAGGCTATGATGTCCGCACGTTTGACGTCAAATGCCGCCCGACGGTCACCATCCCTAATCTGCGTCCGGGCATGACAGCGCTGGTTATGGAGAATTGATTATTTAGAATTGATGCGAATCATTCTTCAAAACATATGGCGTGTGCTGGTTCGCGAACTGAGGATGATGTTTGCCCGGCCGCTCTATCTGTTTGCGTCAGTGGGGGTAATGCTGCTATCCACCTTTTTCTTCCTGACCCTGATGAAAGGCGGGGCGGCCGAGAAGATGCCGATGGCAGTGGTCGATCAGGACCAAACTACCATCTCCCGCCGGCTGATTCATGAGATGCAGGCTACTCCGTCCGTGGATATACAACTGATTACCAATTCCTATTCCGAAGCCCGCGATGCGATGCAGAAAGGCAAGATTTACGGTATTTTTGTTATCCGCGAAGGCTTTTACCGCGATTTGGTATCGTTCAAACGTCCTCAGATCGATTTCTATGTGACGAACGCTTATACGGTAGGAGGCAATACGGCGTACAAGCAGATGCTGACGATGGCGAATCTCGTATCCGGTGCGTTCCAACGCGAGGTGCTCCGCAAAAAAGGAATGACGGACGATGTGATTATGCACCGCATTCAGCCGATCGCCATAGAGGGACATATGGTAGCCAATCCATGGGGCAATTATTCCATCTATCTGGTCAGCACAATATTGCCGGGCATATTGGGTCTTGTCTGTATCATGCTGACTATCTTTGCCATCGGTTTTGAACTCAAAGCGCGTACGTCTCATGCCTGGCTTCGCGCCGCGGGCGGCAACTATACGATAGCCATGATCGGCAAACTGATTCCTTATACGCTGATCTATCTTATTCTGGGTGTCGGCTGCCATCTGATTCTTTACCGTTTTGTCGGTTTTCCGGTCTATGGCAGTACATGGCGTCTGATGTTCGGTCTGCTGCTGTTTATCCTGGCTATGGAAGCATTGGGCATAACGATGATAGGCCTTCTGCCGACGCTTCGTGACGCCCTGTCAATAGGTGCGCTTTATTCGATGCTGGGTTTCTCTTTGTCCGGTTTCACGTATCCGCAGATGGCGATGTTGCCTCCGGTCAAGGCGCTCTCATATATGGAACCGCTCAGACATTATTACCTCATATATGTCAACGAGGCGCTCATGGCTGCTCCCGTGGAAAACAGCATCCCTTATATGCTGGCTCTCACATTATTCATGGTTGCGTCACTATGTGTCGCGCCGCGGCTCCACCGTGCGTTAGTGTATTGGAATTATCCTTTGAAATAAGTCCCCAACGACTCCTGTCCTATGTCAGAATACAAATATAAGATAGTTAAATCCTTTGTTTCAGAACTGCAGCGCATCTTCCGTGACCCCGGTGTGATGGTCATCTTTATCGTTGCAACACTGGCTTATCCGTTGATTTATAAAGCGCTCTATTGGAACGAACAAATATGCGACGTCCCGGTAGCAGTAGTCGATTTGAGCAATTCTCCGGAGAGCCGTACTTTTCTTCACCGTTGGAACGCCTCGCCGGATATCCGTCTGACCTACAGTTGTACATCCATGGCCGAAGCGGAACAGCTGCTGCGGGAGCAGAAAGTACACGGTATCATCTATTTTCCGCATGATTTCGCACGGCAGTTGGCAGATCCGCTTGGTAAAGCGCACATATCGCTTTATTGCGACATGTCCTCTTTCCTTTATATGAAAGCCATCTACCTATCCTGCAACCAGGTTATGTTGGAGTCCATGCGCAATATTCAGATAGACCGCTACGAGCAGATGGGAATGGATAAAGAGTTTGCCTGGGCGCTGGTTCAGGACGCTCCTTATACGGAAACGGCCCTTTTTACCCCAACCGGCGGTTACGGTTCGTTCCTCATCCCCGCGGTACTCGTGCTGATTCTTCATCAGACCCTTCTATTCGGAATCTGTATGCTCGGAGGAACAGCCCGTGAAGAGAACGAAGAGAGTTATTCTTTTTCTTCGCTTATCGGGCGGGCAGGTGCCTGTTTCCTGATATATTATGGTCTTGCCGCCATCCTTCTGGGTTTCTTTCCGAGACTTTTCGACATTCCCCATATCGGTTCTATAGGTGACATACTGCTGCTGATAGCGCCTTATTTGCTGGCGGTCATCTTCTTCTCGCTATGCGTGTCGGTTTTTATCCGCAATCGTGAATCAGGGTTGGTGTTGCTGATTTCCACTTCTTTGATTTTCCTTTTCATGGCGGGTATCTCCTGGCCGAAAGAAATGATACCTTCCGCTTGGCGCTATCTGTCGTATTTTATCCCTTATACATGGGGCGCCCACGCTTTCATTCATATCAACTCCATGGGCGCTACATTGGCGCAAACGAGCATGGAATATACCGCTTTGTGGATTTTGGCAGGTGGGTATATGCTTTTGGCTTGTGGGCTGTTTTATCTCCGTAAATCAGCATTATTCCGTACTTCGCGTCCTTTACCGGAATAGTTCTGTACGTATTGCAGTACAAAAAGGCAAAAAAATTTGCATATGTCAGAATATTTTTGTACTTTTGCAGCGCAAAAGTTATTCCGGTATGACAAACGACGAGATAGAAAGCCGTGCCCTTCGCGCGCAAGAGCTTTTCAAGCAAGGCTTTAACTGCTCTCAGGCAGTGTTTGCTTCCTGCGCCGATCTCTATGGTGTCACGGACCTGGATTTGGCATTGCGTCTCTCCGCCTCTTTCGGCGGTGGGATGGGACGGATGAGGCTTGTATGCGGCGCCGCTTCCGGCATGTTCATGCTCGCAGGATTGCAGAACGGCTCCGCCACGCCTCATGACAGCGAGGGTAAGATGGCGAACTATGCCTTTGTGCAGCAGTTAGCAGGAGAGTTCAAGGCCAAGTATGGTTCGCTTATCTGTGCGGAGTTGTTAGGTCTGGCGCCGAAAGGCTCTGTTGACCCGCGACCCGCGCCGAGAACACCTGAGTATTACGAGAAACGTCCCTGTCCCGAGATGATTGCGGAGGCAGTGAGATTGTATTTGAGAAGCATAAATTCAAAATCACGGGATAATATACAAAGTATATTATAGGTATGGGTAGGATACGATATACCCCTGATATACCCCTGATATACCCCTGAGATACCCCTGATAAGACCAAGATGATAGTACAAAATCTTTTAGACCTAATCGGCCATACGCCGATGCTGGAAATTCAAAAGGGATTACTGCTTAAGTTAGAGCGTTTCAACCCAGGCGGTTCGGTAAAAGACCGTACGGCTTTGGCGATGATTGAGGACGCTGAGAAACGCGGTATATTGCAACCGGGCGCAACGATTATTGAACCCACTAGCGGTAACACCGGCGTAGGGCTTGCGTGGATAGGCCGACTCAAAGGCTACCGCGTGATTCTTACCATGCCGGAGACGATGTCCGTGGAGCGGCGTAATCTGCTGGCTGCCTATGGAGCGGAACTTGTTCTTACGCCCGGCAGCGAGGGCATGAAAGGTGCGATACGTAAGGCGGAGGAACTGCGTGACACTACGAAGGGTGCCGTCATTTTGGGACAGTTTGTGAATCCTGCCAATCCTGCGATCCATTATGCGACGACGGGTCAGGAGATATGGGAAGACACGAACGGACAAGTGGATGTGTTCATTGCCGGCGTAGGTACAGGAGGAACCGTCAGCGGAGTAGGGCGTGCGTTGAAGGAGAAGAACATGCTCGTTGAGATCATCGCTGTCGAACCCGCTTCGTCACCCGTTTTGTCCGGCGGTCAGGCCGGTCCCCATAAGATACAAGGGATAGGTGCTGGTTTTCAGCCGGATACTTACCAACCCGCATATATCGACCGTGTGATGACCATTACGAATGAAGAGGCTTTTGCTGCGGCTCGTTCGCTCGCCGGCGAACATGGCTTGCTTGTCGGCATCTCTTCCGGCGCGGCCTATGCTGCAGCGCTGCAACTGACGCAACAGCCTGAGTATCAAGGCAAAAATATCGTGGTTCTACTGCCCGATACAGGAGAAAGATACCTGTCGGTGTTGTGAATCGTAAATTAAAAAATAAGAATTATAAATTGAACGGATTAATTAACATAGCGCATTTAAAGCAACTTGTTTTGCACCTGCAAGGCGAGGTGTTTCCTGAGTATTACCCGTCTGTAGAGCGCCCGAAAGACTTGTGCCTGCCGGATGCGTTCTGGGCACAGATACCCGAGATCAAGCGTCTCATCAATACGGATGTGGATGCCGTGCTGCATAATGACCCAGCTGTAACGGATCGCGGCGAAGTGATTCTTTCTTATCCGCTCCAATATGCGATGATTCATTACCGTGCTGCGCACGTACTCTACCAACTCGGTGTGCCACGTATCCCGCGCATGCTGACGGAATTGGCGCACAGCCGGACAGGAATAGACATCCATCCTGCTGCACAAATCGGCGAGTATTTCTGTATCGACCATGGTACAGGCGTCGTTATTGGCGAAACGGCCATCATTGGTTCGCACGTAGTGCTCTATCAGGGCGTGACGCTCGGTGCGAAGAATTTCGAATACGATGAACAAGGCCGACCTATGGATATTCCGCGTCACCCGATTCTCGAGGACCATGTGACGGTCTATTCCAACACCTCCATCCTTGGCCGCGTGACCATCGGTCACGATACCGTGGTTGGCGGTAATATATGGCTCACACAGGACGTGCCGGCCAACAGCATCGTGTTGCAAAGTACACCGGAAATACGAATAAAGAATAAAGCATAAATACCATGAAATATTTTTTAGCCATCATCGGCGGAGGCCCTGCAGGCTATACAGCTGCGGAGAAAGCCTCTAAAGCAGGTAAAGATGTGGTGCTCTTTGAGCAGAGCAGTTTGGGCGGCACTTGCCTCAATGTAGGGTGTATTCCAACCAAATCGCTGCTCTATGGCGCGAAACAATACTATAACGCGACGCACGCGCAGAAATACGGTGTGACGGCCGAGAACGTAGCGTTCGATTTTGCCGCCATGCAGAAACGCAAGACCATCGTCGTTCGCAAACTCGTCGCAGGTATCAAGCAACGGCTGAATAACGAACATTGCACGGTGGTGAATGGTTTCGCGAAGGTAGAGAGTCGCACGGATGAATGCGTGACTATCTCTTGCAACGGCGAGACGTACGAAGCGGAGAATCTGATGATATGTACGGGTAGTACGAACTTCGTGCCGCCGATACCGGGTATTAAGGACAATCCGGCAGTGTGGGATAGCACAGATGCGCTGGCTGCGGCTGAACTGCCGAAATCCATCATCATCGTTGGCGGCGGCGTCATCGGAATGGAGTTTGCTACGCTTTATCATGAATTGGGCGTGCCCGTAACGGTCATCGAAGCCATGCCTACTATCCTGCCGAACCTCGATCCGGAAGTGGTTGCTCTGCTGGCGGAGAAATACAAGAAAGCCGGCATCACTATCTTAACCGGAACCAAAGTGGAGTCGTTGGACGGCGGTAAAGTAACTGCAAATGGCGAAGTGTATGAGGCGGAAAGAGTGCTGGTAAGTGTTGGCCGTAGAGCGAACCTCAACGGTCTTGAGGCATTGAACGAACTTGAACTCAACCGCGGGGCGATTAAAATGGATGAGTTCTGCAAGACGAACCTGCCGAACGTCTATGCTTGCGGCGATGTCACGGGTAAGATCATGCTGGCGCATGTGGCTGCACGTCAAGCCGAAGTGGCGGTAGGAAGGATGCTGAAACAGATTCCGTTGCAACGTATTGCGTATAATGCCATTCCTTCGGTTGTTTATACGAATCCGGAGATCGCGTCTGTCGGTATTACGGAAGCACAAGCCGCAGAGATGTCTATCCCTGTGGAGGTGACGAAACTGCCGATGACTTTTTCCGGTCGCTTCATGGCAGAGAACGAAGGTGAGACGGGTCTGTGCAAAGTAATAACAGACGCCAAGAACCATTCGATCCTTGGCGTCCATCTTATCGGTAATCCGTGTTCAGAATTTATCGCGGCGGCTTCTTTTGCGGTGCGTATGGGTTATACCACGGCGGAATTCCAACAAGTGGTTTTCCCGCATCCTACCGTCAGCGAGATCTTACACGAAGCGATTTAGAAATTATACTTCGTCATGAGTTGCACGCGGTGGTTGGTCACCCAGTGCAGGTTTGTCTTCGCAATCCCGTACAGGTTGGTGGTACCGAACTGTCCGTAATGTACGGAGGTAATTTCGTACTCCAGACCTAACTGGAACTTGCCAATTGTATAGAGCAGGGTGGGTGACAGACGCCACATCCTGTTCATGTTATTGGCGCGCGGCGTATATAAGTCATCCGGATGGCCGTCATGGTTACCATCATAAAGCGCTTCTTTCGTTCCGAGATTCTCAATATATCCGGCAAAGAGAATACCCTGTAGTTTCTGCGGGTGTTTGTCTTCCTGCGCTCCGATTTTTCCTCCATACACGATACTCAGCCACGATGACGAAGTGCGGAGAGGCGTATATTCCCACGAGCCATCCGCGTTCTTGGCTTTCACGCCGTACCCGCTGTTGAGATTCATGTGTTCGCCTGCCTCCGAGAAGATGGTCTTCGCTTTGATCGAGAACTCGCCCTTCTTGTATTGCAGGTAGAGGAAAGGAGAAGCGGTGGTGATGCGGTCCTTGACGCTGACGGAGATGGCATTCCCTGCAACATCAACTGTACCTATCTGTCTGGGTTTGATACTCAGCACATCGGCACCGGCACGAAGCAGGAAACCGTTGGTGTGAACGCTCAGACCCAAATAGGCTTCCGGCGTCTTGCTGTACATGATAAAATCAGCGGCTTGGATAGATGCGCCGGTGGGTGACGGGCCTACGGAGCAGTATTGCATCTGCCACAGCAACGCCCCTGTGAGAGTGACATACTTGCCCAGGCGCGCATCCATTTTTACTTGCGGCGAGCGGTTGAACGGACCGAAAGGTGCTCCGGAGGTAATGGAGAGGACGTCGCTGTGGTCTGCTGCCATAGGATGCCAAGCTTGTCCGATAGTCAAGTCCACCCGCGCATAATCTTTGCCGTTCAGCATGGGCAGGCTGTCCCAGCCGAGTGTCAGATAAGCCTGGCGCAGACGGAACTGTGCCACGCCGGAAACAGGGTGAGAGACTTTCGTGCTCAAGCCTGCAGAGAAATCCGCTTCGATCTTTGCGCCGAACTCCGTATTCCGCCATTTATAGCCTACGATATCCAGTCCCAGGCGGGTTGTCAGACTTAGAAAACGGAAGGTGCTGCGCGCATTCAGGTCTTCACGCGGCAGGCCTGTAGCAGCTGCCTCTTCCGGCGTCATGTTCCATGCCTCATCGTAGGGCTGATAGTTATATAAATCGCCTGTTCCGGATATGGATTCACGGCTATCGAAGGTAAAAAAGTTACGGACAAAACCATAAGGTTTGAAGTGTTGCTTCAGATGGCTCTTCACCGCCTCTTTCTTCTCTGCTTTCTGCGCATTCCTGTTCACCTCCTGCGCCGACATCGGAATAAGGAGCATGGAGCAAAGCGCTATGATTATATATCTTTTCATGGCAGTATTATTTTCATTTATTTTGTGCAAAAGTACTGCTTTTTTTTTACATACGCAAATAATTTATGCAAAAAAATCATTTTGCTGTTTGCACATGTGAAAAAAAAGCAGTACCTTTGCACGCGATTTTGATTTTACGATAAAATTAAACACCATGAATAAACATTTTTTCTTATTTTCTTTAACCGTATCGGTTATTTGTTTTTTGTCTGCGAAAGTTTCGGCAGCCCATGTGACTCCTGCGGATGAGATACCTGCCTATTGGGCATCGGTGGATGGTAAGTCCGGTTTGGACCTTTGGAAAGCTGTCAGTGCACAGACAAATAAAGGTTATACCTCTGTCGGATACAAGGGACTGTATGCTGCCTATTTGAAGACAGACGTCTATCCTCAGGATTCGGTAGGCAAAGCTGGCAAGATATGGGATATGTACGGTGAGTGTGTTTTTGCCCCGAGTAATACCTGCGGCAACTATAACGGAGTATGCGATTGTTATAACCGCGAGCACTCTATCCCGCAGAGTTGGTGGGGAGGCGGCACAAGCGGTATAGGTAATGATATCTTCCATGTACTTCCTACCGACGGAAAAGTCAACGGAGTCCGTTCCAACTACGAGTACGGAGAAGTGAACGGCGGTACCAATTGGGTGGGGAACAAGTTCGGCTCAGCCGGTTCATGGGCTACGGATCGTAAGACAATCGCCTCCGAAGCAGGAGAAGAAATAAAAGGATCGGGTCAGGTCTTCGAACCAAAGCCGCAGTACAAAGGTGATATCGCCCGCGGTTTGATGGGAACCATCGTCAAATGGCAGCAATCCAACCTCACCTCCGGAAATAACTTCTTTACCGGCACATATACCGTTTCGCAGAACTTCGGTCTGACGAAGAAAGCCGTTGTACTGTTGATGAAATGGCATCGCGAGGACCCCGTGTCTCGTAAGGAGATAGACCGGAACAACGGTATCCAGTCCACTCAGGGTAACCGTAATCCGTTCATCGACTATCCTTATCTGGCAGAGTATATTTGGGGCGAGCATGCGGGAGAGACGCTGGATATGTCCAAACTCATGGCATCCACCGACCCGTCTTTCATTCCCGGCGAGAGTGACGGCTCACGCGAGGGAACGCCGGTAGGACCCACTGTAGTGAAATACGGTGTCAGTTGGTCGGTTAACGGCGAAGTGATGAAGGTGGACTCTGTTGTCGAGAACAAGAAGTTAACCGTCTTGCCTGCGACACCGATATCCTGTTCGGCAGAGTCGGATGTCTTCATGGGCTGGACGGACGCGCCTATCGATGGTACCGCGGATGAAGCGCCCGCTATCCTCTATACCGCAGTAGCCCAGTTCCCCGCCGTCACGGAAGATGTGACCTACTATGCCGTCTTTGCTCATGCCGGAGAAGGCGCCTCGGAGCCAGCGGTTTATACGTACAGTGCGGACTCTCCTGCCGATGGTTGGAACAATACGGGGACGAACAAAGGTTCGTACTGGCTCCTTGACAGCGGAAAAGAACTCATCTCGCCGGAGATAGACCTCGCGGGGCTCAGTTCCATTCAAGCGAAACTCCGTACGTTCGGCGGCACGCAATACGACCAGTTCTCTTTCTATGCCGGCGATAACAAGATCGGCATGATTGAAGTAAGTAAAGGAAGTACATTCTCGGATTACGAGTGGACCAATACAGGTTCGTTCAGCGGTAAGTCCCGAATCACCTTCATCTGCTCTAATGCCGGATCGAACAAGGGGGTAGGCTTCTCCTCTGTCACAATCAACGCTACCGGTGCAGGAGTCACCTATGACCGGTTTATCACCTCCTGCCAGAGTACGATGGAGGTAGAACTCGTCGGAGTCAACGACCATGCCCGCAAACTCCTTATCGGAGGACAGATATACATCCTCCTTGATAACCAATTATTCAATCTTCAAGGTCAACGAGTAAAATGAAAAAGCATCTGTTTTTAGCATTCTGTGTTCTTTGTTTCGTTAGCGTCCGGGCTAACGTCATCGAAGGTGTAGCCGCCATTCCGGAGGGGTACTATGACGGCGTGTCCGGCAAGAAATCACCGGATGCTATCCTCGATGCCCTGCAGATCTGTATCTCTCGCGACTACAACGAGATCTCCTATAAAGGTCTTGAACCCCATTACCTCAATACCGACTTCTACGCCGATTCGCTCTGGGATATGTATTCCACGTGCCATTTCGTCTATGAGGACGCCAATAAGGCGCAGAAACAGGTGTGTGACGGATGGAACAAGGAGCATGTCTGCTGCCAGTCGTGGCTGGGTTCAGGACCGATGGTCTCGGATCTGTTCAATGTCTATCCGACGGACGCCCGCGTGAACAACCTGCGTTCGAACTACCCGTATGGGGTTGTGGGAAGCAACAAAGGTATCTCCGGCGACCCGGATCACCATGCACTCGGCAAACTCGGTACATCGGCTGTCTCCGGTTATTCTGGCACCTGCTACGAACCCGACGACCGTTATAAGGGTGACTTCGCGCGCACGTTCTTTTATATGGTGGCGCGCTATCGCGATAAGATTCTTAACTCCGGCGACGGGGCGAAGATGTTCTCTTCCAACCCGACAAACCTCACCGCCTACAGTTTGGCTTTCCTGCTCGAATGGCATCGCAACGACCCTGTCTCCCAGAAAGAGATAGACCGTAACCAAGCTGTCTATGGGGAGCAGAACAACCGTAATCCGTTCATCGATTACCCGGACCTCGTGGAGTATATATGGGGTACGAAAAAGAACCAGCAGGTGGACCTCTCGACCATGACGCCTACCTGTGACGGAGGCGGACAAGACCCCGCAGGAAAGGTGAAGTACGGCGTGACGTGGTCTGTGAACGGAGTCATCCTCTCTGTGGATTCTATTGTAGAGAACAAGAAGATCCAAGCCCTGCCGGAGACACCCGAGTCGTGCTCGTCTAACAGTAATGTCTTTGTCGGATGGACAGACGCGCCCATTGATGGAATAGCGGGTGAAGCGCCTGCAATCCTCTATCGCGAGCCGGCAGATTTCCCGCCGATAACGGCTGATGTGACTTACTATGCCGTCTTTGCGCACACAGAGACTATCGACCACGGAAAAGTGGAGAGCACCGAGTCGGTGAACATGAAAGCGCAAGGCTATACGAACGGACAAGAGGTGACCACTATCACGAAAGGGGATGTCACTCTCACGTTCGGAAAAGGAACAGCAGGCTCCAATGTGCCGAAATATTATAATACCGGCGAAGCCGTGCGTTGCTATCCGGGTAACACCATGACAGTGACCGCGGAGTCAATAACCAAGATTGTCTTAACCTTTGGTTCCGGCGATTCCAATAACGCGATAAGTGTCAGCACCGGTGCGCTAAGCGGTAGTACTTGGACAGGTGACGCAGACCAGGTGGCCTTCTCCGTAGGAGGTTCCAGTGGTCACCGGCGTATAGCGCAAGTGGATGTTACCATGAACGGTTCCGGTGCGCAAACGGTTTATTCCGATTACCTTACCTCCTGTTCTGGTAGCGAAGATATCGAAAATCATACATTTGAAACCATAAATCGTAAAATATTTATCGATGGTCGTTTGTACATTCAGGTAGGTGAAAACCTCTTCAATGTTCAGGGCAAACGGGTAAGATAACCAATATAAAATCTACCATTCAATGTCCAATTTCAAATCTCAAATAAGACTATTGTCCTTTGTTCTTAGTCTCTGGGCGGTGAGTATTTTTGCCGAAGACCTTCCCGAGGGGTTCTATAACTCTGTGAACGGTCTGAAGGATTGTGCACTCAAAGGTACGCTCAAGGAGTTGATTCGTGACCACACCGTCATCCCATACGGAGAGGGCTCGTGGGAAGTGTTTTATTATGCCGATCAGGACGAGAACGGGTATTGTATGGATATGTACTGCGACGACTGGAAGAAATTCGGTGCTCCCGGTTCAGCCGTTTCGGGCTGTAACGTAGAGCATAGTTTTGCCAAGTCGTGGTGGGGCGGTGCGAAGAACGATGCGTACAAGGATTGTTATCATCTCAATCCTTCCAACTCTGTGGCTAATAGTGCCCGCAGCAATTATCCTTTAGGTATCGTAACCAATCTCGTGAAGACAGCCGGTTCTCTGAAAATCGGCAAACAGCACCACGACTCCCTCAACGTAGATTTCAATATCTGGGAACCCAAAGATGAGTACAAAGGAGATTTCGCCCGTGCATACTTCTATATGGCTACGTGTTACGGCAAGGACAAAAACGGTGCGTACGATCCGACTGTCTGCTCTGCTTACCAGGGATGGCGGCTGGATAACAAAGATGTAGGTTCGAAATTCGCCATGCAGAACGATAACTACCTGGAGTTCCAACCATGGGAGCAAGAGGTGCTTATTACATGGCATCGTCAGGACCCTGTCTCCGTCAAGGAGATCAAGCGTGCGGACGCGGTCTCGAATTTCCAGCATAACCGTAATCCGTTTATTGACTATCCGTATCTGGCGGAGTTTATATGGGGTGAGAAAGCCGGTGAAGAACTCAATCTGGCAGATCTGATGGGCTCTTTTGAAGCGGACTTTATCCCGGGTCAGAGTAACGGATGGCGAGGCGATGTCACGCCCGTAACGCCGAAACCCAAATATGGCGTTACCTGGTTGGTGAACGGCGAAGAGATATACGTGGATTCGATTACGGAGAATAAGAAAGTAACGGCACTCCCCGAGACGCCTGAGTCGTGCTCTACCGAGAGTACGGAGTTCATGGGCTGGACCAATGCCTCCATCAGAGGTACGCTTGACGAAGCGCCGGCTATCCTCTATACCACAGTAGCTCAGATCCCCGCCGTCACGGCTGACGTGACCTACTATGCTGTTTTCGCGCATAAGACAATAGAGGAGGGTGGAGACGTGCTCAAAGAAACCACCTTCACCTTTACCAAGACAGAGACCACCGTTACGCAAGAGGATGTCTCTGTCACGTTCGCGAAAGCAGGAGGCAGCAACGAACCGAAATATTACGATAGTGGTAGTGCGATTCGTTGCTATGCTAAAAATACCATTACTGTATCTGCGCCGAAGGTTAACTCTATAGAGTTCACTTTTGGTTCTGGCGACGGCTCGAACGAGATCAATGTTAATGTGGGCACCTTCTCCGGTAAAGTGTGGACAGGAAATGCCGATGAAGTGGTATTTACTATTGGCGGTTCCAGCGGTCACCGGCGTATCGCAGGAATGAAGGTGGTGTATAATGGCCAAGGTTCATCTGTGGTATTCGACAAGTACCTCACCTCTTGTTCCGGTAGCGAAGATATCGAAAACAGCCAATTACCGACGGCTATCCGCAAATTTATCCGCTCCGGACAACTTCTCATACAGGTTGGCGACCAAATCTACACCATCACCGGTCAGAAAGTACAATAAAAGGCGATTTTTATTAGAAAAATCACTCCCCAATAGGTCAAAACGGCATTTTTTAATAAAATTTGCCGTTTTTTCTTGCATATATGCGAAACTTATTGTAACTTTGTGCGATTTTTTAGACAAAGGAGTAAAGACAAAAGACAATAGACCAAAATGCACAACTTCAGAAAACTCGACATTTGGCTGGATGGCGTAGAATTGGCGGATACGATCTATACGCTGACCGCGTCTTTCCCCAAGAGTGAAGTGTTCGGCTTGGCTTCGCAGATGCAGCGTGCTGCTGTGTCGGTTCCTTCGAATATAGCAGAAGGCTCCGGCAAGGATAGCGAGAAGGATTTCGCACGGTTTTTGTCGATAGCATTGGGTTCTCTGTATGAGTTGGAAACTCAGGTAGAGATCGCTTATCGCCGTGGCTACATCGAAACGCCAAATTACTATTCCGTGCGCTCGAAACTGGAGAGTTTGCAGAAGCGTATCTATACGCTACATGACAGAGTCGCTAAGGATGAGACCCGCTAATACAAATAAGTCTATTGTCCATTGTCCATTGTCCTTTAGTGAACATAGTGAACGATCAATATATAAACAAGTTTAATTTTTTCTAATCATGGCAGACAACAAAGTAAACATGTTAGCGGATTTTGCGCCGGTCTCCACGCAAGTATGGAAGGACAAGATCATCGCTGACCTAAAAGGTGCCGACTTCGACAAGAAGCTGGTATGGCGCACGCCGGAAGGATTCAACGTGCAGCCGTTCTACCGCCGCGAGGACCTCAAAGGCCTGAAGACCACCGTCTCTGCGCCCGGTCAGTTCCCCTACGTCCGCGGTACGCGTACAAACAACGAATGGGCTATCCGCCAGAACATCTGCGCTTGCAAGAACGCTCGCAAGGCGAATGCGAAAGCGCTGGAGGTGCTCAACAAAGGTATCACGTCCCTCGGTTTCTGTCTCGACAAAGACAAACTGACGTACAATTTCATCAAAACGCTGCTCAACGGAATTTATGCACCGGCAGTTGCCATCAACTTCTCTATCTGCGCGTGCGCAGCGCCGAAGCTGGCGAACATCCTCGTGCGTTACTACGGCCGTATGGGTTATGACACCAAAGGCCTCATCGGTTCTATCAATGTCGATCCGATCAAGAACATGCTCCTCAAGGGCAAAGCCCTGACCCGTGAGCAGGTATCTCAGAAGATCGCGGAGACAGTCAAAGCAGCCAAGTCGCTGCCGGGTTACCGCGTAGTAGGCGTCAACAGCGTCATCCTCAATAACTCCGGCGCGTATGCAACTCAGGAGCTCGCGTACGCACTCGCTTGGGGTGCCGAGTACATGACGATGATGACCGAGGCAGGCATCCCGAACTATCGCGCAGCCAATGCTATCCGTTTCAACATGGGTATCGGCGGTAACTATTTCATGGAGATTGCTAAGTTCCGTGCAGGCCGTCTGCTGTGGGCAAAGATCGTTGAGGCATACAAAGACCCGATCTTCACCACCGCTCTCCGCAACGCAGCTAAGATGAACGTCAGCGCAGAAACGAGCCGTTTCAATATGACCATCTTTGATGCGTATGTGAACCTCCTTCGTTCGCAGACCGAGACGATGTCTGCAGCCCTTGCAGGCGTGGATGAGATCACCGTCACGCCGTTCGACATCACCTACGAGCGTCCGACGGATTTCTCCGAGCGTATCGCCCGCAACCAGCAGCTGCTTCTCAAAGAGGAGGCGCACTTCGACAAGATCGTGGACCCCGCTGCCGGTTCGTATTATCTGGAGAACCTGACCGCCTCCATCGCTGCCGAGGCATGGAAGCAGTTCCTCGCTATCCAGGAGCAGGGCGGCATGTACCGGATGGTTTCCGAGGGTAAGGTACAGGAGCATATGGCGGCAAACCTCAAGGCACGTCTCGCTGACGTCGCTAAACGCAAAGAGGTACTCCTTGGCTCGAACCAGTTCCCGAACTTCACCGAGAAAGCCGGCAAGAAGATCAAAGCCGATGCCGGTGCTTGCAGTAGCATTTGTACGTGCAAGACGGATAAGAAACAGGCTGCTTGCGGTTGCGGTAGTTCCTGCGAGAACGCGCTGCCGACTCTCCCTGTCGCTCGTGCTGCCGAAGAGTTTGAACAGCTGCGCTTAGAGACCGAAGGCGCTAAGAAACAGCCGGTTGCGTTCATGCTGACCATCGGTAACCTCGCTATGCGTATCGCGCGTGCGCAGTTCAGTTGTAACTTCCTCGCGTGCGCAGGGTACAAGGTCATCGACAACAACGGTTTTGCGACCGTGGCGGAAGGTATCAAGGCAGCACGCAAGGCGAAAGCGGACATCATCGTCCTCTGTTCGTCTGACGACGAGTACGCCGACCTCGCTCCGAAGGCATGGAAGAAACTGCAGGGCAAGAAAGAGGCTCGGCATCACCAACTTCATCCACGTCCGTTGCAACGTGCTTGAGACATTGAAATCATTTAACCAACAACTTCTTAAAAAATAATCGCTATGAAGCCGAATTTTAAAGATATCAACATTAAGCAAGTTTCGGCCAGCAAGGTTGTTGGCCCGAACAACGCCGACTGGCAGACGCCCGAACTCATCGACGTCAAGCCGATTTATACCAAAGAGGACCTCAAAGGCATGGAGCACCTCGACTACGTGTCCGGTATTCCTCCGTTCCTCCGTGGCCCGTACAGCGCCATGTATCCGCTGCGTCCCTGGACCATCCGCCAGTACGCCGGATTCTCCACCGCAGAGGAGTCAAACGCTTTCTACCGCCGCAACCTCGCGTCCGGTCAGAAAGGTCTGTCTGTCGCTTTTGACCTCCCGACCCACCGCGGCTACAACGCCGATAACATGCGCGTGGTCGGTGACGTCGGCAAAGCAGGTGTGTCCATCTGCTCCCTCGAGGATATGAAGGTCCTCTTCGCCGGCATCCCATTGAACAAGATGTCCGTCTCCATGACCATGAACGGCGCCGTGCTGCCTATCCTCGCGTTCTACATCAACGCCGGACTCGAGCAGGGTGCCAAACTCGAGGAGATGGCAGGTACCATCCAGAACGATATTCTCAAGGAGTTCATGGTGCGTAACACCTATATCTACCCGCCTAAGTTCTCCATGAAGATCATCGCCGACATCTTCGAATACACGTCCCAGAACATGCCTAAGTTCAACTCCATCTCCATCTCCGGTTACCACATGCAGGAAGCCGGTGCGACGGCAGATATCGAGTTGGCGTACACCCTTGCCGACGGTATGGAGTACCTCCGCGCAGGTGTCAACGCCGGCATGGATGTGGACACTTTCGCGCCGCGTCTGTCCTTCTTCTGGGCAATCGGTATGAACCATTTCATGGAGATTGCCAAGATGCGTGCAGGCCGTATGTTGTGGGCGAAGATCGTCAAGTCTTTCGGCGCCAAGAACCCCAAATCGATGGCGCTCCGTACGCACAGCCAGACCTCCGGTTGGTCGCTCACCGAGCAGGACCCGTTCAACAACGTCGGTCGTACCTGTATCGAGGCTATGGGAGCTGCACTCGGTCACACCCAGTCGCTCCACACCAACGCACTTGACGAGGCTATCGCGCTGCCGACCGATTTCTCCGCTCGTATCGCACGTAACACTCAGATCTACATCCAGGAAGAGACCAAGGTCTGCAAGGAGATCGACCCGTGGGGTGGTTCTTACTACGTAGAGACCCTCACGCAGGAACTCATGGAGAAAGCGTGGGCGCATATCCAGGAGATCGAGAAACTCGGCGGTATGGCAGCAGCTATCGAGACCGGTATTCCTAAGATGCGTATCGAGGAAGCCGCCGCACGTACACAGGCGCGTATCGACTCCGGCAAACAGAAGATCATCGGTATCAACGAGTATCGTCTGGAGCACGAAGACCCGATTGACATCCTCGAGATTGATAACACCGCCGTACGTGAGCAGCAGGTAGCACGCCTCAACGAACTCCGTGCTAACCGCGACGAGAAAGCCGTGCAGGCTGCCCTTGCTGAGATCACCGAGTCTGTACAGAAATGGGCTGACGGAGGTAAGGGTGAGAACCTTCTCGCACTCGCTGTCAAAGCAGCCGGTCTCCGCGCTTCGCTCGGCGAGATCTCCGATGCCTGCGAGAAAGTCGTAGGACGTTATAAAGCAACCATCAGAACTATTTCAGGCGTGTACGCTTCAGGTACTAAGAACGACGATAACTTCCAGGAAGCTTGTCGTCTCACGGCAGAGTTTGCCAAGAAAGAAGGTCGTCAACCCCGTATCATGATTGCCAAGATGGGACAGGACGGCCATGATCGTGGCGCCAAAGTGGTAGCCACCGGTTATGCCGATTGCGGCTTTGATGTCGATATGGGACCCTTGTTCCAGACTCCGGCAGAGGCAGCTAAACAGGCGGTGGAGAACGATGTCCATGTACTGGGTGTCTC
>CADCBP010000022.1 GCA_902799705.1 uncultured Bacteroidales bacterium
ATATCTTGAACTCATCGTGGTCAAAGGGTCTTGGCTGGTAATCGGATCAGACGGGTCATTGCCGCCGAAATCTTCGCGGAAAAGGATGGTGCCACGCGGACAGACATCCTCGGAGATCTCATCCGGCCAGGTAAACCGGAAGGGCGTACACCCTCCCTCTATCTTCTGCATCCACACGGGTTCGCTCGCGATCCACCGTTCCGGAAAATCCAATTCGTCTTCCCTCGCCACTAACACCCGGTACCATCCTTCTTCCAGATTGGTAGGCCGCTGCGTGTAACACCATTCAGGACTCTTGTGCGTGTATCGAATGCGAGTCCATGACGAACCATCACCGGAATGCTCGTACATAAAGATGTGGGAATCGCCGAAATAACCGTCGTCAACGAACTCCGGAGAGAATGTGACGAAGGGGTTAGCGGTACAGAGCGCATCGGCACTCGTCTTCAGTACAACGGTTGACTCGGCACGTAAAATGCCATTTGTTGCGCTCAAAATGCACAAAAACGCAAGAATATTAACTTTAAATTTGCACATATTGAAAAATTGTGTTAATTTTGCAGCGTAAAACACTGTTTGAAATCCGATGCAAAATTACTGCTTTTATTTCATGCGCGCAAATTTGGCAGTTGTACGGGCAGTGTTTTGGATAAGATAGAACACATTGGTAATCAACAACTTACGACGGACCATGAAAAAATTAGTTGTACGCGGTGAATGGATGCTCATTTTGGGCTTGACTTTTTGTGTAAACAGCTGCAATTTTTTCTATTCAGACGGGCAAAAACGTCTCCAGCAAGCCGAGGAGTTATACCGGCAGGGAATATCCTCCAATAGTTCAAGTCATTACGAAGCTTCAACCGATTATCTCAAGCAGGCAGAAGAGATTTTAATGAGTATTGAGAATTCGGAGGTGAGCGTATCCGACTGGGAGCGTAGAAACAGGTTGTTGGGGCTGACCTGGTTCCGTCTCGGCAATACCTTGGAGAGCGAAATGTTGTACAGCATAGCGCAGAACAATTATCGCAAGGCGATCCCCTTGTTAAGTCCCGACAGTGATGCCCTCTTTTTAGCGTGCGCCTACCGTGACGTTGCGCGTACCATGGTTATCGCCGATGGCAAGCGAGACAGTGCTTTGTGGTTTTTCGACAAGGCAAAGCAGTTCGCAACGAAGGCCAAAAGCAAGGTCCTGTTACTTGATATAGATGCCTACCGCTATCAGTTGTGTTATCCCGACAGTGTTGAACAACGCCTCATCGTGTGTAAGGAAATGGCGGAGAACTACGGGGCTCACGCGCGGTATTCGGAGATAGTGGAACTGCTCTTGGCGCAACATGCCACCGATTCGGCCGCTTATTATTTGTCCCGCCTGCACCCATCGGATTCGTCTTATACATACTGGTTCGAGCAGAGTTATGCCTACCTCAACAGTAAAATCCTGCGCCAGCGCGGGCAAGTGGACAGTGCTTATTGTGTCCTCTTGGATCTATACGACCGTAAGATAGAAGAACTGCAGCGCGATGCGGGCGCGCGTACACACGCGTTATCCTTATATTATGATGTCGCGCGCGCACAGCAACGCGCCGAAGAAGCGCAACGCGAACGAAAGTGGCAACGAACCGTCTCTGTCATCCTGATATTACTGCTGATAGTGTTGATAATATTGTTTGTCGTCATCTGGCGTTATTGGAAGCAGCGGCGTCGCGAACAAGCCCGGCAGTTGGAGACGCTACGCGACAAATATGTGCAGCAGTTGCAGTTGGCGCTTGAAAGACTCCAGCAGAAAGTGAACCTCACCCGCGAAATAGAACTCCAGCGAATGAGAGGAAACGAAGTCGAATTCCCGAAATGGTTGCAGACGTATCGCGATGAGAAACTGGTGATGAATAAAGATAGCCTGAATGAACTGATTGCTTCGATAGACAAAGCCTTGGATGGTGCCATCAGCCGTCTCCGTGCGGAGTACCCTGAATTGACAGAATCCGACATGCAATTCGCAATCCTGTCTATCATCGGAGCCACGGACAACGATATGTCCATAGTCCTCAACGTGCAAAAACAGACAATCTACCATAGACGGCAAATCGTCCGGAAACATGTAAATCCTGAGATCGAGGATATAGATACCTGGCTCAGAAAATATGTCCTAAGTGTGTAAGACCCGATGAATCTCATCGAAGGTGAAGCCCCTTTGCGCAAGAAAACGCAGACGCTTCTCTTCTGAGTCGCAACGATGCTCCTCAATCAACTTCCTCAGATTGGAAAAATACACGGTTTCATCGAGGTTTTTTAGGGCTTCTTGGATCTCCCTTTCCGGCAGTTGCAATGCCCGTAAACCCGCTTGAATCTTCACCCGTCCCCAACGCTGGTATTCCACCTTGTCATGTATGTACGCATTGCAAAAACGAGCATCGTTCAGGAAATCCCGCTGGTATAGAATTTCCTCGATTTCCTGCCACAAGGGTTCGATACATCCGTTTTCATCGGATAAATCTTCTATTGCTCCCCACTCGCATAACTTGCGCCGTACATCAGCGGCGCAATGCTCGGAGTGGGCACAATACGCCTCGCATTTATCCAACCATTCTGCCTTCGATAATTCGTGCTTTGCCATATATGTCTTTGATTAAACGGATATCCCTGTATCCATAGTCATTCAATAATGCAACTATCTCATCGCCGTACGCCTCGTTGATCTCGAAGAAGATGTGAGGGGGTATGGGAGAGGGGTTACGGGTTATGGGGGAGAAGAGTTGTGCGATGCGGCGGTAGAACTTCAGCGGATCGTCATCCGGAACGAACAACGCACTATGCGGCTCAAAATCCAATACGTTTCTGCGCATGTCCGCTTTCTCTTTTTCGCATATATACGGAGGATTGGAAACGACGATGTCGTATTGGAGATTTTTCCCGTATTCTTCGCCGCCAAAGGACTCGATACCTCCGTTTTCATCGGAGAAAATATCGGCTACCCGGAAATCAACGTCCACCTTGTTCCGCTTCGCATTCTCTCTTGCTACCTCTATCGCCTCCTCCGAGATATCAATACCCGTAACCTCCCATTCCGGATGCGCTTTTTTGAGCGCTATCGCAATGCACCCGGAACCGGTACCGATGTCTAATACTTTTAAAGCTTTCCCTTCAGGGAGGGTCCGGGTATCCGTATCTATACGCTCCACGAGCTCCGCCGTCTCCGGACGTGGAATAAGTGTCGCAGGGGTCACTTTGAGATCCAAACCGCACCATTCCGTGTGACCGTAAATATACTGAACAGGCTCAAAATGCAACAAACGTGCAACAACCTCTTGCACATGTGCAAAATTTTTTGTAATTTTGCAGCCTGTTAGGATTTGGGAACGCGACAAACCCGTCTCTTCCTCTATAATCCACCATGCCAGCGCACCTGCCTCATCCTTCGGATAGGCGGTTTCAAGTTGGGATTGGATATCGGATATGACAGTTTGGATAGTTGTCATTTGTCATTGGTAAATTTGGCGCAAAGGTACTATAAAAAAATGGAATACGCAAATTTTATTGCAAGATGTATCGAAATAGCCCGTCGGGGAGAATATTTCGTTGCCCCCAACCCCATGGTGGGAGCCGTGCTCGTACGTAACAGCGATGAGCAGATCCTCGCCGAAGGATGGCATGAACGGTACGGAGAAGGACACGCGGAAGTGAATTGCTTCAAGGCGTTTGAGAACTCAGCCTTCAGCAGTCAGTTATCAGACCTCAGTGACTGCACTTTGTTCGTCTCGCTCGAGCCTTGTTCCCATTATGGCAAAACGCCCCCTTGCGCGAAACTGATCATCGAAAAAGGAGTGGGGCGCGTCGTGGTAGGCATGTTGGATCCGAACCCCTTGGTAGCCGGAAAAGGAGTACAGATGCTCCGCGATGCCGGCATAGAGGTCGTCATCGGCGTACTCGAGAAAGAGTGCCGCGAACTCAACAAACGCTTCCTCTGCCTCCACGAGAAGCATCGTCCCTACGTCATCCTCAAATGGGCACAGACGGCCGACGGATTCATCGATAAAGAGCGAGCCTACCCCCAACCCCTCCCTCAGGGGAAGGAAGAGCACCTCAATGGTGCGCTGGCGATATCGACACCCGAGACGAAGAAACTGGTGCATAAGATGCGGGCGGAGAACATGGCCATCATGGTGGGAACAAACACCGTGCTGCTGGATAACCCGCGTCTGTTAAACACTCATTGGGAGGGCCGCAACCCCATCCGCGTGACATTTGACAGACATAACAGAATCCCTGCAGACGCACGGATTTTCTCCGATGAAAACGGAGTAATCAAGCCCTTTAGCGGCGGAGAAAACGAGACCATCGTCTATCGCGACCGCACGGATTGGCCGTTTGTGCTGTCTGACCTGGCGGCACGAAATATCCACTCCCTGCTGGTCGAAGGAGGGACAACGCTCCTGAATCATATCCTGGAGTCCGGCATCTGGGATGAGATACACATCGAGGTCGCGCCCGAGTTGGCGATAGGCGACGGAGTGCCCGCTCCGAAGATATCCTTGCCGGACACATTCGAACTCGTGGACGGACATCGCCTATATGCGATTATACGATAACTCAAAAATAAAGCATAAATTTGCGTATGTCAAAATTATTTTGTAATTTTGCAGCCGCAAATGAAAAGTGTATGAAAAAGTCAATGGTTATATATACCGTTCTGGCATGTCTTTTGCTTTACGGTTGTCAGGCGTTTGAGAAGAAACAGCAATCAGGCGCGGCGGTAGAGTTGAACGGACATTACTTGTACCGTTCCACCCTGGATTCCCTCACCTTGGGAATGAGCAGTGAGGACAGTCTGCGTGCCTCGCAACAGTTCATACGCCAGTGGGCGCAGGATATTCTGTTGTATGACGAAGCGCTGTCCCATTCGAATCCGCAGATAGAAACCATGGTTCAGGATTATCGGCGGACTCTGTACGCGCAGGCGTACGAAGAACGTCTTGTGGACCGTCGTATGTCAAAAACCATTATGGACAGCACCGTGACAGCGTTCTATCAGCAGATGCCCGACCGATTCAAACTGGATGAGAGTATCATGAAAGGAATGCTGGTAGTGGTCCCCTCCGACGCACCGAACATCCCTAAATTGCGCCAGTGGATGGCGGCGCAGTCGTTCGATAAAATCGAGAAATATGTGTACCAGAACGCCAGCGGATACGAACTCTTTACCGAGCAATGGAAGACAACCACGGAAATCATCCGCCTGCTGCCTGTCGAGCGCGCGGAACTGGAGACCAAACTGAAGGCGTCCAACCATATAGAAGTGACGGATTCAACGAAGATTTATCTGTTACAAATCACGGATAAATACATGCGGGGCGAAGCGATGCCGGTAGAGTATGCCCGCCCGGAAATAGAGAAAATCATATTAAACGCCCGTCAGGTGGAGTTCATGCGCAAAGAGCGCGAACGACTCTACAACGAGGCAATACAAGAGAGAAAAATACATTTCTATGAATAAGGTAAAGTTTAAAGTTGAAAGTTTAAAGTTTATAGGATTTTTCCTTTTAGCTTTCGCCTTTCACCTCTCACCTTTACAGGCGCAGGTTATCGACGAGGTGATCTGGGTGGTGGGAGATGAAGCCATCCTGCGCAGCGAGGTGGAAGAAGAACGTCTGCGCGCGCAGTACGAAGGACAGCAGATTAACGGCGATCCTTATTGTGTCATTCCGGAGCAACTTGCGGTGCAGAAACTCTACCTGCACCAAGCGGAGCTGGACTCCATCGAAGCCAATGAATCAACGGTGAGTTATCAGGTCGATATGCGCATGAACTACTACATCAACCAGATCGGCTCCAAGGAGAAGATGGAAGAGTATTTCCGCAAAACCAGCAGTGAGATCCGCGAAGAGATGATGACCACGGTGCGCAACCAGATGATTATCCAACAGATGCAGCAGAAACTGACATCGAATATCAAACCGACGCCGGCGGAGATACGCCGCTATTACAACTCGCTGCCGATGGATTCTATCCCGATGATGCCGGCACAGGTGGAAGTGCAGATACTGAGTTTCGAACCAGCCGTGCCGGCGGAAGAAACGGAGCGTATCAAACAGCGCCTGCGTGAGTTCACGGAGCGCGTGCAGAGCGGAAAAGCGGACTTCAGCATGTTGGCGCGACTCTATTCGGAAGATGCGGAGAGTGCCAAAAGAGGCGGTGAACTGGGATTCGTCGGAAAAGGTCAGTTGGTGCCGGAATTTGCGGAAGTGGCGTTTAACATGAATGACCCCAAACGCGTCTCACGTATCGTGAAGACCGAATACGGCTATCATATCATCCAGCTCATCGAGAAAAAAGGCGACCGTATCAACTGCCGTCACATCCTCCTTCGTCCCCGCATCAGCGCCTCGGATAAAGTGAAAGCTATCGAGCGCTTGGATAGTATCCGCAGCTTTATCTTGCTCGACAGCCTCCAGTTCGAGCAGGCGGTGATCCGTTTCTCCGAAGACAAGAACACCGTCATGAATGCGGGACTGATGATCAATCCTAATACGGGCAGCAGCCGGTTCGAATACCAGGAACTGGCGCCGGAAATAGCCAAGCAGATATACGCCATGCAGGAAGGTGAAGTGTCCCAGCCGTTTGTGATGATGGACCAGCAAAAGAACCGTGAGGTATGCGCTATTGTGCGCCTCAAAAAACGTACAGACGTACACCGCGCCAATCTCACGGATGACTTCCAAACAATCAAAACCATGCTCGAGGCGCAGCAAGGAAGGGAACTGTTGCACGACTGGATTATCAAAAAGCAAAAGAACACCTATGTGCAGATTTCGCCCGAATGGCAAGGCTGCGACTTTGAATACCCCGGATGGATCCATTGATAGACCGCTTCGCTGAAAGACAACAGACCGCAGGCATTGCCTGCTGAAAGACGATGGACAAAATACTAAAGACAATAACGACAAACATGATTCGACCGATTCTATTCGGTCTATTGTCCTTTTTCCTTTGTCCTTCGTCCCTTTGCCAGACGATGGTCTATCTGGAGCGCTCGGAGACCTTGAGTTTTGACCAGGAGCGTATCGCTGATGCCCAGATACTGAAAGGGAATGTGCGTTTCCGCCATGATGATGCACTCATGTTCTGCGACAGCGCCTATTTCTATGAGACGACGAACTCGCTCGACGCCTTCGGTCATGTGCGGATTGAGCAAGGGGATACCCTGCAGGGGTTCTGCGACCGGCTGTACTACAACGGAAACACCAAGCTCGCGCGCATGCGTAGAAATGTTCGCCTCGTCCATGGACTTAGGAATGGCAACCCTACCGTCATGACAACGGACAGCCTGAACTACGACCGTGCGCGAGGCGTCGCGTATTACTACACCGGCGGTGTTATCAAAGATTCGCTGAACACCCTCACTTCCGTTCGCGGGCAGTACGTGCCGAACACCAAGCAGGCGCTGTTCAGCCAGGAAGTGCATCTGACCAATCCCAACTTCGTACTCACGAGTGATACGTTGATCTATCATACGGACACGAAAGTAGCGAATATCGTCAGTCCGACCACCATCGTGTACGAAGAAGAAACAACGATCACCACCTCGCGCGGCTGGTATAATACGGAGAACGAGCAGTCAATGCTCCTGGACCGGTCGCTGGTGAAACATAAAGACGGTAAATCCATGACCGGGGATACCATCTACTACGACAAGCAGATCCGCTTCGGACAAGTGCTGGGGCACATGGAAATGCGCGATACGGCCCAGCGTGCGACTTTATACGGCGAGTACGGCCAGATGTACGAAGATCATAGCTGCGGCTATGCGACCGACAGTGCGCTGATGGTGGACTGGTCTGATAGTGCGCATATTGCGTACATACATGCCGACACGCTGTTTACGGAAGAACTGCAATTTGCGGACACCGCCTTGTCGGACAGCACCTATCGCCGCGTGCGCGCACATCACAACGCCCGCATCTACCGCGATGACATGCAAATGGTGTGTGACTCCATGGTCTATCTCGGCTCCGATTCCACGATCCATCTATATACGCAACCTGTCTGCTGGAATGAGAACCAACAGATCGCAGCGGACAGCATCGTCGTATATATCGTCAACGGAATGGTAGAGCATGCCGTAGGTGCACCGAACGCCATCTGCGTCATGCAGGATACACTCGATATCTTCAACCAGATGAGCGGCAAAGAGATTACGGCCTACTTGACGGACGGCGAAGTGCATACGATTGATGTCAGCGGTAATGCCCTGACGATATACTACCCGAAGGACGAGAAGGACGGCAGTTTTGTGGGCATGAATACGACGGAGAGCAGTTATATCCGTGCCTATGTCAAAGACCGGAATATTTACCGCCTGCGTTTCACCAAAGAGACCACCGGCATCATGTTCCCGATAGACCAGATACCCGGTGGCGCGGACCGACTGGCGGATTTCTTCTGGGCGGAAGATATCCGGCCGGTAAGCCCCGAAGACGTATTCCGTAAAACGAAATAATTTGAGATTTGAAATTTAAGAGTTTAGATTGATATGAAAAAAAGTTTATTTACAGTATTGATGGCTTTCATGGCAGTTAGCGTTTTTGCCGTGGATCTGCCTAAACAGGGTTTCGGTTTTCACATCGGCTGGGCGCAACCCATTATACGCCTGAATAGTCCTACTTCCAAGGATACGTTATCGAATACCGTCAAGTTGAATGGTTTCAAAGTGGGCGTGGTGTATGACGCCAGTTACGTGGCCGGTTTCGGTAGTTCAATCGGACTGAACTATACTTTCGGCGCATCCAACAGTGGATGGAATTCCACCACTATGTACACTTATCCGAAAAACCGCACCATGATCTTCTACCACCAACTGGAATTGTTCGTGGACTGGCAGTATAAGTTCGAGGTGGCAAAAGAGACCTACCTCATGCTTTATACCGGTCCTACTATCCAGTGCGGCTTGGACTTCGGCATGCGCATTGACCGGCAAGAGTGGGATCCTGTTACCGATGTGGTGACGACTATCTATGGCGAGCGCTTCAATGCGTTCAATATCGGAAATGACGACTTGGATCCGACGCATAAGACCGCAGATAATGCCCTCAAACGACTGAACATCACCTGGGGCGTAGGTGCCGGATTCCAGTACAAGCGCTATTTCCTCCGTGGCGGATATGACTTCGGGCTGATCAACCCGTATAAGAATGCCGATTTCTCTACCGGAAACCACACTCGCGGACGCTTGGATCAATGGAATATCAAACTCGGAGTTTACCTTTGGTACAACGACTAAAAAAGTGATTCCAAGAGATACCATAGAGAAAATATATGCGGCCGCGAAGATAGAAGAGGTCGTTGGAGATTATGTCTCGTTGCGCAAACGCGGAGCGAACTTGATTGGTCTATGTCCTTTCCATAATGAGAAGACAGGCTCTTTTACTGTCAGTCCCTCCAAGGGTATATACAAATGTTTCGGTTGCGGAGCCAGCGGACACGCTGTGGGCTTTGTCATGGAGATAGAGCAATGCAGCTACGTTGAAGCGCTCAAACAACTGGGGAAAAAATACCACATTGAGATTGAGGAACGCGAGATGACGGCTGAGGAGCAGCAACGTCAGGATAATCGCGAATCCATGTTCATCGTCAATGAGTTCGCCAATAAATGGTTCCAGGATCAGTTATGGGAAACGAACGAAGGTCAGGCGATAGGTCTCAGTTATTTCCGCGAACGCGGCTTGCGCGATGATATCATCCGCAAGTACCAGCTCGGCTACTCGCCCGAGAAGGGTAACCCCTTGGCCAAAGCATTGCAGTCCAAAGGATTCAAAGAAGAGTTTATCACCAATAATGTCGATACGAAGATAGGAGTCGGCGTAGTAGGTAAGAGTGAGGACGGCCGACTCTACGACCGCTTCCGGGACCGAGTCATCTTCCCTATTTTCACCGTCAGCGGAAAACCCGTCGCCTTCGCAGGACGTATTCTGAAGAAGAAAGAGAACGTAGGCAAGTACGTCAACTCCCCCGACTCACTCATCTACTCCAAAACCAACGAACTGTACGGGCTTTTCCAAGCCAAACAGTCCATCGCCCGGACAGACATGTGTTACCTGGTAGAAGGACAGATGGACGTCATCTCGATGCACCAGTCGGGAATCGAGAACGTGGTGGCGAGCGGCGGTACGGCCCTTACTAAACCCCAAATACGTCTTATCCAGCGTTTCACCTCGAATATCACAGTCCTCTATGATGGTGATGCAGCGGGCATTCATGCCGCACTGCGGGGTATAGATATGTTCCTCGAAGAAGGATTCAATGTGAAGGTGGTGCTCCTACCGGATGGAGAAGACCCCGACAGTTTTGCGCAGACGCATGACTCTACAGAGTTCATCCGCTATATAGAGGAACATCAGACGGACTTCATCCGTTTCAAATCCGCCCTCCTGAGCAAAGATGCCGGAGATGATCCGCAGAAACGGGCGACACTTATCAAGGATATCACTTCGTCTATCGCCATCATTCCGGACTTGATCACACGTCAGGTATATATCAAAGACAGCGCAGAACGGCTCCATATGTCAGAGAAAGTGCTGACGGTGGAAGTGATGAATCTTCGCCGGAAGAAGGCTGAGGAGCGCGCGAAAGCCAAAGAGAAAGCAGAGGAAGGACAAGCGGTAGCGGTGACAGAACAAACACCCGCCACGCCCGCTGCACCCGACATGCCGGCTCCGGTCAAGACACAAGCAGCAGTGAAAGCACCCAAAACACCTTTGGAGCAGAACTACTATAATCTCATGCAACTTGTCGTTCGCTACGGCGAGCGGCCCATGGAAGTGGAAGGAACAATTTATTCTGTCGGAGAAATAATCATCTATACGCTCGAGGGCGATGAGATTAAACCGCCGCAACCCGTTTACCAAACTATCATCGATGAGTTTAAACGCCACTGCAAAGATGCGGATTTTAAGGCGGAGCAGTTCTATAAGTTCCACCCCGATCCTGCCGTTAGTGCACTCGCCGTGGATATGATTGCGGAGAAATACCAATCCGGCGTGCCGAAAGATGAGATACGTCTGGGTGAACTCGTCACGCAGTTACTCTACGAGATTAAACTGACGGTCATCAATATGCAGATATCCGAACTGGAGGCAGGCCTCAAAGATGCGCAAGAGAAAAACGATGTGGACCGTCAGATGCTCCTTTTGCAACACCATCCACAACTGCTCTCACAGCGAAACGAGATATGCAAAATACTTGGCAATCGAATCATCAACCTCTGACCACTGACTACTGACTACTGCATGCTCTTTACTGATATAGTATATGGTCCTATTCACAGCCGCCGTTTAGGCGTTAGTCTCGGCATGGAACTCATGCCGCTTGAGCATAAACTGTGTACTTTCAACTGCGTTTACTGCGAATGTGGGTGGAATCAGCCTGTCGCGCATCCTCAACTTCCTTCCCGTGAAGAAGTGAAGACAGCACTGGAAACCAAACTGCAAGAAGTGGGACCGATAGACGTGATTACTTTCTCCGGCAACGGCGAGCCTACGCTTCACCCGGATTTCTTGGGTATCATCGAGGATACATGCGCTTTGCGTGACCGCTATTGTCCGGATGCGAAAGTGTCGGTACTGTCCAATTCTACTCAACTCTGGCGAGCAGACGTAGTGAAAGCTCTCCGGCTCTGTGACAACCGCATCCTCAAACTCGATGCGGCGACAGATTGTATGATGCGGCGTATTGACCTGCCGGTGAACGAGAACCTGACGGTACAAACGATCATCCGCTGGCTCGCGCAGTTCGATGGAGACTTTATCCTGCAAACTTGTTTCCTGCGCGGAGAACATAATGGCCAGTTGATAGACAATACCACGCCCGAAGAACTGGCTGCGTGGTACGAAGCCGTAGAAACGCTGCACCCCAAGCAAATCATGATATATGTCATCGACCGCAAGACGCCGGAAGAACACTTGAGTAAAATATCCCGCGAGGAGATGGAGGCCATTGCGGCTCCATTGAAAGTCAAAGGGTTTAAAGTCTCTATTTCCGCATGAAGATACTCGTGGCGCCATTGAACTGGGGGCTGGGACATGCCAGCCGTTGTGTGCCGTTGGTGCACCGTTTCCTCGAAGAAGGACACGAAGTGATCCTGGGTGGTGACGGAGAGAGTTTGACACTGCTACGTAAGCATTTCCCGAAACTGCGTTATGTCTATTTGGCTCCATTGCACCTCCGCTATTCCAAAGGAAGTCGTCAAGTGGGAGCGATGCTTCGCGCCATCCCTCGGCTTGTATGGTGGTCCATTAAAGACCACGCCATCCTCAAGTCCGTGCTGCGCGAAGAGCATATCGACCAAATCGTCTCAGATAACCGTTTCGGGTTATATATCCATCGCCAATCGTCATCCAAGCCGCCTGTTGAAACGGTTTACATCACGCATCAACTGCATATTATGCTGCCGAAAGGATGGAAATGGCTGGAACCTCTCGCTGCGCGCCTGCACGCACGTATATATACGCGATATAATAAGGTGTGGGTTCCGGACTTCGCCGATCCGGTAAAGAACTTGAGTGGTGAACTCGGACATCCTGCATCGCTCGCAGCCGATATAGAATATATCAAACCATTGAGCAGGCTGACACCTACGGATAAAATCGCTGATTATGAAGTAGTGGCCGTACTTAGTGGCTTGGAACCCCAGCGCACGTTACTTGAAAAGGAACTATTGGCGCGCTATCAGGATACAACACTATCGGTGCTGATTGTTCAAGGTCTGATAAATCGTCCGAATACGCGGATTAAACGCGGAAAGATAACCATCGTCCCGCACATGGATGACACCGAATTGACGGCGGCTCTGACGGGAGCAAAACATATTATCGCCCGTTCCGGCTACTCTACGATAATGGACCTGAATGCCTTGGGCTTGTTGTCCCCCAATTCACCCGATACGTATCCTCTGATAGAACTCATTCCAACACCCGGACAACCCGAACAAGAGTACTTGGCAGCGCGATTTTCAGAAAAAAATGCAGAAAATTGCTAAAAAATTTGGTCAATTCAAAAAAAAGCAGTACCTTTGCACCCGCTTTTGTCGCATGGTGCCATCGTATAACGGTTAGTACTCAAGATTTTCATTCTTGCAATAGGGGTTCGATTCCCCTTGGCACTACAACAAAGACCTTCCCTAAAGTCAAGTCCTGAGACCGATCCTCTCAAGGTCAAAGGATATTTACTAAATCGTCCGCGAGTCGGACAAAAAAAACAGAAACAAGATGGCAAACCACAAATCATCTTTGAAGCGTATCCGCCAAACTGCTGCGCGCAAAGCACACAATCATTACTACGCTAAAACCGCACGTAACGCTGTGCGCGACCTGCGCAAAACTACGGACAAAGCAGCTGCTGCACAAGCACTGCCTAAAGTAAGTTCTATGCTGGATAAATTGGCTAAACGTCACATCATTCACAACAATAAGGCTGCTAATCTCAAATCGAAGTTGGCGCGCTTTGTGAACAAGCTGGCGTAATAGTACGCATTTAGGTCAAACGGAGGAATCACCCAACGGTGATTCTTCTTTTTTTCGCTCTTTTTTATTATTTTCAATTAAAAAAACAAAAAGTATTTGCATATATCAATTATTTTTTGTAATTTTGCGCCCTGAATATATGTGCGCGCGCTCGAAACGCGCCTGCACGCGAGAATAACCAGGATGAAATAATACTACAATACAATGGAAGAAATAATCGAGCCGCAAGGCAAAGAACAAAACGAAAAGTATGACGGATCGAGTATTCAAGTGCTCGAAGGATTAGAAGCGGTGCGTAAGCGCCCGGCGATGTATATTGGCGATATATCGCAGAAGGGCTTACACCACTTGGTTTATGAGGTAGTGGACAACTCGATTGATGAAGCGCTGGCGGGATTCTGTAATGAGATAGCCGTGCACATCAATGAGGATAACTCCATCACGGTTCAGGATAACGGTCGTGGTATTCCGGTAGATATGCATCCGAAAGAGCATAAGAGTGCGCTGGAGGTAGTCATGACGGTTCTTCATGCCGGTGGTAAGTTCAATAAAGATAGTTATAAAGTGTCCGGTGGTCTTCACGGAGTGGGCGTGAGTTGTGTGAATGCGCTGTCAAAGAAAATGCACGTGGAAGTTTATCGTAACGGTGCTATCCATTCGCAGGACTACGAGAAAGGCAAGCCGTTGGCACCGGTACATACCATAACAGAAGCGGAAGCAATTGGTAACTGGGAGCAACGTAAGACAGGTACGTTCGTGCAGTTCTGGCCGGATGATACCATTTTTACGGAGACCGTTTATCATTGGGAGATACTCGCCAATCGTATGCGTGAACTTGCTTTCTTGAATGCGGGTATCAAAATAGTGCTGAAGGACAAGCGTGTGTTGGACGCTGAGGGAAATTGCAAGAAAGAGGAGTTCTTCTCGGAAAAGGGTCTTTCTGAATTTGTGCGTTATATCGACGGAACACGTACACCGCTGATCTCTGAGGTGATACATCTTAACACCGACAAATACGGTACACCGGTAGAGGTGGCGATGATCTATAACACCGACTTTAATGAGAACGTGCATTCGTACGTAAATAACATCAATACGATAGAGGGAGGTACCCATGTGGCCGGTTTCCGTGCCGCTCTGACGCGTGTGATGAAGAAATACGCGGAGGATAGCAAGATGCTCGAGAAAGCGAAGCTGAAAGATAAAGACGGCAACTCCACCATCGACCCGAATGATTTCCGCGAAGGTCTGACAGCTGTTATCTCTGTGAAAGTAGCGGAGCCGCAGTTTGAAGGTCAGACGAAGACCAAGCTCGGCAACTCGGAAGTGGCCGGAATGGTAAGTTCGGCGGTAGCTGAGGCTTTGCAGAACTATCTTGAGGAGCATCCCGATGATGCAAAACGTATTGTAGAGAAAGTTATCCTTGCGGCGCAAGCGCGTATTGCAGCGCGTAATGCCCGTCAGTCCGTGTTGCGTAAGTCCCCGTTGAGTGGCGGAGGCCTGCCCGGCAAACTCGCTGACTGTGTATCGAAAGATGCAGCGGAGTGCGAACTCTTCCTCGTGGAGGGTGACTCGGCAGGCGGAACAGCCAAGACCGGACGTGACCGTGTACATCAGGCTATTCTGCCACTCCGCGGTAAGATCCTGAACGTGGAGAAAGCGATGGAGCATAAGGTGTTCGAGTCCGAAGAGGTGCGTAATATCTTCACAGCGCTCGGTATTACATTCGGTACCGAAGAGGATCCGAAAGCACTGAATCTGTCCAAGATCCGTTATCATAAAGTGATTATTATGGCCGATGCCGATGTGGATGGTGCGCATATCGCAACCCTTATTATGACTCTGTTTTTCCGTCACATGAAAGAGGTTATCGAGCAAGGTCACCTTTATATTGCCATGGCACCGCTTTATAAGTGCTCCAAAGGTAACTACAGCCAGTACTGCTGGAATGATGCGCAACGCCAGGCTTTCATCTCGGAGTACGGAAACGGCGACGAGAAGCAGATCAAGACCCAGCGTTATAAAGGTTTGGGTGAGATGAGCGATGAGCAGCTCTGGGAAACCACCATGGATCCAGCCCGCCGTCTGTTGAAGAAAGTTACAATCGAGAATGCCGCTGAAGCGGATCGTACTATCGCCATGCTGATGGGTGATGATGTTGCGCCGCGCAGGGAATTTATCGAAGAAAATGCAACCTATGCAAAAATTGATGCATAATGCGGATAGCTGTTTATTGTTCGGCTAAAGATGCGATACCGGAGGAGTATCTGCAGTTGGGTGATGCCTTGGGCCGCTGGATAGGCGAGCATGGCCACACCTTGCTGTATGGTGGCGCCACGGGAGGCTTGATGACGCGAGTGAGCGATGCGGCGAAGGCTGCTGGCGCGTTTGTCATAGGGGTTATCCCGCCGCGTATCGTCGCAGCCGGACGACAAGCTCAGAATTGCGATAACTTGATTATGGTGGCAAACATGTCTGAGCGAAAACAAATTATTCGTTCCAATTCGGATTTGATTGTATGCCTGCCCGGCAGTTATGGTACGCTGGATGAGATGATGGATGCCACGTCTTCAGGCATAGTCGGCGAGCATCATAAACCAATCTGTGTGTTAAACTATAACGGATTCTATGAACCTCTCAAGCAACAGATCAAGCTGATGGAGCAGTTGCGGTTTATTCCGGAACAGCAGAGTTGCAAACCGCTTTTTGTGGATACCCTTGAGGAACTATACGAAAAAATAACAAATTATAAATAATACGAAGGTTCGTGCAAGTCGAGTGTAAGTCTGCGTAAGCGACTCGATGATACCGAAACTCCCAAAAACCCGCAGTTTTTATGAACCTATTTACGGCCAGATTAACCGGCAAAATGCTCTCTACAGAGCAGTTCGAGAAAGCTATCTATGACATGCAAGAGCGTGTTAAACGTTGGCGTCAAATTGAGAAATCGCCAGAAATGGCGGAGTACAACGCGTTGAAGAAAATCGTTGAAAGCAATGAATTTCAAGAGCGCAAGAACGAACTGGTGTCGCGTAAGTATAAGGATACAGATGAAGGACGCAAGATGACTGCATTCCGGAATCTGGAGGAGTCTCGCTCCATCCGCCGTTATAAGAAGGCATTGGAGGATCCGACCTTCCAGGAGTTCTTGAAGTTCCGCGAGACGCCTGAATTCTCGAAGATTAAGAGTTTGAAGGCATGCCTCACGGATTCGAAAATCCGTGCATATAACATGCTGTATCATTCATCGTATTACAAGAACTACACCAAAGTGCTGAATTCTCCGGAGTTGCGCCAATTGGCGGAATTGGAGAAGGAGGTTAGTACAGCCGATTTCAAGAAACGTCATGATTTATGGGCCGATAACAAACGTTGGCAACACTCGGAGGAGTTCCAGAAGGAGAAACGTTTTCTGGAGCTGGCGAATTCTGATGATATCAAATTCTTCTTTAAACAACGCGAAGAAAAAATAGACTGGGCAGAGTTGTTCCGTCCTTCTTTCGATGATGACATGTCGAGTTCGAAGAACTGGAAACCGGGTTACGGATATGCCAATCCTGCAATGAAAGACGGTCATTCCCGTACTTCCGAGCGCCAGGCATATAATAATGGAAAGAATACCTTCCACGTAGAAGGTCGTATGGATATAGAGACACGGGAGGAAAGCAAGAAAGCGGTTGCATGGGATGAGAAAAAAGGTTTCATAGAGCATGTATTCGACTATACGTCTGACGTGATGAATACCAAGGAAGCTTTCGCGCAAGAGAGTGGTTTGTTTATGGCGAAAGTGCGTAGCCAGGGAGCAGGGCATCATTTCTTCGGTCTTACCACCGGCAAACTGAAGAGCCCGATAATCGCCCTTTATCATTATAATGGAAACATTCACCAGATGGGTCTCATCAATGGAGAAAACACCAAGATGGCAGATCTTCGTGGTATGTTACGCTCCATGTATTATGTGTATTCCTTCCGTTGGACCAAGCATGAATTGATATGGTATGTCAATAACCTCGAGATACTTCGTTTGCCGAACCGCCTGCCCAAAGAGGCGATGTTCTTTTTGGCACAGAGTTGGTTGCCGAAGGCGGAAAAGGGAGGTGAAGGCAAATTGAAAGTACAATGGGCACGTGTTTACCGCAGTGTAGAGGACTCGCCGCTCGCGCAACGTAACGCAGAGGCTGCGAAGAAAGAAGCTCAGAACCAAGAATAAGTCTTTAAGCCGATGTTCCTCATTAGCGGTCCATGTGCAATAGAGAATGGAGAAATGGTGATGCGCACAGCGGAGACACTCAGATGTCTTTGCTATGACCTCGGCATCACGCTCTATTTCAAATCCTCTTTCGACAAAGCGAATCGAACATCCGCTTCGGCTCGTGGTGTGGGAATGGAAGAGGGATTGCGTATTCTCCAGGAAGTGAAGACGCAGTTGGGTTTGCCAATCCTGACGGACGTTCATGAGAGTACACAGTGTGCGCCGGTAGCCGAAGTGGCAGATGTGTTACAGATACCGGCTTTCTTGAGCAGGCAAACAGACCTTCTGCAAGCCGCTGCGGCTACGGGACGTATAGTTAATGTGAAAAAGGGACAGTTCATGGCGCCATGGGATATCGGAGGAGCAATAGAGAAAATCGAACAAGTGGCGCCAGGCGCGGCAAGAGAGGGAAAAGTGTGGCTTACGGAACGAGGTTCGTCTTTCGGATACGGACGGCTGGTTGTAGATATGACCTCTTTGGTTGAGATGCGCCGTTTTGGATGTCCGGTAATCTTCGATGCCACGCATGCAGTACAGCAACCTTCCGCTCCAAATGGCGTGACGGGAGGCAATCGTGAAATGGTGCCTTGTCTGATGCGTGCTGCCTTGGCGGTCGGCATTGACGGGTTATTCATCGAGACACATCCTGAACCTGAGAAGGCTATCTCGGATGCAGCCAACCAAGTGAGGCTGTCAGATATGAGAAACCTGCTAACGCAGGCACTGGAAATAGACTCGCTAATAGCTAATCGTAAATAATATGGAGAAAACCATCACCGTTTATTGCAAGAACACGCGTACATACCATGAGGTACCGCGTGGCATTTCGCTGATTGAACTCAAGGAACGCTTGGGTATTCAGCTGAAATTCCCGATTATTGCGGCTCTGGTTAATTATAAAGTAGAGAACTTGGATTTCTTGCTGTACAAGCCTAAAGATGTGGAGTTCCTGGACGCCAGTACACCAGCCGGTATGCGTGCTTATGTGCGTACGTTAGGCATGGTACTTGGTGCAGCGGTGAATGAGTTATATCCGAGTATGGATCTTCGTGTGGAACATCCTATCAGCAAAGGGTATTATTGTACGCTTCAGTGGCATGTGGATAAAGAAACGAATCCTGCAGAGGAGAAAGAGCCACCGGTAGTGACGCGAGAGATGGTGAAGGCTATCAAAGATCGTATGCTGCAAATCATAGCAGAGGACAGACCGATCATAGAGGAGGAAAAACAGACGAAAGTGGTGATTAAGATGTTCGCCGAGCGTTATAACAACGAGTCGTCTATCTTTGAGGCACTTGGAAATCCATATTGCCGCTATTTCCGCATGGGTGACTATATTGATTATTACACCAATGTGCTGCTTCCCAGTTCGGGCTATATTAATGTCTTTGATCTGCGTCTCTTTCAGGATGGTTTGCTGTTGCGTATCCCGAATCGTAATAACCCGACGGTGCTCGAAGACGAGGTGTCGCAAGATAAGATGTTCTCTATCTTCCAGGAGTACAACAGATGGAATAAACTGCTGAGAATCAACAATGTAAGTGACTTTAACGTAGCTTGCAAACAAAATAAATCCTTTGAATTAATCAAATTGGCAGAGGCGTTGCATGAGAAAAAAATTGCGCAGATAGCCGATGCAATCGCAGCGAAGCGGCCGAAGATTGTCTTTATCTCCGGTGCGTCGTCTTCCGGTAAAACCACTTTCTCCAAACGTCTGCAGATTCAGTTGCTGGTAGATGGGGTTCGTCCAGAAGTGCTTTCTATGGATGACTATTTTGTTAATCGTGTAGACACTCCGAAAGATGAGAACGGCGTATGGGATTTTGAGCATGTAGAAGCAGTGGACCTTCCTTTCTTCCGCCAGCAGATGCATGACCTGCTCGAAGGCAAAGAGGTGGATCTTCCTACGTATGACTTCACCAAAGGAGAACGTGTCTTTAGAGGTAATAAACTGAAATTGCAGAAAGACTCCGTGCTGGTAATCGAAGGACTCCATGCCCTCAATCCCTGTATTCTGCCGGATGTGGGAAGGGACTTGACCTTTAAGATTTACGTCTCTGCGTTGACAACCATCAATATTGATAACCATAACTGGATTCCGACCACAGATATCCGTCTGTTGCGTCGTATAGTGCGTGATTATAAGTACCGCGGATACTCGGCGCGTGAGACGATTGCCCGTTGTCCGTCGGTAGTGCGCGGTGAAACCAAATGGGTGTATCCGTTCCAAGAAGAAGCGGACGTGATGTTCAATTCGGCTCTGATTTTCGAATTTGCTGTACTCAAACGTCATGCGGAGCCGATTTTACAGGACGTGCCGAAATTCTGCGATGAATATACTGAGGCGCACCGCCTGCTGAAATTCCTGCAATATTTCGTTCCGATACCGGAGCGCGAGATTCCGCCTACGTCCTTCTTGCGCGAGTTTGTCGGTGGTTCGTCCTTCCGCTACTAATGGCATAGAAGTTGTTGTCTGATGATAGATATGAAAAGAATAGCAGTAATATTATGCATCGCGTTGGTCGCTGCAGTACAGATGCGGGCCAATGACTCGCTACGGATAGCTTTGAGTCCGAACCTTTTGGACTCGATGCCTGGCGTTGAAGTGCTACAGGACTCAGCGGTGGGAGTACTCTTGCAGACGGCTTTGCAAGGAAAGATGGAATGGGTGGAGATTGACGGCTATCGCGTGCAAATCTATTCCTCTAACCAACAGCAAGCTGCCAAGTCCGAAGCCTTGGATCTGGAGGATAGAATCAAAGAAAAAATTGACCAGCCGGTGTATGTATTGTACATACCGCCGTTTTGGAAAGTGCGTTTGGGCGATTTCCGCACGTACGAAGAAGCCAGGGAATATAAGAAATTATTCGTTGACAACTTCCCGGAAGTGATGGGTGATACCTATATCGTACGGGATAAAATACAAGTTTTGCAGTGATGGATTTGCAAGAATTTCATGCTAACCCCGAAGTAACTGCCGCTATTGAGAAGGCGGTAGAAGCAACACTGACGCAGGTCGGAGAGGATCCGCAACGTGAAGGTTTGAAGAAGACACCGCACCGCGTAGGTAAGGCATTGCAGTTCCTGACAAAGGGTTATAAAGAAGATCCGGAAGCAATATTACGTTCGGCTCTCTTCGAGGAAGACTATCGCCAGATGGTAGTGGTCAAAGATATAGATTTTTACTCTCTATGCGAGCATCACATGTTGCCTTTCTTTGGCAAGGTTCATGTAGCGTATATTCCGAACGGGCGAATTACCGGACTGAGTAAGATTGCTCGTGTGGTAGATGTTTTCGCCCGTCGCCTGCAAGTGCAAGAGCGCTTAACGACACAAATCAAAGATTGTATCCAGAATACTTTGGATCCGTTGGGTGTGATGGTGGTTATTGAAGCGGAACATCTGTGTATGCAGATGCGCGGTGTCCAGAAGCAGCACGCCATGACGGTGACCTCCGATTTTACAGGTGTCTTCAATCAAGCCAAGACCCGCGAAGAGTTTATGAAGTTGATCAAGGGTTAACGTTCTTCCAACGCGATGCACTCGCCTTCGGCGGTAAGCACGAAGAGTGTGTCCGGAGAACAGTAGTCGGGAGAGAATATACTGCGAGTGCGCATTGCCGCGTCACTTGCAGTATCGTTTCTATAGTATAGTCCTGCTGCATCAATCATCGAAGCAAAGAGCATAGACGAGTTGTCGTAATGCTCTGCATGCGCTTTCAGTTGGGCAATCTTGTCAGGGTGAAGAGCTGCATATTCATCGCTATACCAAATAATCAGTGGCACGTGGAAAAGCCATTTACTGGTACTATAATTGCCATGCAGAACCAAATTCCGCTCATCATCATATAAGTTCTCTCCATGGTCTGACATATACAAGATCAATGCCGGTATATGTTGCTGCTCTACGAGGGTGCATACGGAGTCTATAAATCGGTCGGTATAGAGAATCGTATTGTCATAAGCGTTTACTAACTTATCCCGGTTGGCAGGACTAATCATGGAGAGTCGGAAATCATCCCCTAAAGCCGGTGTAAACTGCTCGCAATCCGGAGTATAGCGTGTGTCGTAGCGCCAATGGCTACCCATTGTGTGCAGGACGACAAATTGCTTTTTAGCATTCTCCGTCAATGTCTCTTGTAGCGGTGCTAACAACAACGCATCGTAGTTGTTGGTGACGCTTATATCTTTTCCTGTTTCGTAGCATTTATCCATCGCTTCTTTTGTGCGCTCTGTACACAGAATGCGCGATTGATTGGTCAGCCACGTGGTTCTATATCCTGCTTCCCGGAAGGCCTCAGGAAGACTCTTCTCTGCCCATACTTCATCATGGCGTGTGACGGGAATGCGACTTAGCATATAGGGAACGGATTGCTCCGTGGTGCCAGCTTGAGAATACATGTGCGGATAGGAGACAACATTGCGCCGTTTGGACAGATGAGGCGTGGTTGAGCGCTCGTAACCATTCAATGCAAAGTGTCCGCTGCGTGCGGCTTCTCCGATAATGAGGATATAGCATTCTTGTATGGAATCTGATGGAGCGGCTATACCAAATCGGAAGGGTTGTAAGGCTTCCTGTGTCCGTCTAATCTCCCGCCGCTCAACCGCCACTTGAATGGAGTTAAGATAGATATTATACGGGTATATCTTATGGAACTTCATAAGGGTCAGATTGGCAGCGCAAGAAGCAATCTCCCCGGGGCTTTGCAGATGGTAGATACGTCTTGCATAGATACTGAAGAAAAGGATGGCTCCAATGAATAGCACTGGCAGACCAATGCCTGCCACACACGCTCCTATATGACGGGGAATAATCCATTCGTTGGGTTGCCGAAAGGCCAATAAGAAATATAATCCCCAAACGGCAATCACCAGCATTGCCCAAGGCCACACCACACCGAGAATACCAGCAACTTCCTGTGCGTTAGTAGCATAGAAAAGACTGACAAAAGTTGTAGTGGCAGGGTTATGATTGAGGTACAGACTGGCGATTTCAACGGGTGCGCATAAGAACGTCATCACACCTGCTACTATGAAATACACGCGCCGTCGCAAAAAGAGCATAGGAATGAATAAACACACACCTACTGCTATCAAGTATCCGATTGTATTAAGAGGCGAAGCCAAATCGCTGGCTATGAAGCAGGCATAGATATTCGGAAAGAGCAGTATTAAAAGGAGTGCTGCACTACGAAGTATCGTTTTGACCTTTTCCGACATTATTGTATCACGAGGATCTTAACAACCGTGTGACCGCCTTCGGCGTTACAAAGGGCTGTATAAACGCCCGGCGTAGCACGACGACCGTCCCATAACTTACCATCCCAAATAGCTGTGCCGCCATGACTCTTGGTCTTACATACCAGATTGCCTGCGGCATCAACGATATTCACTATCGTGTTCTCCATCAGACCTGTGATGGCGATATTTCCTCCGTAATTAGGACGGACAGGGTTGGGGTACGCATACGCATGGCTCATATCCTTCTGTGGCTCACTGGCATCACTGAGGTAAGAGGCTATGCCTTTGTCCGTTCCGACGAACACTTCTCCTGTCGTCGGCATAATTGCGATGGATTGAATACCATTTGAAGGAAGCAGGCTATTATCCTCCGTGAAATGGGCTACGGTAATCGTGTCGTCCTCAATAAGGTACAGTCCGGAGTTGGCGGTCCCTATCCACATGCGGTTACCACCGTCCACAGCCATACATTTAATCTGCTCATCGCCCAGCAGATAGTCGCCCAAACCCGTTCCGTCGTTGCGCGGGATGATAATCCGTCGGCAATTATTACTGGTGAAGAAATCCGTTTTGGCAGGAATTAGAATGATGCCGCTCTCAGTACCCAACCAAATACGATCATTATGATCTTGCGCAAAACAGTAGAAATAGGATGGTGTAAGGGAGTTGTTGTTCTGATCCACAAACGTATTACGCTTGATGCATCGGTCATCGCTGTCGTCGGTAGGCGTGCCGCCGTCATCAAGCAAGAACACGCCGGGGTTGTAGCGCTGGTCTAAGAACCATTTGCGTTGAGTACTCCGGCGGTCGGTCCAAATGCCGAAAGGTGTCGTAAGCACGATATTCTTTCCTCCGCTTTGCTCTTTGAGTGCATGCCATTGATGATCCGGTGTCATGACATGAACGGCATGACCTACTTCTGTAGCGTTCAGCACCCATAAATTCCCCTTCTCGTCCATCATTGCGCCATCCGTACGAGTGTAATATCTGGGGTCGTCTCCTGCCTCAGCTATCTCCAACGTACTGTTGTTTGCACCGTGTCGGGTGATAGTGCCGTGATTATATTCAAATACGCCTGCTGTGTAGGTGGCCATATAGAAATGCTCGGCATCGTTCGGATCTACCGCGATGCTGACGGGGTCAATAGCGGCATAGTTATCAGGCGCTCGCAGATCCCATGGATTGATGCGTTTCCAATCCGTGCCATCGAAGATATTTACACGGGCATAGCGCATGAACTGGGAAGCCCATCTGCCGCCTATCGCATTATATATGTGTCCGTTTGTAGCATGCAGGAAATAACCGTAATTACTGTTCGGTCCCTCCGTATGGTAGATATCATCACCATTCTTGTTTAGGCGGATCAAACCGAAATTCTCCTCGGCAATCCAATATTCCCCATTTGAATAGAGGGCATCGTTGGAAGAGTAATTATTAGTCAAACCGAGCACCCAATACTGGTCGTTGATGTAATAAACACCTAAATCTTGCAGATACGTCAGTATCTGCCCGCCTTCGCAATGTGTCCATTGCAAGGTACGCGTAGTCATCTGTTCCCAGGTGCCATTGGTCCAGCGACATAACTTCTTATTCAATAGGATATGAAGTGCATCTTTGAAAACAAATGCGTCTCCTACTGTGCCGTCTATTTCTTTTTTCTGCCAGAACGAGTAATCCACGATGTTGTCGTGCAGCGATGCACAGTACATATATCCGTCTGTGAAGGCGTATAGCGAGTCGTTCACTTCTACGACATAATCCACATTAATGGCATCAGCATCCTCTCCTATATAGTACGTGTCCGCTATTTCTGCTTTCTTTGGATTGATGGCGATAATGCCGAAAGGCATAGCCAGATACGCATATTTTTTGCCGCTGAAGATGGAGTTGACGGATACGGACATCGAACTAGCTTTGAGATGCAAGTCCGGCATCTGGCGAACGTTGCTTTCTTCGTCCACTAAATCCATCCGCCCGTCGTCATAAACCACAATCAGTTGTCCCGAAGGAGCATCATACGCAATTTTTGCTATTGAACTGCCATTCAGACCGGTCGCCTTACTCATGTATTCAATCTGTTCGGAAGCGCGGTCGAAGTAATATAGCGAACCGTCTGCCACGGCATAGATACGGGAGGGCGTAGCGGTTATCTGCGTCGGGTTGGTATAAGAGAGGTGCAACCTCCATTGTTGTATCGACCCTAATTCACGTCCTTCTTTATCAGTGGAACTATAGTTATGTTCAGGGAAGGAAGAGTTGTCGAAAGCCACCAACCCGTTGCCTGTGCCGATATACATTTTTCCTTTGTCATCGCACGCTAACGAGAGGATGCCATTGGACGGCATAGAGGAGTTATCGGTAGTGTAATGCTCGAGTATCTCTGTGGCTGTGCTGTTGAGTACATATACGCCTAAACTCTCCGTACCTACCCATATCTGTCTTTCTGTATCTTCGCAAAGCGCGGTAATCTTTAATTCGGTCATCGGGTTCTCACCGTTATGGTCGGTGAGATCAGGACGTGTACAGAGGTCAGAAGTGAAATAATCCGTATTCGGATCAATGATTACGATACCTACGTTGGTACCAACCCATATCCGTCCGTCGCTACTCTGCATTAATGCGTGTATTGCTGTGGCGGTGACAGAATGTCCGTCTTCCGTGGTCCATTCGTTTCGTCCCATCGCTTTGTCGTCCGTTGCATCGAAGGGGGTGCCTCCATCATCGAGTAAGAATAGTCCTGGATTATAGCGTGCAGCTGCCATCCATTTGTAGTGCGCATTTTGCCGGTCGAGAACCAGTCCTCCCGGGGTATGAAGCGGTATTTGCTCATTTCCGACGACGAGCGGTAGCCCATGCCACTGACGCTCTGCATCCAAACACACCAATTGATAGGTTACTTCACCGGCGTCTAATAGCCATAAATTACCTTGCGCATCGAAAGAGGCATTGTCCAAGCGGGTGTAACGGGCTGGATTGCTCGGAACAGCAGCACCTAAAGTATTGTCATCGGCAGCGATGAAGCGTTGCAGGAAATGGTTGCCTTGAAATTCATATAAACCGGTACCATAACTGGTAACAAAGTAGTGGTCTTTATCCTTTGGATCCACCGCTACATTCACAAAATCCAGTACTTTCTCATCCGGAGAAGAAGCAATGGAGTCAGTCGGTATATTCGTCCAGCGCTTGCCGTCGTAACGCATTACAACCCCTGCGCGGCGGAAGCCATCCGTCCATCGCCCGCCTTGAACGACGAACAAGCGGCCTTGGTCGTAGTGCAGCGAGTAGGGGATATTGCTCAACGGTCCTTCCGGCTTGTAACTCAATCGCTCAGTAGCGGTCTTACGCACGATGCCTTCGGCATGTCCGGCATACCATTCGCTCAGTTCATCGTGGTAATAAACGCCCTTGTTCGATTCCGGAGTGATGCGCGATGAGCGCTTCTCGCGCTTCCAGAAATGATAGTCCACGAGATTATCAGTCAACCGTGCGCAGTATAGGCTGTCGTCTGCGAAGGCATAAATACTATCAGCTGTCAGCAGCACATCTTTGATAGGTGTCACTTCTCCGGCCGGGCGTAACCAGTAACTATCAGTGAATTGATGGTCGCGCAGGTCGAAGAGTTGCACGCCGTAATGCGTAGAGAGGTAAGCGATGCGACCATAGATGGAGATGTTATAAATAGTCTTCTCCTGCGTCATATCTTTGTTGTACAGATCGCTGATGTAACGAACGCCGTTCGCATTCATCAGGTCGATGCGTCCTGCCTCATAGGCGATGATTAAGGTCTTGGATACTTCGTCGTAACCGATACATGTAATGTTCGTACCATGAAGACCTGACTGACGGTTATAGACCGTGAGTTTCTCTGTTTGCTTATCTACGCTGAAGAGGCTTCCGTCCGACATCGCATATACTTTGTCGGAGGTCATTGCAATCTGTGTGACGTTGTTATATGCGAAATACGAGGTCCATTCTCCTGCCCACGAAGGAATAGTTAGTAGAGAGCAAAGCGCCAGGATTATTATATATCGAAATTTAATCATTTAGCAATTAAACCATTTAACAATTGAACAAATTAACAGTTAAGCACTTTTACTAACTCCGCCAACGCGCGCGCCCGATGACTGATGGCATTCTTTATCTCTGCCGGTAGTTCGCCAAATGTCTTATTGTATCCTTCAGGGATGAAGATGGGGTCATAACCGAATCCTCCCTTGCCGTATTCCTCTGTAGCGATGCTGCCGCGTACGATGCCTTCTACCTGGGTTGTCTCTTTCCCACGAATTAATGTTATCACAGTGCGGAACTGACATCTGCGGTTTGCTTTGCCTGCTAACTCGCGCAAAGCCTTTGCACGGTTTGCCGCCGGTTCACCGGCCCATCGTGCAGTATAGACACCCGGAGCACCTCCCAAGGCATCGATTTCCAGACCCGTGTCATCCGCGAAGATGCCATCTATTTGAGGGATGGCAATGGGTGACTGATGGCTGATAAACTCCGCTACTGTCCGGGCCTTTATGCTGCTGTTCTCCTCCAGCGTTTCGCCGGTCTCTTCAATTTCCTGCTCAAAACCAATGTCGTGCAGACAGAGTACATCTATACCTACAGGCATGATTGCCCGTACTTCCGCTAACTTATGCGCATTATTGCTCGCAAAGACTAACTTCATCGTATCCAGGTCTGGTTGCGTCCTAAAAATCCTAGTTTGTCCAGTGACCCGCGCAGCACTAACTTACCGTCCTTCAGGTATATCTTGCCGTAATAAAATTTACCCGACTCGGGATCCAATACTTTACCGCCTACCAACTCTCCGTTTTCGGCTTTCATGCCGCGAATAATCACCAGTCCCTCAATGGGTTTGTTGTGGTCTTCTCCCTTACACTGGTCGCATTTCAGGTCCAGTTCCGTGTACATCAGCATCTTGCTAATCTTGCCGTAATATAGTCCGTCTGAGCCCTTGTAGATTGTAACAACAGATCTTTTTTCGCCTGTTTTATCATCCACAGTGCGCCAATCGCCTAAGATGGCGGATATTTGTGCGTTGGCATGCAGAGCCAGCAGCGCAAACAAAATGAAAATAGACTTTCTCATATTCGTAAAAACCTTTGCGGTCGCAAAGGTACGACTTTTTTTTGATATATGCAAAAAAAAGTGACATAATCTTGCGATTACATCACTTTTGTGCGCAGGATGAGACTCGAACTCACACGAAATCTGAGTTGGAATCCCATTTTTCTCCCTGAGGTCATTTCCTTTCCATCCAAATCGACTGCAAAGGTACAAAAAATATTTAACATGTGCAAATTTTGGGGCATAAAAATGCAAACTTAGCACGATTTTGTTAATTTTCGTATACTTTTCGTTTTTACTCCATCATCGAAAGTATCCTAATGGTTTGAATACCATTTTACCAGGTTCGCAAAATCCACACACGCGCGCATATATGTATTTAAAAGGAGTTATTGCCCGGCATCCTCTAAATCTTTCTTGATTTTTGGTTCAAGAATTTTCTTCTGATACTTCTTATGTATCTTGGCGCGTGCCTTTGCCTCACGTTTCTGCTTCTCGGTAAGGTTGGTATATACTTGCGTTTCCCCTACACTTTGCATATATGGAACTATCAAGTTGAACTCTGGTAGCGGCTCTAACTCACCAATAGCCTCCGGATGATTCTGAATATATTTCAACCGGCTCTC
>CADCBP010000023.1 GCA_902799705.1 uncultured Bacteroidales bacterium
CGCAACTTGGCGCCGTTTCCGGTAATATTCACTTCCGTCAGCGCGCTACAACCCTCGAAAGCGTTGTTGTCGATGAACTTAACCGCCGAGAGGTTGATGCTTTTCAGTGCCGTACAGCCCTTGAAGCAGTTCTGCCCGATGCTGTCCACGTTCTCCAAATTGATGGATTTGAGTTTTGTCAGCCCTTTGAACACCTCGTTGCCGAGTTTGTGCATAGCCGGAGAGAGAACGATCTCCTCCACGTTGGGCAGGTCGGTCGCGGCAAAGCCCGTCCATGTCAGTTCGGTGGCGCCGCCCATCAGTTCGACGCGTTTGACAGTAGCGTCATTGTAAAATCCGTCGATGTTGCCGGTCGAAGTCTCCGAGCTGGCGATGAGCGTGCCGTCCTCGTAGATCACCCAGACGCCGTCGTAGTACTGGCCGCTGCGGACGATACCGCCGTGCTCGCCGATGTACTCAAACGAGAAGAGGTTCCAGTACTGCGCTGCCAGATATTTGGCAATGTAGTCGTCCGGCACGTCGAGACTAACGGCTTTCTGACCCGTAGCGTTCTTCGCCTTACGCGCCGCATATTTGGCTTTGGCTTTGGCAGGTGCGTTGGACGACATGCGACCAAGACCGACGAAAGTCTGCGCGGTTACTGCCGGAGGCGTAGCCGCTTTCACTGCCATAGCGTCTATCAGACCGCAATAATTGAAGGCTTTGTCTCCGATACTGCTCAGATCCTTTCCGAATTTCACTTTCTCAAGAGACGAGCAGTTCTCAAAGGCTTGGCTGGCAATCGTCTGCACACCCTCGGCTTTTACCTCTTGCAATTCATCGTTGTTCTTAAACGCATTCTCGCCAATAGAAGTTACCGTAGCAGGGATTTCTACAGAGGTAATCTTTGATTCTCCTTCATTCGGAAAACAAAATGCATTCTTACCAATCATGGTAATTCCGCTACCGACAACCACTCTGCGGATGTATTTACGGTAGGGATACCAAGGTACACTTTGTGCATTGTCCCAGAAAAGGTTATTCGCAGTACCTTGTATCGTCAACGTACCATCACCAGTTAATTGCCAAGACCAATTATTCTGCACAAATTTAACAGGAAAGTTCACAGCTATCACCTGTTCAAATACATTCCATGGTGCTTGTTCGTACTGAGCAGAATAGTACGGCGGGACATCTATTTTTTTCTGTGTAGATGTCAGCGATTGAAATGCGGTGCTACTGGTTTGCGGGCAGTCACCGAAAACTTCAACACGCGCCAACGGCGTGTTCTTAAAGGCGTTGTTACCAATAGATTTGAATCCCAACTCATGATTCTTGTTGCTGACAATGCTGTTAAAGCGTACATTTGTCAAACCGGAATTTTCAAAAGCACTACTGCCTATTTCTTGAATACGCGGCATATCAACCATCTTCAGTTGTTGGCAACCATAGAATGCGTTTTCCCCGATTTTAGTGATATTATCCAAATGTGCCTCGATACCGCTTGAATTAACAAAATGCAAGGCACTACAACCGCTAAAAGTGTTTTTACCAATAGTGGTAGTATTAATCTCCGCTACCGTGATATTGCCGGCAATAGAATGCCACGGTCTGTCCGATGGACTTGCATAGTCCTTATCACGATAGATACGAAGAAAACCATTGGAATAAAACCAATATCCGGGTTCTCCATAGTATAACTTGAAATCTTGATTACCCGCATATGATGTATAGATGCCGTATGCACTCATCGGAGCAATGTATGTGACCCAGTAGTCTGTCTCGTATTTCTCCATCGGCAAATAATCTTTCCATTGTTCGGCAGTTCCAAACCGAACGTTTTTAGATACCATATGGGTCTCAGAATCAAGCTCACTTTTCCGATCTGGTACAAGTTGATGCCAAGTGGAAGCAAGAGTATTATTGTTTGGTAAAATGATATAAGACCCTTCCTTGAAAAGTTTCTCGCTATAAGCAAAAACTTTTGAACCTACTTGCTGCAAACCGTCACCCAATTTAACCGTTCTAATCTCAAAACAGCAAGCAAACGCTTCGTCACCTATAGTCTTAACATTCGACAATTCCAATGAGGTTAGATTTGAACAAGAATGAAATGCATATTTTTTGATTACAACATTATTGGAGGAACGTGCTGTAATAGTTAGTTTTTTAGCATCACCAAGTCCTGCGAAAGCGGCTTCTCCAATAGTTACTACATTGGCGGACAATCTAATAGAAGTGATACGGCTCCTATAAGCCATCCAAGGAGCATTACTTTCTACACATGGTACAATATAGTAAACCCCATCACCTCCATTGAGTACGGTGTTAATGTAGTTGTACAACTTATACATACCGATAAGTACTTGTTGCTGAGATTTTCTATAAGAAAAATCAGGTACTGTCACAGCGTCCACATACAACTCCCCTTGGTCGTTGATGCGCCAAGTACCGCCGTTTTTGAACGAACCGGACGCGAGGTCCTTCGCGCCGGCGAATGATATTGCCGCTATGAAAGCCAGCAATAATGTAAATAACTTTTGTTTCATAAGCTCTGTTGGCGGTTATATCCCATCGCCCCATCGGTTTTAAAGATTGTTTGTTAATATAGTTGGTTAGTAATATGTTAGTTCACAAAGTGTATAAATAAGCTTCATTATCTGACAAAAATGCGTATTTACGCAAAAATATCACATAAATTCTTGCGTATTCCAAATATTTGTTGTACCTTCGGACGCCGCCTGCCTTTGGCATTCCCCCGAAAGTACGTTCGCACGTTTGTGCGAGTACTCAAGTCTTTTAGCTAAAAAAACAAATAAATTTACTTTTTTCAGCCAAAATCCTTGCGTATTCCAAATATTTGTTGTACCTTTGTGCGCTGAAAGTGCAAAATATTTGTAGTTACAGCTCTCATATGGAAATACTGAATACAATTTTGACCAGTCCAAGGACGGTAATTACACCTCAATGGTTAACGCTGGTTTCCGGAACCCAAGACAGAGTGTCTATCCAGCGGTCGCTCATGTATTATGCGCGCAAAGGCACGTTAGGCAATCCACGCAAAGGTATCTACACCAAGCATAATTACAATGAGCAGGAAATGGCTTGTGCCTTGCTTAAACCATCGTACATATCTCTGGAGTACGTTCTATCGCGCGCAGGCGTTACCTTTCAATATAGCAGCGATATCACTTGCATCAGTTATCAAAACCGCACGATTGAGGTGGATGGCAAACAATACGTTTTTCGCCGCATCAATCCTATGATCTGGACCAATATGGTAGGAATTGAGCAACGCGACAATATTGCTATCGCATCGCCGGAAAGAGCGTTTCTGGATATGATGTACCTCTCTGCAGGGCAATGTTATTTTGACAATCTGCATCCTCTTGACAAGAAAACCATCCGGCAAATACTGCCGACCTATTCATCCCCAACCCTGGCTAAGCGTGTGGAGGCGCTATTCAATGGACATCAATAAACATAGGTATTATCTGATACAAGTTCTGCTTGCTATCTTCCGCGATCAGGAACTGAGCCGGCTTCTTGCTTTCAAAGGTGGCACATCGCTCATGTTGTTCCATAACTTGACGCGTTTCTCCACGGATCTGGATTTCAACCTGTTGGACCCTTCGCAGGCTGATAAAGTCTATCAGCGGCTCCATCAACTGCTACTCCGTTTCGGCACTATTGATGATGAGGCGAACAAGTTCTATGGTCCGATATTAGTGCTCAACTACGGCAAAGGCGAGCGGATGCTTAAAGTAGAAGTCAGTTCCCGCGAATACCCCAACCATTATGAGGTGCGTACGCTCATGGGAGTAAACATCCGCGTCATGACCATGCCGGATATGTTTGCTCACAAGCTTTGCGCGCTGTCGGAGCGTATCACACCGAGAGATATTTATGATGTATGGTTTTTCTTGCAGCAACGTACCGAAATCAATGAGGAAATCGTCCGGCTGCGTACCGGCAAATCCGTCTCTGACTTTGCGTCCGACTGCGCTCAATTAGTCAAAACCTACAGCCCTCGGATATTAATGCAGGGACTGGGAGAAGTGCTATTGGACAATGCTTCCAAAAACTTTGTCCGCAAGCAGTTGCTTCAGGAAACAGCCTCTTCTCTGGAACTTTTTGCGATGGTTCCGCTGATTGCCGGAACACAGGCATAACCCTTCCTCTCCGGATTCGCACTTGCGCAACTGAAGCTTATTTATCACAATATGTCAAAGATCGTTGCGGGCCGTCGCGCCCGCATTTTTATTTATGACGCTTTTATTTGATTTCTTAATCAGAGTACATTTCGTATAGGGTTACTATACCCTTGCTATACCTTTGCAGCCACTCTCGAACATATACAAAAAGACGGCACGCGACAAAAGTCACGCACCGTCACGGTGTTATTTCGCCCGCCTTCCAGCTTGCGAATAATCATACCACCTCTATTTACGACATATTCGTACTGGGGGGGTAAAATTAAACATTTGTTTTACAATCAGTTGCATAGGGGTTATATCCAGTCATCATGCTGTATAGGAACTAGATCATTCATTTGGTTTATTTAAGCTTTGCAACTTTCGGCTGCAAAGTTACAGTTTTTTTTTCATATATGCAAGAAAATGGGCGAGAAAGTGAGAAATCTCTGCGTTTTGTTATTGAAACTGCTTGAAATTGCGGATAAGCACGGAAGTCCAGATAACACCTTTTTGTAGCGACTTTTGACAGAAGTTACACATTTTCCTAACGACTTTCGGCTGCAAAGATACACAAAAAAAATGACATACGCAAGCACGCATGTCATTTTAGGGGGATTTTATTGATTTTAGCCGAAGAAGATAGGAGCGATGGCGAAGGCGGCAATGGCACCGGCGAGGTCAGCGAGCAGGCAGCATACCACGGCGTGGCCTGTATCTTTGATATTTACCGACCCGAAATAGACAGCGAGCACATAGAACGTGGTGTCCGTCGTGCCTTGCAGGATGCAGCATAGGCGTCCTACCAGACTGTCTGCTCCGTAGGTTGTCATCGCCTCTAACATCAGTCCGCGCGCACCACTACCGCTCAGCGGTTTCATCAATGCCGTCGGAACAGCACCCGCGAGGTCGGGATTGATGCCGCAAGCTGCGAAAAGCCAGGCGATACCGTGCTCGAGCAGACCCATTGCTCCGCTGGCGCGGAACATGCCTACGGCCACAAGAATGGCGATGAGGTATGGGATGATGCCGATAGCAGTCTGGAACCCGCCTTTGGCGCCGTCAATAAACGCATCATAGACGTTGATCTTCTTTGCTGCTGCCTGCAAGATAAACCAGCAGATAACGCCGAGAAGCAGTATAGCCGCTATGGCCGCAGATGCCACGGACAAAATATGCGGAGAAAGGAGTGTGGCACCCCATACCAGCAAACCCACGAGCGACGTGAGACCGATTACGGTACCTAACACCACGGGGTCTCTCATCTTGATCTTCTGCGCTACACACACGCAAATCAATCCTACAAGCGTCGCTACATACGTAGCAATCAATATAGGCAGGAAGACATCGGCGGGGTTTGCTGCACCCAATTGGGCGCGGTAAGCCATGATGGTCGTCGGGATGAGCGTCAGACCACTTGCACCCAATACCACAAACATAACCATTGCATTGGATGCCTTCTGCTTGTCAGCGTTCAGTTCCTGCAATTCCCCCATCGCTTTCAGCCCCATCGGAGTAGCCGCATTATCCAAACCGAGCATGTTCGCTGCGAAATTCATCAGCATCGAGCCATAGACGGGATGACCCTTCGGAATCTCCGGGAATATACGACTGAAGAAAGGATTGATAGCCCTTCCGAGCGTGTTCACAGCCCCTGCTTTCTCGCCAATCTTCATGATACCCATCCATAATGAGAGTACACCCGTCAAACCTAATGAGAGTTCAAAGCCTGTTTTTGCACTGTCGAAAGTAGAGTTCAGAATCGCAGAGAAGATATCCACGTTTCCGTAACAAATAGCTTGCACCAATCCTGTCAGAACGGCAAGTAAAATGAGCAAAATCCAAATATAATTCAAAATCATGCGACAAAATTACATTTTTTTTTGGATATGTGCAAAAAAAATAGTATTTTTGCGCCATAAATGGCAAAAAAAGATATCACACATCGTTTTTTGGCGTATGTCCGGCATGTTTTTAGTGCATGGAATACAACTGGTGAAGGCATTCATTCTCCGTACCTGTTTGAATTGGTGCGGTTCGTGCTACGCGACAAAAATGCCTACTATTGTTTCGCTGATATAGAGCGTCGGCGAGAGTCACTGTTGGCTTGTGAAGATGTATTAGACGTAATGGATTTCGGATCGGCTGGTTCTCCGGAAGGAAAGCTGGTTAAGCGTCGTGTATGCGATATCGCCAAAACACATCTGGAACGACCGGTTATTGGACAATTGCTCTTCCGATTAGTCAATTTTATTGGACAACATGAGAAGCGACCTCTGGAAATCCTTGAGTTAGGTACGTCTTTGGGCGTGACAACAGCATATCTGGCGAGTGCAGACAGCCGTCACCGCGTGCTGACGTTCGAAGGTAGCGAAGCGGTGCTACGCGTGGCACAAGGCGTTTGGCGGGCATTGCGGTTAGAGAATATCGCGTGGCAACAAGGCAATATTGACGATACCTTATATAAATGCGCGCGCGAGGGAATTGATGTGGCGTATGTGGATGCAAACCATACGTTCGAGGCAACGACACGGTATGTTGATTTTTTGCTCCCGCGGATGAACGAAAGGGGGGTGGTGGTTCTCGATGATATACACCATTCCGAACAAATGGAGTTAGCATGGAATACACTCAAAAATGATAAACGTGTTACAACCAGCATGGACCTCTACTACGTTGGACTGCTGTTCGTTGATCCGCATTACCTGAAACGACATTACAGGATAAGAGTTTAGTGTAAAGTATAAAATTATGGCAATTTATACAAAGACAGGAGACAAAGGTGAGACCTCTCTGGCGAATGGCCAGCGTATCTCGAAAGCCGATGCGCGTATCGAGGCCTATGGAACTGTGGATGAACTCAACAGTTGGCTTGGCTTGCTGCGCGCCGGATTAAAGCAATCATCCACCAACAACCGGTCAGTTGATGAACAGTTAGCATGGATGCAAAATAAATTATTCAACTTAGGTGCAACGCTGAGTCTGGCTCCCGGAAACTGGGTGAATGCAGCTGACGTGCAGCTGATAGAGACTTGGATTGACGCGATGCAGGCGGTCGTGCCGAAACAGCGATCATTCATCTTGCCTGCCGGCTCGGAATGTGTAGCGCGATGTCATGTTTGCCGCACTGTTTGTCGCCGAGCAGAGCGTCGAATGATTGCTCTGGGGTGCCCCGAAGATGCACTGCGAATAATGAACCGAATTAGCGATTATTTGTTCGTTCTAGCACGCTATATCGGCTATCAGAACAATGAGACGGAAGAAGCTTGGCATAATGAGTAAAATGTGGAAAAATTGACAGAAAAGAGTGGATTTGTGTAAAAAACACCAAAAAATGTGAAATATTCCAAGAAATATTTGCATGAATCGAAGTTTTTTACTACTTTTGCACGCTATTTTGAAAAACTATGCCCATAGAGGGTCAATTTGTTATTGAAAAATAAACTATGTATTGGACGCTTGAATTGGCTTCGAAATTAGAGGATGCCCCATGGCCAGCAACGAAGGATGAATTGCTTGATTATGCCAATCGTATTGGCGCTCCTGCGGAGGTAATTGAGAATTTGCACGAGCTGGAGGACGAGGATGATGAACAGTATGAGAGCATCTTGGATATATGGCCGGACTATCCTACACAGGATGAAGACTTTTTCTTCGATGAGGAAGAGTATTAGCCTTCTGTTGGGGCTATTTGCCGTTGTAACTGTGAGTGCGCAGTTCGATCCACAGATGGGCCAATATATGTATATGCCGACAGCCTATAATCCTGCAGCGGTGGGAGAAGGCGATTTGATGAGAGTGGTTGGTATGCATCGCATGCAATTTGTGGACATCACCAACGCGCCAATGAGTACTTGGTTCACTTTCTGCTCGCCGTTTGTTATAGGCAAGACGCGCCACGGTGCCGGAGTAAGATTCCTCAATGACCGTTTCGGATTATTCACGACACAATCACTGTATGCTCAATATGCGTACCGACAAAAATTGGGGAACGGGTATCTGGGCATTGGAGTGGACCTGGGATTTGTGAATGTAGGATTCAAAGGTGATTCGATTAATCTCAGTAAGATGGGTGATGATTATCATGAAGCGACCGGCGAGTCGGTGCCTACTGGCAGTAAATCGGGCATGAAATTCGACATGGGGTTTGGCTTGTACTATAGTACACCGACTTGGTGGGTAGGTGCAAGTTACAGCCATCTGACACGCCCTACAGTCGATTGGGATGAATATACGGCAGTTTCCTTGATAGGAACAATGCATATAACAGGCGGATACCATTTCCGGTTGAAGAATTACAAAGACTGGATGTTAACGCCGAGTATGATGGTGATGAGTGATTTCATCAGTTGGGATATCAACCTGACGCTGATGTGCGACTACAAAGACCGTTATCGGTGGGGACTCGGGTATCGTATCGCCGGAAGTGTGAATATATTGTTAGGCATGGATATTATTACCGGCCTGCAGATAGGATATAGTTGTGAATTACCGACCAACAAACTATTGTTGGAGAGTTATGGAAGTCATGAAATATATTTGGCTTACGGATTTGACATCCTGAAACCGAAAAGAACGAATAAATATAAATCAATTCGATACTTGTAAGTATGAAAGTAACAAAGATTTTGCCATTAATCGTATTTGCGATTGTATTGGCGAGTTGCAACAAGCCGGCCGGTGAATTAGTCGGAGTCGGCAAAAGTGCCAACTTTAAAGAGGCGAATCCTTATGGAATGTTATTCATTAAGAAGGGTTCCTTCATGATGGGTGCAAACACGCAATCTGCAGTGTTTGAGCAACCGGACAACATCTTGATGGTGACAGTTGACGCGTTCTGGATGGACGAGACTGAAATCACCAACAATGAGTATCATCAGTTCGTAAATTGGGTGCGTGACTCGATTGCTTTGACCAGCCTGATTGCGGCTGGTATGACCGATTATGCTATCCAACCGAAGGATGAGGATTTTGATGAGAATAATTTCCGTATTAATTGGCGCAAGAAAGTGCCATGGAACAGCAAGGAGGAAGACATCGTCGATGCCTTGTCCATGATGTATTATTCGGATGGTAAGCTCAACACCAACAACCTGCACTATCGTTATAATTGGGTGAATATGGACGAGGCCCTGCCGCAACGTAACAAATTCGATGTGGCTACCAGTACCTATCCTCCTGGAGCAACGGCACGTGTAGATACTTTCTGGGTAAACGCTAACAACGAGATCAAGGATTCGACAATCATACGTCCGTTGCGTGAGCCGAAAGACCTGTTGACTGAAAAGATTATCAGTATCTATCCGGATACATTGGTTTGGGCTCGTGACTTCCAGTTCTCGTACAATGATCCGTTGCTGCATATGTATTTCAAACATCCTGGTTACGGAGAGTATCCCGTGGTGGGAGTTACCTGGGAGCAGGCTCATGCGTTCTGCAACTGGCGTACAAAACTTTTCAACATGTATTCGGATACCGAGGTTAACGCTTACCGTCTCCCGACGGAGGCACAGTGGGAGTACGCAGCTCGTGGAGGTCGTAAAATGGCAATGTACCCTTGGGGAAGTAACTATGCCCGTGACGGAAAAGGTTGTTTCTTTGCCAACTTCAAGCCGTACCGCGGTGCATACAACGATGATACCGGTACAACAACTATGAAGGTTGCTCAGTTCCGCCCGAATGATTTCGGTTTGTTCGACATGGCTGGAAACGTTTCTGAATGGACAAACTCTGCTTATCAGAGTGCTGCCAATACGCATATTCATGACTTGAATCCTGACTATAGTTATATGGCTCGTAAGGCTGATCCGGACATCCTGAAACGCAAGGTTGTCAAGGGTGGTAGCTGGAAGGATATCAGTTATTTCATGCAGTGCGGTGTTCGAACCTATGAGTATCAGTTCGAGAGCCGTCCGTACATTGGATTCCGTTGCGTTCGCGCATATATAGGAGATTGATTACAAATAAAGTCAAAATATACATTAACATATAAGTTATAACAAACTATGGCTACAGAAAAAGCTACAGACCAAGGTTTTGGTGCAAGATTCTTCCACTGGTATGAATCCTATCAGGGAAAGAACGTGGTTAACATCGTTTATTCAGTAGGTGCATCGGTCGTTATTATCGGTGCGTTGTTTAAGATTTTGCACTGGCCGGGAGCCAGTCAGGTGTTGATGGTCGGAATGTTTACCGAAGCATTCCTGTTCCTCATCGGAACATTGGAGCATCCGCACCCCGAGTTTCACTGGGAGAACGTATTCCCGCAGTTGTTGGAGTTCGGTACAAAACCGGAATTGCTCGAGGAGAAGTCTCATCAAGCTCGTCCGACGCTGTTAGGTGCAGGCGTTGCCGGTGAAGCAACCGCAGCAGTTACCGGTTTCAGCGCAAGTGCAGCAGCTGCTCCGGCTGCTGTTGCAACTGCAGCATCTTCAGCTAAAGTACCTTCTTTGAAAGACGAAGATCTCAAATCATTGAAGGATGGCATCGCCGATTTGGCCAAAACTGCTTCCCAACTGAGTGAGTTGAACAAGGTTGCTGCAACAGGTGTGAAGTTGAACGACCGCCTTGTGGCAGCAGAGGCTGCTACGATGGAGTATACCTCGAAGATAACCGCAGTTGGTCTGTCCACTGATTCGCTGACAAAGGCTACAGAAGGCTTGTCCGGTTCGTATGCGCAGATTGGTGCGGACATCAAAGCTGTAGCAGAAGAGACAAAAGCTTACAAACAAGGTGTTGAGTTGGTAGGTAAGAACATCGCTTCGTTGAACTCGGTCTATGAGATTCAGTTGCAAGCTGTCAACGCACAAGTAGAGGCGCAAAAGAACGCCGCTGCTTCTGCGAAAGAGGCAGCAGAGGCTCAGTTAGCATTTGCTAATGGTACTAAGCAGTTGCAAAAGCACGTAGCTGACCTGAATGCGATCTACGGTAACATGCTCAATGCACTCGCATAAGTTTAACTTTTAAACACTTCAGCAATGGGTGGAGCAAAAAACTGTCCGGAAACCCCGAGACAAAAAATGATAGGTATGATGTACTTGGTGCTCCCTCAATGGTTTTACATTGGTGGACAATAGTCTGCATTCCTCTATCGCTGCTTCGGATAAACGTAACGCGAAACTCTATCAGGATTTCCAAACTGCTAATGCTGATAATCCAGAGAAGACGCAAGAGTGGTTCGATAAGGCCAAAGAGGTACAGTTGCGCGCAGACTCGTTGTTTAACTATATTCAAAACTTTAAGGAGCACATCGCCATATTGGCCGACAGCAAGAAGAAAGTAGATGAGTTGAAGGCACAAGGTATTGATCCGACGATGCATATTGAAGGAAACTCAAACCTGGACGTGACAGCTCAGTACGCTATTGTGCAGGGTAATGGCGCAATCTTGAAAGAGATGGTGTCTTACTATCGCGATTATGCAGCAGGATTAGTAGAGGCTGATGCTGAGTTGCGCAGCTCGATTCTTCAAAATCTCGCTACCGAGCGCGGATACAATGCGCACGAGAAAGACTCTTGCGACTGGGAAGTGGCGATTTTCGAAGGCATGCCGGTTGGCGCTTCGATTACGATTCTAACGAAAATGCAGAACGATGTTCGTACCACAGAGAGTCAAGTGATACAATATTTAATGGATCGTACGGACGCGGGTGACCTGCGCGTGAATAAACTTAATGCGTACGTGATTCCGAATTCAAACTACGTGATCAGAGGAGGTAAATATTCGGCGCAGATTATCTTGGCCGCTATTGACTCGACGCAACGCCCGGAGTATTATATCGAGGGGCAGCGCATCAATGATCAGGGCCTCTACGAAGTAGCTGCATCTGGTGTCGGATTGAAGAAATACTCTGGTTGGATTGCTTACCAGAACCCCTCAACTGGCGAGATGGAGAATCTGCCGTTTTCGAGTGAGTATAGCGTAGGCGAGCCGGCTGTGACGATTTCGAATACCGATCTTAACATCATGTACCGCGGATACGAGAACAAATTCTCGATTTCCGTTCCGGGTGTGTCTAACGACAAGGTGAAAGTATCTGTTAATGGAGCAGCTGTTCGTCAGCAAGGTGGTTTGTGGATTATCAAACCGGGTGATGGCTCGAAGAGTGTATCCATCTCTGTCAGTGCGGAATTGGACGGCCGTATGCAGCCTATGGGAAGTAAGGAATATCGCGTAAAAGCTCTGCCGAAACCGGGCGCATATTTCAAGTCCGGCGAGAAGGAGTATTCTGATGGAAATATCTCCCGTGGCGCATTGTTGAATAGTTCTGCCACCGTGATAGCTTCGTACGGACCCGACGGATTGTTGGATTTGCCGTACCGTATTACGAGTTTTAAGGTGAATATCAACGGTATATTGACAGAATCCCGTGGAAACAAGTTTACAAGAGATCAGTTGGACCGACTGGGTAAACTGAAAATGGGTGCAATAGTCGTTATCACCGATATCCGTGCTCAAGGTCCGGATGGTAAAGAGACACGTCTGTCTCCTATTCCTCTATCATTGAATTAATACCAAAAGAATATGATAAAGAAATTTAGTATTATCGCATGCATGTTGCTGGGAGTGGTAATGGCCCAAGCACAGCATAATGTAGTCTCATTCTTCGATGAGGTGGGTAGTGCTCGTATCCAAACGGAGGAGTTTTCTCAGGCGCATGATACGATTGTTATGATTGACCACCGTATCGATGACGTGATATGGGCTCGTTATGTATATCGTATCATCGATATGCGCTACAAGCAGAACTACCAACTCTATTTCCCGACGAAGTCAGACGATGCAGATTATCGTAACCTCTTCAAAGTGATTACCGATGCAGTGGTAGATGGGCTTCCTATCTTCGAGAAGAACATGGAAACAATCAAACCTGATTTACATCAGGATCCGATTTCGCGGAATGTGATTCCTACGATGTTCATGGCCGATGACCCATTGGCTGACTATTCGGATGATCCATCGCACTTCGATATCGCTACTTCAGATGCTATGTTGGTGCACTACGACAGCATCGCGGATGAGTTGTCATTCCACTTCTATCCCTTTGAGCAATTGGTAAAGAACCAGTTGAAGTACCTTATTCAGGAAGTGGTATTCTTTGACAAGCATACATCACGCCTGCATACGAAGATTATGGCGATTGCACCGCTGCAATCCGATAAGATTTCAACACGTGACGACTCAAATATCATGGCTTCACTACGTGAGTCCATCATGTTTTGGATTGCCTTTGATCAACTTCGTCCATATTTGGCTATGCAGTATGCAATACCGAACCGCAATGAGGTTAAACGCGTAACTTTTGACGAGTTCTTCCAGAAACGTCTTTTCACCTCATACATTGTTGGCGAAGGAAACATGTATAACCGCTGGATTCCTGACTATTCAGGTACGGCAGCTGAAGTGAAGAAAGAGCAAGAACGTATTGCTACAGAGTTGCTCAATTTTGAACAAGATCTTTGGGAATATTAAATGCGGAAACATCGTTTTCGGAATTCCTATTTAACTTCCGCCGTCAGCGTTTCGCTGGTGTTGTGCCTTATTGGCTTGGAATGTGTGCTCCTGCTTTCTGCAGGAGCGCTTGTTACGCGCATGCGCGAGAATATCACCCTAACGGCTGTATTGGCTCAAGAGGCTGATAGTGCGCAGTGTGCACGTCTCGAGAAGTTGCTGGATGTAAGCGAACGCTATAGCGGCTATCGCTATGTGTCGAGAGAAGAAGCACTACAGGAGCATATTGCGTCTTTAGGAGAGGATCCCAGCGCTTTCTTGGGGTATAACCCTCTCTCTGCCAGTTATGAGATTCATCCGTCAGGGGCATATAGTGCGCCGGATAGTTTGACGGTTTTGGCAAACCAATTGAAAGCCTTACCGTATGTATCGGAAGTAATCTACCCGCGTGATTTAGCAGATTTGATGAGCAGTAATATCCATGATTTCTCACTAATTCTGTTTGGCGTGGCTTTGGCGCTCTTGTTGGTGTCGATGGTACTTATCGTGAATACCATCCGTCTGCAGATATATGCGAAGCGGTTCCTGATCAATACAATGACACTTGTGGGGGCTACTTCCTGGGTGACCCGCCGTCCGTTTGTGTTGCGTAATATGCTGATGGGCTTTTTCTCAGGCATCGCTGCCTTGGTCGTTCTGAGCGGAGTGGTGTATTACGTGGAAAACCGCTTGGGCGTATTGCTTTTCCCGTTGACGTGGCAGAATATTACTTTTGTATCCGCTGTTGTGCTGATAAGCGGATTGCTCATCACGCTCTTCGCCTCGCTGATTGCCACCGGACGTTACATCCGCATGGATAACAACTCGTTGTACGAGATTTGATAGATAACAATTTATAACAGACAGTTTGTGTATGAAACATACATTGCCCAAACTCAACCTCATCTTGATAGCGGTTTCATTCGTAATTATCGTGATTGGTTTTTGCTTGATGGTTGGTTCTCCTTCCGGTGAGGAATATTATAATCCGGATATCTTTTCTGTCCGCCGTATTACGGTGGGACCTATGATTGCTTTATTCGGTTTTATAAGTATGATTTTTGCCATTTTATTCCGCGGTAAGAAATGAGTTGGGTGCAAGCGCTTATACTGGGTATCGTGCAGGGACTTACAGAGTTCCTGCCCGTTTCGTCTTCCGGACATTTGGAAATTGGTCATGTGTTGCTTGGTACATCAGGTGAAGAGAATCTGACGTTTGCCGTCATCGTCCATGCCGCAACCGTGTTATCTACGCTGGTAGTGCTCTGGCGCGAAGTGGCGCAGCTTTTCCGCGGCACCTTTACTACTATGCAGTGGAATGCAGAAAAAGACTATGTGGCGAAGATTCTCGTCTCCATGATACCGGTATTCATCGTCGGTGTCTTTTTCAAGGATACCGTAGAGTCGTTCTTCGGAAACGGATTGTTGCTGGTCGGCGTCTGCCTGCTTGTTACGGCGGCATTGCTGGCTTTGAGTGAGTGGCTTCAAAAGAAGCGTCAAGAGACCGGTCATGAGGTAGGATATAAAGATGCAATCATCATCGGTATTGCCCAAGCCTGCGCTGTATTACCCGGATTGAGCCGTTCGGGAACGACTATTGCTACTGGTTTGCTTTGCGGCGTGAAGAAAGAGAGCGTGGCTCAATTCTCCTTCCTGATGGTGCTTATCCCGATCTTAGGCGAAGCATTTCTCGACTTGCTGGATCTGCTCCAAGGCGAGGTAGTCTCTGATCTGGGGATTCTTCCGGCTATGGTGGGTTTTGTTGCCGCATTTGTTACCGGTTGTTTTGCATGCCGGTTTATGATAGAAATCGTTCGACGCCAACGACTGGTGTGGTTTGCTATCTATTGCGCCATCGTGGGATCGATAGCTATCATTACCACTCTTTGCTGATATGTGGGATTTTGAAGAAGGTGAAGTATTGGCATTTGATAAGCCATTGCATTGGACATCATTCGATTTGGTGGCGAAGGTGCGATGGAATCTATGCCGGAAGTTAGGTCGTAAGAAACTGAAAGTAGGCCATACAGGTACGTTAGACCCTTTGGCCACAGGAGTGGTAATCATCTGCACGGGTAAGAAAACCAAACTGATTGACCGGTTGCAGTACGACGTGAAGGAGTACATCGCTACGTTGCAATTAGGCGCTACTACACCGAGTTATGATTTGGAGAAGGAAATAGACGCGACTTATCCAACGGAACATATCACTCGTGAGTTGATAGACCAAACAATCCCCCAGTTCACAGGAGAGCAATGGCAAGTACCGCCGATATTCTCAGCTGTACAAATCAACGGGAAACGCGCGTACGAGTTTGCCCGCAAGGGAGAAGAAGTGGAGTTGAAACCCAAGCTGTTGGTGATTGACGAGATAGAGGTGCTGTCTTTTGATGCCTCCACGATGCAACTTACGATACGTGTCGTATGCTCGAAGGGCACATATATACGGGCGTTGGCGCGCGACATCGGTGAAAGGTTAAACTCCGGCGCACACTTGACAGCCCTGAGACGTACACGCGTAGGAAATACCCGAGTGGAAGATTGCTATACGATTGAACAATTTTTAGAAAAACTGAATGCTGACGGCTGACAGCTGAAAGCCCATAAAGAATATGTACAAAACCAATGATATGAAACTCAGCCAGTTTAAGTTTAAACTGCCTGAAGAATTAATTGCACAGTTCCCGGCTTCGTACCGCGATGAGGCCCGTTTGATGGTGTTGCACCGTAAGTCCGGAGAAATAGAGCATAAGAAAGTCTCTGATTTAGTGGAGTATTTTGAGGAAGGAGACTTGTTCGTAATGAATGACAGCAAGGTTTTTCCTGCGCGTCTTTACGCGCATAAGGAAAAGACCAATGCTTTGATCGAGGTGTTTCTGTTGCGCGAATTGAATCATAGATCGCGTTACTGGGATGTATTGGTTGATCCGGCTCGTAAGATTCGCATCGGTAATAAACTAACTTTTGATGATGACCCGTCCATCGTAGCCGAGGTGATTGACAACACGACCAGCCGCGGTCGTACCTTCCGTTTCCTGACAGACTATAGCAACGAAGAGTTCGTCCCGCGTTTATATGCCTTAGGTAGTGCACCGCTGCCGAAGTACATCCGTCGTCCGATGGATGCCGCCACCCAAGCGGCTTACGAAGAGGTGTTCCACGACCTGCCTGTGCATGAAATGGATACTGAGCGCTATCAGACAATCTATGCCGATAAGATAGGTGCAGTAGCCGCTCCGGCAGCCGGACTGCATTTCTCCAAACAATTACTCAAACGGATGGAGATTCGGGGGATCGAGACAACCTTCATGACCAGCCATGTGTCGCTTGGTATCTTCAAAGATATCGATGTGGAGGATCTCACGAAGAATAAAATGGAGTCGGAGCAGATTATATTACCGGAGTCAATGACGGATGCGGTGAACAAGGCGCGTGAAGAGATGCACCATGTATGTGCTGTGGGCACAGAGGTGATGCGCGCTTTGGAGCATGTGGCCGGAACGAATGGTGCGCTCAAGCCATTTGACGGATGGACGAATAAGTTTATTTATCCTCCGTACCGTTTCATGGTCGCCAATAGTTTCTTTGTGAACTTTTACATGCCGCAGTCGAGCCAATTGCTGATGGTCGCTGCTTTCGGAGGTTTCGAAGAGACCATGCATGCGTACGAAGAGGCTGTTAAGGAAGGCTATCGTTTCGGAGATTACGGAGACGCAATGTTAATTGTTGATTGATGCAGGTACGAATAGATCCATCTTGGCAGCGCGTGTTGCAGACGGAGTTTGACAAACCTTATTTCGAACTCCTCACCGATTATGTGCGCCAGCAATATAAGACCCGTCGGTGCTTTCCTCCGGCAGGTCTTATTTTTAATGCCTTTGACTCCTGTCCGTTTGATAAGGTGCGGGTGGTGATCATCGGGCAGGACCCGTATCACGAGCCTGGACAGGCAATGGGACTCAGTTTCTCTGTGCCCGAAGGCGTGCAGATTCCTCCATCACTCATGAATATCTACAAAGAGATTCACCGTGACTTGGGCACACCCATTCCCGCTACCGGAGACTTGCGTCGTTGGGCGGCTCAAGGAGTACTGCTCTTGAATGCCACGCTGACAGTGGAGGCGCATAAAGCCGGTAGTCACCAGGGAAAAGGATGGGAAGAACTCACGGATGCAGCTATTGCTGCCCTGAATAAAGAACGCGAACATTTGGTGTTTATGCTCTGGGGATCTTATGCCCAGCGAAAAGGTCAAATCATCGACCGACGAAAACATCTCGTTCTGCAAACTTCTCACCCCTCACCACTCTCCGTTTATCGCGGATTCGACGGATGCGGACATTTCTCCGCTGCCAATAAATACTTGGAGAACCACGGTCTGCAGCCCATTAACTGGTAATTGTTACTGGGGCTCGGTCATAGGCGGTTTACCCCTTCGCTGTCCGCCCTCTGCAATTACACTCGATGTTATCGGGCATTCTGCTCTTGTTTTTGTTGTTGAGGGGTGTACGCTTTGCGTTTGTCCCTTTCGTAAGTACGTAATCCCGTAATTACGACAAAAAATAAAGTTTTATTTGCATATATCAAAAAATCTTTGTAATTTCGCACCGCAAAATCGATTTGCCGTTAAATCTTAGACGTAAAATAGGATGACAAGCGCAAGCGTGCGCTATATAGATAAAACAAAGCATACAGCTAAGAACTTGGGGTGTTGAAAACTGGACACTTTCGAACATTACCAACCAAGAATAAGGCTTTTATGCTCACGCCTTGCGTGAGCCTTGTTCGGTAGATATTTGGTTGGTAAAGGTAGTCCAGAAATCCTCAACACTCCGATTGAAGCTGACAAGTCTCACGTTTTATTATAGAAAAATGTGTAATTATATAACTTAATTTTATATGAAAACAAAACTTTTTATCTTTTGTGCTTTATGCGCTGCCCTGTTGATTTGCAACGCTTGTGAGGATCCGGTGTCCCAAAACTACTATGAGGACACTACGAAACTTTGGCCCGCGGGAGACTCAATTGGCGAGAAGTACGGCTATATAAATGAGAAAGGGGAAATGGTCATACAGCCCCAATTTGCAAGTGCGAATTTCTTTTGCAACGGAGTGGCAAAAGTCCGCACGCTGGATTATCATATCCAATTCATTAACAAGAAGGGTGAGGTGGTCTTTACGCTTCCAGAACAGCATGACTGCGACACTTATTTCTACAATGGATACCTAAGGTTCTATGAATATTATATGGCAAGTTTGGGGATCCCGGACAAATATGGACTATATGATAGCAACTTCAATGTTGTACTGCCGAATATTTTCCTGAAAATAGGCTATATGAGCAAAGAGGGATTAGTGGCTGCTGGAGCCGGTTATTATAACAAAAAAGGAGAACTCGCATTGACGTTAGATACAGACACCTTTGACTTGAGTTCTATGACAGGAACTGTTTATGAATACGGTGATTTCTGCGATGGAGTGGCGGTAGTTAAAGTCTTGCGCTATAATAAAGGACATATTTCTTCTACTGTCGGCGCTATCAATACAAGGGGGGAGTGGGTTATTGATACGACCTCTTACTCCGACTTGAGATCTATCGGAGGAGGTCTGCTTGCATATACGAATAATCACGTATTGTATGGCCTGATTGACACGTATGGCAATAAAGTAACAGAGCCTGTCTTTTCTATGGTTGGTCACTTTGAAGATAATGATTTGCTTCCGGTAAACATGTCTGACCTGTTGGGAAAAGCGGGTTATGTGGACAAAACAGGAACTTTCAGAATTGCGCAGCAGTTCTATTATTGTGAACCATTCTTCGAAGGTGTCGCTTGGGTTAATAATCTGGATGGAATTTATTCCTTGATTGATACAAAGGGCAATGTGCTTTTCACTCTGGAACAAGGTGAGATGCCAAGTGGAGGTTGTCACAATGGCTTGATGTGTATAAGAAACTATACCAACAAAGTTGTCAAATATATTGATAAAAACAACAAGGTGATTTATAGTTGGAAAATGAAGGGAAGTGCCGCTTCCTGTCCCGGTGTGCCACCTGCACGTTTCCCGAAGAACGTTCAACCATAGGTCCCTTCAACTACCAACAATCTGCTATGTTTTAAAAAAAACTGTACAATTTTTTGCATATCTCAAAAATTATTCGTAATTTTGCCTCGCAAAATTGGGACATGTCATGAAAAAATTGCTTCTTATAGACGCTTACGCGATGATCTTTCGCGCGTACTATGCTTTTATTCGCGCGCCGCGCATGAACAGTAAAGGTGAGAATACCTCGGCTATCTTTGGTTTCGCTATTACGTTGGATGACCTGTTGAAGAAAGTCAATCCGACGCATGTCGGTGTGGCATTCGACCCGAAAGGTGGAACGTTCCGTCATGAAGCATACGAGCAATACAAGGCACAACGCGAGGAAACGCCGGAGGATATTCGCAAGGCCGTGCCGGTGATAAAGCGACTATTAGAGGCTATGAATATACCGGCATTCGAGGTGCCTGGTTTTGAGGCAGACGATGTCATCGGTACACTTGCCAAACAAGGAGAAGAGGCAGGATTTGAAGTTTATATGGCTACGCCGGATAAAGACTACGGTCAGCTCGTCTCCGAGCATATTTTCATGTATCGTCCGCGTCATACCGGCGGCTTCGAGGTGATGGGACCAAAAGAAGTATGCGAGAAATACGGTCTGCAAGACAAGACGCAAGTCATAGATTTGCTGGGTTTGATGGGCGATGCAAGTGATAATATACCGGGATGCAAGGGAGTAGGGGAGAAGACAGCCGTTTCATTACTTCAGCAATTCGGCTCGATTGAAAACATGCTCGCCCATACAGACGAGATCAAAGGTGCTCTGCGTACCAAAGTGGAATCCCAAATCGAGGATATCCAATTCTCAAAATTCCTCGCTACCATCCGCACAGATGTACCCATTACTTTGAATGAGGAGCAGTTGGCGAAGAAAGAACCCGACCTTGAAGCCCTTGCGAATCTGTACCGCGAACTGGAATTCAATACCTTGCTCAAGAAACTCAATTTGAATACTCAAAAGAACCAGACAAGCTTACCTGCGGCATCGAATACGCCGAAAAAGTCCAAACCTACCGATTCGAATCAATTGGATTTGTTCGGCGACTTCAACGAATCAACAACTACTCCTGCTACTCAGGAGAAGCCGGTGTATGACACGATAGAGAATCGCCTGTGTCAGTACCTCCTTAATCCGGAGGTGGCATTCAATCCCGAGATCGCTCCGAATTGGACGGCGCTGAAGGCAGACCCGGATTTATGGAATTTGTACAATGATGTTGAGTTGCCGTTAGTGCCGGTGTTACGTGAGATGGAGGCAGCCGGTGTGCGGTTTGACGTGAATAAACTGCATGAGGCGGAGCAACAACTGACGGCGGAACTGCATGAACTCGAACAACACATTTACGAACTGGCTGGTGAGACGTTCAATATCAATAGTCCGCGGCAGGTTGGTGAACTTCTTTTCGACAAACTCAAGTTAGACTCCAAAGCAAAAAAATCACGCACAGGGCAGTATTCGACTTCCGAAGAAGTGCTGGTCGCATTGAAGGAGAAGCACCCCGTGGTCGGCGCAATTCTTGACTATCGAGCATTGAGCAAGCTTATCTCCACTTATATATCAGCACTTCCCGGGTATATTGCAGCGGACGGGAAAATTCATACTACGTACAACCAGACAGTGACGGCCACCGGACGTTTGAGTAGCAGTAATCCGAACTTGCAGAATCTACCTATCCGCTCCGAACGTGGCAAGCTGATCCGTGAAGCCGTTATTCCGGATAAAGGATGTCTGTTCCTCAGCGCGGACTATAGTCAGATTGAATTACGTCTTCTCGCGCACATGAGTAAGGACGAACATTTGTTGCATGCCTTCCGTTCAGGACAGGACATCCATGCTGCAACGGCTGCACGAATCTTCAAGAAACCTATCGAAGAGATAACTAAAGACCAGCGCCGTAAGGCCAAGACCGCCAATTTCGGTATCATTTACGGAATCTCGGCATTCGGCTTGGCGCAACAACTGGATTGCCCGCGTGCCGAAGCACGACAACTGATTGATGATTATTTTGCGGCCTTCCCTGGCGTGATTCGTTATATAGAGCAACAAAAAGAAATAGCGCGGCAGCGCGGATTTGCTGAGACACTCTTTGGCAGGAAACGCTACTTGCCGGATATCCTTTCGAATAACGCTACGGTGCGCTCTTTTGCCGAGCGTAATGCCGTCAATGCGCCGATACAGGGCACCGCAGCCGATATCATCAAAATCGCCATGGTAGCGATTCATCGCCGGTTGAAAGAAGAAGGACTGAAGGCGCAGATGATCATGCAAGTCCACGACGAACTCAATTTCAATGTCCCAGCCGCTGAAATCGACCGTGTACGCGAGATAGTTGTTTCCGAAATGCAGAATGCAGTACATCTGTCTATCCCCTTGATAGCTGATTGCGGCGTAGGAAAGAACTGGCTCGAAGCCCATTAAAATCAATCAACTGCAAATAGTTAACAGCCGTGAAGCTTTCAATTTTATTACTCATCCGTATCCTCTGTATTGGCAACAGTTTCTCTTGGGATGCAGTAGAACAGGAGTTGGTGCCGTTATGCGATGCCAAGGGAGTCCAAGTGGAGGTGCATAACCTTTATTATGGAGGCTGTTCGTTGCAGCAACATGCGGAATTTCTTGCGAAAGATACGGCGGCTTATTCGCATCGTGTGTGTACCAACACCTGCCCGCGACTCGTTAAGGATACCATTTCCCTTCGTCAGGCACTCAAGGACGGGCAGTACGATTATATCTCACTCCAGCAAGCAAGCCACGACTCCGGCATTCGGAGTACGTACGAACCTTGGCTCTCAATCCTCATGGATACCATAAGTGCTTACCAACCCAATGCACAACTCTGTTGGATGCAGACTTGGGCGTACAGCCGCGATGCCAAGCATCCTGCTTATTCGCGTTATCAATCGAATCAACAAGTCATGTGGGATAGTATTCAATCCTGCACAAACTATGTACTAAGTACAATGAATCAAAAACTCCATTCCTTACAGAGAGGGAGTGAGGAGAAGAAAACTCTCCTTATTCCTTGCGGCACGGCGATACAGTTAGCGCGGCAAACGAAATTAGGAGATACGTTATGCCGGGACGGATACCATTTGAACTATGTTTACGGTCGATACACTGCCGCGGCTGTATGGTATGAACTGCTGACCGGAAAAGACGTGCGCTGCAATCGCTATAAGAATGCGCAAATGACTTTCAGCCAGCGCCGTATAGCGCAACGCGCCGCTCACCAGGCAAACAAAAAGAGGATGCCATAACTGACATCCTCTTGTGATCCATGCAGGATTCAAACCTGCAACCCCCACATCCGTAGTGTGGTACTCTATTCAGTTGAGCTAATGGACCCGGAGGTGTCCCCGTTAATCGGGGAAACCGGCCTCCGCCGGAAGGGGCATTCCCCTTAACTTTGAAAAGGAAACCAGCTTTCGCTGGTCCTGCGGTGCGGACGAGACTCGAACTCGCGACCTACGGCGTGACAGGCCGGTATTCTAACCAACTGAACTACCGCACCAGTAGTCTTCTTTTCAAAAGCGGGTGCAAAAGTACTGCTTTTTTTTGACATGACCAAATTTTTTAGCAATTTTTTTCAAAAAAAGTGCATTTTCATGTAAAAAGGCCACCTTGCGGCAGCCTTTTTACGTCTTTATCCTTTGAATTCGGGATCGGTGAGGTCTCCGTTCAGATAACTGTCGTAGGCCGTCATGTCAATCAATCCATGCCCGCTGAGATTGAAGAGAATAACTTTTTCTTCTCCTGTCTCGATGCATTTCTTCGCTTCGCGGATTGTAGCTGCGATGGCATGGCAACTCTCCGGTGCAGGGATGATACTCTCTGTTTGGGCGAAAAGCAGTCCTGCTGCGAAAGATTCCGTCTGAGGGATATCTACGGCACGCATGTATCCGTCTTTGAGTAATTGGCTGACAATCGTACCGGCTCCGTGGTAGCGCAGACCGCCTGCGTGGATATTTGCCGGTTTGAACTCATGGCCCAAAGTGTACATCGGCAGTAAGGGTGTATAACCGGCTTCGTCGCCGAAGTCATATTCAAACTTGCCGTGCGTCAGTTTGGGACAACTCGATGGCTCGGCTGCTATAAAGTCGATTTTCTTTCCTTCTTTCAATGTATGACGCATGAAGGGGAAGGCGAGTCCGCCGAAGTTACTACCGCCACCGAAACAAGCGATGATGGTATCCGGATATTCCCCGGCTTTCTCCATCTGCTTCTCAGCCTCGAGACCAATGACAGTCTGGTGCAAAGAGACGTGACTCATAACGGAACCGAGTGTGTATTTGCAGTTCGGCGTGGTAGTGGCCAGTTCAACAGCCTCTGAGATAGCTGTGCCCAGGGAACCGGGATGCAACGGGTCGCGGGTGATGATGTCTTTACCTGCACGCGTGGACATAGAAGGCGAACCCTCAACGGTCGCACCAAAGGTGCGCATGATGGAACTGCGGTAAGGCTTTTGCTGCATGGATATCTTCACTTGATACACAGCGCACTCGAGTCCGAAAGCCTTGGCGGCATAACTCAGTGCAGCTCCCCATTGCCCGGCACCCGTCTCGGTGGTGACATTGGTCGTTCCTTCCTGTTTGCAATAGTAACATTGCGGCAGCGCAGAGTTGATCTTATGCGACCCTAAAGGGTTGACACTTTCATTCTTGAAATAGATATGTGCAGGTGTGCCCAATGCCTTCTCCAATGCATATGCACGAACGAGCGGCGTTGAACGGTAGTATTTATATCGCTCCAGTACTTCTTCGGGAATATCTATCCAGGCATGCTCTTGGTCTAACTCTTGTTTTGCGCACTCCGCCGCGAAAATATGTGCGAGATCTTCCGCGGTCAACGGCTCTTTTGTTGCGGGGTTCAATAACGGAAGCGGTTTGTTAATCATATCCGCTTGGATGTTATACCATTGGCGAGGCAGCTCGCTCTCGTCCAATAAAAACCTTTTTTGTTTGCTCATAGTAGAAAAAATGTAAATATTGTACCTTTTATTCGTAAACGACCGCAAAGGTACAACAAAAAATGGAAATATGCAAGAGTAGAAAGATATTTTTGTGATTAAAATGTTCTAAAAGTCGAGTTGCCTCCGAGTTGCCTCCGAGTTTACTCCGAGTTGCCTCCGACTTGCCTCTAACAAGATTTTAAGTTATTCCCTTCTGCGAAATTCCGCCAAAACGATAGCCGTGGCAATTGCTACATTCAAACTCTCCGATGTCTCCGCATCGGCGGGATACGAAGGGATACGAATCGGGTGGGTGATGAATGGTCGTACGGCTTGCGAGATGCCATTGCCTTCGTTGCCCATGATGATAATTGTTTGGCTATTTTGTTTTTTGCACGTCTTGGCTTCGCCTTCAAGAAGATGGTACATGTCTTTTCCTTCGAGGAGTGTGCCGTAAATAGTTGTAGCTGGTGCTTGCTTATTGGTTGTAAGTAAACGGAACCATGCAGGAAGGTCAAGATAGTAAAGGCGTACGCGCGCCAACGCCCCCATCGTTGCCTGCACTACCTTCGGATTATAGCAGTCAGCCGTTTCTTGTGAACAGAGTACGGACCGGACTCCGAACCAGTCGCAAGTGCGGATGATAGTACCTAAGTTTCCCGGATCCTGAATACCGTCAAGGACCAGGGTGAGGGAGTCAGTGAATTCGTGAGTAACGGTATTGTCATTTAGCGCTTCGCGTTTACGGAAGACTCCGATTATACCTTGCGGATTTTTCAAACCACTCATCTGCTCAATCTCCGTTCGTGTGGCATTCTCACCTTCACGATACAAGTGAACGAGTGCAAAACCCTTACGCAATTCCTCTACGCATTTCTCGCCTTCGGCGACAAAGAGCCCCGTCTCGTCGCGGTATTTTTTCTGCTGCAAACTTCTGACAAGTTTGATTTGCGCTTTACTGATCTTTTCCATAGATACACTCAAAAACGCCACAAAAGTACAAAAATATTTTGATATATCAAAATTTTTTGCTAATTTTGCACGCTCGTTATGTTAGGGACATTACGTACATATAAGAAATTAAGTGTCCGGGAACCGGAAATCAGGATAAAAACGCCCCGATTGGTGGTACTCTGCCTTTGTTCTTTGTTTCTTATTCTTTGTTCCTGTAACACGACGAAGTTTGTGCCGCAGGACAAGTATCTGCTGAACAAAGTTCGTGTGAAATGTGTGGATGACAAGAATGTATCCACCGCCACGTTGGGCAGTTATGTGCGTCAGAAGCAGAATACGGAGATATTCGGTTTCTGGAAACTGCAGTTGCATGTGTATAATACGGCTCCTTTGGATACGACTACCAAAGCGCGTGCCCGCGCGGCGCGCAATGCGAAGAAGATGGGCGAAGCGCCAATCATCTATGACGAGGAACTGACGGAAGTAAGTATGCAGCAGATTCGTCAACAGATGAATAATATGGGCTATTTCCAAGCGGAAGTGGACACGCAGTTGCGATTCAAGAAACGCAAAGTGGAAGTGACGTACTTGGTGACGGCGAACCAACCGTATTATGTACGCCAATATGAAGTGGATATCCCTATTCCGGAGATATGCAAGATTGCGCGAGACGAGCGGTGTAAGGTACACCCCGGAGAACAATTCTCGACATCCAACTTGGATGCGGAGCGTGAACGTATCACGAGTACGCTGCGTAATCAGGGATATTACTATTTCGAGAAATCTATTCTGGAATTTACGGCCGACAGTTCGTTAAATTCGCATCAAGTGGACATACGGTTGCATTTGGCACCGTATGTGTCGCAGTTGGACTCAACGGAAATCAGGCGGCTGAATACGCGTTATTCGATACGGGATGTGAATTATTCGCAGGATATTCCGTTTTTGCGAAAGGGTGCGTTGCGTCGCGCGAGTCGTATCCGTTCCGGCGAGCGCTATGCGGAATGGCGCGTCGAGCGTACGTACGCGAAAATGAACGCCTTGCCTCCGGTGAAATATGTCGATATCGCCTTCGTGCCGGTGGGGGATACATTGCTCGATTGCAATATTACGGTATCGCGAAGTCGTCTGAACTCCGTGACGGCGGAGATGGAAGGCACGTATAGTGCCGGAGACTGGGGTATAGCGGCTGGCTTGCGATACAGTAACAAGAATATCTTCCATGGCGCAGAAGTGCTGACGGTTGGTGCGCGTGCTTCATACGAATGGCGTGCAAACGGAGGACGGGCTATCGAGGCGCGGGCCGATGCCAGTCTCCTCTTCCCGTCGAACGTAAAAGTGGAGGTCGCATATAATTATCAGCAGCGGCCTGACGAATATACGCGGACAATCGCCAACGCGAGTCTGTCGTATCGGATTCCCCGCACTCCATCCAGCCGGTGGACGCATGAGTTCAATCTTGTGGACATCAACTATATATACGTTCCGTGGATGTCGGAGGAGTTCAAGCGGCAGTTCATAGACCGCTCTTCGGTGCTGAAAGCCAGTTACGAGGACCATTTTATCGTTGACTGGAGTTATACTTGTACGTACTCTACTTTCAACCCGCGCTTCCCGAACCGTTCCTATTTGCAATTCGCCCTCCGTGCCGAGACGGCAGGTAACTTTCTGTATGCCCTCGGTGAGTTGTTCCGTTTTCCGAAGAACGGGGACGGCTCGTACATTATGGGTAATATACCCTTTTCTCAATACGCAAAAGGTGATTTTAACTTCACCTACCACGGCATCATCACACAGAAGCATCACTTAGTGACCCACATCGGATTCGGAGCCGCTGTTCCGTATCTGAATGCGAAGGTGATTCCGTTTGAGAAACGCTACTTCGGTGGCGGCGCGAGTGGTGTGCGCGGGTGGCAAGCACGCACCTTGGGCCCGGGTACTTTCCGTAATTATGGAAGCACCATGGCTTACGACCTGCAAGTAGGAGATATTCACCTGGAGATGAACCTCGAGTACCGCTTTAAGGTGCTGAGATTTCTGGAACTGGCGGCTTTTACGGATGCAGGAAATATCTGGACAATTTATGACTACGACTCGCAGCCGGGCGGCGTCTTCACGGCGGACTTCTACAAACAGATAGCATGGAGTTACGGTGTGGGACTGCGTTTTGACTTGTCGGTGATGATCTTCCGTGTTGATTTCGGTGTGAAGTTATACGATCCGAGTCGTATAGATATGGGCTCGCAGTGGCGCACCGCGTACAACGGGTTGTGCTGGAAGGATGACATGACGTTTCATTTTGCTATCGGATATCCGTTTTAATATGTTGAAGCTGCAAATGATACAAGGGCTTATTGAAGCAGGATGCGACGAGGCAGGGCGGGGGCCGTTGGCGGGAAGTGTGTTTGCTGCGGCCGTCATACTGGACCCGCAGCGCGCAGCGCAGGTGCCGGAATTCGAATGGCTTAATGACTCGAAGCAACTGACGGACAAACAGCGCTACGCCCTCCGGCCGGTCATCGAACGCGAAGCAGTCGCATGGGCGGTCGTGGATGTAAGTCCGCAAGAAATAGACGAACGGAATATACTGCAATGTTCCATCATAGGCATGCAGCGCGCATTGGACCGTTTGCACGTGCGTCCGCAACATATCCTGGTGGACGGCAACAAATGGAAACCCTACGTACCGGACGGGGAACTATTGGAAATTCCGGCAGACACAGTGGTGCATGGCGACGCAACGTACATGTCCATCGCGGCAGCGAGCGTGTTGGCTAAGACCTATCGCGACGATTACATGCAGCGGTTGCATGACGAGTTCCCGCAATATGGATGGGCAAATAACAAAGGTTACCCAACAGCCGAACACTACGCGGCAATACAAAAATACGGTGTAACACCTTATCATAGATTAACGTTTAATTTAAAATTGTAACATTATGTTTTTTACTCGAAAAACAGTAGTGGTAGAAGGACAGGAACGTCCTCGCCGCAAAGTTGGCTGCCTCGGTGGCTGCCTGATTTTCTTCGCTGTGTATTTCATCTGCAGTGCCATCCTCGGATGGATTATGGGAGACTTTTTCTCGTCTTCGGAAGTGAAACTGCAAGACAAAACGATTTATCGTCTGGAGATGAAAGGCATGCTGATTGAACAGGCAAAAGAATCCAATCCGTTCGCAGGATTGATGAAATCGATGCCGGCCGTACCTTTCGTCGGGAATCAAAATATCGAGACCGTGGGTTTGGATGAAATACTGAGTAATATTCGTTTGGCTAAAAATGACGATAAGATTCTCGGTATCTGGCTCGACGGCGCTGAGTTATCGGCTGCCCCGGCAAGTGCAAAAGCAATCCGTGACGCCTTGCTTGATTTCAAGCAGAGCGGCAAATGGGTAATAGCGTCTGCCAAGAGTTATGGCCAGACCAATTACTACATTGCTTCTGTTGCAGACCGTATCTGTCTGGATCCGACGGGGGCTGTATCATGGCACGGCCTGGCGGCGCAGAAGATGTACTACACACGAGCAATGGAGAAAATCGGTGTAGAGATGCAAATCCTAAAAGTCGGTACCTTCAAGTCTGCTGTTGAACCGTTCTTCCGTACCAGTATGTCGGACGCTGACCGTATGCAGACTATGCAGTACCTGGATGGAATTTGGAGCGAGTACAAGAAATCTGTAGGCGAGGCACGTCACTTGAGCGAAGAACAACTCAATGCTCTCGCGGACCGTTTCATGGACTTGCAACCGGCAGAAGACCAATTGACAGCAGGTCTGGTGGACACGATTGTATATACCCAGGATATCGACTCGTTGCTGCGTATTTATGCCGGAACGAAGGACTATCATCTTCTTTCTACTGCCAAGATGGCAAATGTGAAACGTCCGGAGTCGAAGGCGAAGGATAAGGTGGCAGTGCTCTATCTGGAAGGTGAAATCACCGATGATTCCGGTGACGGAATAGTTGGTAAAGAAGTCGTTAAGACGATCAAGAAGATCCGTAAAGAAGATGATGTCAAAGCTCTCGTGCTGCGTGTGAATAGCCCGGGTGGCTCAGCGGATGCCAGCGAACAAATATGGCATGCCATCCAGAATATCAAATCCGACAGCATCCCTGTTGTAGTTTCGATGGGTGACTACGCCGCTTCGGGTGGTTATTATATCTCTTGCGGCGCGGATTATATTTTCGCCGAGCCGACGACATTGACCGGTTCTATCGGTATTTTCGGTACAGTACCTAATGTGTCGAAGATCCGTAACAAAGTGGGTCTTGACATGGACGGCGTGGCAACGAACCGTCATTCGGCTTTGGAAACGAATATGATTTACAATGGCATGAACGATGAAGAACACGACCTCATGCAGAAGATGGTAGAGCGTGGCTATGACTTGTTCACAAGCCGTTGTGCGCAAGGCCGTCACGTAGAACAAGACTATATCAAGTCCATCGGCGAAGGTCGTGTATGGCTTGGAGAGAAAGGCAAAGAGATAGGTATCGTGGATGAAATAGGAAATATCGACGATGCTATTGCCAAAGCGGTTGAACTCGCAGGACTGGAGAACTACAAGCTGGTTTATTATCCGGAGAAGGAAGACCCGTATCAGGAATTGCTCAAGATGCTTGACAACTCCACGGAGGAGGAACGCCTCATCATGAAGGTGCGTGAATTATGCTCCAAACCGCGTATCATGGCCCTCATGCCGGAAATAAAGATTCAATAAATCTGAATGCTGAAAGCTCTTTCTATACCGCTCAGTTGGCTTTACGCCTTAGGCGTATCCATCCGCCACATGCTGTTTGACCAGCATCTGTTACCCTCGTTTACCGTCCGTGTTCCGACGATATGCGTGGGTAACTTGGCGGCGGGTGGTACAGGCAAGACGCCGATGGTGGAATACCTGCTGCAACTGCTACTGGATAACGGATATCATCCGGCCGTCCTCTCGCGTGGATATAAACGCAAGACACGCGGTTTTCTGCTGGCGGATAGTTTCGCAACGGTTGAGACGATCGGCGACGAGGCGATGCAGCTGCACCGTAAGTTTCCGGACGTACCTGTGGCGGTGTGCGAGAATCGTGTGCGCGGCATCAAACAACTGCAACGCCAGTTGACGCAGTTGGATGTAGTGGTTTTGGATGACGCGATGCAGCATCGTGCACTGCGCTGCGGCTTTACCATCCTTCTCACTCCTTACGACCACCTCTATATAGACGATCACATGTTGCCTTGGGGCACATTGAGAGACCTGCCGCACCGTGCGTTAACGGCGGAAGCCGTGGTCGTCACCAAGTGTCCGGAAAATATACGCCCCATAGACATGCGCGTGGTGGATAACCGGCTGCATTTGCCTACGTACCAACAACTGCATTTTGCAGGACTCAGTTACGCATTTATGGAGCAGGAAGGAACGCCGCTCGTTCTATGCGGCATCGCCCAGCCGCAGTATATGATGGAGTATGTGCGGACAATCTATCCGAAATCCGAACTGATGGCTTACCCGGACCATCATCACTACACGCCGGCAGATATCGAAGCCATCATGCAGCGGGCGGAGGATTTTGATTTTGTTCTCACTACGGAGAAAGATATCCAGCGTCTGCGTACTACCGCTCTCGTGGACCGCTTGCATGCGCAGAACAAACGCCTCATAGCACTGCCTATCCGGGTGCGTTTCTATACGCCTGAAGAAAACTTTGACCGGCAAATACTCACTTATGTTCGCGAAAACAGCTAAAATACTATGCCGTTTTGTGCCGCCGTATCGTGCGCAGATGGGATTGAACATCTTCTTCAATCTCCTCTCGACGCTTTTGTCGCTCTTCTCGTTTGCGGCGATTATTCCGGTGCTGCGCATTCTCTTCGGCTTGAACACCGCAGAGGTGACGCGCATTCCGCTGAAGGAGGTACACGGGTTGCAGGACACCATCGCTGCACTGCGCACCGACATGTACTGCGTCCTCAACGAGCAGATAGCGATGCATGGCGCAGGGTATGTATTGCTGCTTTTGGGGCTTTTCCTTATCGTCATGACGGGGCTCAAAGTATTTACGGCATGGCTCGCCAACTATTTCATGGTACCTATCCGGACAGGTGTGTTACGCGATCTCAGGCAACAACTGTACGACAAGGTGCTCTCGCTGCCTATGGGCTACTTCACTCAGGCGCGGCGCGGGGACATCATCTCGCGTATGACGAGTGACGTGAATGAAGTGGAAGCATCTATCATGTCGGCTCTTGATATCCTGTTCAAGGACCCCGTCATGATCCTCGTCTATCTCATTACGCTTTTTATCATCTCATGGCAACTCACGCTTTTCGTGTTGTTGCTCATGCCCGTCGCGGTCTTTCTTATCGGACGTATCGGACGCAGCCTGAAGCGGGCGTCGAAACGCGGACAGGAACAGAATGCAGAGATTCTCTCGTCTATTGATGAGACTTTGCTGGGCTTGCGCATAGTGAAAGGATTCAATGCGCAGAGCAAGCTGCGCGCGCGCTTTGGGACGCTCATCAATGCGACGCGCGAGACATTCAACCGCATCAACCGCCGCTATTACATGGCGCATCCCTTGTCGGAATTCCTTGGCACGGTTCTGATAGCCGTCATCCTGTGGTTCGGGGGATTGCTGATTCTATCCGACCATGCGACGATTGATGCCGCGACATTCATCTACTACCTCGTCATCTTCTATTCCATCATCAATCCTTCGAAGGATCTCAGCAAGGCGGCGTATGGTATCCGTCGTGGCATGGCTTCTCTCGAGCGTATCGATGCCATCCTCAACACCCGGTCGGATATCATTGAACCGGCTAACCCCCAACCGGTACATTTTGAACGGCAGATTGTGTTCGATCATGTGTCCTTTGCGTACCAACCGAATTGCGAAGTGTTGACCGATATCTGCCTGACGCTGCCGAAAGGAAAGACGGTGGCATTGGTAGGGCAGTCTGGTAGTGGCAAGACGACTCTCACGGACCTTTTGCCGAGGTTCTATGATCCGGCGAAAGGCGTCATCTCAATGGATGGCACTGACATCCGGAAGCATACGACGCATGACTTGCGCGAACTCATGGGCATAGTATGCCAGGAACCCGTCCTCTTCAATGATACCGTGCTGAATAATATCACTTTTGGCGTTGATACGGCCTTGCCCGCCCCGAACGGTCTTACATGGCGCGAGGCGGCGGAACAGGCTGCGCGTATCGCCAATGCTCATGAGTTCATTGCGGCTATGCCGGACGGGTACGATACTTTCATCGGTGACCGCGGCTCGCGTCTCTCCGGAGGGCAGCGGCAACGACTGTCTATCGCGCGGGCTATCCTCAAGAACCCGCCCATACTCATCCTCGATGAAGCTACGTCCGCTCTCGACAGTGAGTCCGAAAGACTGGTGCAGGAGGCTCTTGAGCATCTCATGCGCGAGCGGACAACCCTCGTCGTGGCGCACCGGCTGTCCACCATCCGTCGCGCTGACCTTATCTGTGTGATGCATGAGGGACGTATCGTCGAGCGCGGCACGCACGACGAACTCTATGCCCTCGGCGGTTACTACACTAAACTTGTGGACATGCAACAGTAAATGACAGATTTCAATTCACAAATCACAAATGCAAAACCAAGGGTTTTGCTGGGTATGTCCGGTGGCATTGACTCTACCGTCAGTGCCATGCTCCTTCTTGAGCAGGGCTGTGATGTAGTGGGGGTCACCTTCCGCACGTTCGACAGTATCAAAGAGTCATGCCTCGCTAAAGAGAAAGGCTGTTGCTCCATCGATTCCATCATGGAGGCAAAGCATAATGCGGAGCGGATGGGATTTGAACATCATATAGTGGACTTTCGTGACACTTTCCGTCGTTGTGTCATACAGAATTTCATCGACGAGTACATGGCGGGCAGGACACCCAATCCCTGTGTGCTGTGTAATAGTCATATCAAATGGGGTGAACTGATGCGCGTAGCCGATGAGTTTCATTGTGATTATATCGCTACCGGCCATTACGCCCGCATAGCCGAGAGGAACGGACACATGTTCCTGCGCACGGCTGCCGATACGCATAAAGATCAGACCTATTTTCTCTGGATGCTGACGGAGGAACAACTGCGAAGAACAATTTTCCCATTGGGTAACCTCACCAAAGATCAGGTGCGGGATATAGCCCGGCAGCATGGCTACGAGAAGTTGGCTGTCAAGCGAGAGAGTCAGGAGATTTGTTTCATTCCTAATGATGATTACCGTGCCTTCCTGCGCGCGAACGTACCCGATTATAAGGAACGCGTGCGCGCGGGCGAGTATGTCGATAAGGACGGTAAGGTCTTGGGACGTCACGAAGGGTACGTCAATTATACCATCGGTCAACGCAAGGGACTTGGTATTGCGCTTGGGCATCCGGCATATATCACCTCGATTGATGCTGCAAGCAATCGCATCACCCTTGGTACCAATGACGATATGTATGCAACAGAACTGTGCTTTAATCCGTTATCGTCATGGCGCGAAGAGGTACTGACGTCTTCGCCGGTCTATGCGAAAATCCGTTATCGTACCAAAGCGATACAACTAAAAACCCCTCCTTTTAGGGAGGGGAATGGGGTAGGCCGCCTTCTTTTCTGCGAGCCTGTCTGGGGTGTCACTCCTGGCCAGTCGGTCGTTCTCTATCAGGACGACCTCGTGGTCGGAGGGGGTATAATAAGCAATCGCTGATTACTTTCCGAAATAGCGTTTGTACAATCCTTCGAAACCTTTGCCGTGGCGAGCTTCGTCGCGTGCCATCTCATGTACGGTGTCATGAATCGGGTCGAGGTTCAACTCTTTCGCACGCTTAGCGATATTCAACTTGTCTTCGCATGCGCCGGACTCCGCTAACATGCGTTTCTCGAGGTTGGTCTTGGTATCCCATACAATCTCTCCGAGCAGTTCAGCGAAACGGGAAGCATGGTCAGCCTCTTCATAAGCGTAGCGGCGGAAAGCTTCAGCTACCTCAGGATAACCTTCGCGGTCAGCCTGACGAGCCATCGCCAGATATTGACCTACTTCGGTACATTCACCGATGAAGTGCGCACGCAGGCCTTCTGCGATGATCGGGTCCTTCTCGTCTTTGGCTACTCCCAAAATGTGCTCGCATGCGAAAGAGAGTTTGTCGTCGGATGCTACTTTCCATTCAACGATTTGCTTACATTGCGGACAACGCTCAGGTGCCTCTGTGCCCTCGTGAACATAACCACAGATCGGGCAGATAAATTTCTTTACCATAAGATAAATATTTAAAAGGTTAATAAAAAGGGTTATTATAAATTACAAATTTCAAATTACAAATCACCAATAAGCGTCCCCGACGCTGTATAAGTTTTTCCGTTACGAATGATAACGAGTTGTCCGTCTTGAATACGCTTGATGCTCGTGTCGGAAAGGGGGCTTGCCGCCTGTTCTACATCGTAGGTGGCGGGACGTGTGCCCTCTCCCCACTGTTGATAGAGCCATTCTGTTCTCCAATTGAATTTGTTGACGAACTCGTTATGCTTGGCGGTCATGTTACTGTTGTCGCAATAATTGAGCGTACCGCCCCACTTGGCGGCATCGTTTTTCGCGCCTTGCTTAATCAGTGTGGCGAGTTTGTCCATCGCCGTGAGAAAATCGCTTTGCTGGTCATGTCGGAACATATACCAGATCTCCCGCAGTCTGGCTTGGAACTGTGGCCATGTAGCCAGTTGGCCGATCCAGTATTGGGGGAAGGTAGGGGAGTCGTATATCCAGGTGTTCCAGCCGCGGTTGTATGCGTTGCCGAAGTCCCACACAGGACCGAAATACCATTTCTCGGACATGCCGTTGCGGTCGCGCTCTTTATAGAGATAGCAACTGCCGTGATAACTCTCGCAATCTTCCATCAGTTCCTGCACAAGGTAGAATTTGACAGCCTCGTCCAGATCCATCATCTCCCATAAGGGGTAATCGGTGTTGCCCCAGATAGCCTCATTCAGACTATGGAGCTGGCTTTCGATATATGTACGTTGCGACGCGGAGAGCAGTTCGGGACTCTTCATGGTAAACCATACTTCCTGTGCGTTCTGCTCGAAGAGGGTCACGTTGCCTTCCTCTTCATAGTTGTCTATCTCCACTAACCAACCACCGCTGACGGAGTCGGTCGCATAATCCTCCTGCTCGGTGACGTTCACGCGATTGGAGCCTACGCGCACTTGCTCGGTGAGGAAATACAAACCGTAATATTCGCCGTTCATCACCAGTTCTACCGGTACGGCCTTTGGCGTCCATTTCAGCCCGAGGGCTTCGCTCAGTTGGTATCCTGCGTAGTTCTTGAGGAATCCTAAGCAGTCATCCGCGTGAGCCATCAAGCACCAATGTTTATTGCTCGGCATGCCTAAGACAGCCTGCTTCTTGTCAAACTTGATGCGGTAGGGTTTCTTGTCAAAACCGGTCCACGTCCAGTTGCCGCGTCCTTTGAATTGTCCGGCAATAGGAGCTTCCGCCGAACCTAAGGCTTTATAATTTGTGCTGAGCGGGTCTATATAGAGACTGCCGGTGACGTATTCTTCTTTGCTGGTGATGGCTACGTTACCGGTGGTGTTCAGATATACGACGGGTAGCGTGCCGGAGATAGAGGCGGTGCCGGGGGTGGTCTCCTGTTGCGATTCCCAATAACCCAATGACTGCCACGCACCTTGCGCCCAGTTATCGCCCGTCTGGGGTACGAAAATGTCTCCGGCATTCATCTGCGCCTCGGAGGTCGCGGTGCGGTTGTAATTCAAGGTGTGGCTCACGTACTCCTTGAAATCGCTGAACCGCTGGTCGTACGTACCGGCTTGGATATCTCCGCCCACGAACGTAAAGCGATAGATGTCATTGACGGCCAGAGCGATGGAGACCGCCCATTTCTGCCCGTCAAAACTCATATCCAACACATGAGTCTCGGAGACATCGTCTCTGCCGTACACCATCTTGACGGTGGAATATCCGGTCTTAGAGTTGTCAAAATAGAGCGATCCCTGCGGAATCGTCATCGCCTGCATCCCTACGCTCAGCAGGCAAACCCAAAGGAATACTAAATACTTTTTCATACTAACTTCTCCTTCATATCCGGTGCAAAGATAATATAAAAAAATGATATACACAAGGGCGTGCGCGTTTTTCTTGATAATTTGTGTGTAATTACTTGCGGAAATGTGTATTTTCTGACGCATTTTATGAAAAAAACAAAAATAATTCATGAAAAATTTGTGTATTTCAAAAAAAAGCAGTACCTTTGCGCGATTTTTCGTGTAATTATGCGAAAAGTCCCCGAATTTGAACGAAAATATAAAATATATACTACAATGTCAAAGATTTGTCAAATTACAGGCAAGAAAGCCATGGTCGGCTGCAATGTCTCACACTCGAAGCGCCATACAAAGCGCAGTTTCGATGTGAACCTCTTCCGCCGCAAGTTCTACTGGGTAGAACAAGATGTATGGATCGAGCTGAACGTGAGTGCAGCAGGTCTGAGAACTATTAACAAGATCGGTCTCGACAACGCGCTGAAACAAGCTGCGGAGAAGGGCTATCTCTAAAACGAAAGGAGCTAAACAATGGCAAAGAAAACAAAAGAAGCACGCGTTCAGGTTATCCTCGAGTGCACGGAACAAAAAGCCAGCGGTGTTCCCGGAATGTCTCGTTACATCACCACCAAGAACCGCAAGAACACTCCGGATCGTTTGGAACTCATGAAGTACAATCCCTACTTGAAGAAATACACGCTTCATAAGGAGATTAAGTAATTAACCCTAATTAGAAAGGCTTAGAACTATGGCAAAGAAAGCGGTCGCAACACTGCAAACCGGTAACTCCGGACGCGCGCACTCAGAGATCGTTCTGAACGAAAAGGTGAACGAGTTCTTTAAGTAACAAACCTAACAATTAGCGCACTACATCTTTCGTGGTGCGCTAATTGTTTTCGCTAAACACTAAACACTAAACACTAATACCTGTCCGCCATGCTGGGCATCATCATCAATCCGAAATCGGGAAAGAATTACTTCCGCGCACAACGTATCTACTTGTGGCACTTGTTGCGTAAACGGCATCTGCCTTTTGCCTACCGTGTTACCAAATATGCGGGGCATGCAATCGAGTTGGCGCGCGAATTGGTAGAGAAAGGATATGACGAAATTCTCATCCTCGGCGGAGACGGCACGCTCTCCGAAGCCGTTAACGGCATCATGAAATCCGTTCTTACGCCGGAACAGAAGGCGAAAGTACAAGTTGGACTCATGCCCCGCGGCACGGGAAATGATTGGGCTCGGTATTGGAACCTGACCAAGAATCACAAGGAATCGCTTCGCCGCTTCTTTGAGGGCGAAGGACATCCTATCGACATTGGTTGTCTCACATATTGGCGTAATAACATCGAGCACCATCGCTATTTCATCAACTCCGTTGGATTCGGAGTGGATCCGCTGACCTGCAAGAAAGCCGAGACGCTCAAGTACTATATTGGTTCCCACCACGTCAATTATGTGTTCGGACTGATTGGAGCCATCATTCAGCATAAGGCGCAGCACATGGTCCTGACAGTGGACGGCAAAGAAACCGTCAATGACCTGCTCTTCACCATGAATGTCGGAAACGGGCCGTTCTCCGGCGGAGGTATCCGGCAAAACCCCGAAGCTGATCCTACAGACGGTATCTTCCACGCGATGTTTGTCAAGAAACCGACGTTCGGACAAGTTATCAAGGCGCTGCCGAATTTGTTCAACGGACGACTTACCGAACTGCCCTTCGTCTATCCTGTCGTTGGACGGGAGATAGAGATATCCTATCGCAAGCATATTCTCTTTGAGGCGGATGGTATTTTGGAGAACATCATTGGTCCGTGCAAAGTGACGTGCCTGCATAACGCATTGCAGTTCCGGTGCTAACTTTCCCTTTCACCTTTCACCTTTCACTTATGCCAAAGCAGCAAGGCAGTAACCGCATCTATACCCGCGAGACGGACGCGAACGGTCGTACGTTCATTCGTGTGCAGGGTACGAACCGCGATGAGAATCGCGCGTTCATCTACATGGCGCGCCATTTTCATGACTTGGGACTACCGGTGCCCGAACTCTATTCGGTGAGCGAAGACGGGATGAGTTATACGCAGGAGGATCTGGGAGATACGATTCTTTTCGACCATCTGGATGACTATACCTTATTGGAACGCACGCTGCGCGCGCTCGCGCATATACAGGTTGAGGGCGCGGTGGATTTCGACTGGTCTGTGTGCTTCCCTGTGCCCGCGTTCGACGAACGTACCATCCGGTGGGATCTCAACTATTTCAAGTATTGTTTCCTCAAAGCTACGAAGATCGAGTTCTCCGAACCCCGACTCGAGGACGATTTCGACCGCCTCGTCCAGCGTCTGATTTCTGACAGCGGCAGCGGTCTTTCAACTTTCCTCTACCGCGATTTCCAGAGCCGCAATGTGATGATCAAAGACGGGCAACCGTATTTCATTGATTTCCAGGGCGGTCGCCGCGGACCCACCCAGTATGACGTGGCATCCTTCCTCTGGCAGGCAAAGGCGAACTTCCCGCCCGAACTCCGCAATAAACTGATAGATGTGTATCTGGATGAGTTGGAGAAAGTCATCAATTCATCATTCCATCAATCCATCAATAAAGCCGCTTGGCGTGCGGTCTTGCCTCATTTCGTGCTCTTCCGGACACTTCAGGTCCTCGGCGCTTACGGATTCAGAGGCTATTTTGAACGCAAACCCCATTTCCTGGAGTCTGTTCCGCTCGCCCTCAAGAACCTGAAAGAGATTTTTGAGCAAAATCAGGAATTGCGGCAGGACTATCCGGCACTCTTTTTGCTCTCCAAACAGTTCCCGATTCCGACGGTCAACCGACGGTCAACCGACGGTCAAAGCCAGCGTGCAAGCCTGGTTGTTTCCGTCTATTCGTTCTCCTTCAAGCGCGGAATTCCGGAGGATGAGTCCGGTAACGGTGGAGGTTATGTCTTCGACTGCCGCAGTACCCACAACCCCGGCAAATACGAGGAATACAAGTCCCTTACCGGCCTGGATCAGCCGGTGATTGATTTCCTGGAGAAAGACGGCGAGATCTTGACGTTCCTGGAGAGCGTATATCGCCTGGTCGATCAGCATGTGGAGCGGTTTATCGAACGGGGTTTCAGCCATCTGCAGGTCGCTTTCGGTTGTACCGGAGGACAGCACCGTTCCGTCTATTGCGCCGAGCATCTGGCCAGGCACCTCAAAGAGAAATATAACGTCACCATCCACCTCATCCACCGCGAACGCGGAATATCCCGTAAATGGTAAATGGTAAATGATCAAATGGTACATGGTTTGATTTTTGCTGCGGGTTTAGGCACGCGTCTCAGACCTCTCACGGACACGATGCCGAAGGCGCTGGTTCCTCTGGCCGGCAAACCTCTGCTGCAGTGGCAGGTGGAGAAACTGCGTGATGCCGGTATCACAGACATCATCGTCAACGTGCATCATTTCCCGGATATGATTATCGATGCCGTCCGCGCCAATGACGGCTGGGGATGTAATATCACCATCTCCGACGAACGCGATGGTCTTTTGGATACAGGTGGCGGCCTCAAAAAAATCAAATCAGAAATCATAAATCATAAATCAGAAATCATAAATGCTCCTATCCTCGCCTGCAACGTGGACATCCTCTCCAATATCGATATCCACGCGCTTATTGCCGAATATGAACGAACGGGCGTGAGTCAACTGGTTGTCTCGGAACGTCAAACGCAGCGGTATCTGCTTTTTGATGAAGAGGGACTATTACGCGGATGGACGAATATCGCTACCGGCGAAGTGCGTCCTACCAATCTCCAATCTTCAATCTCCAATTTCCAAAAACTCGCCTTCTCCGGCATGCAGATTCTCAGTCCCGGAGTGCTTTCGTGCTTGTCGCAGATGCCCCAAGACAAATTTTCACTCATCGACTTCTATATGTCCGTCTGTGAAAAACAAATCATAAATCACAAATCTGAAATCATCAATCTGAAAGCTTACATTCCGGAAGCTTTCAAGATGATGGATGTCGGAAAAATAGACCAGATTGATGAAGCGGAATCCTTTGCAGAGAATCTTTTCTGTAAAAAATGACCCCTTAAGTGCATTTTTTTGCGATTTTATTTGCTCATGTCAAAAAAAAGCAGTACCTTTGCACCCGCTTTTCAAAAAACACGATCCGCATGGTTCCTCAGTACGTAAACCAGCGAAGCGTTTGCGGACTGAAAAGCGTAGCACAATACGTAGCACTATACAAGCGCAGAGCGCGCAGTCGTGCGAGTATTAGTGCAAGCGAGTCTCCCTAGCTCAGTTGGTAGAGCAACTGACTCTTAATCAGTGGGTCGAGGGTTCGAGCCCCTCGGGGGACACTAAAGGCCGCTGACCCTAACAAACGGGTTGGCGGTTTTGTTTTATAAAAGACCAAATCCATGAGAAAAATTTTCCTTTTGTTTCTGGCTGCAGTGCTGAGTTTGAGCGTGACGGCAGAGATGACTCCTCTTTTCTACGAGGGGTTTACGCGTTGTATTGATGAAGAGGATGAGAACTACGGCTATACCGGAGGCAACGACAACCGGTGGGGTGGAGATGTTGCGACGGCTGTCGTGGTCTATCAGGACGCTCCGGAATGGACGCTCGACTACTGTAACGGCGGGTTGCAGTGCCTGAAGGTGGGTACCTCCTCCAAGCAAGGAAAGGCGACCACGCCGTTCATACCATGCGAGGGGGAGGCGGTGCTCTCTTTCCGCGCCGCGCCATGGGAGGGAGACTCAATCATGACCGTCTCTATATCCGGAGGCAACACCCAGGACCCCACGGCTTTTAACCTCAAAAAACACCAATGGACGGATATCACCATCCGCATCTCTGATATCACGTCGGGCATCAAAGTGACCTTCAGTTCCTATTACAAGCATCGTTTCTTTCTCGATGAGGTCTATGTGCGTCCGCAGGACCCCACAGTGGGAGTGATACGTGTGCCGGACGGTACAACGGTGGACTTCGGACTGGTCGGATGCAATTACAAAGCGGACTCGCGAATCGTGCGGGTGGAAGGAGTAAACTTGAAAGGCAATATATCTGTTAAACTGGAAGGCGGCAATGCTTCGCAAGGCGTGTTTGACCTGAGTACCGCTTCTCTGCCCGCCGCAGGCGGCAGTCTCACCGTCACTACGCGTCCGGGAGCGGCATCGGGGAGTATGTTCGGTACGACTCTCATGTTGCAAGGCAAGGATGCGAAGACGAATGAGACGGTGCTGAAGAAGGTGTCTCTGATGATGGAGGTGTCATCCCTAAACCTCGAGGGAGCGGGTACCAAACCCGATCCTTATACCTGCGGGGACGTCTTGTTGCTTGCCGCGAACGAGGGTACGGTATGGAACGACACCTATTATTGGGTGACGGGCTATGTCCTTGGCGGCGTGAAACGCTATCAGGAGCAGTACAACGGTATCAGTTACACGGATAACCTCTCGCTCGTTCTGGCGGCTGATCCTGCCGAGACAAACGACAGCAAGTATGTCCTGGTACAGATTAGCGGCAATGCGCGCGCGGCACTCAATGTGGTTGATAATCCCGAACTCATCGGACAGCAGATCAAGGTCAACGGGCTGCTGCTCAATGACAATCTTAACCCCAACTATCTCGGCAAACCCGGCGTGCGCGATGTGCGCACCGATGCACAATATGTGCGTCCGGCTAAGCCCGGACTGGAAGAAATAGAGGAAGTCTTCGGAGAAGGGCATGCCGGCACACGGAAAATCCTCTATGACGGACAGTTGTATATCCTTCGCGGAGAAACATTATATACTATCACCGGTCAACTCATCCATAATGGTAGTAATTGAACATATTAACAAGTCTTTCGGGCGTCAACAGGTGTTGCGCGATGTGACGCTGTCTATTCCGGAAGGACAGGTCCTCGGACTGTTGGGACCTAACGGCGCCGGCAAGTCCACGCTGATGAAGATACTCATCGGTCTCTGGCGGGCTGACAGCGGAACGGTCTCCGTACCCGAACGTATCGGATATCTGCCCGAGAGCAATCCTCTTTATGAAGAGATGTACGTCGCCGAGTACCTGGAGTTCATGGCGGGTCTCACCCTAAACAGCGAAGCTATCAACGGCACAGCCAATAAACGCGAAGCTATAAACTCCCTCATCGAACGCGTAGGCCTGACCCCGGAGCGCCACAAGCATATCCGCGAACTCAGCAAGGGCTATCGCCAGCGCGTAGGCCTCGCGCAGGCTTTGCTCGGAAACCCGCAACTGCTCATCCTCGACGAACCCACTACCGGACTCGACCCTAACCAACTCGTCGAGATACGAACCCTGATCAAGGAACTCGGCAGGGAGCGAACGGTAATCCTCTCCACGCATATCATGCAGGAGGTGAGTGCCATGTGTGACAGAGTGGTCATCCTCGACCACGGCACCATCAAGGCCGACCTACCTATCAACCAGATACCCGATTTAGAAACCCTCTTCCACGAGGCTACTAAATGGCAAAATGGCTAAATAAATGACCAAATCGTAAATGACCAAATCGTAAATGTCCAAATGGTAAATGATTTTGATATCCGACAACAAATGTCCGAGAAGGAGCAGGATAATGCGCTCCGCCCTCTATGCTTCGCCGACTTTGCCGGACAGAGCAAGGTGACCTCCAACCTCAAGATCTTTGTGGAGGCTGCTAAACTGCGTGGCGAGAGTTTGGACCATGTACTGCTTTTCGGACCTCCGGGACTGGGAAAGACGACCCTCAGTAATATCATCGCGAACGAATTGGGTGTGGGCTTTAAGGTCACTTCCGGTCCGGTGCTCGACAAACCCGGTGATTTGGCTGGGTTGCTCACGTCGCTCGAACCCAATGACGTGCTCTTCATCGATGAGATTCATCGTCTGAGTCCTATCGTCGAGGAGTATCTCTATTCGGCGATGGAGGACTACCGTATCGACATCATGATCGACAAAGGCCCCTCGGCGCGCACCATCCAGATAGACCTGAATCACTTCACCCTTATCGGTGCTACCACGCGCAGCGGTTTGTTAACGAGTCCGCTCCGCGCGCGTTTCGGTATCAACTGCCATCTCGAGTACTATGATGCAGATATCCTCGCCGGTATTGTGAAGCGCAGCGCGCGGCTCTTGGGAGTGGAGATCAACGAGAAGGCGGCAGGCGAGATAGCACGCCGTTCACGTGGTACGCCGCGTATCGCCAATGCACTTCTGCGGCGCGTGCGTGACTTCGCGCAGGTCAAGGGCGACGGCACGATAGACCTTGAGATAGCGCAGTATGCCCTGGAGGCGCTCAATATCGATACCTTCGGCCTGGATCAGATCGACAACAAACTGCTCACTACCATCATCGACAAGTTCCGCGGAGGACCTGTCGGACTTAACACGATCGCTACCGCTATGGGCGAAGATGCCGGTACCATCGAGGATGTCTATGAACCCTATCTTATCAAGGAAGGTTTCATCAAACGCACTCCGCGCGGACGAGAAGCGACCGAACTCGCCTACAAGCACCTCGGCAAGACACCTCTCAGCCCCGACGGCCAGCAGAGCATTTTCTGAACAGCATAAAACCTGCAGATAATAAGCATAAAATAAGCATAAAACCTGTATAAACTTTACGGAGCCGAATTTTTTCGGCTTCTTTTTTTGTACGCGGGTGTTTTTTACGTGCGTTAATGGTTGCGGATTATAATTGATTGTTATATTTTTGTGGAAAAAATGACATTTTTGTAAAAAACATGCAGATTGTAAGAAAATGATTATTTTTTTCGAAAAAATGATTACTGATTATTGAAAAAAAAGCAGTACCTTTGCGCCAAATTTCTAACATCTATGGGTAAAACACGAATCATATTTCTTCTTTTGGCGGCGTGGATGGTCCTTCCGGTGGTGGCAGAGGAAGGTGTAGATGCGCAGATGAAGCACTATGGTGAGAACTATGCTGAGACGTCGGATGCGCAAAAACGTATCCGGTTGGCAAATGATTTCTTTGCTTATTTGAATAAGATAGACTATTTGGACGATTCTATCGTCTTTCCGGGTGATGCGCATATCGATTCTGTGGATGTGAATGTCTATTACTATATCGGAGAGTGGTACTATGGCGACGGGCAATACAGCCAGGCAACAGCGTATTGCTCCCGTGCTGCGAAGGCATGTTCGGACAAGGTGGACGACAACTCGAAGGGGGATGTCTATAGTCTGCTTGGCGCGGCGTATTTCCGGTTAGGGGAGTTTGACAAGGCGGCGGATGCGTTGCATGTATGCTATGAGATAGACAGCAAGAGCGGTGACTACGACCAGCTGAGTTCGACGCTGAATAATATAGCCGGTATCTTTGTCGCGGCGGGTAAACCGCAAGAGGCGGAGAAATATATCCAGGAGGCAATCGCCGCCAACAGTCTGACTCAGAACATGGCTCGCAGGGCGGTGTTGTTCGGCACGGCGTCGGAGATGTACCGCGGCATGGGTGATGAGGAGCAGTCGCTGTCCTATGCACGTCGGGCATTGGAGATAGAGCGTCAGCGTGGCGACAGTGCCAAGATCGGCGTGCGGCTATCCCAAGTGGCGAGTGCTGAATTAGGGCTCTCGCATATAGACGAGGCGCAGCGGTCGCTCGAAGAAGCCATGCCGCTTCTGGAGGCTGCCGGCAACAAGCACTCGTTGGGTATATGCATGAACCAGATGGGCGACATCCTCGCTTCCAAGGGAAAAGACTTAGAGGCGGCGGAATACTACCGTGAAGCAGCCGCATTGTTCTTCTCGCAAGGCGATATGTATAATGAATCGCACGCGCGTGAAGGGATGTACAAGACGCTCAAACATAGTGCTCCGGGCGAGGCGATGTTGCATCTGGAGCGTGCCAAACAACTGCGTGACTCCGTCTATCAGCAGCAGACAAGTGAGACTATCAGCCGGTATAACGCCTTGTACTATAACGACTTGTTGCAGAAAGAGGCGGAACGCGCCGAGAAGAAACGGCATGTCATTTTGATGATAGTTCTGTGCTTGTCGGGATTAGTGGTGTTGTCCTTGATCGGCGCATGTATCACGTATCTCAAAAGCAGACGCAAGGAGCAGAGCTACCAGCAGGATATCCATTCTCTTCAGACCCGTTACAACGAGATTAACCGCCTCTACAGAAATATCGCTATTGAGAGTGTCCCGAATCAGAATGTGCTCACGGATGACGACCGTGTTTTCCTGGAAGAACTGACGCGTACAGTCGATGAAGAGATGGAGAAGGGCAACACGGATATCAAGTCTGTGTCAAGCCGCATGCATACCACGGAGCAGACCCTCCGGCGCAGGCTGACCAAGACCTTAGGCATCACCCCGCAGGTTTATTTCACGCAGGTGAGGATGAAGAAGGCGAAATATCTGCTTCTCAACTACCGTGATATCACGATAGCCGAGGTGGCGGAGAAGTGCGGCTATACATTGATGACCAATTTCACCCGTGCTTTCACGCGCTTTTATGGTATCAAGCCGAGTGAAGTGAGGTTACAAAAACCGGATACTGAATTACCCCCCCCCATGCGAAGAGCGGCGTAGCGGAAAACAACAGGCCTTCGCAGACCATATAGACGGTGCGCATGAATAATGCGCCCCGCCTTTTTGCGTTTTACGCACTTATAACCAAATGGTACATCGTAAATGACCAAATGGTAAATGAATTGATCTTTGACATATTGGATTACCGAAATTACAGCAGCCCGGTCATATAGACAGGGAGGTAGAGAATGTCGTCTTTGATTTCCAGATCCTTGGTATGAAGGACAACGGGGCGGGTGACGTATTGGCTGAATTTGGCTATGCACTTCTTCAGGGACGACAGCGCATAGCGTGGGGAAGATTTGACTTCTATCGGGCATATA
>CADCBP010000024.1:0-30445 GCA_902799705.1 uncultured Bacteroidales bacterium
CCGAAGTCCGAGTTCTCCAATGATGCTAAGGAACGCTTTCAACAGTTGGTCAATCTCCGCAAGTTGGGTTGCACGCACTTGACGCTGGAGATCCTGCGTCATCGTCCGCAGTTTGAGTCCAACTTTCGTGAAGCGTATAATCGTGCTTTTGATGATCTCCGTGATGCGCTGCAGAACTCGCCGGTAGAAGACCGTATCCTGCGGAACTGGGTTGTACCTCTCGCGGCCTGCTATGCACTTCGTTCGTCACTCGATTTGCCATTCACGTACCAAGACCTGCTGCGCGTAGTCATTGACGGCGCGCTCCACCAAAACCGGCAGACCAAGAAGAACAACGAGTTGGCTACCTATTGGGACACCGTCAGCTACCTTCGCGGAACAGGTGACCTTGCCTACGAAGGCGATTATCGCGTCGAGTACGTATCTGAACTCAACACGCGTGATCGCGAGATATGCCACTTCGAGCAACCCAAACGAGTGCTGTATCTGAAGATCAAGCAGACCGCTCAATTATATACCCTGCACGGACATCGTACCGGCGAACCGCTGCTGCCGAAGAACTCACTGGAGTACTATCTAGAGAACAGTCCTGCCTATCTCGGAAAGAAGATTGTGCGCTATAAGGATATCATCCAAGGAATGCAACAGTATGAAACCAAAACGGACGAACGAGGTAACACTCGTAATATTCAAAAGTCCAGCACGGAACTCTCTTATTGTTTCGACTACGACAAACTGGTTGAGCAATACGACATCAACCTGATTCCTGAGGATACCATTCCGGATGAACAAACCGCATAAGAGAGGAAGCGCATGACCATTGGTTGTGCGCTTTTTTCATGTCCTTTGGTGGACTATCTATTGCCAGGGCATACGCATTAACATCGTAAACATTGTACACATCGCTTATTATCAGCACTTTACACGCATATACCGAGTAAACATCCGTTAACATTTGTAAACATTGTTAACATTTTATAAGAATATTAACATTTTTAACGATATGTTATTTTGCTTAAATGCCTGTAAATCAATGTTGTGTACGCTGTTAACGATGTAAACGTCAAAATGTATGTGTCCTATATCCATTTTGTTTTTCTATGGTGCTCGCGGCGCGGAAACGGGCAAGGTTACCACGTTGATCTTGCCCTCTACATGCTGACGCACGTGCTGTTCTCTTGTGGCTTTCCCGAAGGCGGCAGATGATTCACTCCATAGGAAGTTCATGCTTTGCTGCTGACGTGCTTGTCCTGCTGATTCTATTTCCGGCGCGAAGTTACTACTTTCTTTCGATAAGCAAGGCTATACAAGTCGCCTCGAAAAATCTCCACACGCTGACGGTAGTATTTGTCGGTCGAGTCTTGCAACCAATCTCACTAAAGCACTTCGAATGCACCGTAAATAAAATTCAGCAATTATGTACAAGCACATTTCACATCAGCAAAGTCAGTTAGAACTCCCTCTTTTATGGAGCGAATCATCCGTAGCCGCTCCCGTTGTAGAAAGCCCCAAGAGCGAGATAGTTAAAGAAATGGTACGATACACTTGCAGTGTGGAGGATTTCAAAGCGCAGCAGGAACTCGAACGCGATTTGATGTCTGGTCGTGGTGCTTGGCTGTATAAGCAATTAGAGCGTGAGCTTGCATGGGAGCGCGCACAACAAAAAGCGCTTGATAATATGATGGCTATGAGAGCCGCCAATATAAACGTATTTTAATAACTTTTAAATTTTTAGCATTATGAACTACAGAGAACCATTAACCAAGAATGAAATTCGTGCACACGCTGCACATTACGAGCAAACAAATCCGGCTGTTTATTGTGGCACGTATGCCAAGTACAACCGCGGCAGTCTTTATGGAATGTGGATTGATTTAAGCACCTTTGAGAACTACCACGATTTTATGGAGTTTTGCAACCGTTTGCATGCGGATGAGCAGGATGCAGAACTCATGTTTCAGGATTACGAGCATTTCCCGTCGCAGTGGTATTGTGAAGGCTGCATGGGCGAAAGCACGTTCGATAAAATCAAAGAATATGCCGCCCTTAGCGAGGAACGCCGCGAGGCTTATGAGGCATACCTCAGTTATTGGGATGAGGGCACGCTCGAAGATTTCGAGGAGCGCTACGAGGGCAAATACAACAGCCCCGAAGATTTCGCCGAGTACCTTTGCGAGGAGTGCGGCTACTTCAAAAACTTGCCGCAGTGGCTCCAATGCTGCATTGATTATTCGGCAGTATGGCGCAATCTCGATACGGGTGGCGATTACACCGAGGTCGATGGGCACATCTTCCGGAATTAAGCAAGGGCAGCGCAAAGCTGCTCTTTGACTAAAAATCGGAAAAGTGCGAAGAAACGAATGGGATTTTATAGGAAAAGTGCGTTAATCTGATTAAAAATATAGGAAAAGTGTATTTTCTCTTGCATAATTCAAAAATAAATAGTAATTTTGCAGCGGAATTTCGTCACAAACATATTATATTTTTGTGACAAAACAGACTTGATTATGAGAGACAAAATCCAAGAGCAAATCCGTCGTCGCATTATCCGTCAAGGCCACAAGAAAGTCTATATTAATGCGGATTTTGCTGACATTGCATCGCCGGATGCTATTCGCAAAGCGCTTCAGCGCTTATGCGATTGTGGCTTCATTGTGCGCGAACAACGAGGTGTCTATAGTTACCCTGTTTCAACGCGTTTGGGACCCCTTCGACCTTCCTCGTTGGATCTTGCCAATGCTATAGCGCGACGAGATATTGTTCAAATCGCGCATACCCCTGCTAGAGCAGAAAACTTGCTTGGGCTATCCACTCAAGTCCCTATGAAAGTAGTCTTTCTTACCAATGGCTCAGAGCGGACAATACAGATCTATGGAGGGGGAACCATCCGTTTTAAGCACACTTCTGACCACAAGATCTTCGCTTACAAGTCATTCCTGATGCAAGATATTGTCTTGTCCATGCGCGATTTTGGAGCAGATGACCTAACCGAAGAAGAATTAGGAATCATTTCCATGCATCTCACACATGTTTCTGAGAAAGATTTCTTGCATGATATTAGTTTAGCTCCACAATGGATACAAAAAATCCTCCGTCAACTATATAAAAAATCTACCAACAATGAAGAACTATCTTGAATTTAAGATTCCGGTTCAGCGAAATGCACAATGGTATAAAGAATTATGCGAAGCCATGCAGGAAGTCCGCATCCCGGTTCGCTGGCAGAATGGTTTTTATCATATCACCGTTGCTTTTATGCATGATGATCTTCATGTGAAAGAGTTGCGAGAAGCATTTGCTTGCATCCTTTCAGTAAAGAAGGCACCATCTATAACCCTCGACAGATTGGAAACTTTTCAAACTCAGTCGGGGAAAGAGCTAATCATCAATCTTGCTCCATCGCATCCTTCCGATGAGCTATTAACGCTGATTAACGAGCTTCGAAGCGCGGCGATCAATAGTGGTTCACAGATAAGTAAAGATTTCTTTATTCATATTACGTTGGGACGTATTGATGCGGAAGATGCCGATCTAGACGAAATAAAGGATATCATTTCATCCATCTCTTTTTCGCCTTTTAAAGTTTCCATCAAGGAAGCCGAGTACCGTTATTTCCGAGCCGATACAATCGACCATTGGAAATTCATTGAATAGTCTTTCAATAGGTGGTCAAACTACAGAGAAATGTTCGGAGAAAGGTGCGATGAATGACTTAAACGTACAATTTTTGTTCGGAAATATTGCTAACTTTGTACGATTGTACAAAATTATTTGTATATGTCAATTATTTTTTGTAACTTTGCAGCCGATTTTGTGTGCGCGTCGCACACATATACAGGCATAAGCGCGTATGATAGAGACAAACCGCATAGAATTTAAGCGCGAGTTGACTCGCGAATTGGATATCGAGAAGGAAGTTGTAGCCTTCCTAAACTATCGTGAAGGTGGCATTATTTACATTGGTGTAGATGATAATGGTAAGCCTGTTGATATTAAGGATATTGATGGCGATATGCTTGCTATCAAGAACCGTATTCGCGACGGAATCCTGCCCACTCCGATGGGACTCTTCGACGTAACAGTAGAACGTATAGATGAGAAACCCGTCATTAAAGTTTTCGTTTCTAGCGGAACAGAGAAGCCGTATTACAAAAAGCAATATGGTCTCTCTCCAAAAGGATGTTTCATCCGTATTGGCACAGCGGCGGAACCAATGACGCAAGAGCAGATTGACGACCTCTATACACACCGCGTGCATAACTCATTAAAGAATGTAGTATCGCCACGCCAAGATCTCTCGTTTGCCCAACTACGCATTTACTATGCAGAGAAAGGAATGCAGCTGAACGATAATTTCCTTCGTTCGTTGGATCTGCTTACGGATGATGGCAAACTTAACTACGTAGCATACCTGTTGGCGGACGAGAATGGTAACTCTATGAAGTTGGCTAAATACGCCGGTACAGACCGATATGAACTTATTTCCAACAACGAATATGGCTACTGCTGCTTGCTGACCGCTACACAAAAGGTGTTGGATAAATTAGATGTAGAGAACAAGGTTTCTTCTGTTATTACTTCGACTCGTCGTATTGACACTCCGCAATGGGACAGACTGGCTATCCGCGAAGCTGTTATTAATGCTATAGTACATAATGATTACATCTATGGCGCGCCTTCGAAGATTGAGCTGTTCTCTGACCATTTGGAGATAACATCCATTGGTCGCATTCCTCAAGGTCTTTCGCGTGAAGATTTTTTCAATGGGGTAAGCCTACCGCGCAATCGTGAATTGATGCGTGTCTTCCGTGATGTGGAAATGGTCGAGTCACTTGGATCTGGGATGCAACGCATCATGCGTAAATATACCAAAGACAACTTTGAGTTTGGCGACAACTATGTCCGCATGATAGTACCGTATAGTTGGGTAGATGAACCCGAAAAAGTGACGGATAAAGTGACGGATAAAGTGACGGATAAAGTGACGGATAAAGTGACGGATAAAGTGACGGATAAAGTGACGGATAAAGTGACGGATAAACTACTCCGTCTAATTGCAGCTAATCCATCAATTACTATCCCCCGCATGATGGCTGCGCTGTCTATGTCGGATAGTGGTATTAGGACTATTCTCCGTAAATTGCAGGCACAAGGAGTTATTCGTCATATTGGTCCAAATAAGACCGGTCACTGGGAAATAATCAAATAATTAACTTCTACCATGGCTAACATCTTCCAAGGCGAATCGAAAGTAGCGCGTTGCGTGCGCGAATGGGATAGACTCCTCCGCGAACGTGAGTGGGTGGATACGGAAATATTCGCGTCCATCTTCTCCTATGATACTATCAGCGGCGAGGAGATGTTCGGTTATGAGAAAGCCGTCAAGAAAGCAAAGAAGGAGATACGCCTTGCGCTTCAAGAACGTGGCATGTTGCTGCGTGAGCAAGCGGATGCACAGGACAATCGTCGCTTGCTGACCGCCTATCCGCTGGATAACAAAGATCCGCTGCATAACTTGCGTATCATGGCGGTCGTGGAGGCTGCTATGGCTTTCAGCCGTGCGCTGCAGATCACCTATTCGCCCAGCTTCCATGAAGCGGAGGAGCATATCTTTCATCCGCAATATCTACGCAACTATAACGGTCGCCCTTATGTCTATGGTGTCTATGAGAACGAGGAGGAGAACAATGGCCTTCCATTCGTCGCGTTACCGGTTGACCGTATCGTGACAGCTCGTCTGACAAAGGCTGTCTCGTATCGTCCTGGTGACCAACAGGCGTATGAGGCGCAACTACGCAACGTACTCGGTGCCTCTCCTAATTTCCGTAATCCGGAAGTGCTGGAGGTGGTCATCCGTTCGCACGACCAGAAGGTGCACAAACTACTTCTTTCCAAACCGCTTCACCATAGTATCCGTGAGCAGCAGCCGTGTACTGTCGAGCAGACCGGACTCCTCACAATGCGCGTGCAAATGACGCAGGAATTATATAATTGGATACTATATTACGGCAAGGGCATTGAGGTAGTCGAACCAGCTGAATTACGTAAGCGGATTACAATAGGTCTCTCGCAAATGGTGACCTATTATGACGCCAAATAATTTGCTCAACTTCTGAAAAAGCAGTACTTTTGCACTCGAAATCGAAAAAATGTTTTTGTTATGAGTGAAATGAGCATCAGCAAAGAACGTCTGGAACAGTTCAAACAAATTGTGTTTAACTTCCTGAATGCATCCCGTGGACATGGGATGTATGCAAACTATAATGGCAATCCTATACATAGGTTGTCCGAATTTGCGATGCTTCTGTACTTGCTGAAGAATGGCAAATTACATGCAGTTGCAAATGTCTTTGAAGACGATGATAATGTATTGGCAATGCATTCCGGTCGGGGATTGCTTTTAGGCGACATGCACAAAGAGTGGAACTGGAAAGATATTGCTCACGTTTCCATTGTCAAAGATCCATTCATCAAGGACGAAATTCTTATTCCTATTTTTGAAAAGTATCGTGAAACGATGCGCCAGCAATCGGGGCAAGAGTATCTCATCATTGCGTGTGAGCAAATCAAGAAGGCAAATCTTGACTCAAACGAATATGAGATTTTGCTCGCTTGTGCTGAATCTCAGATTAGCGAAAATGCTGGTAAGTCAAGTGCTATTTATTCAAATCCCCAATCTTTAGCCGATTTAGTTACGGGGATTTTGAGTAAACAGTACGATACGATTTATGACCCCTTTATGGGCACGGCAACTTTTGCTACTAAACTCCCCATAAGGACCAGATTTGTAGGAGCCGATATATACTCGGAGATTGTAGAGTATGTCCAAATTAAAATGGCTATTTCAGAACGGAGTTATGACTGTGCATGTACAAATAGCTTATATCAGTTACGTGAATTAGATAATGCTGCAATTATAACTTTTCCTCCTATGGGTGTTTTGGGAGCCGATGATCCTGTGCTTGCACTACTTCATTTCTTCGAGGTAAGTTGTTATAAGGAGATGATTTTAATAGTGGCTCCTAATGTATGTTTTGCAGAGCGATATAGCAGAGAGCGCAAACGACTTACAGATAAAAACTATGTAGATAAAATCATTCATCTTCCGTTGCGCTATCTATATGGGACTAGTGTCGCTCCTATTTTGTTGCACCTTAAGAAGGAGCGTTCATACGATGAACCCATTTCTATTTTGCAGGCTGAATCTTTTGTGTCCAGTTTGACAACTCGTCGAGTGGAAATTGACACAACAAAGATTTTGAATGTCATTCATTCTCATGCCGACATTGCTGATGTGCAAAGGTGCGTACATTCTCATGAAATTGCTGTTAATGAATACTTGTGGACTCCTAACACCTACCTCAGGCATATTGATATTCCTGAAGGTTTTAGGTTGTATCCACTGGGAGATATAGCAAGTATATTTGGTTTACACATATCCGCTGAAGAGCCATTACCCCTCATCAAAATAGGGAATCTTTCTGATAATCCTCTAGATTCGGATTTTCTTCGCAACAACTCAATCGAAAAGGTGTCATACGTGCCTGGTTTAACGTTGATAGAGGGTGAAAATTTGCTATTGTCAAGAGTGCGAACTTTGAAGCCCACACACTTTATTCCTAAAGAAACAAAGGCAATATACATAAATAGTAATATCATCGCTCTACAGGTTGATACCAATGTTGTGTCCTATGAGTTTCTGTGTAATGAACTATCAAAAGAATACGTACAGAAGCAGGTTGACTCATATCAGCATGGAACAGGTGTACCATCAATCTCTATTCGAAACTTGATGGATATAAAGGTTCTTATTCCCAATCATGAGAAGCAGGAAGAACTTGTACATCAAGCCTACTTAGACAACATGTCAGATTCCGAGCGAAAGTTGCGGCATACTTACGAGCAATATCAACAAGAGATACATACTCGGAAACATGCCATGGGGCAAACTTTATCTGCTATGTCTGCTACTTTTAATTCTTTAATGCGACATATTCAGCGAAGCGGGGGAAGAGTGGACTTACAAGACGTTTTCGGTTCTCCATACCCACTATCAGTGGGTGAAGCTTTGCAATCAATTTCAAATAGCATTGACGCTCTCAATAGCCGTGTTTCTCACTTGACGGATGTCGTGACGGATTGGGGAGAAATCGAAGCGATTGAGTTGGATGCATATCTAACTGAATACAAAAATTTACATCCTTCTACCGGATATGAAATATCATATCAACCTAAAGATAATGTCATTGCGGGTCTATATAATAAAGAAGGAGAACCTACCACTTATGACGTTGAACCGTCACGCAAAGTGTTGATTCCCAAACGAGCATTGAACGCTGTATTGGATAATATTATTTCCAATGCATGTTCTCATGGATTTACAGACGAAAAAAGAACTGATTACAAAGTCGAGTTCGATTTCTACTACGATGGCAGTCAGGTGATACTTGAGATTCTTAACAACGGAACCGCTGTTGGAAGTGATGTGGAAACCGATAAAATATTTGACTTTGGCTATACCACTTCTCTCAACGAAACAGACAAGTACTCTCAAAATAAAGTACACTCTGGCATCGGAGGATATGACATCCGTAATATCTTGCAAAAATATGGAGCAGATGTTGAGTTCATTTCTTCGCCGAAGGATGAATTTACAGTGACATATAAAATTACATTTAATAATGTTGAAATCCCTGAATCAGAATGGACGGACAACGATTGAAAATTTTATGGGTCGATGATGACCTTAGTTTGGTAGTGCCATACTCCAATGAGGCTAGTGATTATGAACTTGACTTATCACACTTTGAATGCTGGGACGAAGCAGAAGTCGCTCTAGTTGATGGTTTCAATCATTGGGATGCCATTATCTTAGATGCGAAATGCAAGCACCATAAAAATAGTAATGCTAAGGCCGATAAGTTCTTAACAGAAGCTACAATTGCTATTACTCGCATTTGCGCTCAAAAAGGGAAATTGATCCCATGGTATGTGCTTTCTGCTGGAGGTGCTGAAGTTGGTCCTATTGAAGATAATATTCCAGATGAACGAAAGAAGTGGGACGGAGATTGGGATGAAAGTAATGGACGCAATTATTATCTCAAGACTGAGGATAGAGTAACACTTTATAGTCGTATTAAATATCATGTAGCGAGGACATCACAAGCGACTCAGTTACGTACTGTCTATTATCGAGACATTTTCGACGCGTTGCCACATTGCCAACTCGACGGAGAAACAGAAGTCTTTCTTGAGGACCTGCTTCTTCCTACCAGATTTAACGTCCCAGGATTAAAAGAAAATGACCAAATGTGGAAACTTCGTAAATGCGTAGAATTCATATTTCGTTCTTTGATTATAAAATGGCAACTGCTTCCTACATTGCTATTCGTTGATCCTAAAAAGGAGAAAATAAATTTAACATCCGCTTGTTATTTGCTTTCGGGTAGAGACACAATCATTGGCGAAAAAAGTTATCGGCTGACTATTCCTGTTGATAAAATAGCTGCCAGAAATATGGATGCGATTGTTCGCATAACAGGTAGTTATGTGCATGCAGGTAAGAATGGAGAGAATGACTACCAAACAGAGGAGCATCTAAAGCAAGTTCATAATGCACCGTACATGATTATGAGTTACACAATGGCATTGTGCGATATTATCTTGTGGTTGCATAGCATCGTACAACAATATCCAGACCCTGCAACAAATGCCACATACTTTGAGGAGGTGATTTCTGCTCCCGAATCCGTGGACGTTAGTGCAGAAGAAGTTTCAAGTGATACAGAAAGTAATGAGTAGAGAAACCAATAATATATCAACGGCACAGGAGTTGTATAACTTCTTGTACAAGGCGTGCGACATCATACGCGGGCCGGTGAGTCATGAGAACTTCAAGGACTACATCACACCGCTGCTGTATTTCAAGCGGTTGAGTGACGTGTATGATGAGGAAACGGCTGTTGCGCTGCAGGAGAGTGGCGGCGACGAGGAATATGCCGCTTTCCCGGAGCAGCATCGCTTCGTCATTCCGGATGGATGTCATTGGAGCGACATTCGCAACCGTACAGAAAACCTCGGTAGTGCTATCGTTGGCGCTATGCGCCAGATAGAACTCGCCAACCCTGAGACGCTGTACGGCGTGCTCAGTATCTTCGGCACAAGCAACTGGATGAACAAGACCATCCTTGACGATGCCAAGATACGCGACCTGATTGAGCATTTCTCTTCCCGCAAACTCGGCAATAACGATTATCCAGCAGACCTCATGGGCGATGCCTATGAGATTCTGCTCAAACAGTTTGCCGACGAGAGCAAGAAGAAAGCGGGCGAGTTCTACACGCCTCGCAGTGTGGTACGTCTGTTGGTCCGTATCCTTGACCCGCAGCCCGGCGAGTCGGTCTATGATCCTGCGTGCGGCAGCGGCGGTATGCTGATTGAGGCGATACGCTATATGCACAACGATTCGCTCTGCTGTGGCGCTATTTACGGTCAGGAGAAGAACGTGACCAACGCCGCTATCGCTAAGATGAACCTCTTCCTCCACGGAGCAAGTGATTTTAATGTGCGACAGGGCGATACGCTCCGTGAGCCGAAGATATTGAGTGGTGACCATCTGGCGCGTTTCCATTGCGTGCTGGCTAATCCGCCTTTCTCGCTCGAACAATGGGGCGCGACGGAATGGAAGAACGACCTGTATGGACGTAATCTCTACGGCACGCCTAATGACAGCAACGGCGACTACGCATGGATTCAGCACATGGTTGCCAGCATGAAACCGGTTGTCGGACGTATGGCGGTGGTATTGCCGCAAGGCGTACTATTTCGTGGCGATACCGAACAACGTATTCGCGAGAAACTCATCCGTGAAGACAAGATAGAAGCCGTTGTTACGTTAGGAGATAAACTCTTCTATGGAACAGGTCTGTCACCGTGCTTCCTGGTATTGCGTGCGCAGAAGCCGACGGCGCATGTCAATCGTATTCTCATGGTGGATGGTACCAAGATACTGACCAAACGCCGTGCGCAGAACGTCTTGGAAGAGAGCGATGTGGATCGGCTGTACGAACTCTATCATAACTACCGCGACGAGGAGGATTTTGCTCGCGTGGTTACGAATGAAGACGTGCTGAAGAAAGACTGCAACCTCAGTCCGAACCGCTACATCCAATACCACCAAGCCGAGCGTGAGTCGTATGATGAGGTATTGGAGCAGTTCAAAGCGGCTGTGGAGCGTGTGAACAAGGCGGAAGCCGCTTATCGTAGAACAATGGCATAATTGATACAATATGACGTTACAACAACTTGAAAGTTATCTCTGGGGAGCGGCGGTATTGCTGCGCGGACAGATTGACGCGAGCGGATATAAGGAATATATCTTCCCGCTGATGTTCTTCAAGCGCGTGAGCGATGTCTATGACGAGCAGTATAACCGGTATTTGGAGGAGAGTGACGGCGACGAGGATTATGCCCGTTCGCAGGAATATGATATTATTGTGCCGGAAGGCGCACATTGGAATGACGTACGCAAGGTGACGGAGAATGTCGGTCAGGCACTTGTGGACGCTTTCCGTCAGATAGAAGAAGCCAATCCGCCGAAAGAGATTAACGGTCGTACGGTGGGTGGCTTAACCGGTATCTTCGGCGACAAAAGCGGCTGGACGAACAAGAACAAGATGCCCGACCGGATCATCCTGTCGTTGATAGAGCATTTCTCCACACAGACACTCAGTCTGGAGAATTGTCCTGCGGATGAGATGGGACTTGGCTATGAGTATCTCATCGGTCAGTTTGCCAATGACGCAGGTCATACTGCGCAGGAGTTCTATACCAACCGTACGGTAGTGACGCTCATGGCGGAGATTCTACAACCGAAGCCGGACGAGAGTATCTATGATCCGACTTGCGGTAGTGGTGGTATGCTTATCAAGTCGCTCACGTATCTCAAAGACCATGGTAAGGAATGGCGAGGCGTGCAGGTCTATGGGCAGGAGGTAAATAACTTGACGGCAGCTATCGCACGCATGAACTTGTATCTGCATGGTATAGTTGATTTCAGTATTGCTAACGCTGATACGCTGAAAGATCCGGCGTTCACTCGTGGCGACCGTTTGCAGCAGTTTGATGTTGTGCTGGCTAATCCACCGTATTCTATCAAGAACTGGGATCGCGCAGCCTTTCAACACGATGCTTATGGTCGAAACATTCTCGGTACTCCGCCACAGAGTAAAGCAGATTATGCCTTTATTCAGCATATTATTGCGTCTATGAACCAACACCATGGCAGATGTGCTATCTTGCTGCCTCATGGTGTATTGAATCGCTTAATAGAACGTGACCTTCGCAAGAAACTACTTGAAATAGATGTAGTCGAAGCAGTAATAAGTGTTGGCAAGAACCTATTCTTCAATTCTCCGATGGAAGCATGTATATTGATATGCAGGAATAATAAATCCATTGAGAGACATGGAAAGATTCTTATGATTAAGGCTACTGATTTGGTTGAACGTAAGAACACTGAAAGTTATTTGACTGAAGACCATATCAGACTGATAAGTGACATCTATACTAACTACAAAGAAGTGGAATATCGATCTGTGATAGTGGACGTAAGTACCATTGACCCGAAAACTTATTCTATTTCTCCGAAGTTGTATGTAAAGTCGCAATCTCAAGAGACAGAAGACGCAGATGACTTATTTGCGGTTTGGGATGACATGACAGATTCACTCCATAAAGATATTGATTCATTGACTAAGTTATTCTCCTAATGGAAAGAGTTCGATTTGAAGATATTGTAACGAGAGTAAATACTAAGGAAGACCGTTTCAATACGGATAAAATTTACTATGTCGGTGGAGAACATATCGAATCAAATGATATAAAGGTTCACCAACGTGGCATCATCAAAGGTTCTACTATCGGACCGATGTTTTATTGTGGCTTTAAAGCAGGAGACGTGCTCTTCGTTACTCGCAATCCTCATTTGCGTAAATGTGCAGTAGTTGACTTCGATGGGATATGTTCGGAGAAAACTTTTGTGCTTGGCACTAAAGATACTTCAAGATTATTGCAAGAGTATTTGCCTCTTATTATGCAGAGCGATGATTTCTGGGCATATTGTGAGGAAAACAAATCAGGAGGTGTAAACTTTTTTGTTAATTGGAGCACGCTTGCCAATTATGAGTTTGATTTGCCATCGTTGGAAGAGCAGCGAGTGTTGGCAGACAAACTATGGGCGGCGTACGAGGTAAAAGAAAGTTATAAGAACCTTCTTGCTCAGACCGATAAACTCCTCCATGCTCAATTTGAAAAAATGTTTGGAGATGTAGAGAATAGGCCTTTGCATGAGGCCTGTGATATTGTAATGGGCTCTTCTCCTGATTCATCAACTTATAATAACGAGAGGAATGGTCTTCCATTCTATCAAGGAAAGACGGAATTCGGAGAAATGTATGTGGAAAATCCGACCATCTATTGCAGCCAACCTATAAGGGAGGCCGAACAGAATGACATTCTTATGTCGGTTCGAGCACCTGTAGGCGCAGTTAATTTTGCTATAGATCATTGTTGTATTGGACGAGGATTGTGCAGTATTAGAGCTAAGGAAGACACTACAGAGCAGTTGTTTGTGTTTTATGCTCTGAAGATACAGGAGAATGAAATAGAGAGATTAGGAACAGGTTCCACCATAAAGTGTATAAATAAAGAGCAAGTTTATAAAATACCTATTCCTAAATGCGATAAAAATACGCAACATGAGTTTGTGCGTATAGCAGAGAATGCCGAGCAGACGAAGGCATCTTTGAATAAAGGAATTGAGGCGATAGAGGCAGTTATCCGCAGTCTCATCGCAGAGGGTACTACGAAAGTATAGTGTGAGTACGGCGAGGTCAACCTAATGTATCGTATATCTTTTGTGTATCTAACGTATATCTATCGTGTTTAACAGCGGATTTACAGCAGATAGAATGCGAACAGATAGCTGTCAAACACGTAAACGACACGTAAACGACACGTAATCGACACGTAAACGAGTGCTGCCGTCACCGAGAGAAGAGCGGGAGAAGACCGAGAGAAAAACAAAACTGAATTTATTATTTGTGTAGATATGTTTAACGAGACGAACACCATTGAGGATATGCTGATTGCAGCAGCCGTTGGTCAAGGTTGGGAATACCGCAGTGCGGCAGAGTTGGAACGTAGTACCAGTAGTGTACTGTTAGAGACCATATTGCAAGATGCCTTATTGCGTCTGAATCCTATTACACGTGACCAAGCCGGACAAGTGATTAACTCGCTTCGGACAGTTATCATCGGTGCACGGCCGGATGACCTTGTGACACGCAATCAGCAGTTGCGTAAGATGCTCTTTGAGGAGAACTCCTATCCGTTTGGCAAGGACGGCGAGCATATCGCTATCCGTTTCTTCAGTGACGATCCGTATGAAGACAGCTGCATTGTAACGAATCAATGGGAGTTTCCGCGTCCAAGCATCAACGGAGGCAAACGATTAGACATCGTGTTCCTAATCAATGGTATTCCTTTGGTTATCGGCGAGACGAAGACACCGGTTCGTCCAGCTGTCACATGGGCAGATGGAGCAGAAGACATACTGCTATACCAGAAGTCTATACCGGAGATGTTCGTTACCAACGTCCTCAGTTTTGCTACGGAGGGCAAAGAGTTCTATTATGGCGGCATCGGTGCGCCTATTCAGAAATGGGGACCGTGGTATTGCGACGAAGAACGTCGTCACGGCACACTGGCTGATGTGCAGATCAACTACTCGCATCTGATGCAACCGGACAAGATACTGGATATATACCGTTACTTCACAGTCTTTACTACCAATCCCGACACGAACCGCAAGATGAAAGTGGTGTGCCGTTACCAGCAATACGAAGGCGGCAATGCCATCGTGGAACGTGTGCGCGAAGGCAAGACCAAACGCGGACTGATTTGGCACTTCCAAGGAAGCGGTAAGTCATGGCTGATGGTGTTTGCCGCGCAGAAACTGCGTAACATGCCGGAACTGCATAATCCAACCGTGGTGATTGTGGATGACCGTGTGGATCTGGAAGACCAGATAACCGGAGACTTCACACGCGCCGAGATACCGAACCTCTTCTCTGCAACAAGCAAGGAGAAACTGGAAGAGTTCTTCCGTGGCGACCAGCGCAAGATTATGATTACCACCATCTTCAAGTTCGGCGACGTGAGCACCGTATTGAGTGAGCGCGACAACATCATTGTGATGGTGGACGAGGCGCACCGTACGCAGGAACGTGAGTTAGGCGTGAAAATGCGTAACGCGTTGCCGAACGCATATTTCTTCGGCCTTACCGGTACGCCGATTAATAAACGCGAGACGAACACGTTTGCGACCTTCGGAACCGATGTGGACGAGAGCGGTTATCTATCGCGTTATAGCTTCCAAAACTCTATCGACGATGGCGCTACGCTCGAACTGAGTTTCAAGCCGGTACCGGTAGAACTGAAGCTGGACGAGAAGACCTTGCAGGAAGCGTTTGACAAGATGACGGATATGATAAGCGAGGAGGAAAAAGGCAAACTGGTTCAGAAGACCAGCATAGAGGCGTTCTTTACCGCTCCATCGCGTATCAACCGCGTGTGCAACTTCATCGTGCGGCACTTCCGCGAGTACGTGGAGCCGACCGGACTGAAGGCGCAAGTGGTAGTCTATAACCGCGCTTGCTGCGTGGCTTACAAGAAAGCGCTGGATACGCTGCTCGGTACGACCGACCAGACGACCATCGTCATGCACACCGGCGACGACAAAGGTGGCGAGTACCAACAATGGCGTCGTTCGCGTGACGAGGAGAAACAACTGCTTGACCAGTTCCGCGATCCGCTATCGCCGTTGAAATTTGTCATTGTGACGAGCAAACTGCTAACCGGATTCGACGCGCCGATTCTACAATGTATGTATCTGGACAAGCCGATGAAGGACCACACGCTGCTGCAAGCTATCTGCCGTACAAACCGCAAATATGATTCGCGTAAGCAATTTGGCTTGGTAGTGGATTTCGTGGGTGTATTCGATAATGTGGCTAAGTCGCTGAACTTCGACGAGAAGTCCGTCAAGACCGTTATCCGCAATATTCAGGAGATAAAGAACCTCATTCCGAAGTTCATGCAGGAGTGTCTGGATTTCTTCCCGAATGTGGACAGACAGGTTGGTGGCTTTGAGGGCTTGGCTGCTGCGCAACAATGTTTGTACACAGCCGACCTGCGCGACCGTTTTGCGCAGCACTATATGCGTCTGCACAAGGCTTGGGAAGCAGTTAGTCCGGATGAGTGCCTGCGTGAGTTCCAAAGCGATTATATCTGGCTGGGACAAGTCTATGAGAGTATCAAGCCGATCGGCACCGAAGGTTCGCTGATTTGGAAAGTGCTTGGTCCAAAGACCATCGAACTGATTCACCAGAACGTACAGACGATTGACATCGGTGAGAACCTGGAAGAGTTGGTTCTCAACTCGGAAGTTATCAACAGCGTGCTCGACGTAGCCAAGGCCGGTGGTGAGGTGATAAAGATTGAGAAGATGCTGGAACTGCGTCTGGGCAAGCACAAAGGCGACCCGACATTCCAACGCTTCTCCGACAAACTGCGTGCGCTCAAAGACAGGATGCACGACAACCTGATTACCAGTATTGAGTTCTTGAAGGAACTGCTCCAGATGGCGAAAGAGGTGCTGGAAGAGGAGAAGAAACAGAACCAGCCGGTGGATAAGCGGCAGAAAGCGAAAGCAGCGCTGACCGAGTTGTTTGAGAGTATCCGCTCCAAGGACACACCGATTGCTGTGGAAGCCGTAGTGAACGATATTGATACGCAGGTGGTTGCCATCGTGCGCAAGTTCACCGACACTTTCGCTACTCTCGCCGGCCAGAACGAGGTGAAACGCCAACTGCGCTCCATCCTCTGGATCAAGTACAAAATCAAAGACAATGAGGTCTTTGAGAAAGCGTACAAGTATATTGAGATGTATTATTGATACCTATTTTCTTGACTTATGGAAATGTTATTGTCTTTCGTGGCCGGACTTGTTCTGGCAGGAATTGTAGCCTTCTTTATGCTACGTAGTGTGAAATCTTCTGCAGCCGATGCTCTGACTAAGGCATTGGATGATGCCGCCAAGCAAGCAGAGACGGAAAAAAAAGCAACTGTTGCTGCGCTGGAAGCCGACTTGAAGAATGCCAAAGATAACTTGGAGCAGGCTAAATCGGACGCAGAGAAACACACGCAGGAGTTGTTGAGTGCTAAAGATGAAGCACACGAGAAGGCGATTGCTGCCATCGAGAAGCGTCACGCGGAAGCGATGGAGGCGATGGAGAAACGCCATGCAGAAGCTATCGAAGCAGAGCGCAAACGGTATGCTGACGCACTTGCCACAATGAAAGAGCAAGTGCAAAACGCCACGAACCAGATGCTCAAAGAGCGTCAGGCGGAGTTGCAACAATCTAATTCGACTAACATGAAGATGATTGTTGACCCGCTCAAAGAGTCGATTGCTAAGATGGAGTCTGCGCTCAAGGAGAACAAGTCCACACAGGAGACTTCTACTGAAGCCATCAAAGAGAAGATTGCTACGCTTGTCAGCACGACGATGAAAGTGAGCGATAGTGCCGAACGTCTCAGCAATGCCTTAACCGCAGAGAATAAGACGCAAGGTAACTGGGGCGAGCAGAAGATAGAAACCTTGCTCAATGCTATAGGCTTGGAGCGTGGACTGGAGTACGATGCACAAGAATATCTTCGTGACGCGAATGGCAATATTATCGTTTCCGACGAGACCACCCATCGTATGCAACCGGATATCATCCTCCATTTGGATGAGACGCGAGACCTGATTATTGACTCCAAGGTGTCGCTCAATGCGTTTGTGGACTACACCAACGCTGATGACGATGATGCACGAGCTATTGCGCTTGCATCCCATCTCAAGAGCGTGCGCAATCATGTCAAGGAATTGGCGAAGAAGAATTATGCTGCGTACGTGAAAGCACCGCGTCAGAGTGTGGACTTTGTGATGATGTTCGTGCCGGTAGATGCCGCCCTTCAATTGGCACTCGCGTCCGATGCTACGTTATGGCGCGACGCGATGAACCAAGGTGTGTTTATTGTGGGTGAGCAGAACATGTATGCTGCGCTGCGTGCCGTGCAAGTGACATGGACGGCTATCAAACAGAATGCCAATAACAAAGCTATTTGCGACACCGCAGAGGAATTGCTTACGCGTGTCGGAGACTTGCTCGAACGTGTGCAGAAAGTGGGTAAGAAACTAGACGAGGCGCAAACCGCTTACGAGGCAGTTTTAGATAAAGCTAACAAGGGTCAGAGTGTCCTCGGTTCCGCGCGGAAACTTGTCAAACTTGGCGCCAAGGTTAGCACCGTCCATCCGCTTCCGCAACACGAGGCAGACGAAGACCCGACGCCCCAATTGCCTTCTGCAGAGTAAGATGAATAACATTTGATAATAGACTTATTGAGATGCAAAAAGCATATATCTACATAGACGAAAGTGGAACAACATCTTTGAATACGGAAAAAGATGGGACTTCTCTTTATATGGTATATAGTGCAGTCGTTATTGCAGAACAAAGCATAACTAAAGCGCGTGATATTTTGACGAACATTATAAAGTCCATAAGTCCGCAAAGAGGATATCTCAAATCAAAATATTTGGATTACGATAAAAGAGTTAAAGTGTTGACTGCATTAAAAGATTTAGAGCACTATGTAATTGCATTAGTAATCGACAAATCCAAATTAGACAAAGATTCAGGTCTTCAATACAAGCAATCTTTTATTAAGTATTTTCAGAGATTATTATCCAAACAATTTTTTCATCGTTACGATGAGTTCCATATTTATTTCGACAAACTAGGTTATCCTCCTTTTCAGAAAGCGTTGCGAGAATATATGGAACAACGAGGTGGTATAGGGAAAACGCTCTTTGATAATAACACCTTTGATTTGGCAGAAGATACTACCGAAGAACCTTTATTACAACTCGCTGATATTTATGCTGGTACAATATACAAGTATTATTGTCAACAATCCGACCCCAATCAAACGAAACACATTCACGATGATCTGCTAAAAGGTAGAGTAACTTTAGATTGGTATCCGTGGGAGACTGTTACTCTTATTGCTGCTGAAAACATTTTTAGTGAAAAGTTTGATAAGGAATTGTATGATTTGTCGGTTGCTACTGCTAAACAATATGTAGAACAACATGAAAATGGTGACATTGAAGGAGTTGAGTTGATTAAATACATTTTGCAAGAATCCTCGCTCAATCCTTGTAGAGTAATTTCGTCGAAAGAAATAAAACAAAACTTGCAAAGTCGCGGGATAGATATAGGTGACCCTATATCAAAAATAGCATCTTTACGTAGCAAAGAGGTGGTTATTATTAGTCCTCAAGGTAAAAAAGGATATAAATTTCCAACCTCAGAGAAAGAATTAGCAGATTTTTACGATAGATTAAGAGACAATGTGATTCCTCAATTGCAAAGATGTCAAATAATTAATAATGTTCTTCAAGAAAAAGCTTTTGGAAAATACGGTATCCTTAAACAAAAGGAGTACGAGATATTAAGTCGTCTTTGCGATGTTGTAGGAAATAAAAATGTGCAAATATTATTTTGAAATGTATTGTTAAATGAAATCACTCATCATATATGAAAGCAAACTATTTACCCATACAGTCGGTTTTTGATAAACACACTGTTTTTGAAATTCCATATTATCAACGTTCCTATGTGTGGGACGAGGATAACTGGTCGCGTTTTTTGGAAGATATGGAGAACGTTTCCTTGACCGACAAGCAGTATTTTATCGGCTCGCTTATCCTAAAGCAGAAACCGACAGAAACAGGTAGTAAGTACGGCAATGTGCGAGTGGTGATTGATGGTCAGCAACGATTGACCACTATGACCATATTCTTCAAAGTACTGAGCCTGCTTAAGGAAAATGACCGTATCTTCAAAACGTTTATGATAGATCTGAGTGACGAAACGGACGAGCAAGAAATTTCCATCCATCATAATCATATCGACAAAGCGACTTTTAATCAGATCGTGAATATACAGACTTTGGAAGAATTAGGTACGTTTCTTGAAAAAGGAAAAGGTAATTCCAAAAGTCGCTTATTCTCATTATGCCAGTATTTCTACAAAAACATTGAGCCTGACAAATTGAGTTCCGACAAGATTAAGAAGAATGTCCATTTTGTAACGATAGACTTGGATTCGGAGGAGAACGAGCAAGAGATATTCGATACGATCAACTCGCTTGGCGTTAAACTGACCACATCTGAGTTGCTGAAGAACTATTTGTTCGACCAATATAACGAGGAAAAATATAACAAGTATTGGAAACCGGTATTTGAGGCAGACGAAGAGACAAAGAATTATTGGGATCAGAAGGTGTATTCGGGTACTAAGCAATACCACTTGGTGGATTTGTTCCTTTACGCATACCTCATTATTCAATTCCGAGGAGAGGATTATGCCGTCTCTACAGAAGACAAACTCTACTACGAGAAATATAGCAATCTCTTCTTGTCGTACAAGGCTTTCGTCTGCAAATACCTTAACGGCGACAAAGAAGCCTTGATGCAAGGCATCTATAAGTCTGCGACGGAGTTTCAACGTAACTTCAACCCTCACTGCAAAGAAGAAACTATTTCGTCTGAACCGGGCTTCGAACGCGTGAACCTGATGATGTTTGGGCTTGATTTCGCGGTTATGCTCCCATACGTCATGTTTGTGCTGCTCTACGCTGACAAAGAAGAACAAGTTAAAATATACGAATATCTGGAGACCTTTATGATGCGTCGAACGATAGCGCGCCTGGAGACACGTGGATACAATGCCCTGTTCAGCGACGGTTTAATCACCAACAAAGTGCTCACGGTCGATGCTCTCAAAGAATATGTGGACAAAAGAAATGATAAGGATGTAGCGTACCGTGCGGCGCTACCTAATGAAATAGAATACGCTGTCAATAATAAGGTCTATGTCAATAGACAAGCTTTGGGCTTCCTCTATATGCTGGAGAGCCGTTTGCGTCAAGACAGTTTGGCTGCAACCAAACTGCGTGGTCTGAAAGGATACAGTCTGGAACACCTTCTCCCGAAGAAATGGAGAGAGACTTGGGTTCGTCCCGAAGACCTCGAAGTGGAAAAAGCGACGAATGAAGCGCTCTATACTTTAGGTAATCTCGCTATCATTCCTGGGGCGCTGAACTCCAGTATCAGCAATGCGCCTTGGCAGATCAAATTGAACGGAAAAGGAAACAAAGAAGGCTTGCTCAAAAATGCAAAGGGCCTTGTTACTCTCGATGATTGTCTCGTTAAGGCGGATTGGAACCTTGCATGCATTCATGAAAGAGCAGAAAAACTATACAAGCAGATTCTTCAAGTTTGGCCAGAAGAGTGGGATAAAGAATATATAAACATCTAATATTTCATAGTATGTTCACCATAATTGCATGTATAATAATTATAGTTGCTTGGGCTTGGGCTTACAAGTACATTTATGATGCTTCTGATAGTGAGCTGAAGAAGAACCGGAAATGGATTGAACAGTTACCATCATTAATCTCCACGCTTGGTGTTATCGGTACTTTTGCCGGTATCACTACCGGTCTTGTTCACTTTGACCCAGACCATTTAGATGATAGCATTCCCAGATTGTTGGAAGGATTGCAGACTGCATTCTTTACGTCATTATTAGGTATGGTTGGCTCTTTGATTCTATCAAGAAGAATCAACCATGCTTACGATAAGATGGATGAAGGTAATGAATCTAAAGAAGCTGCAAAGATAGTAGTGGAGGCAATCAAAGAACTTCAAGCCAAGAACGAGCAGAATTTCAAAGACCTTATTGCTGCGAATGACAAGAGTCGCCGAGAAATGGTACAAACGCTCCAGTCCGGCTCTTTGAAGGAATATATTGAGCAGATGGCAGATGACTTGGAAGAAGCAAAGGCAATGCTCCATGGCATCCAACAATCTCTCTCAGAATCCAATGACTCATCTAAGAACCAGCAACTGGCCGAGTTGTCTCGTATATCTGCGGAATTACTCACGGCTTCTGTGGTTATCACCAAGATGGGTAACGATATGGACGAGATTAAAGAAACACTCAAAGAGGAATAATATGGCTAAGACGAATGTATGGATGTCAGTATCTGACTTGATGACCGGACTAATGGTCATCTTCCTCTTCGTGTCTATTGCCTACATGGTTCGTGCCCAAAAACTCATTCAGCAACGCAAACAAGAGTTGACCGAATATGTGGATACAAAGAATAAACTCTATGACGAGTTGCATGAAACCTTCAAGCAACAAATAGGGAATGATGTTCTTGCTATCAACAACGACCTGTCAATGAGATTTGCAAAAGCTGAATCGCTTTTCGATAATGGTCAATGGAATGTGTCTGCACGTTTTGAGAATACGTTGGAGGATGTTATCCCCGTCTATATGAACGTGCTGCTCCACGACTCTTTGCGAACGCACATCAAAGAGATTCGTGTCGAAGGACATACAGATACAAAGCCCTTTGGACGTACGGATAGTGACCCATACCTATCCAACCTTGACCTCTCTCAAAAGCGAGCTCGCGAGGTGGTAAAATGTATGCGTCGAATTTGTGCGGAGAATTTTGAAGCACGCGACCAGAAACAAATCGAAGAATGGCTTACTGCAGTAGGATATTCCTACACGCATGCATTAGATGCTGATGGCAACTATGCTGCGGAAAGCAGAAAACCCATAGATATGGACCGCTCCAAACGTGTCGAGATACGTATCATTACTGATGACTACCGTGTTCTTAAGGAAATCGTAAAGGAATAACATGACAAAGGGCATTGACATATATAGTGCTTTATCTGATAGCAGGGGATTATCTCAACTTGTAAAACAAGTGAATGAGATAACAGTTGTCGTGTATGTTTATTACGACGCTGTGTGGTGTGCCGTTTTAAGAGATTATTTAACGGAAAACGAGAAAGATATTTCTTGTGTTAAAAGAGTGATCGTATTAGGTATTCCTTCCGAGGAAAAAGAGTTGCGAGAATCAGTCATACATGTTACTTTCCCGAATGCAAAGATTGTGTTTTATACCAAAGCGTGGAATGAAATTGACCCACATGATATCTACATTGACACTCCGCTTGTTTTGCATTTTGCAACTTCTCTGGGTAATATAGCAAACGATTTTCTCAATCATTGTGAAGAATCTGCACCGATGAGAAGATTGATAGAACAGACACGCCTCTTATATGCAGCTGTTATATTAGGAACGGAAAAGATACCATACGTCACTATTTATTCTCAATTGGACACCTTCAAGTTTGCTGATTACGTAGATTACTTTGCGCCTTCGTCTTACTGCTTAAGCAAAGAAAGATACATCCGTCAATGTCAGAAGGAACTGACTCCGCAAAGTGCTCTTATAGCTTGTTTGGAAGAAGCCAAGCATGGCTGCGAGGAGTGTTGTATGGTTGCTAAGTACGGCAAGACAAAAGTGTGTCCTCTTGCACAACATGAAGTTGCACTGATGTATCGTGGCGATGATAATCCTTCCGCTCAAAGTTTATCTCACCAGTTAGAGCGTCTGACCGCGTATCAAGGCTATATCCCATCCCAAATCCAAATAGCAGACAACATGACTGAAGGTTGTGGATGCGAGAAGGATATTTTTGCAGCCTTATCTATATACAAACGCTATGCACATAATGGGAATACGACTTGTTGTGATAGAATCATAGAATTGGCAGGTAAGGAAGAATCTATTTCCAACTTGGTCGCATTGCCATGGATTATCCGTCTTGCCAATGACGGTGACTTGGATAAGGCTAGTGAATTGGCCACAATCTTTGAAGAGGGCAAGTATGGAGTGCCTATTGATCATTCCTATAGCCGCAAATGGCAGACTATGCTTGCTGAGTCTGGCGACGACAAGTATATTGCAGAATTGATGAGGCAAGCCCAAGACCGGCAAGATTGGAAAGAAGCAATCAAATGGAGTCGCAAGCTCCGAGATTTGGACTCTGAATATTTTGATAAGGAAACCTATGAAGATACGAAACTTAAATACATCCATTCTTTAGCCTCTACACCTTATAGCCTATATACAAGGGGCAAGGCATTTTTGACTGGCTCAACTGAAGGTAAGGATGTTGAACTTGCAGAACTATGCTTGATTGCTTCTGCAGAAACTGGTTATTTGGCAGCGCAAGAATTTTTATGTGAGGAGTATTGCACCGGGCAATTACCACGCGATTTTAAAAAGTCTATATACTGGGGAGATAAGGCGTTAGAACAAGGAAGCAAAGATGTTCGATTTAGAGTAGCATGGCTGCGATGTGGTGAAGGAGGAGTAACTCCTGATTATGAAATATCTCATAGGTTCTATAAGGAATTGGCAAAAGAAGGCAATTCTGCTGCGATGTGTAATCTCGGATGGATGTGCGAGAATGGTTACTTCTTCACTGTTAATCATAAAAAAGCCGTAGAATGGTATCTTAAATCGGCGGAGGCGGGTAGTACCGTGGGAGCTAGAAACTTAGCCTACATGTATAAGGATGGGCGTGGAACAGATCGTAATTACGAAGAAGCGTTCAGATGGTTCTTAATAGCGGCAAAAAAAGAGGATAAAAGTGCCATAAAACAAGTTATCGAATGTTATAGACAAGGACTTGGAGTTGAGCAAGATAATGCTAAAGTTATAGAGTGGTATAAGAAACTGATAGATACAGGAGATAAGGATGCTATCATAAGTTTAGGCTGCTTCTATGAAGGTTCTATGGACGATAGCGAGTCTGCTATCAAATATTACAGAATGGCAGCGGAACAAGATAATAGTCTTGGGCAGTATTACTTGGCTGAGAAGTATGAGCATGGTGAAGGCGTGGGAGAAGATATAAATACTGCGATTTACTGGTATCGAAAATCAGCAATGAATGGAGACGAGGACGCCAAAAAGAAACTACAATCACTTGGTGTGGATTGGTTAGAAAATAAAGACAAATGAGACCGACACAGCAATACATAGAAGAGAAATTTGGCTACTACAACAATCTTTGTTTTGGTGGTCAGTTGCCTCGCCCACGTCTAATGCTATCCCAACGCAATAGGGCTGTTGGTATGACCAAAAGTCGTGTCACTTTCGTTAACGGCAAACCGGTCGTGTCGCACACTATCGAAATATCGGTTCGATATGATCTGCCTGAAATAGAATATATTGATACGATTGTCCATGAGATGATTCATTATTATATTCGAATCAATAACATACAAGACGATTCGCCTCATGGTACTGTTTTCCGTTCGATGATGAATGACATCAGCCAAAAATACGGAATCCGAATAACTATTGAATATGATGAATCCGACGAGGAACTAATAGCTCGTGTCACGGATAGAAATCGGTATATATGTGTCGTTGAGGCTGTAGATGGTTCAACGTCTTTCGCAATAGTCATTCGGGATAAGGTGTTCCATTGCTGGGATGTAATCTCAAAACATCCGAATATTAAAGACTTTAAATGGTATGTAAGTAACCGGGCTATTTTTGAGCAATTCCCTGCTCGCATCACGCCTGCTTTCATTACCATTGAGCCGGACAAAATACAAGACTATCTCTTCGGAGCTCATGAATTAGAAAGAATAGACAACGTAATTAAACCCAAAGAACAATAATATGCCAATCGGTAGAACACAACGAGGGTTAGAGACCAAAACACGTTTCGGCAAACCCAAACGGTACAATGTAATCATGCACAATGATGATGTCACCACAATGGATTTTGTGGTACATGTATTGCGTGTCGTGTTCTTCAAATCACCTGAAGACGCAACCCAAATTATGCTGGACGTGCATCAGAACGGCTCCGCAAACGTAGGCATTTATACCTACGACATCGCTGTGAGCAAAGTGACCAAAGCCATGCAGTTGGCAAAAGACGAAGGGTTCCCCTTGCGACTTACTATCGCACCGTACGACCCCGAGGATTTACCTTTTTAACAACCGAACAAGATGGATAATAGCAAACGATTAACAGAAGCCCTTCAGTTCGCTGAGTCATTCGCGGTCAGCAGTCGTGTGGAGTTCCTTACTCCGGAACTGCTGCTCGTTGGTATATGCTGCCGCAATAATGAGTTCATGGCGCTCTGTGAGAGTTACCATGTGGATTATCAGAAGAACCTCAAAGAACCCATCTACGGCGACATGCAGTATAACTCTGTTCCGGAAGAAGTGGGCGAATACGAGATTCTTCCGTCCGTGCAATACGTGCAAATGATGACGATTGCAGAGAATAATGCCGCGAGTGCTGGCAAAGAGGAGATAGATTCTACGCACGTGCTTCACGCTATGTTGCAATTAGAGGAATCACAAGCCAATTATATCCTGCGTTCTCAGTTCACCGAAGATGAGACTGAACTGCTTCGCTCCATCATAGATGCTTACGAAGGACGTCCGTTACCTGACCGTCATCCGGAGATAGAAGAAAAGGAAGAGGAGATGATAGATGGCTTCTTCGGTTATGAGAAACCGCGTGCATGGACGGAACTCATTGTATGTATTAATGACCTGTTGGCAAACCACAACCCGCTCATCGGACGTGAAGCAGAACTGGATCGAACCATCCAAGTGCTGTGCCGACGCGATAAGAACAACCCGCTGCATGTGGGCGAACCCGGTGTCGGTAAGACCGCACTCATATACGGCTTAGCCAAACGGATCGAAGAAGGTAACGTGCCCGAACGACTCAAAGGTGCTAAGATATACCAGATGGATATGGGTACGATGATTGCCGGTACGCAATATCGAGGTGAGTTCGAAGAGCGTATAAAACGCGTCATGAAAGGTGTAGCTAAACAAAAGAATGCTATCGTCTACATTGATGAGATCCATACACTCATCGGTTCCGGTGCAGCTGGTGGTGAGAGCCTTGATGGGTCGAACATCCTCAAACCATATCTCGAAGCAGGTGACATCCGCTTCATCGGTGCAACTACCTACAAGGAGTACAACAAGTACATGCAGAAATCGCAAGGCATCGTGCGGCGATTCCAGAAGATAGATGTACCCGAACCCTCACAATCGGAAGCCATTCAGATACTCGAAGGGCTCAAACCCATGTACGAGCAGTTCCACCAAGTGCAATACGAGAACGGAATGATGCCGTACGCTGTCGAACTGAGTGCCAAATACATCACCGACCGCTTCCTGCCGGACAAAGCTATCGACCTTATCGATGAAGCAGGTGCCTATCGTGAGATGCATCCGCTCAAGAAGAAGACCCAAGTCGTCAACCGCAAACTCATCGAAGAGACGGTCAAGAAGATCTGCAAACTATCCGATGACATGTTTGCTGCTTCCTACGGAGAGAATAAGCAACTGGCTACGCTCCATGACCATATCATGGCGCAACTGTTCGGTCAAGATGAAGCCGTACGACAAGTGGTTGAAGCTGTTCAAATGGCAAAAGCCGGACTCAACGAACCCGATAAACCGCTTGCCAGTCTGCTCTTTGTCGGACCCACCGGTGTCGGCAAAACAGAACTCTGCAAAGTGCTTGCCAAAGAACTCGGTGTCGAACTCATTCGGTTCGATATGTCCGAATACACGGAGAAACATGCTGTTGCCAAACTCATCGGTTCTCCTGCCGGATATGTCGGTTACGATGACGGCGGTCTGCTCACCGATGCCATTCGTAAATCGCCCAACTGCGTGCTCTTACTCGATGAGATAGAGAAAGCACACCAGGATATCTATAACATCCTTCTCCAAGTGATGGACTATGCGCGTCTCACTGACAACAAAGGTAACAAGGCGGATTTCAAGAATGTCATTCTGATCATGACCAGTAATGCCGGAGCACAGTTTGCGTCCATGGGAACGGTCGGATTCAGCAACACCAAGACACGTGGCGATGCTATGCTCGATACCGTCAAGAAGACCTTCAAACCCGAGTTCATCAACCGTTTGTCCGGCATGGTGGTCTTCAACGATATGTCGCGTGAGATGGCGGCACAGGTATTCGATAAGAAACTGTCCATCCTCCAAGAACGACTCCAAGCCAAGAACGTCACCATCAAACTCTCCGATTCAGCACGTGACTTCCTCATTCGCAAAGGTTACTCCGAGAAATACGGTGCACGTGAGATGGATCGCGTGATACGCAAGCACCTCAGTTCGCTACTGATGAAAGAGATCCTGTTCGGCAGCCTCAAAGAGGGTGGCAAAGTGCGTGTGGATCTGAAAGGTGACGATCTCATCTTAAAATAACATGGTTTACAGACTGAGCAAAGATATTGTCGGCTTCCCCGACCCGCATTTGGCAAACAAAAGCGGGCTCTTTGCCGTGGGTGGTGACCTCACTCCCGAATGGCTCCTACTGGCGTACAGCCACGGTATCTTTCCTTGGTTTGACTACCGCGAAGATGAGATATTATGGCATTGTCCGCAAGACCGGTTCGTCATCTTTCCCAAAGACATCCACATCAGCCACTCCATGCGGACGCTCATGAACCAAGAGAAATATCATGTCACCTTCAATAAAGCCTTTGATCAAGTAATCGAACATTGCAGCAAAGCGCAAGGACGTGATCAGGAAGAAGGTGCTTGGCTTGGTGGACGTATGCTCCCAGCGTACAAGAAACTGCGGGAGATGAACTTTGCCATGAGTGTCGAGGTCTGGCAAGGTACCGAACTTGTCGGAGGACTCTACGGTGTGACGATAGGCAGGAATTTCTTCGGCGAGAGTATGTTCTCCCTCGCTCCCAGTGCCTCCAAACTGGCACTTATCTATCTTGCCTACATGGTCGGAAAGGTTGGTGGCATCATTGATTGTCAGTTCGAGACGCCTCATCTCAAATCCATGGGAGGCACTCACATCCCGTATGATGAGTACATGCAATACATCAACCCTAAGAAATAAATCAACTTTATGGATACATATCAATTCCCTTGTTTAGGTGCCCTAATCGGCGATACAGTGGGCTCGGTTTATGAGTTTGACAATATCAAAACGACCGACTTTCAACCGCTCTTTGACAAGCGCGCGGAGTACACGGATGATAGCATCATGACAATTGCTGTGGCCGATTGGCTTTTCAGCTCCGACCGCTCACAGGAGATGTTGGAGAACCGACTTGTTTTCTGGGCAAAGCATTTCCCTTGTCCAATGGGTGGTTATGGTGGCGGCTTCCGCACTTGGCTGTTCAGTCCGGAGCGTCTGCACGACTTCAAGGGCAACGCGTTTGAGGATGGAAAGCGTCATCCATACAACTCGTTCGGTAACGGTTCGGCCATGCGTGCATCAGCTTGCGGCTGGGCAGCTAACTCTATCGAGGAAGCGCTGGACTTAGGCAAACGTTCGGCAGAGATAACGCACAATCATCCAGAAGGTATCAAGGGCGCGCAAGCAACAGCCGTTGCTATTTTCATGGCGCGTCAAGGTGCGACCAAAGAGGCCATCCGTGAGTACATTGAGAAGACGTTTGGTTATGAACTGCAGCATACTTGCGAAGAAATCCGTCCTTACTACGACTGGGATTCGTCTTGTCAAGGCACCGTGCCACCTGCATTCTTGGCTTTCTTTGATAGTCACGACTTTGAGGAATCTATCCGTTTGGCTGTTTCGCTCGGAGGTGACGCCGATACGCTGGCTTGCATTACCGGAGGTATTGCACAAGCATACTACAAAGAAATCCCGGACGAGATTATCGAACAGATGCGCATTCGCCTGCCGAAAGAGTTTTGGGAAGTGATGGAAAAACTGGCTAAAGTGAACGAGCGATGATTGACTATAAGAAGACGGAGGACGGGCTATATGCCTACCAGTATCCGCGTGCTTCGGTAACAGCAGATGCTGTGCTTTTTGCTGAGAAAGATGGTCAGATGTACGTGCTGCTTATCCAACGCGGCAACGACCCATACAAAGGCTATTGGGCTTTTCCGGGTGGGTTTCTGGAGATGGATGAGACGGTGGCTCGTTGTGCCGAACGCGAACTGGAGGAAGAGACCGGCATTGTGTTGACCGGCATGCAGTTAGTGGGTATCTATTCCGACGTAGAGCGTGATCCACGTGGACGCGTCATCACGGCAGCTTATGCCGCCATGACGACCATGCCGGAAGCCACTGCCGCAGACGATGCAACTGCAGCACAATGGTGGCCGATAAATGCGTTGCCGAAACTCGCTTTCGACCATGACAAGATTTTGGCAGATGCGAAAAAAGTAATGAATATTAAAGATTAAAGTTATGATAGTTACTACCACACCCACTATTGAGGGTCACACCATTAAGGAGTACAAAGGTCTTGTTTCCGGAGAGGTTATCTTCGGAATGAATTTCCTGAAGGACTTTGGCGCGTCGCTTCGTGATTTCTTC
>CADCBP010000024.1:30457-31624 GCA_902799705.1 uncultured Bacteroidales bacterium
GTTAGCTTTGGCTATGAGACGATGGGTCAAGCCAACAGCATGATCATGATTTCCATCTCCGGCACAGCCGTAGTGATTGACTGATGAACGAAAGCCGCACATACATATCAATGTCCAACGCGGCAGCCATAGCGCATGTCACGAAAGAGACTATTCGTAACCTCTGTAAGAGGGGCGCTATTGGCTACGAAACACACGGCAACTTCTTCTATCCCTGCAAAGAGGATGTAGAGCGTTACGCTGCGTCTATTGCTACGATTCATGCATCGGAGCAGAAACTGGAGCGCTACAAACTCGAACTGCAAGAGCAGATGGAGCAACTTCGCCTTGCAAAGACTGACGCGCAAACTCAGTTGGACGCGCTCAAACTATACCCGCACCGTATCAAGCACATTCAGGAACTGCTGTGCGCTCTCATCCCGCACTTGGATACCACTCTAAGCCCTCGTCAAGTAGAGGTCATCATGGAGATGTTGCAGGGAGGCAAGTGGCCGGATGTTTCTGCAAAACTGGGCTTAACCAGGGACAGAGCCGTTCAGATATTTGAGAAAGCTCTGGAGAAGTTGGAAGCAATGCCGGATGAGTTAGAGCGGAAGGATATGATTATCGAGGAGTTGAAGGAAGAAATCAACGATTTGAAGGAAATGAAGGAAGAGAAGCAGCGTTTGGAGAATCTTACTCCGGAAGAGAAGGAGTTACTCCTTACCCCGATTAGTTCTGACGAGCTATCGGTACGCTGCCAAAACGGACTGAAGGCTGCTGAGATCAACAACCTGTATGATTTGCTTCGTCGCAGCCATGCCGACATGCTCAAACTTCGCAACTTCGGCAAGAAGTCCCTCGCGGAACTGGAGGCATGGCTTACATCCAAAGGCCTCGCATTGAAACAAGACTGAGAAACTTGAGGAAGCCATAACGTACGCCATCATGTCGGATGGTCATGGAAAGACGACTGACCAGATAGCCGCCGCTATCAACCGCAATGCCTGGCATGTACGTAAGGACGGCAAGCCCGTGACGAGCGCGCAGGTCTATGCTTGTATTTGCCGTTATCCTTCCATCTTTACTAAAGAAGCAGGCAGGATCTGCGTAATGTTATAGAATATGGCATTTAGACCAATTTTCTAATGACCCGACGCACGATGTTCGTGCCAACCAAACTCATAT
>CADCBP010000025.1 GCA_902799705.1 uncultured Bacteroidales bacterium
CGACAGGATTGCAAAAAGTAGCCACATATTATTTGTCTTTTTCATTATATCATCTAATTGGGTCTAAACAATGTCATCTGTTCGACAAATTGGAATTTACTGGACTGAATAACCCAGCGGCTTGTAGCAAGGCGACGGCACGCTCGTCAAGGTGCATCACCGGATTAATGAACATCGTCATGCCGCCTACGATGCCGTAACTCGTGTGCGGTGTACAGACATCCATGAACCCGGGCTCGATAAAGATTATTTTTGCGTGGAAGTCATCTGTCGGATGAAGCTCTGTCACCAAATGGTTTGCCACAATAATCACGCAGTCTCCCTTGCCCATTTTCACCTGCTCACCGCTATATTTCATTACGCACTCGCCGTCTGTCACGAACACATGCGTGAAATAGTTGCTCAACTTGAGATTGAAGAGAGCTTCAATTCTGGCGCTTACGATGATGCTGTCTTGTTGTAACTCCATATTGAGTGCAAAGGTACTGCTTTTTTATGATATCCACAAATTTATTTTACAAAATATGCTAAAAATCCACAAATCTAAGCGCTATGTGTGTGAGCCGTGTGCGGCAGGTAATGGTAAATAAAAAAGCCCGAGTGATTAGCTCGGGCGAAAAGAGAACGCTATGTTATATTAGAATTTCATAGCCAATCCTATTCCATTCTGTGATGTCTGGATACCAAACTCTAAAGAAGCCGTCTTTCTCGCACATTGGGCGTTGTATATTTCGTGAGAATTATGAACTCGTGAGTAACCAATAGGTAAGCATACTGCACTACTTATGAGGAAACCGGCACCTGCACCCCATAAGATAGGATCATAATAAAGGCTATAAGGAGCAAATGCAAGAGGAATTGATAACACAAAACATCCGAGACCTACTCCGAAAAATGCCCAACCATTCTTGACTAATTTTTTTCCACTTTGATGACTTTGCCATGCCTCGTAGCAATTATTTTGAACAAAAGCCATGTATTCTGCTTCACTCATACCTTTCCCATTATAAAAATATGTTTTTCCAGACCTCGTGATAAGAGAACCAGGTTGCAGTTGGCTATTTGCTTGATTAGTTTGTGTCTGTGTAAATGTGCTGACACTTCCATTGGCATAAATAATTGAGTTGATGTCCTTCGTATTGAGTACAAAAGTAGGACCATTAGGATTGCTCTTCTCTTTGTACTTAACTTCGGTCTGCGACACTTCAATGATTTGGGCATCAATTTTCCGAGAGTCATTAGTGATGATAACATCTTGCGCAGACACAAGACTTGCTACAACCAACATAGCCATGAGTAATAGCTTTTTCATTGTTTCTTTTGCTCACTTATATCCCATCGAGCATCGGTTTTTTAGATGAAGAATTAAGTATACAGCTCTTGCGGCTTTGCTGCTCTTGCCCCGTTTGGAGAGTGACGGTTCTCTATAGAGCCGTCTGCGAAATATGAGAAAAGGAATACAAAAAAATATGAGCGTCCCTATCTGCTCAAAGGCTGTAGGAAATGCCCAAATACCGATAAGTCACGCCCATATAATACACTATGGACGTTTCCGACTTATTTATTGGTATTTCTTCACGAACTTCCTACATTCTTGAGCACCAAATAAATCGCAAACGCGAAAGATAATTCAATATGTCACCGCTTTTTTACGCTGTCGGAGCCAGCAGTCATTCTCAAATGACGGCGCAAAGATAGCACATTTATTTCATTTGTGCAAATAAAAAAGCAGAATTTTTGTATTTTCTTGCTTATTTATTTGCACATTTTAATTTTTTTTGTTGCACTTTGGCAGTTGCAAAAGATTATTGAGCGCGTGTATCCTTGGTACTTTGTACTTTGTCACTTTTGTACCTTACTTTACCATTTCTTTCACTTCTTCGCGGTGCTCCCAAAGGGCGCAGCCGCCGGAGTGTTCGCCACCGACAAGGTGTACGGCACGCAGTTTCTTGAAGAGCGGCGATTGCAAGGCACCTTTGACACCGAGCGTTAGTACGTTGCGGTATGCCTTTGCCATAATCCGCCGGATGGCGGAGGACATATAGCCTTGTAGATTGATTTCGGACATAAAGGTATAAATGGTTTATCTCTTCTTTGTATATTTGGCTTTGACGATTTCGTATGAATTTCGGATGAGGTCTTTGGTGAGCTTGTCCGGCGAGGTGTGCGGGTCAAGACCTATCCAATGCTTGGGCGACTCGTTATATGGGTTGCCGACACAATCATACTCAGCTTTCAGTTCATCGATCCGTTCAGGCTGGCACTTGAGTGAAATGACCTGAAAATCATTCAAATCGAAGAAACAGAACATATGCCCGCAGACATAAAAGACCAGCACTCCATCGCCGTTCTTGAACTTAACGAAAGGCAGTTTCTCTTCTACATCCGTGCCTATAGAAAGGCAGTAATCCCGAATCTCTTCGACGTTCATCATTGATTCTGCTAATTGATTTATTTCCATTCCTTTGTAACGGGTTATTTATAGCTCTCTATCATCTTGACGAATGATCTTCGGTACTCCTTAAAAGCAGGTCTTTCAGTTTGATGTCTGGATGGCGGTATTGACGTTCCTTGCGAACGTCTTGCCCGTTTGTGCGGAAGGCCTGCTGTGCACAGGCATGAACGCAGGCGAGGCACACGGTACAATGGTCGCCGGTGATGGCTTTGTTATCCGTCAGGCGGATGTTCTCCATCGGGCAGACACGTACGCATGTGCCGCAACCGTTACACTTGTCGGCGATTACTTTCGGACCCAGACAATGAATCATTCCTCTCTCTATTGCCTTGCGACCGAGTAGCCATGAGAGGAGACCGAACCAACTATAGTGCAGCGTGTGGCTTTCGTCTTTCAGTTCACGGATGATCTGCTCCATGCGAGCCGGCACACGTTCGAACTTACCCAATTGTTTGTTAGGATTCCGTCCAAACGCCAACGCGCTGTTATCGGGCATACTGACCTTATGGCTGTACGCCAGTTTGATCCCTTTCTCGCGTAGAATGCGGCGCAACACCCAGATGCAGTTGCCCGCTGCACTTCCGCACGTGACGACCGTAAAGACGTAGGATTGCGGACTGATCTTCAATCGCGAAACCATTTCCGGCATCGCAGGCGGCAGGTTGAAATCATAGGTCGGGAGGACCAGCCCTATACGCTTTTCGTTCGTCAAGTCCTGCTGAACGGCCTCAATCAGCGGCATCAGTTGTTCGTTCAGCTGTTCTGCCAGTTGGCGTGCAACAGCAAGACTGTTTCCTGTTGCTGAAAAATAAAGAATCATATATATGCGATTTTGCGTGCAAAGGTACAAAAAAAATCCCACATACGCAAGTTTTTGTGGGATTTTTGGATTACAAAGGATGATTTCCTTAGTCTATCATCTTGATTAGTTTGGCAGGATTGCCGCCGACGATGGCATTGGCTGGCACATCTTTGGTCACTACCGCTGCAGCGGCTACGACCGCATTCTCGCCAACCGTCACTCCCGGCAGGATGGTAGCTCCGGCTCCTATCCAGGCGTTCTTCCCGATATGCACCGGCTTGCAAATAAGGATCTGACGGTCGTGCAGGTCGTGGTTGTTGCTGATAAGTTGCACGTTCGCCGCAATCATCGCGCCGTCCTCAATGGTGATTCCGCCGCGCGACATCATCAGACAATCCGGCATGATTATGACTCCTTTGCCGATGTGTACCATGTCAAAGCAAACACCTTTCAACGGCGGTTGCACGATGGCTCCTTCGCCGAGGTTTTCGCCAAAGAGCGCTTTCGTCGCTGCGATATTCTCCGGCGTAAAAGGAATTGTTTGATTGAACGCAAAGAGTTTGCGTCCTTGCTCAATGAACATAGCTTGTGCTTCGGGTGTCGTCACCCGCGGGTCAACTCTAAATCCTTCCATATCCATCAGAGATTAAGTCCTTTAATCCATTTTTCTACTTTCGCTTTGTTCGTGCGCACCTCGTGGCCGTAGATGCTGAAACCGGGCTTCACGTCGGCGTTCGGGTACGCTTTGCGGACGTCGCTCATCACATTGCCAAGACCGCTTCCTTCGTGGGTTGTGAACGGATAAATGGTCTTGCCGTTCAGGTCGTACGTGTCGAAGAACGTGAACATCACTTGCGGGTAAGTGCCCCACCAGATCGGCCCGCCGATGAAGATGATGTCGTACTGGTCGAGGTTCTCCAGTTTGCCTTCAAAAGCCGGACGCTCGTCATTGCGGGCTTCCTCTTGCGCCAGTTCGGTCAACGGCGTATAAGCCATTCCGTCGTACTTGTGCGTCACGATCTCAAACTGATCCGCTCCGGTCAGTTCGCTGATGTAGTCCGCCACGATCTTGGTGTTGCCCACTTGGATGTTTCCCACCGAGTAGTTCTCTCCGGCATGAGAGAAGAATACTACAAGACATTTTTTCATTTGCTCATTTACCATTTTCTCATTTTTGTTTTGTGCGTTGCAGCCTGTTAATGCAAGTACCGCAAGCAAGGTGAATAAAATCTTTTTCATAACCATCATTTTGAATTGCGGTGCAAAATTACTGCTTTTTTGCGAATTATCCGTTACATAATTTACGGCATTTTTTACACAATTCGCAGAAAAAGCATTTTTCCCCCGTTGTACCCTCCGTCACACTCCCTCCTCTTGACCGACCGATGACCGACTCACAACCGAGAGAAGAAATACCCAAAACAGCATGAAAAATGGAATTTTTTGTGATTGTAACCGAAAAAATGCCATAAAATTTGGTGGTTTCAAAAAAAGTTAAATATTTGTTGTAACGTCGAGGGCACCGACACGGCACTTAATAATTCTATGTATTGTACTAATCCTCCAAGTGAGGAACTTGTCGGGTACAACACTCGGAGTGCTATCCGAAGCACTCCTTCACCTCGAAATTACACAAAATCAGCACAAAATACAAATGAATTTGCATTTTCCTGCTAAAATCTTTGTATATTTCAAATATTTTTAGTAACTTTGCAGCCGAAAGTTGCAAAGAAAGAATGAACGGCGACGAGAAACTATACTTTTTATCCTTTTGTGTGGAGGCATACAAGATGCGTCATGATATGAGCGGAGAGGCGGTGTTAAACCTTTTTGACGAAAAAGGAGTGACTCAGTATCTCATGGAATATTATGATGTGTTGCACACGCAAGGCGAGAAATGGATAGTGGCAGACATTGACGAATTTATTCAGAATCATGATACTCTATCACGGAAGTAATAGCATAGTGGAACAGCCACGTATTATAGAACCCAACCGTACTTTAGATTACGGTTCGGGATTCTATACAACATGTGCCGAGAAACAAGCGTACGATTGGGCTGAACGCAAAATCAAAACACCGGATCAAGTCAACTATGTTAATGTGTACGAATTTGACGAAAAGGTACTTAAACAACTCAAAGTACTTTGGTTTGATGGTCCGACAGATGAGTGGATAGATTTCGTTATGCGTAACCGGCAAGATGAGACTTATTCGCATGATTACGACCTTGTGTACGGACCGGTAGCCAACGATAATGTCTATGTGCAATTCGGGCTTTACGAACAAGGTTTTATCTCAAAGACCACGTTATTAGGGGAATTGAAGGTTTACAAACTCGTTGATCAAATGCTCTTCCATACGGAGAGAGCCTTGCAATATATTCGTTTTATTGAAGCAAAGGAGGTACGCAAATGAGAGGTAAATTGACACAAGACAATCTTTATCTTTTGCTGCCGGGCAAAGTGTTGGCTGTGTCTCAGATGTACGCGCGTCATCATAATGTGTCTGTATTGGACGCTATGCGTATTGTCTATGCTTCCGACATGTACAAACAATTAGAACAGGAGAGTACAAAGCGCTGGCATGAAGGTCCGGTGTCTTTGTATCAGACTCTATAAACACCCCTCTCTGAGCGGTGCTTCCGAGCACTCCGGGAAAGGTGAAAGACAAAACAAGACATAAAGACAAGCGCAAAGCGTTGCGCTAATTAAATAAAACAAAGCATACTATTATTTCGCGTTAACTGAAGCCAACCAACTTTTTCAGGAATAACAACGACAGAAATAAGTAGTTAGGTGTCCCAATGGATGCCTTTCGTCGATAAATAATAAGTTTTGCACATCCTTTATGGGTGTGAGTACTTATTATCGACGAAAGGTTCCGTGGTTGGCAGCCTTAGTTAACGCAATAAGGAAAGCACCCTTTTCTTTTTGCGTACGATTTGATAGTTATGCACTAAACATACTATCAAATTATGGCAAACACCAACACGGCGCTGCATGCTGCCAACCGAAACAAAAAGGACGAGTTCTACACCCAACTCTCCGACATCGAAAAAGAGTTGTCGCATTACCGCGAGTATTTCAAAGACAAGATTGTTCTTTGCAACTGCGATGACCCTTACGAAAGTAATTTCTTCAAGTATTTTGCCCTCAACTTCAATGCTCTCGGTCTTAAAAAACTGATGGCAACTTGCTACGATGGCTCACCCATTTCGGGATTAGAGTTACCGCTGTTTTTTGAGCTGGAAGAAAACACGTCTCCCAAGAAAGTTGCCTACAAAGTAGAGATAACCGAAATCCCTGATTTAGACGGAAACGGTGCGACGGACTTGTCTGACGTGCAATTATTGTTGCAGAGCGACAATAATATTATGCAACCACTAAAGGGAAATGGCGATTTCCGTTCCGCAGAATGTATTGAACTGCTAAAGCAAGCCGACATAGTGGTTACTAATCCGCCTTTCTCATTATTCCGCGAATATGTTGCACAACTTGTCAAATACGACAAGAAGTTCTTGATAATTGGAAATACAGGTGCTTTTTCATACAAGGAAATATTTCCTTTATTCAAAGATAACAAAATACGAACAGGTTATACCAATTTTAATGTGGGTATGTTTTTCTATATACCTGATTCTTATGAACAATATCATCATTTAGAAAATGGTAGAAAAGTCGCCCGTGTCGCGTCTTCATGTTGGTACACCAACCTCCCAGTATCAAAGCACAATGAGGAATTGATTTGCATTAAACACTATACTCCAGAAGACTACCCAAGGTACGATAATTATGATGCAATAGATGTGTGCCCTTACAATGAAATACCATATGATTATGAAGGCGAAATGGGAGTGCCAATTACTTTCTTAGACAAATTGAATCCGGAACAATTTGAAATAGTAGGAAGTAGTTTAGAATTGGCTAATCCTATGGTGGGGAAATTTCCAGAAGGTACTTTCGTAAAAGGTGGACCAAGTTTCTATATCCCCGATACCGAAAACCCCGGAATGCACAAGCGTTTATACAACCGAGTAGTTATAAAATTTCGCAAAAAACAATAAACCATGGAAATAAAGAAGACAACCATTTTAGTCCGCGACCTTGTGGACGGTTATCGCGACAGCGATGAAGAAGGTGTTGTTGGCTATCACGGAAAGTTAGACATCCGTCCTAAGTACCAACGCGAGTTCGTCTATGACGAGAAACAAGAGAAAGCAGTTATTGACACGATCTCTAAAGGCTATCCGCTCAATGTGATGTATTGGGTTGTCAAAGAAGATGGCACATTCGAAGTGATGGATGGACAGCAACGCACACTCTCTATCTGCAAGTACTTCTCCGGCGAGTATTCCATCAATTGGAAAGGCAACCTCAAAGGATTTGTCAACTTAGATGACAAAGAGCGTGAGCAGTTCTTAAACTACGAATTGGATGTCTATCTCTGCCAAAACGGAACGGACGCTGAGAAATTAGAATGGTTTCAGGTAATCAATATAGCAGGGCTACAACTTCGCCAACAAGAAATCCGAAATGCGATTTATGCAGGTACATGGCTGACCGATGCCAAACGCTATTTTTCCCGTAACAACTGTGCTGCCAAGCGAATGAGCGACGGGTATATATCCAAAACTTGGAATCGCCAAGAAGGGTTGGAAATGGTAATCTCATGGATGGCTAAATTAGAGAACAAGTCCATTGAGCAGTATATGGCTGAACACCAACATGACAGCAATGCAGACGGTTTGTGGCTCTATTTCGGACAAGTGGTCAATTGGGCAAAAGCCAAATTTACAGGCAAGCACGAGAAACTATACATAGCCACAGATTGGGGAGAGATGTATCGTTTGCACGGCAAAGAAGAGATAGATGGAAAACAGTTGGAGCAACAGATTTCTAAACTGCTTAAGGATGGTGAAATTTCCAATAAGAAGGGCATTTTATGGTATGTATTAGACGGCAATGAACAACACCTTGGTCTGCGTGCTTTTGACGAGAGTACAGCGTTGGAAGTTTATGAAGAACAGCAACACCGCTGTGCCAATCCAAACTGTCCGAATGGACGTGACCATGAATTTGCATTTGACGAAATGGAAGCTGACCATATTATTCCATGGGCAAAAGGCGGTAAAACGGTAAAAGAGAATTGTCAAATGCTCTGCCGACATTGTAATCGGACTAAAAGTAGCAAATAGAGTTAAAAATTAAAAAAAGTTGCAAAAGACGTGATAGATTTTGCAACTTATTTGACTATATATAGAGGGGTATGGATATCGAAGGATAATAGTGGCGCAAGAGTGGCTTGAGAATGGCTGATTGACTGCTACAATTTGGCGAGGTCAACAACACACCTAAATCTTAATAATCGGCAATTTTTACCATGGAAGTGTACAGGTGTTTGATAGCACTTGCCTCCGACTTTACTCCGAGATTAGTCCGACTTGCCTCCGATAACTACCCTGTAAATCACTGAAAATAAGACATTTATACAATAGTGTAATAAAACCTCGTTTTTGCCGAATCTTAATAATCGGAAACTTTTTACCTATCCCCTCCTCTAATCTCTGACGCGGAAATACCGAGGTTCTGGCGGATGTAACGGCTGAGATGAGCCGGGGAAGAGAAATCAAAACGGTATGCGATGTCGGTTAAAGTCAGAGAACGGTCACGGAGAAGACGGGCTATCTCAACCGAGGTATAGCGGTTGATCCAATAGGCGGCTCCGGAACCGCTGATGGATTTACAGGTCTCGGAGAGATATTTGGGCGTGACGCACAGCCGGTCGGCATAATAGGCGATGTCACGATGCGCTCTATAATCGCCACGCTCCAACATCTCAAGAAAGCGGTTTCATGAGGTGCGCATTCTGGTGGGTAAGATCGTTCGACTCGGCGTAAATCTCCGCATGAAAATCAAAGAAATCTATAATCATCGCTTGCACGGCATTGAGCGTCAGGTCAAGATAGAAACGATGCTCTTTTTCCGCGCAACGCGTACGCACGTATTCCATATTCTCTTTGCAACGCTCAGCCTGCCGCGCGTTGAGGTGCATGACCGGATCGTTGAAGAGCATCATATGCCCGCGTGTGCCGTAATTGCTGAGCGGCAACGCCATCTGAATAAATTCCGGCGTGACATAAACGGTAATGGTCTGAAAATCAGGGCTTGCATCGGCTATCTGCGCGTTCTCGCTTCGCTGCATAATGACACAATCGCCGCGCTGCAAAGGGAACGACGCGCCGTTGAAAAGCAGCGTCGCTGTTCCCTCCAAGCACAAAGCGTGCGTCAAGTAACCCGTGTGTGCTTGCTGCTGCGTTGTACTCAATATGTCCACTACCTCTACAGGGCTCATATTTTCGTAAAAGATATTACAAACACGATGCAAAAGTACTGCTTTTTTTTCATGCACGCAAATAATTTTGACTATTTCGCTTTGATTTCTGCATTTTGAAACAAATGTTCAAAAAATTTGGTTATGTCAAAAAAATGTAGTACTTTTGCACCCGAAAAGCGAGTTAAGGCTTTTTTGTTAAAAATTAATACTGGATTTTAAAAATTTTTATAAGTATGTTAGGAACAATTCTTTATGTATTAGGTATCGTGTGCGCGATATGGTGTGTGCTGGATATCTTCAAGACTGCGAAGTGCGGTCTTGTCGGCAAGATCATCGCGTCGATTCTTGTATTGGCATTCAGCTGGATCGGTTTTGCGGTTTATTATTTCCTTGTCCGCGGCAAAATCTAACCTGCCAGTACTGATTTTGCAGAGCAAAATTGGAAATACATGCAGAAGTTAAAGACGTATTTAGGCTGGATATTGGCAGGATTGGTAGTCCTGGCGCTGTTGGTCGGTCTAACGGCTTGTCATTCGTCATCGGAGAGCCGTAAGATAGCGGAGCGTCAGGCTTATGCGGAGCGTGAGACATCGGAGTTATGCGCAGCGTTGGAGCGCGGGGCTCCGATAGACACGATCCGTGCGATCACGGAGGCGACGGACAAAGTGCTGTTTTACGTGTTCGATGCGCATCAGATGGTCTATTGGTCGTCGAACCGTTTGTCATCGGGCGATGTGTTTCTATACTCATACGACACGTGGCGTGACAAGGAGTTCACGAACGCGAAAACGAAGGTGCGCTGGTCCCGCGCAGGGATATACAACGTGTTGACAGTGCTGCCGATAGCGTACACGGAGTTGGAGGACTACACGGACGTCTATACGGTTGCCTCGCAGACATTCTCCTTCCGTCAGTTATTGGAGTACGAGGACAAACCTTACGCTTCATCGCGTCCGTACTTCATCCTATGCCATGTGTTATTCGGTCTGGTGATACTGCTTGGTGTGATCGTTCTGATCTACCATCGCGGTACGCGTAACATGCGTCTGTCCACTCGAATCATCTATATTGTGATGATTCCGGTGATGGCGGTGTTCATCTATATCTTCTTCATGTCGATCCGTTATGTTCACTCGACTCAGGAGTCGCATCAGCGTCATGACCTGCAGATGCGTTCGGAGTATGTTCAGTCCTATCTGCGCAACCTGTATTACTGGGATCAGGCATTGGACAACAGCCAGGCTCCCGGGCTGGCGGTCGATCTGCATGACCTGGGATATGATATGAACCAGGACATCCACGTCTATGGTCTGAACGGCGAGTTGATTGCATCGTCGAGTCCGGCGTTGTTCAACAGCGGTCTGCTGTCCCGCCGCATGTCTCCGGAAGCGTTGTTTACGGAGGAGCACTCGGTGGTATGCTACGAGCAGTTGGCGAATCATCCGTACCTGGTGTCGTACGTGCCGTTTCACAACGGTTCGTTTGTGACGATAGGTTATATCGCTGTTCCCTCTTTTCTAAGCGAGCAGACGCGTAATGCAGAGGTGGACAGCGTGTTGGGGCATCTGCTGCCTCCGTATCTGATCGTAGTGCTGTTATCGCTGTTTTTCGCTTACGCGGCGGCAAAGTCCATGTCGGCACCGATCTCGCTACTGACGGAGAAAATGAAAGGGTTCACAATCGGTGGCAAGCAGAACCATATCGACTATCCGTATCACGACGAGTTAGGTGCGCTGGTAGAGCGCTACAACCTGTTGGTTGACCGTGTAGAGTCGAGTGCGGAGCAGTTAGCCAAGGCGGAGCGTGAGAGCGCCTGGCGGACGATGGCGCGTCAGATAGCACACGAGATAAACAACCCATTGACACCGATGAAGCTGAGCGTGCAGAAACTGCAGCTGAAACGCGGCACGGACCAGTTCGACGCCTATTTCGAGAAGACGACGAAGATGCTGATCTCCGAAATCGACAACCTCGCTCACATCGCCCAGTCGTTCTCCACTTTTGCCAAGCAGCCGGAGGTAGTGACAACGGAAGTGGACGTGGCGGAGAAGTTATCGCACGTTATCACGCTCCAGCGCGAGAACGATGCGCAAGTGCCTATCCGGTACGTGGGAGCGGACAGCGGTGTCGAGGGATACGCCGACAAGGAGCAGATCTCGCAGGTGTTCGTGAACATCATCCGCAATGCTATTCAGGCAATCAGCGAGCAAGAGGCGCGAGGCAAGAGTGATGAACCGAGAACCGAGCGGCAGCCGGATATCATCGTGACACTCAATCCGCTGTATTCAGAGAAGGAGATGGAGATCACAATTTCCGACAACGGGCCGGGCATCCCGGAGGACATTCGCGAGAAGATTTTCCGTCCTAACTTCACGACGAAGAGCAACGGCAACGGACTTGGACTCGCAATTTCGAAACATATCGTAGAGGGTTCCGGAGGTCGCATAACCTTTGCAACCTCGCCCAAAGGAACCACATTCTTCATCTATCTGCGCAAAAAGTGACAGGCTTTTTGCGTTTTTTTTGTAAATCAGTGTAGTTTTTTATACCTCATTTGCGTCTAACGGGTAAAAACAAAAACAGACAATGAACGAGAAACAAGAAACAGCGCAAGGCCGCGAGCAAGCTTTTTCTGCGCTTGTGCGGGAGCACAAACAGACGATTTACACCGTCTGCTACATGTTCTCGCAGGACGAGGATGAAGTGGCGGACCTGTTTCAAGACACGCTGGTCAATCTATGGGAGGGCCTGGATTCGTTCCGCCATGAGTCCAAGCCGGAGACATGGATCTACCGTGTAGCCCTGAACACGTGTCTGTCCGCAGACCGCAAGAAGAAATCAGCTTTGCAGCGCGTAGAACTGTCTATGCACCAGAATCTCTACCGCGACAAGTCGCATTCCGCCGAGCAGGCGCGTCAGTTACACCACCGCATCCAGAAGTTGGACTTGGTGGACCGCGCGATCATCCTGCTATGGCTCGAAGACCTCAGTTACGAGGAGATAGCAGCAATCGTCGGTATATCGGTAAAGAACCTCTCCGTGAAGTTGGTTCGTATCAAAGAACAGTTGAAACAAAGCAAATGAGCAGTATGGAAACACAAGAATTACAAGAGATGAAAGAGCAGATGGCTCTTCTCAAAGATAGTCTGCGCAAGGAGCAGATAGTCAACGACCGTCTGTTGCGCGAGGCGATGCACGGCAAGGTGGAGCGCATCCACCGCAAGGCATGGGTGGTAGGTCTCTGCGCATTGTATGTATGCACGTTCGGTATATGGAGTTTTCATGAGTTAGGACTCTCCTGGTACCTCATCGGCGCGACCGTAGCGATGATGATCTATTCGGTGGTCAAGACGATCATCATTCATCGTCGCCTGGCGGCGAACAACGTGATGACGGATGACCTGCGGACGGTAGCGCACGCCGCGAAGCGCCTTAAGGAAGATTATATCCGTTCGCTGTACGGCGGCATGGCGATGGTATTCGTTTGGTTCATTTGGCTGGCAATGGAAATCCTGTTCGGTCAAACGGTCTATGCGGAGAGTTCGCTCATGGTGCGCGGCGGTATGTTAGGAATGTTGTTCTTCGGCGGCGTGATAGGTTTTCTCCTCGGTTATCGTATGCACCGCCGTGTGCTGAGCCTGTGCGACGATATCATCCGCCAGGTGGATGAAGAGGTGTAACCTTTTTGGAAACGGCGTATCATACAAGAAAACAAACAAAGCGATGAAAAAGATTCTTTTAGGCATGATGCTGCTCTGTGCTGCCGGAGTCAGTGCAGAGGTAATCAAAGGTTCCGTTATAGATACGAAAGGCGAAGCGATGCCGTTTGTGACAATCTCTGTGTTGGCGCCGGACTCGACGCTGCTCACGGGTGCCATCACCGATGACGAGGGGAAATATATAGTAACCCCTCCCGACATTGTTCTACGGACGGCCACCGGCAGTCCGATCGGGCAAAGCCCTTCATCCTCAAGGGAGGAGAAATATATTATCCAGGCTTCATATGTGGGTTACCAGACGTCTTTCGGCGGGCCGGATTTTGTGCTGCGCGAAGAGACGGAGCGTCTGACGGAGTTGGAGGTCAAAGCGAAGAAACCGCTCATTGAACGTCAAATGGACAAGTTAGTTGTGAACGTCTCCGCTTCGCCTCTCGCCGCCGGCTCGAACGGAAACGATATCCTCCGCCGTGCACCGGGCGTGCGTATTGACAAGGACGGCAACATCACCGTCAACGGCAAGGGCGTGGAGATATGGATTGACGGCAAACCCTCGTACCTCAGCGGGCAGCAACTCAAAGCGATGCTCGACGGAACGGACGGCAACACGATCGAGAAAATCGAGATTATCTCCAACCCCTCCGCCAAATACGATGCGAGCGGTTCCGGCGGTATCATCAATATCAAGACCAAGCGCAATATGATGAAGGGCATTAACGGAACACTTTCCGTTGGTTACGGGGGTATGTATTTCGGCGATGTGAACCGCTGGCTCAGTACCGAATATGCTTCGCTCAACCTCAACTACCGCGGAGAGAAGACCTATACTTTCGGCCAGTTGACCCAGGTCTTTGCGCAGAATGACATCGACTTTGAGACAGGCCGTACTGTTCCTGCAACCGAGACCACACCGAAGGTGAGCAACTATTCCCGGTCGGGCTACGACATCAATTTCCAGTATTATATGCTCAAGGTCGGCAACGATTGGTATATCGACTCGGTGAACACGTTCGGATTTATCCTCAACGTGCCGTTCATGAACATGAAGCAGCAGATCATCGACGGACGTAACATCGGTTACACGGCTATCGGCCCGGATACCGCGTGGACTAAAACGGTTACGACCAACAAGGTCTCTTCGCCTCAACATACTGCAAACCTCAACTTCACCCATACCTTCAATTCGGCACTGGAGCGCGAACTGACGGTCAACGTGGATTATAACCGCTATAACAATCGCCAACTCAATTTCCAGGAGACGCAATATCCCGCGCGGCGTTTGGGACTTGACATCAACAGCCATCAGGTGATCAATATCTATAGTGGAAAACTGGATTTCCAGACCAAGTTCTGGCAGACAGGAATGATCGAATGCGGAGTCAAATATGCGCTGTCGTCTACCGACAACAACATGACCACCGACTCCATTATTGACGGCATGCCGATTAGCCATACACCCTCTATCTTCCGCTACGATGAGCATGTAGCTGCGGCGTATATCTCTGTCGGCAAGCAGTTTGGCGAGCACTGGTCGGTGAAGTTAGGTCTGCGCGGCGAATATACCTACAGCCGCGGCGATTGGCAGAGTGCGGATTCGGTAACCACCCGTTCCTATTTCAACCCGTTCCCGACGGCGTATGTGGGTTACACCTCGAAACCGCTGGGTAAGATTGGCCAGCCGATCGCCGTGAGTGCCAGCTATACGCGTCGTATCAAGCGACCGAGTTACTACATGCTCAACCCCTTTGTGGCGTACGTAGATGCCTATTCCTATACGACCGGAAACACGGCGCTCACACCGGAATTCAATAACGATGTAGAACTCAATTTCTCGTGGACGCAATATTGGAACATGACCTTTAATTTCGCCCATACGCAGGATATGTTCTCCGAGAAGACGACGCTCATGCCGAACGGTACGGGAATGATTCAATGGGTCAATTTCGGCACCTGTACCACTCACGGTGTGAACCTCTCTTTGACCGAACTGCCCTTGGTACCTAAGTACCTCACGCTGCCGGATAGCACGAAGATGATGCAGGGCGCATGGTTGGCTTTGACGGTCAATGCCGGTTGGCTCCATTTCATCAACAAGTCGTACGAGAAGAAGGCGGACGGCACGCCGATCTATGAGAACCGCAATCATTATGGCTATGTCGGCGGTACACTGTCGGCTTATCTGCCCAAAGACTGGACGCTGACGGTCGACGCCAACTGGTCGAGTCCGATGACTACGGGTTATTCAAAGACGGGTAGCACCCTTTTCCTGAACTTCGGAGTCCGTAAGATGATCATGAAGCATGGTCTGATTCTCAACCTCAACGTGCAAGACCTCGCGCGTTCGTGCGTCTTCAGCAACGAGGATGTGGCGCTGCAATCAGGAGCTACTTCCTGGTTCCGCAATACCGTCCGCCAGCAACGCGTGACCGTCTCCGTCACATGGATGTTCGGTCAGTACCAACAGCATAAGAACCGTAAGGTAGGTAATCTCGACGAGTTGAACCGTCTTGGCGGAGGTGGCGGAGTAGGCACCGGGAAATAAAAAATGCAGAAAAGTGGCATTCACTATTGTGTATGTCATTTTTTATTTGTAATTTTGCACGCAAAATTGAAACAACATACCATTTAAAACACTACAAACAATGAAAGTACAAGACATCATGCAGCGTTTGGCTGCGAAACATCCGGGCGAGGCAGAGTATCTGCAGGCCGTACAAGAGGTTCTTGAGTCGATTGAAGAGGTGTACAATCAGCACCCCGAGTACGAAGAGGCGAAGATCGTGGAGCGCATGGTCGAGCCGGATCGTATCTTCACGTTCCGTGTGACGTGGATCGATGACGAGGGCAAGGTTCAGACGAACCTCGGTTATCGCGTTCAGTTCAACAGCGCCATCGGTCCGTACAAGGGCGGTTTGCGTTTCCACCGCGCGGTGACGCCGTCGATGTTGAAGTTCTTGGGCTTCGAACAGACCTTCAAGAATGCGCTCACAACCCTTCCGATGGGTGGTGCCAAGGGTGGTTCGGACTTCGACCCTGTAGGTAAGTCTGACGCAGAGATCATGCGTTTCTGCCAGGCGTTCATGCTCGAACTATGGCGTTGCATCGGTCCGGATCAGGATATACCGGCAGGTGACGTAGGCGTCGGCGGACGTGAGATAGGATTCCTCAACGGCATGTACCAGAAACTGGCGCGCGAGTATCATACAGGAGTCCTCACCGGCAAGGGCATAACCTGGGGCGGTTCGATCCTGCGCCCGGAAGCAACGGGTTTCGGCGCACTCTATTTCACGCAACATCTGCTGCATGAGGCAGGCAAAGATATCCAAGGCAAGACGGTCGCTATCTCCGGTTTCGGCAATGTAGCATGGGGTGCAGCGACAAAAGCGGTCGAGTTGGGCGCCAAAGTGGTAGCTATCTCCGGACCGGACGGCGTAGTGGCTATCAAAGATGGTATTACCAAACAGATGATCGATTATATGCTCGTCATGCGTGCGTCGAACCGCAACAAAGTACAGGACATGGCGGACAAGTTCCCGAAAGAGTGCGTCTTCACGGAAGGCAAGAAAGCATGGTCTGTCCCGTGTGACATCGCCCTGCCGTGCGCGTTCCAGAATGAGCTCTCTGAAGACGATGCGAAAGAACTGAAAGCTAATGGCTGCTGGTGCTGCTGCGAAGTAAGTAATATGGGTTGTCAGCCGGGTGCTATTCATTTCTTCCAGTCCAATGGCATACTTTTTGCACCGGGTAAAGCGGTGAACGCCGGAGGTGTGGCTACATCGGGCCTGGAGATGACCCAGAATGCGGAGCATCTGAGCTGGAAAGCCGAAGAAGTGGACAGCCGTCTCCATCATATCATGGAGTCCATCCACGAGCAATGCGTGAAGTTCGGTCGCCAGGCTGACGGACATATCGACTACGTCAAAGGTGCGAACATCGCCGGCTTTATGAAGGTCGCGCAAGCGATGCTCGAACAAGGAATTATATAAAAAAACTTCGTGATTACGTTATTACGTGATTACGTCATTACGAAAAATTATGTACGAGCAATTTCAAAAACATCTGCAATCCACTCTGCAAGAGATCAAGGATGCAGGACTCTATAAGAACGAGCGCGTGATCATCACTCCGCAATCCTCGGGTATCAAGGTCGAGGGCAATAAGGACGTGATTAACTTCTGTGCGAACAACTACCTCGGTCTGGCCAATAACGCGGAACTCATTCAGGCGGCGAAGGACCGCATGGATGCGCGTGGTTACGGTATGGCGTCGGTGCGTTTCATTTGTGGCACACAAGACACGCATAAAGAACTCGAACGCGTCATATCGGATTTCTTCGGCACCGAAGATACCATCCTCTACGCGGCGTGCTTTGATGCGAACGGCGGTCTGTTCGAACCCCTGTTGACGGAGGAAGATGCTATCATCTCCGACGCGCTCAACCATGCTTCGATCATCGACGGCGTGCGTCTGTGCAAGGCGGTACGTTATCGTTATGCGAACGGCGACATGGCGGATCTCGAGGCAAAACTGAAAGAGGCGCAGGCACAGCGTTTCCGCATCATCGCCACCGACGGCGTGTTCTCGATGGATGGTAATGTATGTCCGCTCGACAAGATTTACGAACTGGCGCAGAAATACAATGCGCTCGTCATGGTGGATGAGAGCCATTCCGCCGGCGTGGTCGGCAAGACGGGACACGGTGTGACCGAACGCTATAACCTCCGCGGAAAGATAGAGATCATCACCGGCACACTCGGCAAAGCCTTCGGCGGTTCCGTCGGCGGTTTTACGACGGGTAAGAAAGAGATCATCGACCTCCTTCGTCAACGCAGCCGTCCGTATCTCTTCTCGAACTCCATCCCGCCGATGATTGCTGCGGCAGGTATCAAGACCTTCGAGATCCTCACGCGTAGCAACGAACTGCAGGACCGTCTGCACGAGAACACAGCGTACTTCATCGAACGCATGAAAGCGGCAGGGTTCGATATCAAACCCACCGAGTCGGCTATCTGTGCCGTCATGTTGTATGACGCCAAACTCAGCCAGGTCTTTGCCGCCGCGCTGCAGGAAGAAGGTATCTACGTCACAGGCTTCTATTATCCCGTTGTGCCGAAAGGACAGGCGCGTATCCGCGTGCAGGTTTCTGCCGCTCATACCCGCGAACAACTCGATAAAGGAATCTCCGCCTTTGTAAAAGTGGGCAAGAAATTAGGAGTGTTGAAATGAAAGCATTAGTAAAGAAATACGCAAAACCGGGTATCTGGATGGAAGACGTCCCGATGCCGGAAGTGGGTGTCAACGATGTATTGATCCGTGTCATCAAAGCCGCTATCTGTGGTACGGACCTGCATATGTATAAATGGGACGAGTGGTCTCAGTCGCACTGCAAGCCGCCTTACACGATGGGGCATGAGTTCGTGGGCGTTGTCGAAGATGTAGGTCCCGGTGTGCGCAACTTCACCATTGGTGAACGCGTCACCGCAGAAGGACATATCGTCTGCGGACACTGCCGTAACTGCCGTCGGGGCATGGGACATGTATGCGAGAATACCATCTCGGTCGGTATCATGGGAAAAGACGGTTGTTTCGCAGAATATGTGACCATCCCGGAGTCCAACGTTGTCAAGCTGCGTCCGGAGATACCCGATGACTTCGCGGCCATCATGGATCCTTTCGGCAATGCTACTCATACAGCACTTGCCTTCCCGCTTCTCGGCGAAGATGTGCTTATCACGGGCGCAGGACTCATCGGCACCATGGCGGCGGGTATATGTCGTTTTGCGGGCGCGAAGAACATCGTCGTGACGGACATCAATCCGCTACGCCTCGAGATTGCGAAGAAGATGGGCGCAACGCTGACCGTGGACGGCTCCAAAGGCGAGACGATTGCAGACGCGATGAAGCAACTCGGCATCAAGGGATTCGATGTGGGACTGGAGATGTCCGGTGCACCGGCTGCTTTCAACGATATGATCGAGCATATGTACAAAGGTGCCAACATCGCCCAGCTCGGCATCCTGCCGTCCGACACCAAGGTCAACTGGTCAGACGTCATCTTCAATGCCCTGACCATCAAAGGTATCACAGGTCGCCGCATGTGGGAGACATGGTATCAAATGGAGCAGATGCTCCTTGGAGGACTCGACCTCAGTCCCGTCATCACCCATCGCTTTAAGTTCGAAGACTTCCAGAAAGGCTTCGATGTCATGGTCTCCGGACAATGCGGTAAGGTCCTCCTCGAATGGTAAAAAACAATTCCGTAATCCCGTAATTACGAAATTACGATAATTATCAACAAATATTAACAACAATGAGAAAATTTTTACTTGGCGCTCTGCTGCTCATCTGCGGCACCGCATTTCTCTCTGCTCAATCCCGTGAGGGTCTGACAGAGTACAAGTTAGACAATGGATTGACCGTCATGTTGTGGGAAGACCATGACGCGCCGGATGTAACAGGCTACGTAGTAGTTCGCGCGGGTTCGGTAGATGAACCGTCGGAGTACACGGGTCTTGCTCACTACCTCGAGCACATGCTCTTCAAGGGTACGCAGCGTATCGGTGCGCTCGACTGGGAGAAAGAGAAACCGATCTACGACTCAATCATCGCACTCTACGACCAGTATAGCGAGACAACGGACCCGAAACTGCGCGAGCAACTCGCAACACAAATCAACGAGTGCTCCATGCGTGAGGCCAAAGTATCTTCCACCGAAGATTTCTTTCACATGCTCGACCTCATCGGAACCGAGGGCGTGAACGCCTTCACCTCTTATGATCTCACAGCCTACGTAGGTTCGTTCTCGCAGAATGAGATGCTTCGCTGGTTGACCATCTATTCCGATCGTCTTATCAACCCTGTCTTCCGTACGTTCCAAGCCGAGCTCGAGAATGTGTTCGAGGAGTACAATATGTATGCTAACGAACCCTCGTCGCAGGTGCAAAACCAGATGATGGCGGATATCTACAAAGGTTCACCCTACGAGCGCGAGGTCATCGGTCTCCCCGAGCACCTCAAGAACCCGCGTCTGTCGAAACTGATTGAGTTCTACAACACGTGGTATGTGCCGAACAACATGGCCCTTATCCTGGTAGGAAACTTCAATACGGAGGAAGCAAAACCGATGATTGCGCAGACCTTCTCGCGCCTGCAGCCGAAGGCTTTGCCGCAACGTGCTACTTATCCTGCTGTTCAACTCACCGGTACCAAGCATTATAAGTTAGGCTACAACCCGCAGGTTGTATGGGCATATCAGGGTGTCAAGGAAGGCGACCCTGACCAAGACGTGCTGGAGTTCGTTTGCCGCGTGCTGTATAACGGCCAAACCGGCCTGTTGGACAAAGTGAATATCGACGGAGATGTTCAGTTCGCAGGAGTGTTCCTCGATTCACGCCGTAATGACGGACGTATCATCGTGCAGGCCGTACCGTACTATGATGCTAATCAGCAGATGTTTGAGACCGATAAGGCTACCGAGCGCATCGTCATGAAAGAAATCAACCGCCTGAAAACTGGTGATATCCCTGATGAACTGATTGCGAACGTGAAGCATATGTACGAACAGATGTACAAAGTTGCGGAAGAATCACCTGCGCAGAAGATGAACTGGCTCATGGATGCCTTCGTGTACGGAAAACCGATTGATGATATCTTCACGACGAACGCACGTATCCAAGCGCTCACGAAAGCAGAGATCTCACGTGTGGCAAAGAAATACTTCGATGCGGATTACATGACCCTCTCGTTTGACGAACCGACCACCCAACCGAAGGCAAAAACGCTGCCGAAACCGAATATCAAACCGCTGGATCCGATCAAGAATGCCAAAACGGCTTATGCAGCTGAGTTCAGACAAATGCCTCACGGCGAACTCCAACGTACGTTCAATAACTTCAATGATGTGACCATCTCTACGCTGGGCGAGAACGTAACACTGCACTATACGCCGAATACGAAGAATGATATCTTCACCCTCACGCTCCGCTACGGCGCAGGCCGTCATGAACTGCCGATGTTGCCTTACGCAACAGCACTGATGAATAACGCCGGTATTCAGACCCTGCCGAAGATTGAAGGTAAAGATTTCAAGCAGCAGATGGCGGAACTGGGCGCAGAGGTGTCCTATAGTTGCGATGACTCGTATTTCACCGTGTCTATCTCCGGTGACGATGAGAATATGAACAAGATCATGAACCTCGTCAATCGCCAGCTCCTCATGCCGTACCTTGAGCAAAAACAGCTGGATGCAGTCAAGGGTTCGGAGTTCTTCTCCCGTCTGAGCCGCCCAAAACGTACAGCTGCTCAGAAGTCGGCTTTGCTTCAATATGCCCTCTACGGCAAGAAATCGCCGTATCTTGACGAAGTGCCGTTTAAAGATATTTGGAGTCTGGGTGTTCCGAATATCCAGTCGCTCATCGCGCAGGCTCGTACCTACGCCCTCGACGTCTTCTACTGCGGTACCCTGCCTCAAGAGAAACTGATTGCTGAACTGCCGCTCACAGAAGGCATGAAACCTTCTACCTCGCCATTCATACAAGACCGACAGACTTATAACGAACCGACCGTCCTCTTCCTGGCGAACGGAAACGTTCAGCAAGCGGACTTGTATTTCTACATCAACGGCCGCCCGTACGATATCGCTTCGGATGTGACTTCTGATGCCTTCAACCAGTATATGTCCGGCGGTTTCACCGGTGTCGTAATGAATGAGATACGTGTGAAACGCTCCATGGCATATACCGCCTACGGATATGATGCAACGCCGGAACTGCCGGGAAAAGACTGCTTCTTTATCGGATATGTAGGTACTCAGAGCGACAAGGTGGCAGATGCTATCAGCGTCTATACGGATATTCTTAACAACATGCCGGTAGATAAAGAGAATATGGATGCGCTGCGCGCGATGCTCAAGCAAAACGCACAGACTGCTAAACCTTCCATGCGCAGCAAAGCGGCTACCTTCGAGGCTTGGCAAAGACTGGGCTACAAAGAAGATCCTGCGAAAGTTAATGCCGACAAGATCGATGCACTGACCTTTGAAGATATCGAGACTTTCTATAAGCAGAATATCCAAGGCAAACCGGTCACCATTATCCTCATGGGAGATCCCAAGAAGATTGACCTCAAGGCTATCCAGCAGAAGGTAGGATGCAAGATCACTAAGCTTTCGCCGGCTAAACTCTTCAACTCCAGCCAGCAAGAGCTTTATGATGCTGTCATGTAAAATGACTAATCTCCAATCGCAAATATCAAATCAATGTTCACAGGCCCACCGAAGTGGGTTTGTGAACATTGTTGGTAATCCCAATGTCGGTAAATCGACACTCATGAATGCCTTGGTGGGTGAACGCCTCTCGATCATTACGTCAAAGGCGCAGACTACCCGCCATCGTATCATGGGCATTGTCAACGGGGATGATTTTCAGATGGTCTATTCCGATACACCCGGTGTCCTCTCGCCGAACTACCAACTCCAGCGACAGATGCTCGAGTTCTCCCGCTCGGCCCTCGTGGATGCCGACGTGCTCTTGTACGTCACTGAACCACAAGACACCATCGACCGCAACCCCGACTTCTTCGACAAAGTCAAGAAGATGGCTACCGCGGGCACCCGCGTGTTCCTTATTATCAATAAGATAGACCTCACGACCCAGGATACCCTGGATAACCTCGTCAACTTCTGGCATAACCAATTGCCCGAAGCCGAGATCTTCCCCATCTCTGCGCAGGAACACTTTGGAGTGGACCAACTTTTCGAGGCGATAAAGAACGCACTGCCGGAATGTCCGCCGTTCTTCCCGAAGGACCAACTGACCGATAAGTCCGAGCGCTTCTTTGTCAACGAGATCATACGCGAGAAGATTCTCCTGGACTATGACAAGGAAATCCCGTACTCCGTCGAAGTAGAGGTGGAATCCTTTCTCGAAGAAGAAAACATCGTGCGTATCTCCGCGGTGATTTATTGTGAAAGGGACAGCCAGAAAGGCATCATCATCGGCAAAGCCGGCTCTGCCTTGAAACGGGTAGGAAGTCAAGCACGAAAGGATATCGAGGACTTCTTGCAAAAGAAAGTCTTCCTCCAACTCTTCGTCAAAGTGGACAAAGACTGGCGGTCCAACACCGGCCGTCTCAAGCATTACGGTTACGACCTGACATAAACGTAGCGCAGCTGCATACACGTCACTCCGTGACATAAACAGCGAAGCGATACACACAAAGTCTGCCAATTTGTCATGTTTGGCAGACTTTTTTCGTATGGCACAATCTTTGTCATTATTAGGGTGACTAGTCGTCTAGAAAACTAGTAGACTAGTAAACTGAAATTAGAAAATTAATTAAAGAAAGGAAAAATACTATGTCTAAGATTATTGGAATTGACCTCGGTACCACCAACTCGTGTGTAGCCGTAATGGAGGGTAACGAACCCATCGTTATCGCAAACGCTGAAGGTAAACGTACTACGCCTTCTGTAGTCGGATTTATCGAGGGCGGTGAGCGTAAAGTAGGTGACCCTGCTAAACGTCAAGCTATCACAAACCCGACCAAAACTATCTATTCTATCAAACGTTTCATGGGTGAGACCTATGACCGCTTGCAATCAGAAATCGCGCGTGTTCCTTATAAAGTAACCAAGGGTGACAACAACACCCCGCGTGTGGACATCGACGGACGTCTCTATACTCCGCAGGAGATCTCGGCAATCATCCTTCAAAAGATGAAAAAGACCGCTGAGGACTACCTCGGACAAGAGGTCACCGAAGCTGTCATCACCGTGCCGGCATACTTCAATGACTCGCAGCGTCAGGCTACTAAGGAAGCCGGCGAGATCGCAGGTCTCAACGTACGCCGTATTGTCAACGAACCGACCGCAGCTGCCTTGGCTTATGGCCTCGACAAGTCCAACAAGGATATGAAGATTGTGGTCTTCGACTGCGGTGGTGGTACACACGATGTATCCGTGCTCGAGCTTGGAGACGGTGTCTTCGAGGTAAAAGCAACCGATGGTGATACCCACCTCGGAGGTGATGATTTCGACCACCGTATCATCGACTGGCTCGTTTCGGAGTTCAAGGCTGAGAACGGCGGCGCCGACCTGAGCAAAGACCCGATGGCTATGCAACGTCTGAAAGAGGCTGCCGAGAAAGCAAAGATCGAGCTTTCGTCCTCTACCTCTACGGAGATCAACCTGCCGTATATCATGCCGGTAAACGGCGTTCCTGCTCACCTCGTTAAGACCCTGACGCGTGCGAAATTCGAGCAACTGATTGACGATCTGATCCAGCGTACCATCGCTCCGTGCCGCACGGCCCTCGAGCACGCCGGATTGAAGACCTCCGATATCGACGAGATCATCCTCGTAGGTGGTTCGACGCGTATCCCGGCTATCCAGGATGCTGTACAGAAGTTCTTCGGCAAAGCTCCGTCAAAGGGCGTTAACCCGGACGAGGTTGTCGCAGTCGGCGCAGCTATCCAGGGCGGTGTCCTCACAGGCGATGTCAAGGACGTTCTGCTCCTCGATGTAACCCCGCTGAGCCTCGGTATCGAGACCATGGGTGGTGTCATGACCAAGATGATCGAAGCCAACACCACCATCCCGACCAAGAAGACCGAGACCTTCACCACCGCTGTCGATAACCAGCCTTCTGTGGAGATCGTCATCTATCAGGGCGAACGTCCTATGGCAGCGCAGAACAAACTGCTCGGTCGCTTCCACCTCGATGGCATCATGCCGGCACGTCGTGGAGAACCGCAGATCGAGGTAACCTTCGATATCGACGCCAACGGTATCTTGAATGTCACCGCCAAGGATAAAGCTACCGGCAAGGACGCGAAGATCCGTATCGAGGCTTCGAGTGGTCTGTCGGACGAAGAGATCAAGCGAATGAAAGCCGAGGCAGAGGCCAACGCTGAAGCCGACAAGAAAGCCAAAGAGCAGGCTGACAAACTCAACAAAGCCGACGCTACGATCTTCCAGACAGAGAAACAACTCGCTGAACTCGGCGATAAGATCCCTGCTGACAAGAAAGCACCGATTGAGAAAGCCCTCGCGGACCTGAAGGCGGCTTACGAGAAGAAAGATGCCGACGCTTGCGAAGCAGCTAACAACGCCCTCATGACGGCCTTCCAGGCTGCCAGCGCAGAGATGTACGCTGCCCAACAGCAGGCACAGCAATCCGGTGCCCAATCCGGTCCGCAAGCAGGCCCGTCTGACAACTCCAACAACGGTGGCTCCAACGGCCCCACCGCTGAGGACGTCGACTTCGAAGAAGTGAAATAACCTTTGTTAGGTGCTCGGGGCGTCAGACCCGAGATAGAATTCCCCCTCTCTCCCGTAGAGTGGGGGATTTTTCTTTTTCTCTCCGTCCATTTCCCCGGCATTGTATGCCGCTTTATTTCGTTTCTTTCAGGGCGATATTATCGCCCGCTCTTGTGTGAGCTCGCGGTGTTGGCGGGTTACCGCTTCGCCGCCGTTCTCTATGACCGGGCATATTCGCCCTCACGTCTGTCACTTTGTCTATTGCGCCGGAATTGAATTCCGGCATTTTCGTCGTCTATTCCGCCGGATGTCATCCGGCATCTTCCCCTCTTTCCCCTCTGCCCTCACGTTGTCCTGTGCGCGCCACCTCCGCTGGCGCGTTCCCCCGTTCATGGATGTATTCCCTTCCTCCGAAATATCGATATCTCGAAATCTCGTATCTCGTTATCTCGGAATTTTCGTTGTTCTGTCTGCCTCTTTACTGGCGACGTTATTTCATTTTTTGCGATTTTCTATATTTTTATTTGCATATTCCGATTTTTTGTTGTACCTTTGCACTGTTTTTGCTTATCGGAACGACAGTCAAACGACGGTCAAGCGACAGTCAAAAATAATGTAATAACTTTATCGGTTCAAAAACGAGCCCAAATTTATGTATAACACTATATTATATATTTATATATAATATACATTTAAACCCCTCTTTTTATGTCAGAAATCATAACATCCTCAGGTATCGACAAGATCAGCGGCAAACTTAACGGCCGTGACAGTGGCTATTTCTACATGCGAAATGGCAAACAATTTTACCGTACTCGTGATGAAACCTACCAGAAAAAACAATCTCCGCGCCAGAAATGGAACTCTGCCGCCTTTAAATATGCCAATTCACAACTCAAACTCTTGACTTCTCCGGAAGCCAAGGCGCAACTGGCGGCGGACTTCGAAGCAGCGAACCACATCGCCTCCAACGGTAAAACCTACACCACTGTCCGTGCGTGGAAATATAATTCGCTCATTCACGATTACAAACAGTCACACCCGTTTGAGCAATAAAATGAGTTTTTTTTTCGCAATTTTCTTGCATATTCCAAAATAATGTTGTAATTTTGCATCGAAAAGTTGTTTAACTCCTTTAATCCGTTTCATTATGAACAAGAAAATCGACATTATGGCGACCCTCAAGGACGGTATCGCTATCGCAGGACTGAATTTCCTCAGCCTCATTCTCGTTACGCTTTTGTATGTCATCACTATCTGGATTCCCTATCTCAACGTAGGTACGACGATCGCGATGGCATCGCTCCCCGCTGAGCTCGCTAAAGGAAACATGATCAACCCGCTCTTTATCTTCGAAGGAAAATACCGTAAGAACATGGGCGAGTTCTTCATCCTCATGGCTCTCATGTCCGGTGCCATTGGTGTCGGATTCATGTTTATGGGTATCCCGGGTATCGTTATCGCTATCGCGTGGAACTTCGCAGCAGTTCTCTTTGTGGACAAAGATATGCCCGCGCTCGATGCGCTGCGTGAATCCAACCGTATCACTTACGGCAACAAATGGCGTATCTTCGGAGCTGAGTTCCTCATCGCCTTCGCGCTCTGCATTGCTGTAGCTATCATCGGCGCGCTCTTCAGTATCGGTGAGATCAGTTGGCTCAAGGCTATCGGCACGATCATCAATGTCATCCTCATTATCTTTATCGTACCCGCTATCTATGGCGTGGACGCTTCTATCTATCGTCAACTGACTGAGGCTCCGAAGGCAGAAGAGTCCAAAGTAGAGGCTCCTAAAGCAGAAGAACCCAAAGCTGAGGAACCCGCTGCTGAGGAAGCTCCGAAAGCAAAAGCTCCGAGAGCAAAAAAAGCTAAAGAGGAATAACTATACACGCGTATAAGCGCGCCCGCGCACGTTCCTTATAATATCGTGTATGCGTGTGTAAAATAGCTCCTTTCTTCGCGAAAGGGGCTTTTTTTACCAAAACACCCAAAATGTCTAAAAAATGCTCATGCTGATAATCAATAAGTTACAAAGAAAATGCAAAAAAAATGCATTATTATTTGGTCAGTTCAAAAATTTGTAGTACCTTTGCATCCGCTTTCGCTCAAAAATGGGACACTTCCTAAAGAGCCTAAGCAAAACAGTGATCTTTGAAAGAATGTCTATTCATAACAAGATGTAGTACAAGAACTGAAGTAATGACGAAAGTTATTACGAAGTCCACGGCTCGACCGTGAACTTCTTATGGTTCCCTAAAATTTCTACACTTGATAAATTCGATTATTCTGAGCTAAGTTATAATTTCTTTTACAACGAAGAGTTTGATCCTGGCTCAGGATGAACGCTAGCGACAGGCCTAACACATGCAAGTCGAGGGGCAGCGCGGGAGAAGCT
>CADCBP010000026.1 GCA_902799705.1 uncultured Bacteroidales bacterium
AGGCGATCAACCGGGTTACTTCACCGCCAAGAGTGCCCCGATTACCCCGGAAGAGCAGAAGGAAATAGATGCGGTTATTGATTTGATCAACGCCATCGGTTCTCCAATCACGCTGTCGAGCGAAGCCGCTATCACCGCCGCCCGTTCGGCATACGACGCCCTGACGGCTGCACAGCAAGTGCTCGTCACCAACTACAGCGTCCTTACGGACGCCGAGCAGGCATATACTAAGCTCAAAGAAGTGGAGATAGCCAAAGAACAGTTGAAAAACATCATCTCCGAGGCGAACCAACTCAAGGCGGTGGCACTGATCTATGCTCCGTCCGTGGTAACCGCCCTCAATGACCTCGTCGCCGACGCACAGTCCATGATTGACGATCCGAGCGTGACGGTTGATCAGGTCAACACCAAGGCTGCGACCCTGACGGGTGACTTACACACCATCGCGGTGAACCTGCTCGACCAGGCCAAAGAGCAGTTGAAGCAATCCATCATAGGCTACCGGCACGCAGATCTATAACGATACCAAGTCCGCCCTCGAGGCATTGCGTGCGAGCGACAAGCGCTCCATCATCTCCTCTTGCGCCTTCACAGGCTTTGAAAACGGCATCAAGGTTGACATGACGTGGAACATCAGCGCACTGAATAACCTGATCAACACCCTCAACGCCTCCGTCGCTACCGAGCCTTACCGACTCGACGCAGAGATGAGCTCGCTCGGCAAGTGGGATCCGATAAACGCGACGTTGGTCGTACTCGACCCGTACGCCGAAGAGAAACTCACTGCCGGCGACTATCAGTTCGTCACCGCTGTCCGGATTGACGGCGAGGATGCGAAACAGTACCGCCTCCCGAAAGCAACCGAAGAAGCACTCTCCGTCTCTGTGGATGCAACGCCATGGACGGTTGACCTGTCAGGCATCGTCATTGACGCCACCTATAGCTACACCTACGTGACCAGCCCGATGTTCACTATCTCGAAGAGCGAAGATGTAGAACTGATTAACGAAGACCAACTCAAGACGCAGAAGATCTTCCGTGACGGTCACATTTACATCCTCCGCGGAGATCATATCTTCGACATCCGCGGCACAATGGTCAAGTAATCCCAGCCCCTCCCTCCGCGGGAGGGGCATAGGATTCTAGCCAACTACGCAAAAGGCACCCCTCGTGGGTGTCTTTTTTGCAAATATATTTGCATATATCAGAAATAAATCGTATCTTTGCGCTCAAATTTTAATGCTATGGACACAATCATGGATTCTTTTTTGCAGACAGACTGGTTGCTGCTGCTGACGAAAATCGCCTTGGCAACCGCATTGGGTTACCTTATCGGATTGGAGCGTGAGTTGCACGGCAAGATGGTTGGTACCCGCACGGTGTCGCTCATCGCCATCGGCGGTGCGCTCTATGTACTCATGTCGCCTTCGATCTTCGGCGGTGACAACAGCCGTATCATCGCGCAGGTCGTTTCCGGTATCGGCTTTCTCGGCGCCGGCATCATCTTCAAGGACGGCGACACGGTCAAAGGACTGACGACTGCCGCTACCGTGTGGTGCTCTGCCGCTATCGGATGTCTCTGCGGATATGGCATGTTCCTTGAGGCCATTGTCGGCACTATCGCCATCATGATTGTCAATATATGTTTCAAACATCTGCGCAGCGAGCATCCTGAGCATTCCGATCATCCCGAGAAGAAATGAACACGCGCATCGATATGCAGCATCCCGTGACGGTCTGCAAAGCGTCCGCCGGTACGGGTAAGACCTTCACCCTCGCCGCCTATTACATAGGCCTGCTGATGAGTGGAGAAGACTATCGTTCCATCCTTGCCATCACCTTCACCAACAAGGCAACGGCGGAGATGAGCGAGCGTATATTGAAGAATCTGTACGAGATATGGCAGGGAACCGCCGATGCCAATTTCACGGACTCCGTCCGGTCGTTCATGTTCCGCAACCGCGACAAGGATGCATCCTGGATGCAGTCCCGCGCCGAGTGGTGTTTCAAGCAGATGCTCGTCGATTTTGACAATGTGAAGATCCAGACCATCGACTCGTTCCTGCAAACCCTCCTCAGCGGCCTCGCGGGCATGTTGCACCAGAGTGCCGGATTGAACACCGAACTGGATGTCGATCATGTGATCAGCGAAGCAGTGGACCAGTTGCTGACAACCGAGATGACCGAGCAGGACCTCGTCATCATGCGCGATTTTCTATACGTACGCCTTGAGCAGGAAGGAACGGTGTATATCAAGAAGAGCCTGGTTGCTTTGGCGAAAGAGTTGTATAACGAATCGGTGCAGATGCTGGAATCGCGCGGCGAGATCAAGTTCGACGCACAGCAGATTACGCAGCGCCGTGAACGCTTGGCTGCCAAACGGGAGACATCGCCGGAAATCATCCGGCTCAGGGGAGAACTGGAGGCTCGGTGGAGAGAACTGAGCGCGGAGCCCCTGGATAAATCGTACGGGGGACATGCCGTCAATGCCATCAACGATGCTCTGGCGCAGATACGTACCAGTCTTGACAAACCTGGAGACTTGAAAAAAGAGTTTCGTTTCCGCGGTTTGTCTGAAGGTTATTATAAGAACGCCGTCAACCGCGACGGCCGTTGGGCCAAAGTGCCCCCATCTGTCGCTGATATGGCGGTTGCCATGACCGATGCCGCACATCGTTGTCAGGCTTTCTATGACACCATTGACTTGTCGGTTGCACTCAGTTACGAGATGCAACTGATGACCTCCCTCCAGCGCATCATCCAGCGCAACCTGACCGAAGCCAACAGCGCCCTCCTCAGCCGGACTGCAAGCATACTGGACAGCGCCCTCAGAGAAGGGGACGCGGACTTCATCCTCGAGAAAGCAGGGATACGCTACCATCATGTGTTGATGGATGAGTTTCAGGATACGAGCAAACTGCAATGGAGCGTCATCGGAAAGTTGCTGCGGGAACTGGTGGCGGGCGAAGGCAATTCTCTGCTCATCGTAGGAGATATCAAGCAATCCATCTATCGCTGGCGTAACGGCGACTGGCACATCATGGACGACCTGACCAATGAGACAACGAACACCCTCACGCGCGGCAGACTCAATCCGCTCTTCACCTCCCTGCAGCAGAACTTCCGCAGCAGTGAAGAAGTGGTGCGGTTCAACTTGTCTTTCTTCCGGTATATCATGGACCATTATGCGGACTTCCATGACAACTTGCGCGAAGACGAACCGGAACTCATCAGGCGTATCTACAACGAGCATTTCCAACCCGAACTCCTGGACAACTTCTACCAGTCGAAGAAGAAAAAAGGCGGCTATGTGCGTTTCTCGGCCATGGAGACCAAGGACGACTGCCTCACGCAGCTGTTCGACACGATGGAGCAACTCATGCCCGATATCCACCCCTCCGACATGATGGTCCTCGTCCGCGGTGGAGCGGACGCACAGTTCATCACGGATGCGCACGCGAACCTTGATCCGGAGCAGTACCCCCATCTGTGCAAAGCGGCGTTCGTCTCTGCCTCCAGTTTCCAACTCGATGCCTCGGAAGCAGTGAATACCATCGTCGCGGCGCTGCGATGGGTGACCAACAAAGAGGATCAGGTGTCCGCACACCAAGTTGAACTGGTGACCGGTACACCCGATGTCTTGAGCCGGATCAGGGCGCAGGTATCAGTCAAAACACCCTTGTACGAAGCGGTGTGCGAGTTGGTGAAGATATTGCTGACGGACGAGCAGGGACAGTACTGCGGCTCCGAGACGGCGTATATCAACAACATGCTCGACCGCACGCGGGATTACGTATCCGCCTACGGAAGCGACATCAAGCAGTTCCTGCAATACTGGGATGAGACGATGCACGAGAAACCTATCCCCTCTTCTGCGGCCGGTGCAATACGCATCATGACCATCCATAAGAGCAAAGGCCTCCAAGCACAAACGCTCTTCATCCCCTTCTGCAACTGGGCGATGGACGAAGGCAAGGCGTCTTCGAAAATATGGTGCCCGATAGCGCCGGAGCTGGAGGAGGGACATGATTATATCCCCGTTCCGAACCATTCCGAGATGGCGGACTCCGCGTATAGCGAACACTATATAGAGGAGCACATGAACCTGCGCGTGGACAGCCTGAACATGCTGTACGTGGCGCTCACCCGCGCAGAGGACAACCTCTTTGTCTTCACCGATTATAAACTCAACAAAGACGGCAAGGCCCCCAAGCACGTAGGAGCCTACATAGTGGCGTATCAAGGTATGGACTACGAGCAGGGACAGGTGGTGGTCAAACCTCATAAGGCGGAACCCGCAACGCAGCAGACAGCGGAGTTATGGGCGAACAGCGACCGCGTGCGCTTCGTCCAGTCGCAGGAAGGTGCGCTCTACACCGAGAATGGAAACGAAGCCTACCGCCGCGTAGCACGGATGGAAGAAGGCACACTCTGTCACGAGATATTCGCGAACATCCATAAGGCGGACGACCTGGATGCCGTACTCGATGACTTCGAGACACGAGGAGAGATACGCAATAAGGAGGAGCGTGAGAAATACAGACAACTCATCTCGTCCGCTTGGACCGGCAATGCAGAGATGCGCAGCTGGTTCGTGGACCCGTGGGAACTCAAACTGGAGAAAGGCATCATGCGGGATCATAAAGAGATACGGCCCGACCGCGTCATGATTGACAAACATACCAATGACGCCATCGTGCTTGATTATAAATTCGGACGCTGGAACGACCATTATATCACGCAGGTACGCCAATACATGGACGCCTTGCGCAGTCTCGGTCACCCGCACGTGCGGGGATTCCTGTGGTACGCACGGGAGAACAGACTCGTTGAAGTGAAAGGAGGCAAAGAATGAAATCATTTCTGGAACAAACGGCGCATTCCATCGTGGAGCATATCGAATGGAGTCAGTTGAGCAATACCACGCTCGTGCTGCCTTCCCATCGTGCAGGCATGGTGCTGAAGAACGAACTGATGCGCTTGCAGCAAGAGCAGGGACGCAAAGCCGTCTGGTCACCGGATGTGAAGACGCTTACCCAGTTGCAGGATGCCCTCAGTCCCCTTTATGCCGAGGATGAACTGTTCACCATCGTCCGTCTCTACCGCCATTACCGCCGTCTCAACGAAGGCGACACGGACCTCATGCCGCTCGACATGTTCTACGGATGGGGTAGGCAGATGATTGCCGACTTCACCAACGTGGACGCCTCCATGCCCGCGGAGCAGGTACCTGCTTTCTTCGAAAACGCAATCGCCGCGAATACATTGGAAAAACTGCAACTGGATAAGGAAATACGCGAACGGCTCAACGCCCTCATCAATCCCAACGCACAGCATGGCGCTGATTCGATATACAGCCGCTATGCCGTGATTTGGGATCAACTCTATGAGTTGTACAAGGCGCTGCATGCCGAGATGGCTGCTGAACAGAAAGGTTATGCAGGAATGCGGCAACGCGCGGTCATCGAGGCTTGGAACGACGAGTCCGTTCAAAATCAGATAACAGGTCGCACGTATATCTTCGTCGGCTTTAACTACCTGCTGCCCGTGGAACGCGAACTGATGGAGAAACTGAAATCGAACGGTCAGGCGATGTTCTATTGGGATTATATTCCGGACTTCCGGACCAACAGCAAAGCCTTCCATTTCGCGCAACTCAACAGCACTATCCTGGGCGACAGCGCACCGGAGATACAGTTGGCAGCGCAGCAGACTTTCCCAAAGGAACTGACGGTCATGGCGTGCCCTTCGCGCGAGTCCCAGGCACAGTTCGTGCATCAGTGGCTGAGAACGAACTACACAGAGCACGGACAGAAAGTGGGGGTGGTCATTTGTGATGAATCGATGCTCGAATCGGTGATTTATACCATCCCTGCCATCACCCTCCCCGGAGAGATCGAGTCCGAACCGGTGAACATCACCAAGGGCTTCCCCCTGCGTAATACACAGATCTTCTCCCGTGCCCTCGGATGGCTCTACGACAAAGCGCGAGGCGATGCAGAACAAACAGTGACACCCGAACTCATCGACCTGCTCTTAAAAGAGATCTTCCCGGAAGCCCACGAAGATTCAGAATACTCCGATCCATCTGATTCCTCCGATTCGATGAACTGGAAAGAACTCCTGATTCTGGAGTCCGAATACCAAGTGCGCAAAGTCGCCAACCAGATGCGCCTGATCCTCGCGAACGGCTTGGGCGACATGCCCGTCACACTGAAACTGCTGCGCCTGCTCATGCGCCGCACCATGGAGAATGTCACGATGCCTTTCCACGGAGAACCCATCACGGACATACAGATCATGGGTGTACTCGAGACGCGAATGATGGATTTCGACAAGTTGCTGATTCTCAATGCCGATGAAGGTGTCATCCCGCAACGCCAGGCGGATAACAGTTTCATTCCGTATTACCTGCGCAAAGCCTATTCCATGCAGACACCCGACGAGAAGGCGACCATCTATGCTTATAACTTTTTCCGCCTCATCAGCCGTTCCGGCCACGCCACGGTTCTTTACACGACGATCGAAGGCGCAGAGAATAGCAAAGGCATGTCGCGCTTCATCATGCAAATGATCTACTCGCCGGAATTCCATGTGCTCAAACAGACCTTGCAGGAACCGAATATCTTACCCGAGATCGACGACGCGCGTTTGGGAACGAGCGGTACATCCTTTGCATCCATTCATCCCGACCATCTTTCGCCCAGCGCCATCAATACCTATATAGAGTGTCCGCGCAGGTTCTGCCTGCAATATATTCAGGGCTTGAAGGGCGAAGAGAAAGAGGAGGCTCAATTCACGCCGGCAGAGTTAGGCACTTACGTCCACGCTTCCATGGAGTATTTGTATAAGCATTATCTCGGTTGCGACAACACTCATCCGGTTCGTGTCACGCCCGAACAGATAGATGCCATCAGTGATACGGAGCATCTGAATGAGGCGTTGCTCAAAGCGTACGAGGATGTGAACAAGCACGACCCCTCGCAGCATTTGAGTGAGAACGAGATTATCATGCGTTTTGTACTGAATATCCTCGAGCGCGACAAGGCGGACGCTGAGGTCGGACTGCAGATCTACCTGCTTGAAGCGCCGCGCTATTTTCGGATGGAGGTGGAGAATGTCGGACCGTTGGAGATAGGCGGTATCATCGACCGTCTGGATATATACGGCCCGGCAGGACAGGAGAAAATACGCGTGGTGGACTATAAATCCGGCGGTTACAAATCCGACAGACTCGCCGCTTCCACCGAACTGTGGATGGAGCAGCCCGAGAAAAACTACGTGCGACAGACACTCATGTACAGCCATGCCGTCATGGTCAATGAGAAGCTGGATTTGCCGATAGAACCCAACCTCTTCTTCTGCAGTCATAAACTGACGGACCTGCCTACGACGGTAAAGGTCGATAAGGCTGTCGTGAGCAATTACCGCGACCTGCAAGAAACCTTCCTGCCCGCTTTGCAGGCAAAGATCCAAGAGATTGCCACAGTGACGGAATTTCCGCCCTGCGAGGAGGGCAAATGCAAGAGCTACTGTCCCTTCCTCACCCTCTGCCGCCGCACCGTCCGCTCCTTTGACTGATCTCTCCGGGGTGATTCTCACTCTGCCGACAGTCTTTTTTTCAACATAATGTTATTTTTCTTGCACATGTCAGAAAAAAGCAGTAATTTTGCAGCACAAAATTGTTGGAAATGAAACTATCGGAAATAAAAAAGGCTATCGGTGACATCGCAGAGGTGACGGGTGATGACTCGCTCGAGATCCGTCACCTGCTGACAGACAGCCGCCAGTTGAAGTCCCCGCAGGACACGCTCTTTTTCGCCCTCAAGACGGACAAGAACGATGGGGCAAAATATATTCCGGACTTGCAGGCAAAGGGCGTACAAGCCTTCGTAACGGGTGACGCTCTCGCGGCGCTCCAAGCCCTTGCGGCGTACGTGCGGAAGCAGTTCACCGGCACGGTAATCGGTATCACGGGTTCGAACGGCAAGACGGTCGTTAAGGAGTGGTTGTTCCAGTTGCTCAAAGAAGACTATACCATCGTTCGGAGCCCCAAATCCTATAACTCGCAGATAGGTGTGCCGTTGAGTGTGTGGCAGCTTTCAGCCATCAGCCTTCAGCCTTCAGACAAGCCTCTTTTGGCGATCTTCGAAGCGGGAATCAGTCAGCCCGGAGAGATGGAGAAATTGGAGAAAATCATTCGTCCGACGATCGGCGTGATTACCTATATCGGTCATGAGCACGATGAGAACTTTGCGTCCCTCGAACAGAAACGCGAAGAGAAAATGAAACTCTTCGTGCACTCGACGACCGTCATTGAAGATCCTACGCATCAAAACGTACGCACGTGTGCGGCCGTCATGCGGGCGCTGGGTTACGACGAAGAGACCATCGCCGCGCGCATCCTTCAGCAGACCCACGAGACGGTGCTCAAAGTGAATCTCTCGGCGCTTGTGGATAACGTGCGTTATTTCCGTTCGCTTCTCAAACCGACCACCAAACTGACCTGCATGGTCAAAGCCTTCGCGTACGGCGCAGGCAGTGTGGAGGTCAGCAAAGCCTTGCAGGCTTCGGGATTGGTGGACTATCTGGCGGTAGCGGTTGCCGATGAAGGCGTAGAACTGCGTCGCGCAGGTATCACGCTGCCGATCATCATCATGGATCCGGAGGTAGCGGCGATGGACCTGATTTTGGAGAACAACCTCGAACCGAACGTCTATTCGCATCAATCACTCAAGACCGTCATCGCGGCCGCAGAAGCCAAGGGACTCGAGAATATTCCTATCCATATCAAGATCGATTCGGGTATGCACCGTTTGGGTTTTTACAAAGAAGACATGCCTTGGCTCATCGACCGATTGACCCACCAGAAAGCCGTGCGCGTGGCATCGGTCTTCTCGCACCTCGCAGGCTCCGACGAAGCACAGTTTGATGACTTCACCCTTCAGCAAATCAAATACTTTGATGCCTGTGCAGAGGAACTGAAAAAATCACTAAACACTCAACATTCAACACTAAACATTATTAAGCATATCTGCAACTCCGCGGGGATTGAGCGTTTTGCGGACTACCAATTTGACATGTGCCGCTTGGGAATCGGTCTGTACGGTTTCTCATTCGTGGGTGCGAACTTACGCAATGTCTGCACGTTGGAAACGACTATTCTGTCTGTCAAGACCGTCAAAGCTGGCGAGACGATCGGCTACGGTCGTCATACCACGCTGTCCGAAGATCGCACGATTGCCGTCATACCTATCGGCTATGCCGACGGCTTCGACCGCCGTTTCTCGAACTACGGCGGAGAAGTGTGGGTGCGTGGCAAACGCTGTCCGGTGGTGGGTAACGTGTGCATGGATCAGGCGATGGTTGATGTCACCGGCGCAGATGCGCGACCCGGCGATATCGTCGAGGTATTCGGCGAACACATGCCGCTGCAAGAACTTGCCGACAAACTCGGTACGATCACATACGAAATTCTAACATCCGTCAGTCGCCGTGTCCAACGTGTCTATTTCTACGAGTAGCCTATGCATAGGCTATAGAAGTCAGAATTCAGAAATCAGAGTTCAGACTGATCTTACTTTCTCGCTTCACGCGGGTGAGATGGTTTGTATGCTCGGACCTAACGGTTGCGGCAAATCGACACTTCTGCGTACGCTGGCGGGACTACAGCCGGCGCTGTCAGGAGCATTCAGAATTCAGCATTTTGCCATCAGTCCGGAAAAGGCTGTCGCGCTTGTTCTTACGGAACGTCTCTCGATGGATAACACTTCTGTGCATGACGTCGTAGCGATGGGGCGTTATCCGTACACCTCTTTCCTCGGCGGTTTGACCGAAGCAGACGAAGCGATTATCGAAGATTCCCTTCGCCAAGTAGGTTTTATCGGGATACCGGAATCCCGGGATACCGATGTATCGAAGACGATGTTCAACGCCCATTCGGACGGCGAGAAACAGCGTATCCTGATTGCGAAAGCCTTGGCCCAACAGACGCCGATCATCTTGCTTGACGAACCCACCGCGCACTTGGACTTACCGCATAGAATACTCATTTTGCGTCTGTTGCGTAACTTAGCTCACGAACAGGGTAAGACGGTGCTGATCTCTACGCATGAGTTGGATCTGGCTCTCGCTCTTTCCGACCGCATCTTACTGATGACGCCGGGCAAGGGTATTCAGCTCGACACCGCCGCGAACCTAAAGAAAGCGAACGCTTTCACGTCCGCTTTCGGAATGGATATCTTCGATCCTCTCGGTTAGAATTACTTTACTTCTTTGCCTGTGACGGTGTAGGTCTTGTCGCCTCTCAGGATAAGCAGGTTGCCGTCGCGGAGTATCTTCGTGGCCGGTGTGTCGTCGCGGACGGGATCGATGGCCATAGTGGGATCAAGCTTAAAGGAGCACGTGACAGTGGCATTTGCATTCACGAGCAGCGAGCCGTCCTCGTTGCAACCGCTCCATGCTTCGAAGATGTAGCCCTCGTCCGGCGTAGCAATGAAATGGAGCAGCGTACCATCTTTGACTTTTGTGAGGTCGATACCCGTCTCCTGTATCGTTATCGCGCCGTTGGCGGGTTGCTGCACGGTCACTTCCCATAACGGGATGAGGGTGAGGTGCAGGGTCGCTATACTGTCACATCCGGAGACGTTGGTGAGCAGGAATGTATAATCGCCGCTCTCGGTATAGGTCATGTCGTGCCATGTGTAACTGCCTTCCGCCGTCTGGTACTCCTCACCGGCCGACGAGTGGTTAATCGTCAAGTGCAGGGTGACGACGCTATCCAAACCGGCGACAGACCGGAAGGTCTCCACTACATCTTGGGAAACGGTATAGGTCTTGTCATTCCATGTATAGGAGTCACACGCCGTTTCGCTGAACTCGTAATAGATGGTTGGCAGTTCCTTGAGTAAGAACTCTCTCCATACATCCGCCGCCACATACGCGCCATACGCCTTTGCCGGCACATAGAGCGAGCAGTTGGCCTTATCTACATTATTTACCGTGCGCTGCGTGATAGCCTGCGGCGTCGTGGCATGGTTGTAGATAGCCTCCAGTTTGGAGCAGTTATAGAACGCGTCTTGGTTGATGGTGCTGACCGAAGAAGGGATGATGAGCGTCTTCAGACCGATGCATCCCTCCAAAATACTGGTCGCCACGGTGACAACACCTTCGGGGAACTCGAACGAGGTGAGCTTTGAGCAATTCATGAACGCGCTTAGACCAATAGACTTGACCGATTCAGGTATAATGACCGCTTCCAGTTTGCTCATGTTCTTACAGAGATATGCCGGTATCTTCTCGACTTGGTCGCCGAAGGTGAAAGATGTGATATCCGTGCAGTTATAGAACGGAGCGTCGGTGTCCGTACCAATGGAGCAGTTCGCCGGAAGCCATGTGACGGAGGTCAACGGGTTCCCTTTGAACGCACCGCTGCCGATGGAGGTCATAGTACTCGGGATGGTGACCGAAGTCAGGGCGCAGTTATAGAATGCACGCTGATAGATAGCCTCCAACCCTTCGTGCAGATTCACATTCGCCAGTTTGGTACACCCGTAGAAAGCATCCTGGTTGATGGTGGTCAGGGTCGTCGGCAGTTCGATGGACTCCAACGAAGTACATCCCTCCAAGAAACTGGTCGGTAGGGTCTTTTGCGTCACCGGCAGGTTAATGGACTTGAGCTTTGAGCAATTCATAAACGCGGCGACACCTAATGAATGAACAGACGGTGGCAGAACGATGGTTTCTATCTTGCTCATGTTCTTGCACAGGTATGCCGGCACGGTCTCTACTTGGTCGCCGAAGGTGAAAGAGGTGATATCCGTGCAGTTATAGAACGGAGCGTCGGTGTCCGTACCAATGGAGCAGTTTGCCGGAAGCCATGTGACGGAAGTCAACGGGTTTCCTTTGAACGCACCGCTGCCGATGGAGGTCATAGTACTCGGGATGGTGACCGAAGTCAGCGCGCAGTTATAGAATGCACGCTGATAGATAGCCTCTAACCCTTCGTGCAGATTCACATTCGCCAGTTTGGTACATCCGTAGAAAGCATCCTGGTTGATGGTGGTCAGGGTCGTCGGCAGTTCGATGGACTCCAGCGAAGTACATCCCTCCAAGAAACTGGTCGGCAGGGTCTTTTGCGTCACCGGCAGATTGATTGACTTGAGCTTTGAGCAATTCATAAACGCGGCGACACCTAATGAATGAACAGACGGTGGCAGAACGATGGTCTCTATTTTGCTCATGTTCTTGCATAGGTATGCCGGCACGGTCTCTACTTGGTCACCAAAGGTGAAAGATGTGATATCCGTGCAGTTATAGAACGGAGCATCGGTGTCCGTACCAATGGAGCAGTTCGCCGGAAGCCATGTGACGGAAGTCAACGGGTTACTTTTGAACGCACCGGCACCGATGGAGGTCACGGTACTCGGAATAGTCACCGAAGTCAGGGCGCAGTTATAAAATGCCCGCTTATAGATGGTCTCTAAGCCTTCGGGCAGATTGATGCTGCCTAATTTGTTACAACCGTAGAAAGCGTCCGTGTTGATGACGGTGATAGACGACGGCAGAACCACCGTTTGCAGTTTCGTCAAGGCCTCAAACGCACTCGTGCCAATCGACGTGACGGGGTAGGTGTAACTGTCGTAAGTCACGCTCGCAGGAATAGTCACGGAGGTGAACTCACTATAGACGGTCTTACCGGAACTTTGGTCCGCTACCACGGAGGCGGTAGTTGTTCCCAAGGAATAATACAAGTCGCCAATCTGAACGGTTGTGGCGGCGTACATGAACGTGCAAGCCATAAGGGCCAGCGCAAGGAAAAGTTTTCTCATAGAATCACAATTTTGCGAGGCAAAATTACTGCTTTTTTTTGAATTGTGCAAGCGTTTGGCGAAAATTATATGCGTTCGGCGGTAAAAAGAGTGGGTTTGCCGTTCACGCGGCAGCCGATGAGATAGCTTTCTCCGCCGTCTTTGAGCCGGTATTTCTTTTTCAGTTGCTCCGGCGTCAAAGGATAATTGCGAACAAGAATGTTTGCCTGTTCTCCCTTCATTCTCTCAACATTCACTCTTTCACTCTTTATCTGCCAAACGCGTCCGGGGAAGTTCGGCACGAGTGTGTCGGAGGCATAGAGATGGGTATTTGCATCGAGTTTCTGCAACCCGAACCGCTGTGCGACTAACTTATACGCACCGGCCTTTAATATCGCCGCGTTAGGCTCATAAAGGAATGTGTGAATGAGTGAATGAGTGAATGAATGAAAGGTCGCTTCGCTGTTAGACTCTTCTTCGCGGGTAAAGACAAAAGCCTGGTCTTTTTTGGAAAGGTCGATGGCGGTGATAAGAGGCTGACGGCTGATTTCTGATTGCTGATAGCTCAACAGCAGCACTTCCTTGACTTCGTTCTTCACGGCTACTACATGTACGTCCCATGTAAGGTGTAAGGTGTATGGTGTAAGGTGTAAAAGAGCTTGCGTGAGGTCAAGCATAGGCGATAGTTTCAACAGGATACGGCCGTGAGGCGAGAGGTGCGCGAGAAGAGTAGGGAGCAGTTCGACTACGTTCGGCGTGCAATCCTCTAACCGAAAGACTTTTCCGCCGTGACTGTCTCTGCGCGCAGGGTCGAGGAAAATAAGGTCGTATTGTCCTGCCGTTTGCAGAAACTCTTCGGCAGAAGAATTGTGAATAGCAACCTTTGTACCTTGTACATGGTCCCTTTGTACATTTAAATTGTGTTCCGCAATCCGGCAGAGTTCGGCGTTTTGCTCTACGTAGTCCGTGTGCTCAAAACCTTCGCTCAAGAAGTACGTATCGACGCCGTAACCGCCGGTAAGATCGGCGAATGAAGGAGTGAGTGAATGAGGGAGTGAGAGAATGAGAGACGCTTTGTACCGCGCGGTCTCTTCACTACTACATTGTTCGCAACTGAGCCGCACGGGGTACCACCAATCGGGAATAGAGGCAAAAGTGGGCAGCTTGTCTGCTGTCCTTTCACGACCTTCCACTTGCTGCAAAAACCAACGCCATTCGTCGTCGCTCAAGTGTTTGTATTTAGAGCGCTGGAGCGCTAAATCAGCAATCATCAATCAGCAATCATCAATTGAGTATTCAGGTAATAATACGAAAGGATTTCTTCGTACTTGTGTCCTTCGCTTGCCATGACGGCCGCACCTATCTGACAAAGGCCTGCGCCGTGACCCCAGCCGTGGCCTGTAAGTACAAAGAATGAAGGCTCTTTCTTTATTTCAAACCACGAACTGTAGAGACATGAACGGCTCAGCCATAAGCGGATTTTCAACTCCTTGCCTATAATCTCTGTGTGCTTCGTTCCAACAATCTTCAGTTCGTATATCCGTCCCGAAGCACCTCTTTTCAGGGGAACAAGGTCTATGATTTCTCCGAAGTCAATTCCTGATTTGGTGCGAATGATCTCACTTAACTCTTCGGTCGTATAGGACACCTTCCAATTCCTGAAATCCTTGGTCTCTTGGTCATAGTCATTGAGTACGAGACGCAAGATTTTCGGCGAAGGATTTTTGCACCAGTCACAAGTTACGGATTGGATATACGGTACATCGATATCTTCCCAACATGTGCGCCATATCTCCGTTCGTCCGCCGCAACATTTATAGTACCGGCAGTCGCAGATCTCGCCGTCATACATCAACACCTGACCTCGTGTGGCGTTGACGGCTTCAACGGCCCGCTCGTTCATACGTCTGAGTCCTTCGTAGCGCTGACAATGGTCGTCGGCGCAGACATGAAAACCCTCATGGTTCGGTTTCTGCATTGCGCGTATCGCCCACGAGCGGCTGATGACAGCGTGGGCTTTGAGCAGTTCCATCGGACTGTTGGCGTTCATCTCGGAAGAAATGACTGAGCACAGATAGTCCTCCAGATCAATGGTGTTGATGGCTACCTGCCAAGGCTCCCCTCCTTTTAGGGAGGGGTTGGGGGTAGGCTTTATCTCCAGCGTTCCCGCAAACTCTTGGTCTTCGTGTCGGTCCCAATGAAAACCGATACCGATCCGCACGTTCTTCAGAACGAACGTGTCCTCCTTTTGCTCAAACTCAATCTTTGGCGCAGTTAATATCCCAACACGAATTTCCACTAATCCCCTAATCCTCTAATCCTCTAATCCTCTAATCCACTAATCCCCTAATCCGAGCAATCAGTTCGAATGAACGCAAGCGGTCTTTGTACCAGTTGTTACGGTTCATGGATACGATGTCGCAGTTGGCATCCGAGTTGTCTTCCCAGCGGCGGCAGTTATACACGACGTCATAGATGCGGCCGATCGGGTAGTCGCGCGAGATACGAAGTCCGACGGCGTAGTCCTCACCATATTTGGTCGTCGGATAATTGATCGTGCGGAGCAGCGGCACATAGAACCCGCGCGGCGCACCCAGACCGTTGATACGCAGGGCATTGTTACGGCCGTTGTCATCCGTCCATTCACGGTGGTCAATCACACCCGGAGGAAGGGTCTCACCGGCCATGTTCGTCAGTTGATACGTACCGATGACCATGCCAAACAGCGGCGTTGCCGCTGATTGCTGATTGCTGATTGCTGATTGCTGATTTCCTTCAAACGCGTCGATGAACTTCTGCACGGTCGTCTCGTCGAAATAGGTATCATCGCTGTCCAACTGTATCGCGTACTTGCCGCAACGCGGGTCATGAATCGCCACATTCCAGTTACCGCCTATCGCGTGCCAGGTCTTGTCCTGCGCAATATAAATAAGGTCTGAATGCTGACGACTGATTTCTGAAATCTTTTCAATTGTTCCATCAGTCGAGTTGTCGTCCACGACAATGACGTTGAAGGAGTAGGGTGCCCGTACTTTCTGCGAGAGGGCGGAATGAATAGCGTCCGCTATCGTGCGTGCGCGATTCTTACAAGGAATAATCACGCTCGCCGTCACCGGATACTCTTCCGCTTTCGGCAGCTCCTTATACGCACCCGGTGTTAGGTATGCGCCGATACGTTTTAAGTGCGCCGTCACACATTGTTCCATCTCCACCTGCACGGCACGATTTCGCGGATCGACGTAGTCGAACAACTTCTCGCCGGACTTACGGGTGTCTGTCTCAACTTCGTAATACAAGTATTCAGGAATATGGGCGAGAGGCTCGCCACCCGGTTGCCCATTCGGCTCTGTGGCTCTTAGCCGTAAGTCATACAGTCCTGCGAACTCGTACTCCGTGTCCATTTCGGCAACCAGCGCTTTCAACTTCTTTGTGTTCCACAACAGCACTGCGCCGAAATCGAAGTCATCGCGTAGCGCACCGATCTGGTAGTCAATCACGGGGGCTTGCGTGACAGTTTCTCCTATCTTGGCAAAATGGTCCGCGTACACCATCGTCGCACCCGTCATCTCCATCACTTGCACCATGCGCTCCTGTCCCAGATATACCCATTCGATATCCGGCTTCAACGAGATCATCGTATAAGGCTTCGTCGCCTTCTGAGCGATCTCTTTAATGGCTTTTGTCGAGCATACCCTGCCCGGCAAATAAAACGTATCTATCATGTCGTTGGAATAATTGCGTCTTTATGAAATTCTTTGAGACCTTCAATCGGGTCTTTTAGGATCGTGCCGAGCGGCAGTCCTTCGGCGCGCAGCGCCTCCTCAAGTATCGGGCGGTAGTAATAGGCTATCGAACCTACGAAACCGATCGGCTGGTCTGTCTGGTACTGCACGAGGTTGCGGCGGATGAACTGCACGAAATGGTCGTATACGAGTGCATGTATCCGCTGGTCTTCGATATGGTCCGCGCAGAACTTCGACAACTTTGCCAGGAATCGGTTCGGGAAGGGTTGACGGTACACTTTCTCAATGATATCGGCCATACTCGTCTCGTACTCCTTGAAGAACGCTTCCTTGAGGTCGTCGCCTAACTGATTCTTTAGCAGGTCACCTACGAGTTGCTTGCCCAGCACGGCTGCGGATCCCTCGTCGCCGAGGATATACCCGAGTGAAGGCACGCACCATTCGATTGTCTCGCCGTTATAGAAACAGCTGCCGCTGCCCGTGCCGAGGATGCACGCCACGCCGGCGTTACGGTTCAGTAGTCCCCGCGCAGCACCGAGCATGTCGGATTCTACACTCACTTCCGCTTTCTTGAACACCCCTTCGAGGGCGCGCTGTACAAACACTTTCTTCTCCGGCGTACAACCTGCGCCGTAGAAAAACACGTGCGTCAGCGTTCCGGCCCATAGGAGCGAACTGATCTGCGGCAACAGCTGGTTGCATATACTGTTCCGCATCGCGTCGCATGTCTGAAAAAGCGGATTGATACCATCGGTGAACACGTCCGAGCACTGCCCGCTCGCCGTCACCAAACACCAATGCACTTTGGTACTCCCGCTGTCTGCTAATAGAATCATAAGGCCATTTGCGATTTAGAAATTTACCATTTTTTTATTTTTCGGCACAAAATTACTAAAAAATTTTGACATGTGCAAAAAAAGTTGTAAATTTGCAGCGCAAAATCATTTTTAACCATATAGACCATGAGCAATTTTAGTGCACAAGACCTTGAGCAATTGCAAGCGAAAGGCATTTCTGTGGAGAAAGTGGAGCAACAGTTAGCGTGCTTCCGAAACGGTTTCCCGGAGTTGGACATCGTAGCGCCGGCATCGACGAAGAAGGGCATCCTCGCCCCGAAACGTGCGGAGCAGGAGCAGTACATCGCTGCCTGGCAGCAATACCTCAAAGAGGGGCATAAGATCCTGAAGTTCGTTCCGGCTTCGGGCGCGGCAAGTCGTATGTTCAAGAACCTCTTCCAGTACCTGGAGGACGGCATCGAGACGCCGTTCATTCAGGATTTCCTGGCGCATAAAGACTGTTTCGCCTTCGGTCCGCAGTTGGCAGGCAAAGAAGGTCAGGAAGCCGTGCGTTATTTGTTGCAGGACATGCACTACGGAGAGCTGCCGAAAGGTCTGTTGCTCTTCCATAAATACCGCGACGGCGCACGTACGCCCGCGTTGGAGCATCTGGTAGAAGGAGCGTTGTATTGTAAAGGTGAAGAGGCGAAGGGCGAAAAGGCGAAAGTATATCTGCATTTTACGGTGAGCCACGATCATCTGCCGCTCTTCCGTCAGCATATCGCGGATAACCTCAAGAAATTCGAGGACAAGTACGGCGTGACATACGACGTGACGTTCAGCGAGCAGTTGCCGAGTACGGACACGCTTGCCGCCAATCCCGACGGTACGCCGTTCCGCACGAAAGACGGTAAGTTGCTCTTCCGTCCAGGAGGTCACGGTGCGCTCATCGAGAACCTCAACCAGCAGGACGCGGATATCGTTTTCATTAAGAATATAGATAACGTGGTGCCTGACAGACTGAAGAAAGACACCGTTCGTTACAAACAGATCCTCGCGGGTGTGTTGGTGACCGAGCAGAAGCGTATCTTCGAGGCGCTCAAGAACCCGAATCTGAGTGACGAAGAGCGCGCGAAACTGAACCGTCCTATCCGTGTGTGCGGCGTAGTGAAGAACACCGGCGAACCCGGTGGCGGTCCGTTCCTCGTACGCGAAGCCGACGGCTCGATCAGTTGCCAGATCCTCGAGAGCACGCAGATCAGCGATCCGGAACTGATGAAACAGTCGACCCACTTCAATCCGGTGGACCTCGTATGCGCTATCCGCGACTTCGAAGGCAAGCCGTTCGACCTGCTGCAATACGTAGATCCGCAGACGGGCTTTATCTCCAATAAGAGTAAAGACGGTAAGGAGTTGTTAGCGCTCGAGCTTCCGGGCCTTTGGAACGGCGCGATGAGCCGCTGGAACACCATCTTCGTTGAAGTGCCCGTTTCGACCTTCAACCCCGTGAAGACGGTGAACGATCTGCTCCGCGAGCAACACCAATAAAAAAAAAGCTGCCGGTTGTGAGGTGACCCCAAAAGTTGAACATAAAACTTTTGGGGTTTGTTACAAGTGTCGAAAGATGGCAGAAGGTAGCAAAAAGCAGCAAAGGGGTAGCAAAATACCCCGTTCGGACCCCTATAATCTCGCACTTACCGCGTACTTATGACGCACTTATGACGCACTTATCACGCACTAATTGCCCTTCTAGGCGGAGGCCGCTCCTCCCGTTTTCGGGAGAACGCTCCGGGTATTATATACATAGTATATAATACTAGAGAGTTAGCGTAAGTGGGCAATAGAAATGCAAAAAATGTCCTGTTTTATTGCAGGAGGGTAATGCCGTTTTGGGCGCAGCGGGTGAGTTCTTCGGCGGACCATTCGCTCACTTGTACTTCGCCGATATGTTGTTTATGCAGAAGTACCATACACAACCTCGACTGGCCGATTCCTCCTCCGATGGTGAGCGGTAAGATGTTATTCAGCACGGCTTTGTGATAGTCGAGCTGGCTCCAGTCGCTGTGTCCGGCTGCGTTCAACTGGTGCTCCATGGACTCCGCATCCACGCGGATTCCCATAGACGACAACTCAATCGCTTTGTTCAGGATCGGATACCAGACAAGAATATCGCCGTTGAGACGCCAGTCGTCATAGTCAGCTGCACGGCTGTCATGGGGCTGACCATCCGAAAGCGGTGCGCCGATGCCTTCGATAAAGACCGCTCCATACTCCTTGCAGACCGCGTTCTCACGCTCTTTGGCCGTCATGTCCGGATAGCGTTTGAGCAGCTCTTCGGAGTCGATGAAACGAATCTCGTCCGGCAGGAAGGCTTTCATCTCCGGATATCGCTCGCAAACAACGTATTCAACATTCTTCAGCACCTTATATATATCGCGTACGGTGGCGCGCAGGTACTCGCGCGTGCGGTTGGATGCGGAGATCACTTTTTCCCAGTCCCACTGATCCACATACAGACTGTGTATGTCGTCCGGCGTCTCGAATGTGCGGATGGCGTTCATGTCGGTATAGATACCGAATCCGGGTTGCGCATCAATACGCCATAACTTCATCCGTTTCCATTTGGCGAGAGAATGGACGATCTCGCACGTGCGGTGGAGTTCCGGCACATAGAAAGTGATGGGTTTTTCCACTCCTGTCAAGTCGTCGTTCAGTCCGTGACCCGATTCCACGAAGAGGGGGGCGGTAACACGACGAAGTCTCAAAGCGGAAGACAACTCTTGTTGGAAGGTGTCTTTGACCAGTTTTATGGCGTGTTCTGTTTGCATCATTTAGCTTTCTTTTGAAAAATTATCGTGACTATGACTGCGAGCCCTAAGAGCATCGGATAGAAGAGGTAAGGCACGATACTGAGTGCGCTGATACCTGCCAAACCGCTCGCCATCAGCAACTGGGCGCCGTAAGGCAAGACACCTTGTACAAAACAACTCGTTGTATCTAACAGACTTGCACTGCGGCGCGGGTCAATGTCGAATTGTTCAGAGATATGTTTGGCGATGTCGCCCACGGAGAGGATGGCGATGGTGTTGTTCGCCGTGCATATATTCGCGAAAGCCACCAGCCCGCATATACTCCATTCGGCGCCCGCACGGCCTTTGATATGACGCGTCATCCGGTTGATGATGAAGTCAAAACCGCCGTCATAACGGAACAGCGCGAAGATACCGCCGGCGAGCAGGGAGATAAGAATCAGTTCGCTCATGCCCATGATACCTTGCGAGGCACTGCCGATCCAGCCCATGAGGTCATAACTGCCGTCGAGGATGCCGGTGAGACACGTGAGGATATTTCCCGCAGCGAGAACTACCAGCACATTGATGCCGCACGCCGCGCAAATGAGTACCACCAGATAGGGCAGCACTTTCCACCATTCGATAGCGCCTGTGGATGTGATATCGATGGCTTCTTCTCCAAGGAAGACATAGGCCACCGCGACAATCAAGGCCGCCGGCATGACCATGCGCACGTTATAGTGGAACTTGTCACTCAGTTTGCATCCCTGTGACTGTGTGGCGACGATGGTGGTGTCGCTGATAAAACTCAGGTTGTCGCCGAAGAAAGCACCGCCTACAACCGCTGCGGCTACCATCGGCAGCGCCATCTCCGTGCGTTCTGCCAGCCCTGCCGCGATGGGCATCAACGCCACGATAGTACCTACCGACGTACCCATACACAATGACGTGACGCACGCCGCCAGAAACAGACCCGTCAAGGCGAACTTAGCCGGTAGAAAATGCAATGTCAAATCAACCATCGCACCCGCCGCACCCATCTCTTTCGCACTTGCCGCAAACGCGCCGGCGAGCATGAAGATCCACACCATAAGAAGCAGGTTCGTATTTCCTGCTCCGCGGGAAAAGATACTGATCCGCTCTTTGAGCGGCAACTTGCGGGTGAGTGCAACCGCGATGATTGCAATGACGATGAAGATAAATAACATTAGTCAAAAGTCCATTTGATTCCTAAACAGGGATTGCACATGAATCCTGTACCCGGAGTACCCCCGTTGAAGTTATAACTGAATTCAATCTCTGTGCCTATATTGAGATTCGGGCATTTGAACCACCGCCCGACATTATACCATAACTGCGGTTCGGTGAGCAGAACGAACGACTGCTGACCGCCGAAACGCTCGCCCCATATATCCAGGAATCCTGAGAAACGCAGCCCCGGAGCCGTGCAGAAATCATCGCAACCCCATACAAACGTGAATTGGAGCGGTGCCTGGTTCTGGACTCCGTTGCCCGGAGAAACGATGTATTTGTACAGCAATTCCAGATTGAAGATGTTCTTGTAGTCGGCGGTGTGCAGACAATAGTTCAGACCCACCAGGGCAGCATGGTTGATGCCGTAACCGCGGATGTCACCCACAGCGTCTTTGAAGATACCCAAACCGCCGTTGTACTCCACTTGAATACTCAGGTCTTTCGCCTTCGTCTTCTGCCAGAAATTGAGGCAACGCGCTATCTCCGCATAACTCATGAATGGCGTGTTCTGAGGGTCGATGGGGTTGATGTTATAGTCAAGATCCACGAACGCGAAAGTCGTACCCCAAGGGTCGGGGTAGAAAAGCTCGATAGTCGTCGTCACGCGGTTCGAACGTTGGTTCCCGCATGCCGTCCCCGAGCTGCCGAAGTCATAGAATATCTGCAGGTTCGTTCCTGCCGACACACCATTAACGAATATTGCCAACAGGAGTGCCGAGAATAGTGTACGCTTTGCCATTCTTGATAATGACTATTTGTCCGTTATGAATCGTCTTGATGGCTTTCTGTCCGTCTTCCGTCATTTCCAACGCCTGCGGCGATGCGACAGAGATACTTACCGCCCCTTTGACATTCGTGATTGTGAGTTTTCCGGAGGTCTTGTCGTACGTACTTGTCGCGCCGGTGACTGTCACCTCTGCCGGACGCGAAGTCTTCGTGCCCATATAGGCGATGAAACCGTAACCGAGCGTGAGAGAGTAGGCCGGCCACATCTCGGCGCCCGTCACGCTTACCTGATAGGTCGTCACTTTGTCTTTCAGCATCTGGATGGCCAATTCCGGGTAGTCGATGAAGGGGTTACGGTTGCCCTGATAGGTCTGCGCTCCGTCATTGCGAACCATCTCTGTCAACGACGAAGGATCCAGCATATGCCATTTGAGAAGGACGGCAACCGATTCGAAAATACCACTCTTGCCGAGTTTGTTCAGTAACTGCGCATTGCCCAAATAAAAGTCATTCTTATGTCCTCCCGCTTCGCCGTACACCACATAATCGTAAAGGATTACGCGCGCGCAGTCGCCGCGATAGGAACCCAAGTGCTCAGGCGCATACAGCGAGTTATTGATCGCTATCTCATTCGGGTCGTAAAACTGACTGCCTTCGCCATACGCCTTACTGCCGCGGCTGCTGTTGATGGCAGCGTTCGCCGGGCGCACCGATTGCATGTCGTAGCCCATTGGCGTGTTCTGATTGGCGCCTTTTGATTGCGGCCAGGTGTGCTCGCGGTTGTAGGTCGTGCCGCCGTCCCACGCGCCGCTCATCGACTGACCGTCATAATAACCGATGATGTTTCCCGAGTTGTTGAGGTCCTTGTCCACGGTCACATACGCGTTTCGCAAAGCTCCGTAATCATACCCGCTTTCCAATAACTTGCAGGTGTTGCCCATCAGCGTGTTCAACGCTCCGAAGAGTTCGTCGCCGCTCAGCGCACGAAGGTTCTCGGGACTGTAATCGCCCTTGTAGTAGTTCTTCTGCTTGCCGGCTGTGCTCATCGATTTCAGTTGAGCCTCTTTCGTCCCCCAGTGAATCTGCATGTCGATGTCGGCGGCAAGCAGCCAACCGCAGCAGAGCATCAGCAGAATAATCGAAGTAAATGTTTTTTTCATAGGTATCAATATATTAATTCTTTCACTCTTTCATTCTTTCATCTTTCACTCTTTCATTCTTTCACTCTTTCACTCTTTCATTCTTTCACTCTTTCACTCTTTCACTCTTTCACTCTTTCACTCTTTCACTCTTTCATTCTTTCATTCTTTCATTCTTTCATTCTTTCACTCTTTCACTCTTTCATTCTTTCATTCTTTCACTCTGGCGATGTACAGTTGTTCTTCCATCGGGATGTGCCACCTGTAGATATAATGGTAGGTGTTGCCGTCCCACGTCTGCTGGTAGGCGTAGATGGCCTCCGTGAAATGGTAGTTGTGCAGCAATAGTTCCTCTTCGCTCATCGCTAAAATAGCACGTTTGTGGTTCTTGTACTCGTTTTCCAATTTCTCGGCGAACTCCGAATAACTGTATCCCTGCGATTCAATCAGATGGGTGTCCCACACGGTGTGCAGACGCGTCTCTTCCCTGAACCATTTCATCTTCACCAGGTTACCGCCTTTGTCGTCTAAATGAGCGGTGTGCATAGGGCAGTAGCGGTCGCCGCTCAGATGGATCACGAATCGTAAGGTATGCGCGTCCCCTTTGCCGGCTTTGAGCACTGCCGTCAGACTGTCGAGAGCCCGGAACAGGTTACCGCCTTCGGACGGATAATGAACCAGCGCGTCCGCTACAACCGAATCGGACAGACCGCCGTCGAAGTCCTGGAAATGCCAGTCATAACTGTCCGGATAGATGGTGTCCGACTTGATCTCGTCCGGCCAGTTGGACCAATAGATGGCGCCTTTCCTGCCCAGCGTCTTGTCCACCGCCTTACGCGCTTTGCATGTCAGATGGTCATACGCGATCTGCGCAATAATACGGTGACCCTTCTGCCCCCAACCGAAAGCCGGAAGGGCAGTTACGCACGCAAACAATGCGGTCAGCAGAATACCAAATACACGCTGTCTCATAACTGGTCGATATAAATCCGCCGCAAAAGTACAACAAAAAAATGAATTACGCAAATAATTCGCCTAAATACTTGCGTATATCGGAAAAAAGCAGTACCTTTGCATCCGAAAGTTGCTAAACAACCAAACAATATGAAGACTAATTTACTTTTTCGCCAATGGGCAGGGATAGTATGCCTGATGTGCGCAGTGGTATCCAACGCCAACGCTTGGGCGGCGGACTTTAGCGTGGATGGCTTGTATTACAACATCACTTCTGCCAACACCGTGCAGGTGGTAAAACCTACGTCTGGCAAGTACTCGGGCGACATCACTATTCCGGAAAGAGTGACCTACAATGACGCATCCTACCGGGTGAATTCTATTGGCCCCAATGCGTTCCAAGCGGCAAGCAGTCTAACGAGTGTCGCTTTACCTCTGGCGACTATTGACAGCATCGGCGCGTTTGCATTCAACGATTGCGTCGGATTGACTTCGTTCACTCTCCCTGCCAGTATAACCAAAATCGGGGAAAGGGCATTCTACTACTGCGACAATCTGCAGCATTTGTATCTTCATTCCAAGAACCCAGCCAGTTACAACCCTGGAAATATGGCATTCAGCAAGATTCATTACGGAAGTCATGTATGCACTCTCCATGTGCCGACGGGTTGCACTGCTGCCTATGCTGCTGATGCTACGTTTAGCGTCTTCACGCAAGTTGCAGAGTTCAATGCTCCCACATTATATAACCTCTATGTAGCAGGAACACGTGTGACAAGTGAGAATGCCTCTGACATATTGGGTGATGGTGTAGCCAGTTATGATGCTTCGTCCAATACGCTTACCATCAGCGGTAACATCACAGCGCCGGATGATAATACTCCGTGTATAGATAACAGTATACACAATCTGACAATCAACGTGGCGTCTGCTGCAACTCTGACAGCATACGAAAAAACAATCAAGATACAGGGCATTACGACTATCATCGGATCAGCAAAACTGACTGTTAATGAAACCAAACCCATAATCAACGGTACCGAAGAACTTCCAGCTATTTATGCGGTGGTCAACAACTTAAATATCTCTAATGCAAACCTCGATGTTAACGGCGATTTTTATTGTTCCGGTGACTTGAAAATAACCAATTCCACTCTGTCAACTAATTGCACTATTTTCGGTGGAAGTGAAATGGCTGTTACTAATTCCACGGTGACCATTACCCAAGGATCAATCATGGGATATAAATCACTCACTTTGACGGATTGCTATCTTAAGACTCCCCAAGGCGGTTATTATGACTCCACCTATAAAAAACTGGTCAATGCAAAGGGTGCAGGTGTGTCGGGCGTGGAAATTGTTGCCACCGGCAAGCCGACAGGTGTTGAAGACATCTTTGTCACTCCGTCTGATGAGACACGCAAGATCCTCCATAACGGCACGCTCTTTATCCTCCGCGGAAATAAGACCTATACGCTAACCGGACAAGAGGTGAAATAACTTACATTAAACATACAATCTCATTAAAGAGGCAGGGCACAACACCCTGCCTTGTTTTTTGTCATTATGTTGTATTTTTTATCGACGAAAATTTGCATATATCAAAAATTTGTTGTACCTTTGCAGGCAAAATCAGAGTCATCTCAGGGGAACTTCGGAGGCACTTCGGAGGCATCCTAGACTTTATTAAAATTTAAATCATGTAAACTACACATTATCATAGCATTACGCCACATGTCGCGACACCTGAAAAATATCGTTATTGACCGTTTGAAATCCACTATTGCCACTTTTGAGCAATTACCGGCGGGCTCCACTCCTCATTCCAAAGG
>CADCBP010000027.1:0-57573 GCA_902799705.1 uncultured Bacteroidales bacterium
GATATAGCCGGTATGGCCAGCCGCTGCCACTTTGACGCGGAGATACTTGCCCATCTCAGATTCTTTCGGAGTGTATGTTAGAGTGGTTACAGCACGGCGTTGCTGATGCACGCCGTCGTGCGCAGGCGCATCGGCAGGCGAATCCACTATATCCTGCCAATTAACATCATCATCGCTGATTTGCCATGTATTCTCGGTTTCTGCATCTGCTATTTCGCCTGAAAGAGTAAAACCTAACTCGTTGCCCGGTATCGGTAGCGTGCTCAGCGCAACTGCTCCTGAAGTAGGAGAGTTAGATATAAATACTCTTTTCGCCGAATGACCCTCCTCATCCAAAACTTCTCCTCCGCTTATCTCTCCTCCTATAGGTGATATTAAAGAAACGTCATTTAACGTGATTGTTCCACTTTTGCTATATATTGCCTTTCCTTCTGTTCCACCACCAGTAGCCGAAACAGAAACATGATTAATTACAATATCTCCCAAAGATTCTATTGCATGATAGTCGGAACTCCTAACTTCAATATCTCCGGACATCGTGATTGTTCCATATGGGGCAATAATAGCTCTACTAAGTACATCAGAAATACTAACGCTGCCTCCTTCAATATTTACATTTTTATTGCTTGCATTAATGCCCATTCTACCTCCTTTGATTGTTATGTTTGCATCATGCGTGATAATATTTCCTTCGTGTGAATATAACGCAACGGGATTGCTACGAATAGGTAAAGTAATGGAAATTGTAGCGTTATTAATAGTTAAATCACCATAACACTCAAACGCATTGTCATTTGATTTAGCGATAATATCTCCGGACATCGTGATTGTTCCATATGGGGCAATAATAGCTCTATTATTTACATCATAAATATTAACGCTGCCTCCTTCAATATTTACATTTTTTGTAAAAGCATTAATGCCCATTCTACCTCCTCTGATCGTTATGTTTGCATCATGCGTGATAATATTTCCTGCGTGTGAATATAACGCAATGGGATTGCTACGAATAGGTAAAGTAATGGAAATTGTAGCGTTATTAATAGTTAAATCACCATAACACTCCAACGCATTGTCTTTTGATTGAGCGATAATATCTCCAGTAATCGTGATTGTTCCATTTGGGGCAATAATAGCTCTATTATTTACATCATAAATATTAACGCTGCCTCCTTCAATATTTACACCTCGGCTTGCATTAATGCCTATTCTGCCTTTGCTCAATGTAATGACTCCATTAGTTGTAATAAATCCCATTGGAGCATATACCAAAATTTGATTTATTCCGGTACTAGAAATAGTTATGTTTCCCTTCAATGTAATGTTTCCGTTTTGGGAATAAACCGGAGATTCTGTAGCAAAAACATTAATAGTTTCACCAGAAATATCGATATCACCAACGGCGTGGATGGCGTTACCATCTTGATTTTGCACCGTCAGTATGCTTTCACCATTGACAATTAACGGGTAGTCGGCTTGAATACTCTTAATGGTCTTATTCACATCCATGTATAGGTTGGTATTTCCGGTCAATACCACCTCGGCATCATCCGGCAATGTGCTGGCATCAACCGTTCCGCTGATGTTAACTGCCGCCATCATGCATGCTGCAAACAGCACTGCAATAAAAGTAAAAATCTTTCTCATGTTGTTTTATAATTTAATTAGCATAACTCAGGTTCAAACCTTCACGCTGCAAAGGTACGAAGATTTTTTCTAATATGCAAATAAATTTTGACTTATTTATAAATTTATGCGATTTTTAGATAATTTTGAGTGGAAATTAAGAATTAAAAAGAAAGATAGAAGCAACCTATGCGGATTCAAGGGTGCTTGCTCACGCTGCCGACAGGCTATAGGGTAGCGGCGTACAGGGTATCAAGCCTTCTCTGTTTGGGGGCTATGAACCCAAACAGCTATCTAACGGTAAGACTTTTATGCTGGCTACGCCGGAGAAGGCACTCATCGACTTGCTATACCTCTATCCGCAGTATTCGACGGAAGAAGAAATGCGCGAATTGCGTCTGGACGAAGATTTCATGCAAAACGAGTTAGACAAGGAACGGCTGACAGAATACACCAGCCGCATTGGCAGCCCGGTACTAACCAAACGGGTGAAACTCATGCTCAAAACATACGGAATATGATTGAGCACCTTCTCTTTGAGCCTCGCAAAAGCGAACAGATACTCCATTTCATGGAAATTCTTGTTACCGATTATTAAGATTTCAACGTGTTGTTCACTCTCGCCAACAGAACAGCACATATCCAAACATATAAAAACATAAACCAACGAAGCGGGCAATCTACCTTTCTCAAGCCGGTTGATATTACTCCATATCTAGTGCAAAAAACGAATAAACATAGCACTGATTGAAGAATTTTACATAAAAAATGACACTTTGACTGAAGATTTTTACGTTTTTTCTTGTTGGTCTCAGAAAAAAGTAGTACCTTTGCACCGTATTTTCAAACAGATAAACGATATGCAACCTATCAAACGGACACTTCAGGATTTAATTACAGAGCGAATGCAGCCTCAGAAAGTGATGCTACTGTTTGGCGCAAGGCGTGTCGGGAAGACGATTCTCATGCGTCAGATAGTTGATTCATTTACAGGAAAAACATTAGTCTTGAACGGAGAAGATATAGACACACAGACACTATTGGAAAAAACATCCGTCTCCAATTACCGGCATCTGTTTGAAGGTGTTGAGCTACTGGCAATAGATGAGGCTCAGCATATTCCGCAAATAGGTTCGAAACTAAAACTAATCGTGGATGAGTTACCCGGGATCCGTGTGATAGCGACCGGTTCATCGTCCTTTAATCTTCAAAGCGAAGCGGGAGAACCGTTAGTTGGCAGGAGTTCCCAATTTCTGCTGACACCATTTTCGCAGCAGGAACTTTCAGCCGGCGAGACACCTATAGAGACGTATCGGAAATTAGAGGAGCGACTTATTTACGGCTCGTATCCGGATGTGACTTTGTTTGATACGTACGCACAGAAACGCGAGTACCTGCAGGATATTGTAGATGCTTATCTGCTGAAAGATATATTGGCAGTGGATGGTATCAAAAACTCACAGAAGATGTATGACTTGCTGCGTTTGATTGCTTATCAGACAGGCAGCGAGGTCTCATATGAGGAATTGGGCAAACAACTGTCCATGAGCCGCAATACAGTGGAACGGTATTTGGACTTATTACAAAAAGTGTTTGTTATTTATCGTCTGGGCGGTTTCTCCCGTAACTTGCGAAAGGAAGTAGCGAAAGCCAACAAATGGTATTTCTATGACAATGGTATCCGAAATGCCATCATTCGCAATTTTCAACCTCTGGACGTACGTTCAGAAACAGATAGGGGAGCACTTTGGGAGAACTATATTATTTCCGAAAGACGCAAATTAAGTCTTAATCAGCGTTTGGGCACCCAGTTCTATTTTTGGAGGACTTACGACAATCAGGAGATAGATCTGATAGAAGAAAAGGACGGTGTTTTGACAGCATACGAGATGAAAGCGGGCAAGAAACAAGCACGGGTTCCTATCGGTTTCAAGAATGCATATCCGGATACAGAGTTCTACTGCGTTAACCGCGATAACTATTTGGATTTTATCTAAAATAGCATCCTATATAATTGCCGATTAGTAAGATTTCAACATGGTATCTCGTTAGTGTTCTGTCGGTCTATCGTCAGGTAGGTGTCTTGGTTGTGTCTCGGTTGTGAGTCGGTGGATGACGCAGGCGATACAAACTATTTTTCTCAAAAAAATCCATTTTTATTTGCAAATTTGAAAAATTTGTAGTACCTTTGCAGCCGCAAAAGTGTGGGCTTTGGTTCACAGACATGAAAAAACACATCAGACAAACAATTACATATTCAATAACATAACACACAATGGAAAAGAAAAAAAGAGTTTACACCTTCGGTAATGGAAAAGCTGAAGGTAATGCGCAAATGCGTGAGCTCCTTGGTGGCAAGGGTGCTAACTGCGCAGAGATGAACTTGGTGGGTGTACCTGTTCCTCCTGGATTCACGATCACCACCGAAGTCTGCAATGAGTACTACCAGGTTGGTCAGGAGAAGATTGTTGAGGAACTGACCGAGGAGGTTAACGCTGCTGTTAAGCACGTAGAGGAGTTGATGAACTGCAAGTTCGGTGATCCGAAGAACCCGCTCCTTGTTTCTGTACGTTCGGGCGCACGCGCGTCGATGCCGGGTATGATGGATACCATCCTCAACCTCGGTCTGAACGATACCGTAGCAGAGGGTATGGTGGCTAAGACCAACAACCCCCACTTCGTATATGACTCCTACCGCCGTTTCGTACAGATGTACGGTGACGTCGTGCTGGGTATGAAGCCGGTGAACAAGACCGACATCGACCCGTTCGAGAAGATCATCGACGAGGTGAAAGAGATCCGCGGTATCAAGCTGGACAAGGACCTCAACGTAGATGAGTTGAAGCTCCTCGTAGCGCGTTTCAAGACCGCTATCAAAGAGCAGACCGGCAAGGATTTCCCGGACGATCCTATCGAGCAGCTCTGGGGCGCTATCTGCGCTGTATTCCGCAGCTGGATGAACGAGCGTGCTATCCTCTACCGTAAGATGGAAGGAATTCCTGACGAGTGGGGAACTGCCGTTTCCGTAATGGCTATGGTCTTCGGTAACATGGGCGAGACCTCCGCTACCGGTGTTTGCTTCAGCCGTGACGCCGCAACGGGCGAGAACCTCTTCAACGGTGAGTACCTTGTAAACGCACAGGGCGAGGACGTGGTAGCAGGTATCCGTACCCCGCAGCAGATTACCCTCGAAGGCAGCCGCCGTTGGGCAGCGCTCCAGGGTATCAGCGAGGAAGAGCGTGCATCCAAATATCCGTCTATGGAAGAGGCTATGCCGGAGCTCTATGCCGAACTCAACACCATCCAGCAGAAGCTCGAGGACCACTACCGCGATATGCAGGATATGGAGTTCACCGTACAGGAAGGCAAACTCTGGTTCCTCCAGACCCGTAACGGCAAACGTACCGGTACTGCCATGGTGAAGATCGCTATGGACCTCGTACGCGAGGGCGTCATCAGCGAGAAAGAGGCTATCATGCGCTGCGAGCCGCAGAAACTGGACGAACTGCTCCACCCTGTCTTCGACAAGGACGCGCTCAAGAAAGCGAAAGTCATCACACAGGGTCTGCCTGCTTCTCCGGGCGCTGCGTGCGGACAGATTGTCTTCCACGCTGACGACGCACAGGAGTGGCATGAGAACGGTCACAAAGTCATCATGGTTCGTATCGAGACCAGCCCTGAGGACCTCGCAGGTATGTCTGCAGCAGAGGGTATCCTCACTGCACGCGGCGGTATGACCAGCCACGCAGCTGTAGTAGCTCGCGGAATGGGTAAGTGCTGCGTTTCCGGCGCAGGTGCCATCCAGGTGGACTACAAAGCCAAGACGGTTAAGATTGAGGGCGTGACCTACAAAGAGGGCGATTATATCTCTCTCAACGGTTCTACCGGACAGGTTTATGCAGGTGAGATTCCAACCAAAGCTGCTGAGCTCAGCGGTGACTTCAAGGCGCTCATGGACCTCTGCGACAAATATACACACCTGCAGGTTCGTACCAACGCTGATACGCCGCACGACGCTGCCGTAGCACGTGCCTTCGGCGCAAAGGGTATCGGTCTGACACGTACCGAGCACATGTTCTTCGACGACCAGAAGATCATCGCTATGCGTGAGATGATTCTCGCCAAGGACAGCGAGGGCCGCGAGAAAGCACTTGCTAAACTGCTGCCGTACCAAAAGGCTGACTTCAAAGGTATCTTGGACGCTATGGACGGCCTGCCTGTGAACATCCGTCTGCTCGACCCGCCTTTGCACATGGCGAAAGAGATGGGCGTTTCCGTTGAGGAGATCCAGACCCGTGTAGCTCAGTTGGCAGAGAACAACCCGATGCTCGGTCACCGCGGCTGCCGTCTGGGTATCACCTTCCCGGAGATCACCGCTATGCAGACCCGCGCTATCCTCTCCGCCGCTTGCGAACTGAAGAAGGAGGGCAAGAACCCGATGCCGGAGATCATGGTGCCGCTGATCGGTATCCTCTATGAGTTGAAACAACAGAAAGAGATTATCCAAAAAGTAGCTAAGGAAGTATTCGCTGAGTACGGCGTTGAGGTAGAGTTCGAGATCGGTACGATGATCGAGATCCCGCGTGCCGCGCTGACCGCAGACCGCATCGCTACCGAGGCTCAGTACTTCTCCTTCGGTACCAACGACTTGACGCAGATGACCTTCGGTTACAGCCGTGACGATATCGCTTCCTTCCTGCCGGTTTACCTGGAGAAGAAGATCCTGAAAGTCGATCCGTTCCAGGTTCTCGACCAAAACGGTGTAGGTCAGCTCATCAAGATGGCGGTAGAGAAAGGTCGTGCCGTTCGTCCGGGACTCCGTACAGGTATCTGTGGCGAGCACGGTGGTGAGCCTTCGTCCGTTAAGTTCTGCGCCCGCGTGGGTATGAACTACGCATCCTGCTCACCCTTCCGCGTACCTATCGCCCGCCTCGCAGCAGCACAAGCAGCCGTAGAAGATGAGGAGTGATCCTTCTATATTCGCATTAGTAACCGGTGCCTCTTCGGGCATCGGTTACGCTTTTGCGGAGCAACTGGCCAAACGCGGCTATAACCTGCTCATCGTGAGCAACGTGCCGGAGATAGAGGAGGCTGCCAAGCGGCTGAAGGACGCTGCGCTACAGGACGGTTCTACGAACCTACAGGTTGTTCCGCTGCAAATGGATCTTGGACAGCAGAGTTCCGCGCGCGAACTATATGAATACACCCGCGCGCACGGGATAGAAGTGGAGGTGCTGGTCAACAATGCCGGCGTCTATCACGACAAAGACATCCTCGACGACAGCGAAGGGTTCACGAGTCTGATCATGAACCTGCACATGTACACGCCCGCCATGCTCTGTTACCTCTTCGGCCAGGACATGCGCGCACGTCGGCACGGGTATATCCTCAATGTATGCTCCGTGACAAGCAAGATCGTGGCACAACGTCTCGGCACGTACGCTTCGACCAAATGCTTCCTGTCGGCGTTCACCCGCTCGCTGCACATCGAACTGCATCAATACGGCGTGTATGTGACGGACGTGAGTCCCGGCGCTGTAGATACAGGTCTCTTCTCTATCCCTCAATGGGTAACAAAGGCCGGCAAATGTCTCGGCATCATCGCTTCTCCGGAGCGACTCGCGCGGAGAGGACTCTTTGCGCTCTTCCACGGATGGGCTAAAACAACAGTACCCACCATTTTCTGGAAGGTACTGTGCTTCATCATTCTGTTGATTCCAACGTGTCTTCTGCGATTAATCAGAAGACTCGGACTCTTTTGAATTCTTAATTTTTAATTTTTAATTCAGATAATAGTCCACCGTCGTCACGACGCGTACGTGTTTAACCCAAGGTTGGTATTGGTCACTCTCGACCGAGAACTGACCTTGGCTTGCGCGTCTGATACTTCCCAGTGAGCACTGTGCGTCATCGGCGAACTTCTGCGCCACGGCGCGGGCGTTCTGCGTAGCTTCTTCAATCATCGAAGGCTTGAGTTCCGGCAGGCCGTTGAACTGGTAATCGAGATTCCATGTCTCGGTCTTGACGATGATACCTTCTTTGAGCAAGGACGATTCTTTTCCCTGGCTCGCCACTACGAGGTCCACCTTGTCCGTGGAGACGATGAGCGAGGTGCTGAGGGTGTACTTGAACTCCGGACGTACGCCGTAATAGCTGTCCCAGTTGTTGCTGACAGACATAGAGCCCTGACGGATGTCAGACTCCTCAAAACCCAAGGCGAGCAGATGCTGTTTGACACGTACTGTCACCTTCTCTACTTGCTCGTAAAGAGCAGGCAGGTCATTGCCGTTCCAAGCGTACGACAGCGGCCATACGGCATAATCGGCCTTCACCTCGCGGGTGCTGAGACCCTTGACACTCACTGCGCGATCTTTGTTCGCGAACTTACTGATACCGAGGTAGATAAACAATCCACCCAGACACAAACCAACGGCGATCAATGCGCCGGCAAAAATATTATTTTTCATAAGCTTTATATATTTGGCTCCGGAGCCTCTCTCCGGTTATTTATCGTGCTTGTGCTCGTAAATGGCTTCCTCTACATTGATGATATAGTCGCCCATCTTCTCGAGTTCGAGGATGATATCCATGTAGTTCACTCCGACGGAATAGTCGTACTCCTTGTCGGTGATCGCCTGCATGTTGCGGTTCTTGAGTTCGTCACGGAAATTATTGATTTCGTTCTCCATGTTCGTCATCTCATAGAAATCGTCCTGGCTGATATTCACGCGTTCGAGTGCATCGACCATCTTCGCCTGCGCGGCGGTGAGTAAGTAGATCATCTGCTCTACGTTCTTCTCCTGCGTCTCGGTATAGACGATGTTGCCTTCGTGTTTATGCTTGATATAGCGCGAGAGGTTGAAGTTCGAGTCGCCGACGGACTCCAGTTCGCTGACGATACGTAGCATCTTATGCACCTCGTGCTTGGACTGGTCGGACAGACGTCCGTCCGCCACCTGGTTGAGGTACTGCGCGATCTCATACTCCATTCGGTCACAAATCCCTTCGTATTTCTCAATACGCGTGTATATCTTCGTGAACTGCGTGTCGTCGTTCTCATAGAAGAGGTCATGTACCATGCCGATCATACGCTGTGCACGGATGGCAAAGACATGCACCTCTTTCCAAGCCTGAAGGATAGACAACTCGGAAGTGGACATAAGACCACCGGAGATGAACTTGAGTTGGCTGTCCGTATCTTTCTGCTCGGGTTTGGACGGAATGATGAGGATGACAAGTTTCTCCAAGAGCGGTATGAAACCGATGAGGATACAGGTGTTGAGGACGTTGAAGGCTGTGTGGAAGGTAGCCAGAATCGCGTTCAGTTTATCAGGCGAGACGTCCGAAGGGATACCCGGCGTGAAGTCCACACCCCATACTTTGCATACCCCGCCTACAAACCACCGGAAGACGCAGAGCACCCATATCACGCCGAAGAGGTTGAAGACCAAGTGCGCCATGGCGGCACGGCGTGCCTGTATCGACGCAGAGAGCGCCACGATATTCGACGTGATGGTCGTACCGATATTCTCACCCAGGACGAGCGAGATACCCATGTCTATCGGCAACACGTGCGTCGAGCAGAGCGTCATGGTGATCGCCATGATGGCCGCCGAGGACTGCACGGCAAAAGTAAGAATACCTCCCACCAACAGGTACAGGAAATACGAGCCGTAGCCCCAACTGGACGTAGCGACAAAGAAATCGCGCACGGGTTTCATCTGATCAAGGTGCATCTCCGTGGCGTTGATCTTCAGGGTCGTCAAGCCCAAGAGCAAGAGGGACAGACCCATGAGGAAGTCACCGAGGTTGGCATTCTTCTTCGTATAAATGAGTGCGACGGCCAGTACAATCGCGGTATAAACCACCAATCGCAGGTCGAACGAGCCGCCACCGAGTACCATAATCCATGCCGTAAAGGTCGTTCCGATATTCGCACCCATGATGACGGAGATCGCCTGCGCCAGCGAGAGAATACCCGCCGAGACGAAGCTGACCGTCATGACCGTCGTGGCCGTAGAGGACTGCACAGCTGCCGTGATAAAGGCACCGGTGAGAACGCCCGTGAAGCGATTGGTCGTCGCCGTTCCAAGCACATTACTCAGTTTGCTACCTGCCATCTTCTGCAGGCCTTCAGACATCACTTTCAGTCCGTACATCAACATCGCGACGGACCCGATAAGCGTGATAATTTGTAGAACTAAACTCATTATAGTATTCAGTATTCAGTTTTCAGTTTTCAGTATTCAGTATTTAATGAGTGCTTTGTTTTTGAAACCGTCAATATACATCTCCAGGGGTTGGTCGAGGCGTACATGCCGCACGAGTTCGGTCTCCTCAACCGCGGGCATCGCATCCAGTGCCTCGATGTCGTAGAGGTCGTCCGGGCGTGCCCAAGGATCGATATTCATATATCCTACGTTAAAGGACGTGAGGTTCTGGAAGAAATGGCTGCCCTGCGAGGGTTCGATGCGGAAGTTCTCGAGACTGCACTCGGCGATAGCTTTTGCCTCGCTGATATCCCCCCATTGGACAGGCACACCAAGGGTAGCGATCTGCGAACCCCAACGGCCATAACCGATGAGCAGGTACTGCCTGCCCTCCTTGCGCATCTGCGTATTCCACTCACGGATGGTTTGAGCCATCTCGCGCGTGCGTAGTATATCAAAGGTATCGCGACGGAGGTAGATGATGTCGCGTACGTCTTCTATCTTACCCACGCCGAGGGCATTGCCGCTCTTGAGGAGCGCACCGCTCTCGTCTATCTTATCCCACTCCACTTTCGCCGTCAGGCTGTCGGCAGAGATCGGACGGATCTGCAGTACGTGGAAGATCTGCGGTTCGTGCTCGAGGTTCACGGCAAACTCAATCTCCACGGGGCACTTGATCTCCTCCTGCGCCATGTCGAGCAACGAGCGGATGATCTCTGCCAGCGGGAAGGTATTGAACTTGAGTTGCTGCGCGAAGGTGACGATACGCGGTCCGTCGGGATAACAGGAGTCCACGATGCGCATGTTCTCGCGGTCGTAGGTCGAGGCGATCAGTTTGAGGCTCTCGAACTGCCCGCATTCGTGTATGGGAAATCGCTCGAGGTTCACGGCATCGTCGATGGATGTCTTGAAACGCTCCGGGTTGAGGTTCAACGCCAGCATCGACTGCTGCGTCTCCCGCATGGCGAGGTCCACCGTTGAGGTCTGCAACACGTTCTTCGGGTATTTGGGACTGAAGCGCAACACCTGTTCGCCGTCCACCACCACTTTGCCCAAACCGTAGGCTACCTTCACGATGCCGTCTTCTGGTTTCTCCTTGCCGACAGGATAGAAATTGATGCTCCGCGCCACGCCGGAGATGACGGGGAAATAATAATTGCCCTCCTGCTCTCCGCACACCTCCTGCAGCACAATCGCCATCTTCTCCTCGGAGAGCACATTGCCCGTGGACGTGATATATCCGCGCGAGGCGGCGTAATAGACGGAGGCATAGACGGATTTGATGGCTTTGCTCAACAGCCTCAACTGCTGGTCCTCATTCTCCGTATGCGGGATCATATACGTGCTGTAAACGCCGGCGAAAGGCTGGTAATAGGAGTCCTCCAGTTTGGACGACGACCGTACCGCGAGCGGTCTATTGGTCACACGGATGAAATGCCGCAGCGCTTCCCGTAAGTCCGTCGGCAAAGCCGCAGCCACGAACTCGGAGAGAATCTCTTCGTCACTCAGGTCGGCGTTGATGACATACTGAAGTCCGTTGTCATGGATAAAGCGGTCGAAATACTCCGTGGTCAGCACCATGGTACGCGGCACCAGCACGCGGATATTCTCCCATCGGTCGTAGAGGTCGTTCTTCTGCAGTACATGGTTGAGGAAGGCGAGTCCTCTACCCTTTCCTCCCATGGGTCCCTCGCCCACCCGCGCGAACCATATCGTATCGTTATAGGTGTCGGGACTGTATTTTGCCACCACGCCTAAGGCCTGGTTGATGCGGTAGTCGTGGATAAGACGTATGTTGAGTTGGCGGACATTCTCGATATCCGACTCGTCCTGTATCTTCAGGGCACTCACAGGTCGTCCCACAGCGAAAAGACCGCGGGCAAAGAGCCATTTGGAGAGATAGTTGTTATCACTCGAGCGCCGGAAGGCAGCCGGAGAGATGGTCGAGATCACGCGCTCGAAGGCCTCCAGGTCACTCGCACGGGCAATCTCACGACCTGTACGCGGGTCCTTGGCGATGAAGTCTCCGAAACCGAACTCCGACTCGATATATTCGCTCACTTCCTGCGTCAGGGTCTTGGAGGTCTTGACGACAAAACCTACTTTCAGTTTGTTGGCCGTTGAGCGCATGGACTCTTGGGACGACTGCATGAGGAACGGCATCGTCGGATTGTCTTCGCGTATGAGTCTGCACAAGTCCACGCCCGCATCGAGTTTCTCCTCGGATGACGGGTCGCCTTTATGGAGCACAAATCCAATGTCGGAGATGACGCCTATCATGTTCTTGCCGTAGCGCTGGTACAGTTCGACCGCCTCGTCATAGCAGGTAGCCATGAGCATCTTCGGTCGCGCACGTTTACGGAGCAACTGCTGTTTCTCGTTGAGGGCATCGCGGATGGCGATACTGTTCTGGTGCAGCACCAGCTTGTAGAGCAGCGGCAGGTAGGTCGAGTAATAGCGTACGGAGTCCTCCACCAACAAAATCGCACGCACCCCCTCTTCGAGGATGTCGTGCGGTGCATTCATGCGGTCCTCAATCAGCTTGATGATCGCGATAATAAGATCGGTGGAGTTGTTCCAGTTGAAGAAATAATCGATGTCGCGCTTGTCGTGCTGCTCGATGCGGTTGTAAATCTCCTTGCTGAACGCCGAAAGCAACACGATCGGGCAATTGGGCAGCACCGTTTTGGCTTCTTTGGCGAACTCGAACACATCCAGTTCGCCCACACTATACATCGTCAGGATCAGGTCGAAAGGCAACTTGCCGGAGGCTTTACGCTCTTCGATGATCGCCAGTGCCTCGCGGGTTGTCTCCGCGCGGGTGATAGACGGCGGATTGGAGAGGTTCAGTTCCGCGTATTCCTGCGCTATCTGCACGTCAATACGACCGTCCTCCTCGAGTGCAAAACTGTCGTAGTTATTGCACACGAGCAAGATGCGCTTCACGCGCTTCACCATCAACGATGTATAATTTGAATCCATTTTAATCCGCTATTAACCACGAGATGACCACGATATTACCACGATATTACCACGATTCGATAGTCTCTCGATTCTGTCTCGTTAGTCTGATTTAGACCAATCCCTGCTCGACCATGGCATTCGCCACTTTCATAAAGCCGGCGATGTTGGCACCTTTGACGTAGTTGATATATCCGTCTTCCTCCGTGCCGTATTTGAGGCAGGCGGCGTGGATGTCCGCCATGATGGTACGCAGACGCTGATCCACTTCCTCCGCCGTCCATTTGAGACGCATGGAGTTCTGGGTCATCTCGAGACCACTCGTAGCCACGCCGCCGGCATTGGATGCCTTACCCGGACTGTAGAGGATCTTCGCACCCTGGAAGAGCGCAATAGCCTCCGGCGTGGTAGGCATGTTAGCTCCTTCGGTGACGCAGAAACAGCCGTTCTTGAGCAGGTTCTCTGCATCCGCTTTCTCTATCTCGTTCTGGGTAGCACACGGCATGGCGATGTCGCAAGCGATCTTCCACGGACGCTCTCCCGGGAAATACTGTGCCTGCGGGAACTTGGCCGCATATTCTTTGATACGTCCGCGGCGTACGTTCTTCAGTTCGAAGACATAGTTCAGTTTCTCCTCGTTGAGTCCCTCGGGATCATAGATGAAGCCGTCGGAGTCGCTGAGTGTCAGCACCTTGGCACCGAGGCGCATTGCCTTCTGCGCAGCAAACTGCGCCACATTACCTGCACCGGAGATACAAACACGCTTGCCTTCAAATTTCTCTCCTCGCGTAGCGAGCATGGCTTCAGCGAAATAACAAGCTCCATAACCCGTTGCCTCGGGACGCATGAGCGAACCGCCCCATTGCTGTCCTTTACCCGTCAACGTGCCGGTAAACTCGTCGCGCAGACGCTTGTACTGACCGAACATAAAGCCTATCTCACGTCCTCCCACACCGATATCTCCGGCAGGAACGTCCGTGTCTGCACCGATATGTCGTTGCAACTCCGTCATGAAACTCTGGCAGAAACGCATCACCTCGGCATCGCTCTTGCCGCGCGGAGAGAAGTCACTTCCGCCTTTGGCGCCGCCCATCGGAAGAGTCGTCAGCGCATTCTTGAACGTCTGCTCGAAAGCAAGGAACTTCATGATAGAGAGGTTCACACTCGCATGAAAACGGATACCACCTTTGTACGGACCGATAGCGCTGTTCATCTGTACGCGGAAACCGCGGTTGATCTGTACCTCGCCCTGATCGTCCATCCATGGTACACGGAACATGATGACACGTTCCGGCTCCACGATGCGCTCCATCACTTTCTGCTCGCGCAGATAAGGATACGCCATAATCATCGGAGCTACGCTCTCTACTACTTCGCGGACGGCTTGATGAAACTCCTGCTCGCCCGGGTTTTTACTTATGAGGTTCGCCATAAAAGCGTCCACCCATGCTTGTGTTTGCTTGTCCATAATAAATAAACTAATACGTTATATCCATATTGATATTTGCTCCAAGTAATGTTTGTCTGTTTCGTCGAAGGTATTGAAGTCTTTGCTGTCTATATCCAACACGGCAGTCACCTCCCCTGCTCGCAGGAGAGGTACGACGATTTCGCTATTGGAGGAGGAAGAACAGGCAATGTGTCCTGCAAACTCATGTACGTCGGGCACGATGACCGTTTCCGCCCGCTGCCATGCCGTGCCGCAGACGCCACGCCCGAAAGGAATACGTGTACAAGCTACCGGTCCCTGAAACGGACCCAGCACCAATTCGTTGCCTTGCACCCGATAAAAACCCGTCCACCAGAAGCCAAAGGCTTCATGCAGCACTGCCGCCACGTTCGCCATCCTGGCAATGACATCCGGCTCGCCGGAAACCAGCGACTCAATCTGCGGCAAAAGGGCTTCGTATCGTTCTTGTTTGGTCATACAAATTGCTCTTACACTTTTCCGGCGCAAAATTACAAAAAATAATTGATACATGCAAATTTGCAGGATTTTTTTCAAAAAAAAGATGGTATCGTTTGTTTATATAATAAAAAAGTAGTACCTTTGCACCGCTTTATGATTTCTCCAGCGCATTCCAACCGTGCTATCGGATGAAAGGTATAGTCAGTCTATGCTATAAAAAACGCGCTAATTAACCGAAGTTCATAAAAAAATTGTAAAAATATTTGCATATATGCAATTTTTGTTGTATCTTTGCGGCAAATTTGAAAAAGTATAATTAACAATCATAAACACACGAACAATTATGGTGCGTACAACATTTAATCGTCTCCGTGCAGTTAAGGACAGCCTTCCTCACGGTAGCATGGATGCCATCGCCGCAGAACTTGGTGTTAGCGGCGATGAAGTAAGAGCATATTTCAACGGTGAGGGTAATGCAGACTACCACCTTGAGCCCGGCCCGGACGGAGGTATTGTAGAATTCAGCAATACCCGCATTCTGGAGATCGCTCTACGCAAAGCGTGGGAGGTTCAGAATGCCCTTTAAACGGCAGTGAACGGTATTCGATTTTCGAGTCTTACACGGGTGATAGCTCTGATGCTCTGCATCGGGGCATTACCTTTTTTGAATAACGCGCGCCTATACGCGAGCGAAGGGGCGTCCGAAGCCGAACTTCAGAAACAGGAAAACAAATGGCTGGATGACTACCATGCGCATGTAGGACTGACCTACGGCGTGAAGGCTTCGCTTAACGCCATTTATCTGTGGCGCGGACTCAACTGCGGTGGACTGAATATACAGGCGGACGCCAATGTGGGGTATGGAGGTTTGTATTTCGACATGTGGTGGAACATAGGCACTACCGACTGGGCTTTCACGCATTTCCAACCGGAGGTGGACTTGTCGCTGGGGTTTCGTCGTTGGGGTCTTGATGTCCGGATGATCTATATCCATTGTTTCAATAGCGGTTTCTTTGACTTCACCAATTATCCGGATCATGGCAACCATTTGGAACTGGATGTACGCTACACCGTCAGCAGCAAGTTGCCGATCAGTTTTCTCTGGGCAACCCGTGTGGCGGCAGCGGACGGTTATCTCAATGAGCAAGGCGAGGTGGTTCGGGCATGGTCGAGTTACGCGGAGTTGAGTTACAAGCACCACTTTGTGTATGACATCAGCCTCTACGGCGCGATAGGCATCACCCCATGGCGCAGTTTGTACACCGGCTACCAACGCGGTTTTGCCGTTCAGAACATAGAACTGCGTCTGCGCAAAGACTGGAGTCTGAGTGCGCACTGCGGTATGATGCTGCAAGGTACATTTGCTATCAACCCTTCCGCATTAGCCGCTGATCGGAGCTCCGCAGAATGGCATCCTGCCAATCCCTACGGACAGAGTATCAATACCAATATAACTTTAGGATTTTATCTCAAATAAACATAACAAACAATTGAAATGAAAAGAGTATTAGTTCTTGCAGCCGCTGTCATGGCGGTGGTTATTTCTGCAAAAGCAGAAGTGGAGTTTGCCTACGATGCAGGCGCAGAGATCGTAAGTGCCTATATCTGGCGTGGACAGTATAACGGAGGTTTGAGTTTTCAACCGGACGTAGAGATCGGTTTTGACGGCGAGCACACCTCGTTGCGTGTCGGCGCGTGGGCCAGTCTGGGTTCTTCGGACTGGATGTTCAGGAAAGATCAGGGCGACGGAACGGCTTTTACCCGTTTTATGCCGGAGTTGGACATCGTTGGTTCTTTCTCCGTGTATGGTCTGGGAGTCGGTTTTAACCACTACTATTATTTCGGCGGCTCCAACTTCTTTTCATGGCAGAACGTAGCCGATCTGGATGCTAATCCTATTAACACCAGTACGACGGAGGTATGGATCGGATATAACTTCAGCAATGTCTTCGGCGACAAAGCAGGCGCGTATATCAACTGGTACACCACAGTTGCCGGTAATGACCTCGTGTACGATGATATCACGGGCGATCCGAGACGCGCATGGTCCAGTTATCTCGAAGTGGGTTACGGCTTCACCTTCGAGAAGGTAGGTATTTCCCTTGATGCGCAAGTAGGTATGTCGCCTTGGAGAAGCGATCTGTACGGCAACGGCAGATTTGCAGTGACCAACATCTCTCTGAAGATTGACAAGGAATGGGAACTTGACCATTGCTCCATTAACCTGTTTGCCCAAGGTAGTTTGAACCCTGACGGCATGGTGACCGACCCGAACGATCCGGGATACAATGTTGTTCTGTGGAAAGCGGCCGGTGACGACAAGCTCTACACGCAAAAACTGAACGGCGTCATTGGTATCGGTTTCTGGTTCTAAGGAAATTGTAAGGTGAAAGGGACAAGGAGACAACATACTATCAGTGCGCTCGTCGGCTTAGCCGTAGCAGCGTTGCTCATCTGGGGGTGGAAAGACGAACCTCGCTTGCGCTATTTCCGCAACGAAGGGAAAGTTTTCGGCACGTATTACAATATTCGCTACGAAGCGGGCGCCGACCTAAAAGACAGCATTCAGGCTGCCTTGACGGCTTTCGACAACAGTCTCAGTATGTTCAATCCCCACTCCGTTCTCTCTGCGGTCAATGCAAATCGCGACACCACTACGGATGCCGCCTTCGAGGCCATGTGGAGTGAGGCGGAGCATGTCTATTCCCTCTCGCACGGCGCCTTTGACATCACCGTTGCACCACTCGTCAAAGCGTTCGGTTTCGGCAGAAAGAGCGATCAGTATTCATCTATCAGCACTCAGACAATAGACTCGCTCCGCGAGTTCGTAGGGTTTGAGAAAGTGGCACTGGTAAACCACCGTGTTGTCAAAGACGACTACCGTACCCAACTCGATGCCGGAGCTGTAGCCAAAGGACAGGCATGCGACATGATTGCCGAGGTGCTGCGCAGACAAGGATGCACGAACTATCTCGTCGATATAGGCGGTGAAGTGGTGGCGCATGGAGTGAATGACAAAGGCGAACCCTGGCATATAGGCATCACCAAGCCCAACCTCAACAACGAGGGGGCGCAGGAGGACTTGCAGGAAGTGCTGGCGGTGAGCGACATCTGCATGGCTACCAGCGGCAACTACCGCAATTACTACTATGTGGACGGCGAGCGCCGGAGTCACACCATTGACCCGCGCACGGGATATCCCGTGCAACACTCGCTGCTCAGTGCCACGGTCGTCAGTTCATCCTGTATGCGCGCAGATGCTTTTGCCACCGCATGCATGGTGTTGGGGGCAGAAGATGCACTCGGGATGATTGACCAAGCCGGTGACGCAGCGTGCTATCTGATTGTAGCAGAAAATGACAGTTTACGGGTCATTGAGTCCGCTAAATGGGCAGAAATGACGACAAAATAAAGAATTTATTTGCATAATTCAAAAAAAAGCAGTACTTTTGCAGGCTAATTTGGCGAGATGCGCGAAAAAATTTATCTCATATTGCTTTGTATGGTGGTTCTCACGAGTTGTGGTGAGTACCAGCGTTTGTTGAAGTCACGCGACCCCGAGGAGAAATATCAGGCGGCGCTGAATTACTTCAACGACAAGCAGTATGTGAAGGCGCAAACGCTGTTGGATGATGTGGCAGCGTATTACCGCGGCTCCGAGCGTTCGGAAGACATCCTCGCCTACCTAGCGCGTTGCTACATGGGACAAAAACTGTACGAGTCCGCGACTGATTACTACCAGGCATACGTACGTAATTACCCAAAGGGTAAATATGCGACCGAAGCATATTTCCAAATTGGTCATTGCCAATATCTGGACTCTCCGGATGCCCGTCTCGACCAGACGATTACGAATAATGCCATTGCAGCGTTTGAGACCTTCGTCGATCTCTTCCCCGAGAGCCCTTATGCCGATCAGGCTTACCGCGAAATGAGCGAACTGTACGACAAATTGGCATATAAGGAGTTGAAGAGTGCGCAACTGTATTACAACCTCGGCTCTTATTTAGGAAACAACTACCTCAGTTGCGAGATCGTCTCAAAGAATGCACTCAAGAACTACCCGAGCAACAAGTACCAGGAGGAGTTCAACTGGCTCATCCTGCAGTCCAAATACCAGCAGGTGGTCAATTCGTACGAGGAACTGAAGTTAGAGCGTGCCCGCGATGCACAAGACGAGTACTATAACTTCATAACGGAGTTCCCGGACTCCAAGCACCGCAAAGAAGCGGATAAAATGCTTCTTACTATTCGAAAAATAACAAAAGATTAGAATATGGATTACAAAAATTCAAAAGCACCGAAGAACACGGTTACCCGTGACATCAACCAGCTCACCGAGCCGGTAGGCAATGTCTATGAGACCGTTGCTATCATCGCCAAACGCGCTAACCAAATCAGCGCAGGCATCAAGAAAGAGTTGGACGCCAAGCTGCAGGATTTCTCTATCCCGCAGGACAACCTCGAGGAGACTTTCGAGAACAAAGAGCAGATTGAGATCAGCCGTCAGTACGAGCGTCTGCCCAAACCAACACTCATGGCTACTCAGGAGTTCATCGACGGTGAACTCGTCTACCGCATCGGTAACCGCGACGACGCATTGAAGTAAAAAGGCCTACACCAACCAAGGAGAGGCTTATGTTACTTGGTAAACATATAGTGGTTGGTATCAGCGGCGGTATCGCGGCGTATAAGATACCCGAACTCATCCGTTCGCTCGTCAAGGCGGGTGCGGAAGTACGGGTAGCAACGACCAAGAATGCCCTGCATTTCGTGACCGAATTAACCCTGCAGACCGTTTCGGGCAGCAGGGTTTATTCGGATGTGTTTGCTGCTATCAACGAGCATGCCACCGAGCATATATCCCTTCCCGAATGGTGCGATGCGATGATTGTGGCACCGGCTACGGCGAATGTGTTGGGAAAGATGGCAACCGGTATTGCCGATGATGCTCTCACCACCACCATCGCCTCATGCGTGGCGCGCAAACCGGTCATCGTGGCGCCGGCGATGAACGACAAGATGTGGGAAAACCCTGCTACGCAGGATGCTGTGCGCACGATCCGTACTTGGGAGAACGTGCACGTAATTGAACCCGCCGAAGGCCCCTTGGCGTGCGGCACCACAGGTAAAGGGCGAATGCCCGAGATAGAGGAACTACAGGAAGCTCTGGAGTACGCCCTCTCGCCGCAGACCATGAAAGGTCAACACATCCTCGTCACCGCCGGAGGAACACAGGAACCTATCGACCCTGTCCGATTCATCAGCAATTACTCTACAGGAAAAATGGGCGTGGCGTTGGCGCAGGCTTGCGCACGGCGTGGAGCAGAAGTGACACTTGTATGCGGAGCAGTCTCCGCACCGGTCTATAACCCATTCGGAGCTATCCGGCGCATTGACGCCATCTCGGCGCAGGAGATGTACAAAGCTTGCGTTGCCGCTTGGCCAAAAATGGACAGCGCTATCTTATGCGCCGCAGTGGCGGACTTCACGCCGGCACAGAAAGCCGAAGAGAAAATCAAAAAAGAAACACTCAACGACCAACCGTCCTCTCTCTCCTATCAACATTCAACCTTCACCCTTCAACTTACAGAGACGCTGGATATTGCGCGCGCACTCGGCGAGAGCAAGCGTTCCGGCCAGAAACTTATCGGTTTTGCCTTGGAAACCAATGATGAAAAGAAGAATGCGCTCCATAAGATGGAACGCAAACATCTGGATGCTATTATCCTGAATTCGCTTCGCGACAAGGGTGCAGGATTTGGCGTGGATACTAACGTTGTTACTATCCTCCAAGCCGACGGTTCGGTTACCGCCCTACCCCTTCAATCCAAAGCGCTTATTTCCGAAGAAATCCTAAGAATCCTTTTTTCTTAGATTCCTCTCCTTCTTCAGCAGGAGTTTCTTCTTTCGCTTCCGGAGTCCACTCAGGACGCTCTTCAATGGTACCTAATTGCTCCTGAATATATCCGATCACTTCATTCAGACTTTCCGTGAAGTGCGCAAAATCCTCTTTGTAGAGGAACAGTTTGTGCTTCTCGAACGAAGGTGCTTCTTCTCCGTCAGCCTGACGGCGTTTACTCTCCGTGATGCACAAATAAAGGTCCTCATTACGCGCTTTGCGAACATCTAAATAATAGATGCGTTTACCTGCTTTTACCGAACGACTAAACACGATCTCCGGCTCTCTTCTCTCTTCTTTTTCCATCTTTTCTTCCGTTTTGAAATAAAAAACGCTGCAAAGATACGGAAAATATTTTATATACGCAAATTTTTAGTATTTTTTTCCATTTTTTATTCTTTTTCCTTGACTTTATAATGGCAGAGAGATGGTCTATCTAACATAAGAACAGGTCATGCAAGAACCTCTATACATAGATAAAACGTCCATGTTTTTATGTTCTTTGTGATCTATTCATCCAAATAATCCAAGCGTATTAACCTTTCTATTCACTTCCACTTGTGCGACCAACTCGCGATCATTCTGAACGTGACTGTAGGATGCGTGTACGACAAGTCCCGAATCTTGACCGACAAGGACCGCATCCTCTTTATCGATGATTTCTTGGCGGACGGTCATGCCTCAGGTTCCGTCATCGATCTCTGCCGGCAAGCCGGCGCGTAGATAGCGGGCATGGGCTTTCTCGTCGAGAAAGGTTTCGTACTATTATAAGGAAGACGCGTGGCCGCGCATGTACTCACCCGGAGTGATACCCGTTTTGTTCTTGAACATGCGCGTGAAATGATGCGGGTAGTCGAAGCCGAGCATGTACGCCGTTTCGCTGATGCTACGGCCGCTCATGAGGATGTTTTTCGCAATCCGGATGATGTAGGATTGGATATATTCCTTGGCGGAAGCACCTGTCGCTTGCTTCACCAAATCCCCGAAATAACCCGCTGAATACGCCATCTCCGAGGCACAATACGCTACTGTCGGCAAGCCCATTTCGGCTTGTCGGCCTTCGTAGTAATACTTGTCCAGCAAGGCATGAAAACGTTTCAGCACATCCGGCTCGTCAGCCGTAATCCGTGCATTCTGCCGCCAATAAGCCCGCCGGCAGTAGTCCAGGATCAGCCGCAGATGGCTGACTACTATATTGCGCAACGCCGGACTGTCTTTATGGGCTTTCAGTTCCTCGCGCAGAGCGCTTAAGAGCATCTCAATCGCGTCCCATTCTTTTGGCTCCAAAGGCAGCGAATCCGTGAAGAAATACGAGAAGAAATTATACTCCGCGATATGCGCCTCGAGATCCGTTTTGCTCATCAACTCCGGCGACCATAACACCGCCCATCCGTTCAGAAAGAGCGGATTACCGTCATCCTCTCTGCCGCCTATTTGTCCTGGAGCGACTGCTATAACCGACCATTCGCTCACCTGCACAGGGCGCACACCGTAAGACAAGTTCTGCGGAAACTCCCGCTGGATAAACAACCCATAAACCCCGTAACTGTTCATACTCGTCCTTACCCCCTTCTCCAACTCATCAAAATGAACCACACTAATCAACGGATGCAAAACCTCCGCCTCCAAATGCCGTGCATAAACATTCGGCTCACGTATGTTCAGGATCTTTTTCATAACGGATGAAATTTGACTGCAAAGGTACAATTTTTCTTCGGAATATGCAAAATTGGCAGCCAAAAAATCTTCTTTTTTTGCGTTTTCTGCAAAAATGGTAGTTATTCGGCAAATATATGTTATTTTATATCCGCCAAAAGCTGTACCTTTGCAGTCGGAATTGAAAAAGGAGATATTATGAAACGCTTATTTACTATTTTTGCAGCTATGAGCATGATTTTCAGCACATCTTCCGCCAAAACGCTGGTGGTCTATTACAGCTATACCGGCAACTGCGAGAATATAGTTACCGAACTGACGAACCAAATCTCTGCCGATGTTTTGGGGATTGAACCGGCAGAGAAAGGACTTCGCTACGAAGCCAACAACTACGCGCTGGGCACGCAACTACTCAATGCCATCAAAGCGAACCCGAACGACGCCGCTTCGTATCCGGCGATTGATCCGGTGAGTGTGTCCGTGGCGGATTATTCCACTGTCATTATTGTCACCCCGCTTTGGTGGAGCCAGATGGCGGCAATCATGCAGAGTTACCTCTTCCTAGTCGGCGCACAGCTATCCGGCAAACAAGTGGGACTTATCGTCTCCTCCGCTTCCAGCGGCATCAGCGGCGTTGTAGCCGATTGTCATCGCCTTGTGCCCGTTGCCAACTACCTGCATGAGAACCTCTGGATCAATAATTTCAACCGCTCCAACCTCTCCACGCTCATTGCTAATTGGGTGGAGACCTGCGGCTTGAACCAACATGCAAGCACCGGCAAACACATCAATGTAATCATCGGCTCGAAGACCTTTACCGCCACACTTGCAGACTCCGAAACCGGCGAAGCCTTTGCTGCCCTTTTGCCCTTAACGATCACGATGAACGAACTGAACGGCAATGAGAAATACCATTACCTGTCCTCCTCTCTTCCAACCGCCACGTACCAGCCCGGTACCATCCATGTCGGTGATCTGATGCTCTACGGCAACAACTGTGTGGTCCTCTTCTACGAGACTTTCAACACCTCCTATTCCTATACCCGCATCGGCGCGATTGATGATCCTTCCGGCCTCGTTTCCGCTCTCGGCTTCGGTAACGTCTCCGTTCGTTTCGAGAAAGGGCAGACTACAAACCTCACCCCAAAGGTACTAAGTGACAAAGTACCAGGTACAAAGGTCCTCCGCGACGGTCATCTCTACATAAACCACAACGGAGCAACGTATAATGTACAAGGAGTTAAAGTAAAATAGTTCTTTTTCCGTCCGTCATTCTTGTTTATTTGAAAAAAAGTAGTACCTTTGCAGCAGAATTCAGATAATGGGATTGTAAAAACGACCACGGCTCTGCCGATCGGAAGAAATAACCAATAAAAAATGACCAATAAATTTTTATTTATCTTTTTGCTTGCGGCACTTTGTTTTGTAGCATGCACAAATTCAAAAGAGAAACAATCGTACCCATCAGGGGCTATGAAAATGACAAATGACCAATTAGAAATAACAAAAGATTTAATCGTTCGTATCGCGGAGATAGAGGTGAATAAGGGCTATTTGGAAGCATATCTCTCGGCGGCGCATAATGTGGGAACGAAATCCGTGGAGAGTGAAGAGGGCGTGATCTGTATCTTCCCGATGCAGGTCAAGGATGCGCCGAACACCATCCGTATTTTGGAGATTTACCGCAACGATGCCGCTTATCAATCCCATCTGCAGACTCCGCATTTCGTGGAATACGAACAAGGCACGCTGCACATGGTCAAGTCCCTGCAACTCGTCGCTACCGAGCCGCTGGCACCGGAGGCTATCCCGCTGATTTTCAAGAAATATTAACATCAAACATCACACATAAAACATAACACATCATACATTATGAACGTATTGATTCTTCAGGTTTCGCCGAGAGCGAAGGGTAACACCGCTTGGATGGCGGACGAGTACAAGAACGCAGCCGAGGCTGCAGGTCATAACGTGACGCTCGTGAACGTGGCGCACAAACATATCGCAGGCTGTCTGGCGTGCGAGTACTGCCACGGCAAGGGCAACGGCCAGGCACCTATTCAGCGAATGTACTGCGTCAACGCGCCGGCTAAAGTGAAGAAGATGGCGTTGCTCTGTTCGTCTTATTCGCCGGGTGTGTATGACGGTGCAACGGCTGAGTTCCGCGACATCTGCAACTACTGGCACGCCGAGAATATGGGTGTTGTGACCGCCAAAATCGATGAGCAGAAAACCGATGCCACAAAACAGAAAATCGTAGATCTGGTAGCAAAACTGTAAGAGAAATCATTAAAATCTGCATCCAAAGTGCAGATTTTTTTGTATATATCAATTATTTTTCGTAACTTTGCAGCCGAAAGTTGCAAAGATGATTTAAACCATGAATGATTATCGTTTCATAAACATCGACCAAGAGCCGACGGATGAGCAATTAGAGCAGTTGATGCACGAAGTCGCCGTTGAGGCTAAAGAGCGTCATGACCGAGCGCACGCGGCTTATTTCGCACATATAGACCAAATGATACAAGCTATATGAAAAAGCCTGTGCTCATAGTGATAGCTATTCCGTACAGCAGAAGGAAATTTCGTAAAACGCTATACAGATAGCATCCCAGAATGGGCAAATAAGATTTTGCAACAAACTAAATAATCATCGTCTCTCTCCGAGACGTAAAAGATGGAGAAAAACAAGCGCAAAGCGTTGCGCACAAAACATATAATTAATAATTCGCTATTATTCCAAAATTGTCAACTACCACAAGACAAACTAAAACCCGGAATAAGTTGTGAAGCACTCTTTGAGTGTGGATAACTTGTGGTTTTAGAGGTGTGGTAGCCTGACAATTTGCAAGGAGTCCGCACTTTTTGTATTAATCCATTAAAACCGATGCTCAACGGGATATAAATGAGCAACTAATAAAATGAAAACAAAGTATTTAATTGTAGCAGCGCTATGTTGCATCGTAATGGTTGCATGCCAGAGTAATGACCCAGACAAAAATACGGGTAACGACAACAAGACGAACAATGAAGTGATAGAAGGATTGAATGATTTAATAGATGGAATAGGAAATGTTGTTGATACCAAAACTTTAGAGGATGGTTCAACCGTTATGACAGATGATAAAGGAAACATCATTACTAAAGATAAAGATGGTAATATTACTATTGTCACCAAAGAAGGTGAGACAATCCTAATTGACAATTCTATCAAAGAAGATCCTTCAGCAGCAAAAGACAAATGGTATAATTCAACATGGAAGAGTGCTAAATATAATGAACCTATTCAGCCTGAGCCTGATATGAATTATAGGAAAAGACAATTTGTTGCAACACTGAAAGAGTATGGTTTTGTTGTTGAAGAGGTCAATGTAAATAAAGATTCAATAGAAATAAATATTGATGATTCAGATGAATTTACCATGCATTTCCGAAACACGACCGCTTCCCTTCAGAAAGTATCAACATCTACTCAACACACATATAACGGAACGTATCATTTCAAACGATATGATGTTATGCAGAAAACTATCGGTGATGGTGAGATAAGGTACAGATTTGAGATTACAAATAACGATTGGGGCAATTATAGTGCAGATTTATTTGAGGATATTTACGAATATAACTACGATTCGGAATCATATATCTTTGTAGAATCAAGAGGGATAGATGGTGTTGGGTTAGAAAAAGATGATGCTATTTATACATACGAAGGATATGACAATAATAGTACAAAAGAAGAAGTAGTATCAAAAGATGTTACTACCACGTACTTTAACTATCGTCGTTTGAGCGATACACAAATTGCCGCAAGTAACAATACCGTATCATATATTCTAAAGGAAGATGAAGGCTCGACACCACAGCTAGAAGCATATGACTTAAATGGCAATCATTTGATAACTTTTGATTTAGTGTCATTGTAAAAATAGAAACACTAAAATATTAGCGGGCAACCATTTGGCTGTCCGCTAACTTTCTTAATAATCGGACATTTTTCCTCTTACCTGCCGCGTACGAGACACATACGGGAAAGATACCTGACGATAGACCGATAGGATTTCGACGAGATACCGTAACCTAATCTTAAAAATCGTACATCTCTTCTGCGATTTTTTTCTTTTCAGCAAAAATGGTAGATATTTAGCGAATTTGAGTTTGTGTATATCAAGAAAATGTTGTACCTTTGCAGCAAATTTTCAAATGATCAAATATGAAAATGAAAAAATGTAAAAATATTTTATTCTTTTTGCTGGCAGCCCTCGCGTTAACTGCTTGCACAAATACAAATGAGAAAATGTGTAAATGTGAAAATGAGAAAACGGAGCTCAGTTTTTCGGCTGAACAGGCGGCGTGGATGAGTGCCATCGCTTGCGATGAGGCAAAGGGAGACATGGTGGCGATTGAGTCGGCTATTCATAACGGGTTAGAGGCCGAGTTGACGGTTAGTCAGATCAAGGAAGCCCTCTCGCAGTTGTATGCATACACGGGTTTTCCGCGGAGTCTGAATGCGTTGGGCGTGTTGCAGCGTGTTATCGGAGATCGTCAAGCGAAAGGTGTGAAGGTTATTATGGGCGAGGATGCAAGTCCGCTCAGCGATGACTACGATGCACTTAAAGAAGGTACGCGCGTGCAGACTCAGTTGGTGGGCAAGGCCTTTAAGTATGAGTTTGCGGAAGCGACGGATTATTACCTGAAGGCGCATTTATTCGGAGATATTTTTGCCCGTGATAACTTGACTTATGCCGACCGCGAGTTAGTGACCGTTTCGGCGTTGAGCGGTCTCGAAGGCGTAGAGCCGCAACTCAAAGCCCACATCGCCGGTGCGCGCAATATGGGTGTGAGTGAAGAGCATTTACAAGGTATTGTGGTGGCTCTTGCAGCAAATGGACTTCTGAACGAAGCAGGGCGCTTGGCAGGATTGCTTGAAACGGAATGGCCGCAAGGTAAATCGAATGATGCTTATGCGCAGTATTTCGTAGGCAAAAGTTATCTGCAACCGTATTTCGGAGGTGTGGCGAATGTGACGTTCGAGCCGCGTTGCCGCAACAACTGGCATGTTCACCACGGAGCGGTACAAGTGCTGATTTGCGTGAGCGGCAAGGGCTGGTATCAGGAGTGGAACAAACCCGCTGTTGCGCTTACTCCGGGAACCGTGATTGCTATTCCTGAGGGCGTCAAACACTGGCATGGAGCCGCTGCGGACTCGTGGATGCAGCACTTGGCGATCCACACTCAAGAGCAACCGGGCGCGACGAACGAATGGCTCGAACCCGTTAGCGATGAACAATATAATTCTGTACAATAATGAGAAAGTTTTTCACCCTTATGCTTGCAGCCATCACCTTTGCTGCTTGCACAAATTCAAATGAGAAAATGAGTAAATGCGTAAACGACACATGGGACAAAGTGTTCCCACTTAGTGAGAAAGTGAACCACCAAAAGGTATCCTTCAAGACCCAATACGGCTTCACCTTGGTGGGCGATCTTTACACGCCGAAGGCAAATGACAAATCACAAATCACAAATCACAAATACGCCGCCCTAGCGGTGTCGGGTCCTTTCGGCGCAACCAAAGAGCAGAGTTCGGGTCTGTATGCGATGAAGATGGCGGAACGAGGTTTTATCGCTTTGGCTTTTGATCCATCCTATACAGGTGAGAGTTCGGGTGAACCGCGTCGTACGGCTTCGCCGGACATCAATACCGAGGACTTCATGGCGGCGGTGGATTACCTTTCTAAACTGCCCGAAGTAGATGCAAACCGCATCGGCATCATCGGTATATGCGGATGGGGAGGTATTGCACTCAATGCGGCGGCTGCGGATACGCGAATCAAAGCGACGGTAGCTTCGACGATGTACGACATGACGCGTGTGTCGGGCAACGGTTATTTCGATTCCGCTGACACCGAAGAGGCGCGTCACGAAGCGCGTGTGGCACTCGCCGCACAACGTCTTGCAGACCCTGCGGCTATGGCAGGAGGCGTGATAGACCCACTGCCGGACGATGCACCGCAGTTCGTCAAGGACTACCACGATTACTACAAGACCCCGCGTGGCTACCATGCGCGCAGCGGTAACTCGAATGACGGTTGGCGCGCCATCGGCACGCAGGCTTATGCCAACAGCCGCTTCCTGTACTACATCAACGAGATTCGTTCTGCTGTTCTGATCATGCACGGCGAGAACGCGCATAGCCGTTATTTCGGCGAAGCGGCATACCATTACATGGTGGACGGCAAGGCAGAAGGCTACAAGACCGTCGTGACTCCGAATCCCTGCCCCGAGAACAAAGAGCTGCTCATCATTCCGGACGCTTCGCATTGCGATCTCTATGACGGCGGCTATACAGAACCGGCAGGCAAAGGAGAACCCAAAAACCTCATTCCGTGGGACAAATTAGCAGAGTTTTTCAATAAGAATCTAAAATAACCACGCCTCTATAGTAAATAAGAGAAATCAGGGTTATAAATCCGATTTGACTCCGAGTTGCCTCCGATTTAACTCCGATTTAACTCCGAGTTGCCTCCGATTTGATTCCGAGTTGACTCCGAGTTGACTCCGATTTAACTCCGAACAACGAAGGAATACAATAAAACAATAATAACTATGCAAAACTTTGATTATCAGACACCGACACGTCTTATTTTTGGTGAAGGTGTAGTAGAGAAACTGCAGAAAGTGATGAGCGCTTTCGGCAAGAAAATCCTCCTGACTTACGGCGGAGGAAGTATAAAAAAGATTCCGGCATTCAGAAATCAGAATTCAGCAATCAGTAATCAGTATTCAGGTCTCAGCCTTTATGATTATGTGCGGGAGACGCTGAAGGACTTTGAGATTATCGAACTGCCGGGTATTCAGCCGAATCCGAAATATGATCCTTCGGTATTGGAAGGTGTGCGGTTGTGCAAAGAACATAAGGTGGATGTGATCCTTTCGGTTGGTGGCGGAAGTGTGCTGGATTGCTCGAAGGCGATTGCAGCAGGTGCTTGTTATGACGGCGATCCGTGGGATTTGATTTCGTATAAAGTGAAAGCACAGGCAGCTCTGCCGATTGTAGATATTATTACGTTAGCGGCAACGGGTAGCGAGTACGACTGCGGCGGTGTGATCTCCCGCACGGAGACGAACGACAAAATCGGTTATCTCGACCGTCATCTGTTCCCTGCCGTTTCGTTCCTGGACCCGACTTACACGTTCTCGGTCAGCAGGAAACAGACCGCAGCAGGTATTGCTGACGCGATGAACCACACGATCGAGCAGTATTTTGTAGAGGACGCGACGCTGCTGAATGACGGTTTCTGCGAGTCGATGTTGCGCTCGCTTATGGCGAACGGTCGCAAGTGTATCGAGAACCCGGAGGATTACAAGGCGCGCGCGGAGATGATGCTCGCTTGTACGTATGGCTGCAACGGTATCCTGGCACTCGGAAACAGCGAGAGCGGTTGGCCTTGCCACAGCATCGAGCACGCCCTGAGCGCGTATTACGATATTACGCACGGCGAGGGTTTGGCGATTATCACTCCGCGTTGGATGAAGCATATTTTGAACGAGCGCACCTTGCCGCGGTTCGTCAAGTACGGCGTGAATGTGTTCGGTATTGACGCTTCGCTGGACGAATGGACGATTGCCAACAAAGCTATCGAAGCGACGTACGCTTTCTTTGAGTCGATCGGTATTCCGATGCACCTGCGCGAAGTGGGTATCGATGACAGCCGCCTTGACGAAATGGCGCATCATATCGCTGTGAATGAGGGACTTGAGAATGCTTATGCGGCTTTGACCGAAAAAGACATCAAAGAGATCCTGATGGCAAGTCTGTAAGATGAGAAAGATTTTGATTTTTGCCTTGGCGGCGGTTTGTTTTATAAGCTGTCAGGATGAAGCAAAATGATAGCCCAAAGGGCACCGGTGAGGTGCTCTTTTTTTGTAAATATACAAAAATATTTGCGTATGTCAAAAAAAAGCAGTAAATTTGCAGCGAATTTGTTTGCACGCGATATGCGCGCCCATGTATATAGTTACGATAAACCCATTACGATAAACCGATCAATAGTTTTATGATAAACCGATCAATGGTCCGGACACGCGTCATACAGACCCTGTTCGCCTACTACAAAGACAGTGACAAGACCCTCGTTTCGGCACGCAAAGAGTTGCTGAAGAGTTTTGCAGACACGTATGATTTATATTTTCTGCTGCTTGATTTCGCCAATGTGTTGACGGCTTATGCCCAGGAGCAGTTGGAGGATCAGGCGGGACGTGCCCGTGCGACACATTCGGGCTGGACGCCGAACAGACGTTTTGTTCAGAACCGTCTGGCTCAGCAGTTGTTTGACAACCGGTCTCTGCGTGCACGCGTTCAGGAGCAGCGTCTGAGTTGGGACAGTGGCATTCCTGCTGTGAGCGATATCTACCGCCGTCTGACGGAGAGCGAGCAATACCACGCCTACATGGAAGCGGAGAGTTGCACTTACACGGACGACAAGCGTATCTGGCGATACATCTATCAAAATCTGTTGCCAGGCAACGAAGCGCTGACAGAGGCATTGGACGAAATGGAATTAGTGCTTGACAAAACGAACTGGGTGACAGACGCTGACGTAGTGCTGAGTTACGTAGTGAAGACCGTGAAACGCTTCACCGCCGAGAGCACTCCTGAGACTCCGCTGTTAGAGATGTTTGACAACGAAGATGAAGTGCGCTTCGCCACAAAACTACTGGAGAAAGCGCTGGCCGGACATGCGCAGTACGAACAGATGATTGACAGCCACCTGAAAGGTTGGGAAGCCGACCGTATCGCGTACATGGACCGCATCATTCTGGAGGTGGCGTTGGCGGAAATAATAGAGTTTCCGGAGATAGCCGTCACCATCTCACTCAACGAGTATATCGAGTTGGCCAAAGAGTATTCGGGGGACAAGAGCTATATGTTCATCAACGGCATCCTCATGGAGATCATGCGCGACCTGAAAAACGAAGGGAAGTTATTCAAGGCGGAAGTGCTTAAGTGATTAAATTAAGAATTAAGAATTAAAAATATATACATTATGCTCAATTTAATTTTATTGCAGGCTGCGGAAGGCGCTGCACAGCAAGGCAATCAATGGAGTTTCTGGATCATGATGATCCTAATCTTCGTAGTGTTCTATTTCTTCATGATCCGTCCTCAGACGAAGAAGCAGAAAGAGCTTCAGAAACAACGCGAGTCGATGAAGAAAGGCGACAAAGTGGTTACCGCCGGCGGTATCTACGGTGAGATCAAAGAAGTTCAGGAAACGACCTTCATCATCACTATCGCCAAGGATGTCACCATCAAGGTCAGCAAAGACAGTGTGTTCGCAGACGCGAGCGATGCAACTACCTCTGCCGAGCAAAAGTAATTGCAAGTGTAATGTTTTTACTTTGTAAAAACGTTTATAAAGTTTTAAAAGTTTATTGTGAAACGGGACGTACTGACATTTCTGCTGTTTGTAGTGCTGGCGGCGTGTATCTGGTATGGTCACGCGATGCACTCCGTGCGTAACACGCGCGTGCCTGTCCTTATCCAATATACGGGCAAGCCGAATGCTATCGGTCTGGCCGAGAAGGGTCTGCCGGACACGGTGATGATAGAGGTGCGGGACGCAGGATCGCGTCTAAACGCGTACCATCGCGAGCCGCTGCATCTGACGATTGATCTTCACCCGTATATCCACGGCGAGAAAGGAACCATCCACGTGCCATCGGACGCCCTGCGCCGGAGTATAAGCGACATCTTGCAGGGCACGAGCCGGCTGATTGAAACCTCGCCCGAAGAAATCCTCTGCGCGTATTTCACTGAGCAGGAAAAGTCCGTCCCCGTCGTCTCGCGTTGCGACATCTATCCGGCATCCGAGTACCAGATGGTGGTCCCCCCCACCCCAAGCCGTACCCGAATCAAACTGTTCGGTCAGGACAAGACACTGCAGAAGACCGACACGGTCTATACCGAGGAACGGACGTTCGACCAGATGACGGACACATCCGTAGTACGCGTTGCACTGGACATCCCGCAGGGTGTACGTGCAGAGACGGACAGCGTGGACATCCGGGTGATCACCGAGCGCTTCACGGAGAAGAAATTCATCGTGCCGATACAGGTGACAGGTGCTACAAACGGACACCGCATCCGTCTCTTCCCTCCCGAAGTGGAAGTGACAGTGCGCGTAGGCATGGCACATTTCGCACAGATACAGCCGACGGACGTACAGGCTACATGCCATTACTCGCCGGAACGAGAGGATAAATTAGACGTAGAACTGAGTTATACCAACCCTTTCATCACAGCAGCCTGGGTATATCCTGGTGTGGTGGAATTTCTTATAGAGCAATGAGAAAGATTCAAATGGTGGATCTGCAAACGCAGTACCAACGTATCAAAGCCGAGATAGACACCGGCATACAGGAGGTGCTCGACAGCGCCGCGTTCATCAGAGGGCCGAAAGTAGCGGCTTTTCAGGATCACCTGGAGGCCTACACGGGTGCCAAGCATGTCATCCCTGTGGGAAATGGCACGGACGCTCTTCAGATTGCATTGATGGGTTTGGGTCTGCAACCCGGCGACGAGGTCATCACGCCGACCTTCACTTTCATCGCGACGGCAGAAGTGGTGGCACTGCTCGGTCTGACACCGGTTGTCGTTGACGTGGATTGGGACACGATGAACATGGACATAGACTCCGTGCGCCGAGCTATCACACCACGCACAAAAGCCATTGTACCGGTGCATCTGTTCGGTCAATGCGCAGACATGCAGGCCATCATGGACCTCGCGAGAGAAAAACATATATACGTAGTAGAGGACGCATGTCAAGCCATCGGCGCCCGGTTCACTTTCGCCAACGGCGAGACAAAACAGGCAGGTACTATAGGCGACGTCGGTTGCACCTCTTTCTTCCCCTCCAAGAACTTAGGTTGCTACGGGGACGGCGGTGCAATCTTCACAAACGACGATGCTTTGGCGGAACGTATGCGTGCTATCGCCAACCACGGAAGCCGCGTGCGCTACCATCATGACGAGGTGGGCGTGAACAGCCGTCTCGACAGTATTCAGGCTGCTATCCTCGATGCCAAACTGCCGCACTTGGACGAGTATATCGCTGCGCGTCAGAAAGCAGCGGCATATTATGACGAAGCCTTTGCAAACTGCGAACAACTTCTTATTCCGGGACGCCAGGCACATTCTACTCACGTCTTCCACCAATACACGCTCCGCGTCGTGGGTGCAGACCGCGATGCGCTACGCGAGAGTTTGGCACAAGCAGGCATTCCGGCGATGATATACTACCCCGTTCCACTGCACCGGCAGCAAGCCTACCGCGACCCGCGGTATCAAGAAGGCGACTTCCCCGTTGCGGAACGTCTCGCGGCATGCGTGCTGTCACTGCCGATGCATACAGAATTGGATGAAGAGCAACTTGAGTACATTACAAAAAAAGTACTTGAGGAAATTAAAAGGTGAAACATTATAACGTTCAACTATGCAGAAGATCGGACTCAATCAGACACTGACACAGACAACCAAGTTGTCTCCCACGCAGATACAGGTGATTCGCATGCTCGAATTGCCATCTATTGAATTAGGCCAGCGTATCAACGAAGAGTTACAGGAGAACCCGGCTCTCGAAGAAGGCTTAGGGGAAGAAGACGTTAAAGGCATGGAAGGAGACACCTTCGACGAGTTCGACGACGGATACATGCCCGATGACGGGTACGATGACGGACGGCAACGCGACCCGCTGCAGAACGAAGACTTCAACTACGAGCAGTACGTGTCGGACGATGAGACCCCGAGTTATATGCTCCGTCAGCAATACAGCGCTCCGGACGACGACCGCCGCGAAGTGCCAATCATCGGGGGCAACAGCCTGATAGAAGAGTTGAAAGCCCAGATATACCTGACTAAGATGACCAAACCCCAACGGCACATCGCTAAATGGGTGCTTGGCAACATCGACGACGACGGTTACCTGCGCCGCACAACAGAACAACTGGTAGATGACCTCAGTTTTCAGGAACAGATTAGTATCACAGACGAAGAGATGGAAGATATCGTCCGGCAGATCAAAGAGTTCGACCCGCCCGGCATTGCGAGCGCGAACCTGCAGGAGTGCTTGCTCAGACAGCTGGAGGTGAAGACCCCGCAGACCGAAGCCGTACAGTTGGCGCATAACATCATCGAGAACCATTTCGATGCGTTCTCCAAACATCACTTCGACAAGATAAAACAGAAGATAAACTGCACGGACGAACAGTTCCAGAAAGCAGTACAGGAGATCATACACCTAAATCAGAAACCCGCGAACGCATTCACGGGATCAGTGTACGAGACACAACGCGAGAGCATCATCCCGGACTTCAACATCGAAGAACGCGATGACGAGTTATTCGTGGTGCTCAATACCGGCGACATCCCCGAACTGCACGTGAGCCGCGAGTACAGCGAGATGCTGGCGAACTACAGCGCCATGCCACAGACACCGCAGAACAAACAGGCAGCACAGTTCATCCGCGGCAAGTTAGACTCCGCCCGCTACTTCATCGACGCTATCAAACAACGCAACGAGACGCTGATGAAGACCATGACGGCAATCCTCAAATTCCAATACGACTTCTTCCTGGACGGCGAAGAGACCAGTCTCAAACCCATGATCCTACAGGACATCGCCGACCGCACAGGATACGACGTATCGACCATCTCGCGCGTGAGCAACAGTAAATACGTCCAGACACGTTTCGGCATTTACCCCCTGAAATATTTCTTCTCGGAAGCGATGACCAACGCCGAAGGCGACGAGATATCCACCCGCGAGATCAAGAAAATTCTGCAGGAAGTGGTAGAAGGCGAAGACAAACGCAACCCGCTGACGGACGAGCAGCTGGTGGAAGCGCTGGCGACACACGGCTATCCCATCGCAAGACGAACGGTAGCCAAATACCGCGACCTCTTAGACATCCCCGTGGCAAGACTGAGGAAGAAATAAAAGGAGTCGAATGACGAAAGTCGAAAGATACAGGTGAAAGGGGAAAAGATTTTACATAGTATAGCGAATGCGATGAGTATTATACTCTACCCGCTATTTGTACCCACGTACGGCATGGCATTGTTCTGCCATGCCTATCATACGCAGGTCAATCCGCTTCATCCCGTATGGATAGTTATTGCTGTCACCGGCACGTTCCTGCTGACATGCCTCATTCCGCTGAGTGCCATCTGGATACGCATCAAGCGCGGCGTGATACAGGACATACAGATAGAGAACCCCGAGCAGCGGACGATCCCCTATCTCTATACCGCCTTGGGCTTCGGCTTCTGGGCGTACCTGATGATCGCTATTCTACATGCCCCTCTGTATATCGGCTTCATCTCTCTCGGGGCGACGGGCGCTATAGGCCTGATCACGCTCATCAACCGATGGTGGAAGATCAGCGCGCACCTCACGGGCATGGGCGGACTGCTCGGCGGACTATTCGCGTACTGCCTTGGAATCGGCGCTATTCCGACAATCGGCACATTGTGCCTGTGGCTGGGCGTCACGCTGGCGCTCATGTACTCGCGCATATACCTCAAGGCACACACAGCCTCGCAAGTCTCCGCCGGTTGGTTGTTGGGACTTATCTGTACCTTTCTTCCCTATTGTATCTATTGGTATGCGCAATAAACTTCGTACATATATCTTCGCGTTAGGATTACTGATGACCTGCGGGTTGTCGGCACAGACGCTGAGCGAGAACGCCACCATCTCGCTGCTGACCTGCACGCCTGGCGAAGAACTATACGCGCGTTACGGACATACCGCCCTGCGCGTATGCGATGCCGGAAACGAGATAGACGTGGTGTTCAACTACGGCATCTTTGATTTCAACACCGAGCATTTCTATTGGAAATTTGTACGGGGAGAGACCTGGTACGAGTTAGGGGCAGCACCGATGTGGTGGTTTATGCGCGAATACGAAGAGACCCATCGTCCGGTTTATGAGCAAGTACTGAACCTCACGCCCGAACAATGCCAGGCTATATGGAAAGCGCTCTTGGCCAACTATCAGCCCGAGAACCGCAAATATCTCTATAACTTCGTCTTCGACAACTGCGCTACGCGGCCGTATTGGTTGATTGCCAACGCGCTGGGTGACACGATCACTTCAGAGTACACGGGTTATACGGGACAAACCTACCGCACGTTTATTCGTCATTATACGGGTCCGCTCTCCTGGGCTAACGCCGGCATCAACCTGCTCTTCGGTCCCAAAGCGGATTGTCCCATGCGTTCCGAAGACCGGCTTTTCCTTCCCGAAGAACTGATGCTGTACATGCAGCAGGCGCTTTTGAGTGACGGTACGCCAATCGTGGCGGAAGGTAATGTCGGACCATTCGACATCGCCCCAACGTCATGGTATGCCTCCTGGCCGTTGGGATTAGCGTTCTATTTCCTCTTCGTCTGCCTCATCAGTCTGTATGACCGCAAACGCGGTCAATGGTCATGGTGGGTAGAACTGGCAGCCGGCATACCCTACACCTTGCTACTGCTGTTAGTAGCCTTTCTAACTTTCTTTTCCTGTCATCCGCTCGTTGGCTTCGGATGGCGGTTATTGATTATCCCTTTGACACATCTATGCGCAAGACTCATTTATATAATACGTTGATTTTCAGCCTGTTGGCTGTTTGCCTCACGGCTGCACCGCGTTTGACGGTGGTAGCGGTCGTGGATGGTCTGACGACCGAGAACCTCGCGATGCTGCGTCCCTACTGGCAGCAGGGCGGACTGCGGACGCTGAGTGAAGAAGCCTTCCAGACTTCAGTGGCGTTCCCGCACCTGGTGTACGGCGGCAATGAGACAACAGCAACGCTCGTCACGGGGTGCACGCCCGACAGGCACGGCTACACCATGGACACCTATTTCTCCCGCCGCGACCGCCGCACACATGCGATGCTGACGGACGAGAAAACACATGGTATCGGCACGTCCCTTCATCTCGCACCTCGTGCCTTGCTTGCACGCACCATCACCGACCGCATGCGTATCCTCCATCCGGCGGCGAAGATTTATGCTGTGGGTATTCAACCGGAGACAACCGTGCTCCTGGCCGGACATGCTGCCAACGCCTGTTGCTGGATCGACCCGTCTTCCCGCCAATGGGTTGCCACGGCCGCATACACCGAAGGACTGCCCACCGCGGCGTACGACTATAACAACGGCGGACGATTCGAGATCATGGCAGCGCACCAATGGACTCCGCGCCTGGATATCCCGACCTATACATGCCCCACCGAGCAGGAACGCCAGAAAGGCTTTTCTTACACCGTATCGGACGTGCTCACCAAGGCTCCGGAAGCCAACACTCTTGTCATCGAACTGGCGCTCGCCTTGCAGAAAAACCAACACATGGGTGCAGATGCCACGCCGGACCTGCTGATGCTGCAACTCAACACCCTCAGTCCCCTTGCACAATCCGACGCTATCGGCAGTGCCGAACAGGAAGATATGTACCTGCGGTTGAACCAAGACTTAGGCTTCCTCATGGAGCAATTGGACAAGCGTATCGGTCGTGCAAACTATCAAATTCTTGTGATCGGCAGACCTGTATTGGGCACATCGATGCAGACGCTGAGCGACCTGCACATGCCCGTACAGCAGTTCAATGCAGACCGTGCAGCGGCATTGACAGGAACATATCTTATGGCACTCTACGGCCATGAGCGGTGGGTGGACGGCGGTTACGGACAGTCGCTGTACCTTAATCGCACACTAATCGAACAGAAAAGACTGAGTCTCGAGACTATCCAACGGCAGGTGGCTAATTTCCTTATGGATTTCGAAGGCGTCCAAATCGCCATGCCTGGATACGAAGCCATGCAGTACCCGCAGTTGGGCTCCACGCTCTGCAAAAGGCATACAGGAGACGTGGTCTTTCTACTCCAGCCCGGATGGCAACTCATGCAGGACGAACGCCGCCCTGTTGACCGGGTCATTGATGACAACCCCATGGTACCGCTGCTCCTCTGGAGCGGCACACTGCGACCGATGCCGCAGGGAAAACTCACAGCTACAGACGTAGCTGACTTGATATTTGACAATTGATAAGTAAACATTATGATATTTCACGAGATCAAAGTAAACTATTCTCGCCAGACAGGCGAAGATAACCCCGGTAAGGTGAAAGAGACTTACCTTATTGACGGAGCAGTAAGTTTTGCGGACGCAGAGAACTGCCTTATGGAGGAGATCAAACCCTTCATCTTCGGCGACTGCGAAGTGATGAGTTGCAAACGAAGCCAGTTCTTCGAGACTTTCCCGAACGAAGGCGGCGCGTATTGGTACAAAGCCCGCGTAGAGATGATTACTATAGACGGCGAGAAAGAGACGCGTAAGAACGTAGCAGTACTTGTACAGGCAAACACCCTCGACGATGCAATCTATGCACTCAAACAGGCCCTTAAGTCCTACGACTGCGAGATCATTTCCATCGCCAAAAGTCCCGTCATGGATATCCTCCATGCTGTTCACTGATGCCACTGCAATTCGACATACGGGCAATCCTCAGAAGCAAAGCGCCGAATACGCATGTACCGGAATTCCTCATCCGGTATTTGGAGCGTATTGCGCACATCAAACAGATGAATGCTTTTCTGAGTGCGCATCCCTCGGAGCGTGACTATGACTTCATCCGACTGGTTCTGGACGAAGAGTTAGGATGTACCGCTTCCATTGAAGGGACTGAGAACATCCCTGCGGATGATAAACCGGTTATCTTCGTATCTAATCACCCCCTCGGCGGACTCGACGGCATGATCATTGCACAAATGATCCATGAGCACCGACCACGACAGCTGAAAGTCATCGTCAATGAGTTACTCATGTACATGGAGCCCATTAACAGTCTTTGGGCGCCGGTGAACAAAACAGGTCGATTGAGCCGCGAGCAGGTCGAAACACAGAAAAAAATGTGGGAAGCAGGAACGGACGTGCTCACCTTTCCTGCTGGCGCATGCAACCGACTGCAACGGATAAACGGAAAATGGCAGATATGCGACCTTGAATGGCAAAAGAATTTTATCCAGCGCGCAAAGGAATACCAACGCGATGTCGTGCCCATCTATTTCGAGGGGAAGAACAGCAAGTTCTTCTATATCCTCGCGTACCTGCGAAAACTGCTGCATATAAAACTCAACATCGAAATGATGTACCTCGTGGATGAGATGTACGGGGCGCACGGCAAGCATTTCAAAGTACATGTGCTCCCACCCATCCCCTACACCACCTTCGATAACTCCAAAACACCCAAAGAATGGGCGCAGGAGGTGAAACGGAGCGTGGAGAGTTTGAAATCGAAGGATTAAAGTTGAAAGATTAAAGTTTAACGAACATGGAAGAGATCATACCTGCTGTTGAAACAAGTTTGTTACTTAAAGAGTTAGAAGGTCATCTACTTCGTCCGTCCAATAAGGCGGACAACCTCATTTATGATGTCACTGCGCATGAGTGCCCGAACGTCATGCGGGAGATAGCCCGCCTGCGCGAGATCAGTTATCGCGACGGAGGAGGTGCTACCGGCAAAGAGATGGATATCGACGAGATGGACACCATGACCAAGCCGTACCACCAACTCATCGTGTGGGATCCGGAGCATCAGCAGATCATTGGCGGTTACCGCTACCTCATCTGCTCGGAAGCCGAGATACGAGACGGACAACCATTCATCACCTCCGCCCACCTTTTCCATTACTCCGAGCGCTTCATCCGCGACTACCTGCCGCGTACCATCGAGTTCGGACGCGCCTTCGTGCAACCCATGTACCAGAAACGCGAGATGGGAGTCAAAGCGCTCTTCGCTCTCGATAACATTTGGGACGGCATTGGAGCGGTGATGCATGATCATCCCGAGTTGCGATGGATGATTGGCAAGGTCACCATCTATCCCGCGTATAACACCACGGCACGCGACCTCATCTACGAGTACCTCCGCAGATATCATACAGGCGAAGCGGGACTGTTCGAACCCTATCATCCCCTTCCTCTAAACCAGACCCCTACCCCGAACCCCTTCGTCGGAGACGACCCGCAGGAGAATTATCATATCCTGCAGCATGCCATACGCGAACAGGGAACGGTCATTCCGCCAATGTTCTCTGCCTACCTCAACATCACCAATGATCTACAGTTCTTCGGCAACGCGGTGAATGATGAGTTGGCGAATGTCTATGAGACGGGAATCATGGTAGACCTGCAAACGGTCTATCCCGAGAAAAAAGAACGCTACATAGCTCCGTACGCCCAATGGTTGCAGAACAAATAAGAAACGTGCACGCACATATACCCGCGGGCGTGACACTCGTGTGCGTGAGTAAGTTTCATCCCGTAGAGGCCATCCTTGAAGCCTACGAGGCCGGAGAAAGGCACTTCGGCGAAAGCCGCGTACAGGAGTTACAGAAGAAAGTGAAAGCGCTGCCGGAAGACATCAAATGGCATTTCATCGGACATCTGCAAACCAATAAAGTGCGGGATCTGCTCAAACTTCACCCGTACCTCATCCAATCCGTGGACTCCGAACGGCTGCTGCGCGCCATCAACGACGAGGCTGCCAGACAAGGACGGATTCAAGACATCCTCCTTGAAGTGCATGTCGCCAAAGAGGACACAAAGACGGGACTGACGCCTTCGGAGTTGGAGGAGTTATGCCACGGGATGGCTGATTTCAAGAACATCCGTATCCGGGGACTCATGACCATGGCCACGAATACCGACGACGTAGCGGAAATACGCCGCTGCTTCCTCACCGCGAAAGAGCTTCTCACTTATATCCATGCTCCACACCCCGTTTTAAGCATGGGCATGAGCGATGATTACCGCATCGCCATCGAGTGCGGAGCCACTATGGTACGCATCGGCTCAACCATCTTCGGTGAACGGACTCCTATGAATGATAATTCAATTAAAGCACTTCCCAAAGCGGTCTTCTTCGACCAGGACGGCGTGCTTTTCAACTCCATGCCGTACCATGCGAGGTCTTGGGAATGGGCGATGAACAAGCACGGACTGCCCTTCACGGAAAACCAGACATACAAAAACGAAGGACGGACCGGGGCTTCGGTCATCAATGAGGCACACCGACTCGTGCATGGTGTGGACGCAACGCAGGAACTGATTGATGCCGTTTATACCGATAAGTCCGCGCATTTCAATGAGTTAACGGGAGGTCAACTGCCGGAACTGATTCCGGGCATCCGCGAAGTGCTCGCCTTCCTCAAGTCACGCGGTGTACAGTGCTGGGTCGTCACGGGCTCGGGACAGCGATCGCTGCTCGACAATCTCCGGAAGACCTTTCCCGATACCTTCACCGGCGTCATCTCAGCCTTCGACGTACAGCATGGCAAACCCCATCCCGAACCCTATCTGAAGGCTTGGGAAAGGTGCGGCTTTGCGAAAAACGAATGTATGGTCGTGGAGAACGCTCCGCTGGGCGTACGTGCCGGAAAAGCGGCGGGACTATTTACTGCTGCGGTGAATACAGGCATCCTACCCGACTCCGCCTTATGGGAGGAGAATGCTGATATCGTCCTGCCGGACATGCACGCACTCCTTTCGTGGCTACAGCAATGCCAGTAACTCCGGCAACGAGGTGATAACCCTCAATCCTTGCATATCTTCTTGCTTCACCCCTTCATGCCGCCTGTCGAAAAAGACAGCGTCCAGACCTGCGGCTCGCGCTCCGAGAATGTCGGTCGTCATGCTGTCTCCGACCATCAGCACTGACTCCGGAGGCAGTCCGCAACGGCGGAGAGCCTCTTCGTAAAAACGGACGTCGGGCTTGTCATAACCGATGTCTATCGAGATAAATGTGTCTTCGAACAGAGGTAGCACACCGGCCAACTCCAACCTGCTGCGCTGCAGATGAGCAAAACTGTTGCTCGCCGCAAAAAGACGGTACCCCTTCGCGTGCAAAGCCTCCAATGTCTCACGCGCGCCGGAAACCAGTGTGTGCGTTTTGCCCCACGCGGAACGGAATGCATACTTGAATGTATCCGTTTGCTCCGTCAGATCTCCCTCGCCGCCTTGCGTCAACTCATTCCACCTGCCCACAAACTCACGCGGATATAAATCCATCACCTCGGCGATCGTATGCAATCCGTGCTTCGCCTCCGAGAACAACCGCCCGGAGATAGAGAAGAATATCTGAAACCATTCCTCATCATTAAGCACCTTGGATGCTGCATTAGGAGTCTGTAGCTCATCAGCCCTCAACGCCTCCAAGGCATGCTCAAACGCCTCCCGGCAACAGGGTATATAATCGAGAATAGTGTCGTCTATGTCAATAAAAATAGCTTTGTATCGCATTTTATCACCAAAATATTTGCATATCTCAAAAAAAAGCAGTAATTTTGCACCCGATTTCGGGTAGTAGTTCAGCCCGGTTAGAATGCCTGCTTTGGGAGCAGGAGGTCGTGAGTTCGAATCTCGCCTACCCGACAAAGAGTCCGCAAGGGCTCTTTTGTTTTTTCTCCTTACAAAACCACCTCTTCTCCGTGTTCCGGCACTTCGATATTACGGAAACCTGCCTCATGCAGATGCTCCTTATATGCCTGCGAAGCCTCTTCCGAGCCGTGAACCACGAATACGCGCTGTACGTCCTGCACCTGCAGACTACGGGTCAGGTAGTCTGTCATCTCCTGATAATCACCATGCCCCGAGAAACTCTCTATCTTCGTAATCTGCGCCTTGATTCGCCGGTCTAAACCGAAGATAGAGATCCACTGCAACCCGGGCTGCTGGATGCGCGCGCCAAGCGTGGTGGGCTCGCAATAACCGACTATCAAAATCGTGCAACGTGGGTCGGAGATATGATTGGCAACGTGGTGCTTGATGCGGCCGGCCTCCAACATACCGCTCGCGGAGATGATGATACACGGCTCTTCTTTGTGGTTCAATATTTTCGATTCGTTGATGTCGGTGATGTAACGCAATGTATTGAAGCCGAACGGATCGGAATCAAAACGCAGGGTATCCCGTACCTCGTCGCTCAAGTCTTCCGGATACATGCGGAAGATCTGCGTGGCGTTCGTGCTCATCGGACTGTCCACATAAACCGGTATATGCGGCAGACGGCCGTCATTGTACAGCTTGTTTAATACATACACGATCTCCTGCGTGCGGCCTACGGAAAAGGACGGAATGAGTAACTGCCCTTTGCGATAGACGCAGGTGTCCTCCACGATGCCAAGCAACTGCTCCTCCGTCGCTTCCGGAGCATCATGCAGGCGGTCGCCGTACGTGGACTCGCATATCAGATAGTCGCATTGAGGGAACAGTTGGGGAGGAGGAAGAATATGACTCTTAGGACGGCCTATGTCGCCTGTGTATGTCAACCGTTTCCAGCGTTTGGAACCTTCTGACGAATTCTGATGACTGGCGGATGAGGGCTGACAGCTCTCGTAGATCTCCAAACTGCATATCGCACCGCCAAGCATGTGACCGGAGTTCGTGAAGGTCAGGAGCACATCGTCGAAAAGCCGGAAACGGCGATCGTAACCGTAGGTAACGAAATGCTTCATCGCGCGGTTGACGTCCTGCTGGTTGAAGAGAGGTTCTACCTTGTAGCGCTTGCCCTTCTCCTTATGGGGGTTCTGACGGTCGATCTTCTTGTTGTATGTCCGCACATCCTGCTCCTGGATGAACGCAGTGTCCGCAAGCATGAGCGCACACAGGTCGCGCGTCGCAGGAGTACAGTATATATCTCCCTTGAAACCCATCTTCACTATATATGGTATCAAACCCGAATGGTCGATATGGGCATGACTTAATACAACGCAGTCAAGAGCCGCTGGGTCAAAACCCAAATCTCGGTTCGCTGAGTCCGTCTCCATACCTTTTCCTTGATACATGCCGCAGTCAAGCAGAATTGTGTGACCGGAATCGGTCGTTATTAGATGCTTGCTACCCGTCACTTCGCGCGTCGCGCCTAAAAACTGAATCTTCATGGCTTTTATTATTTGGCTCGCAAATTTACTACTTTTTTTTTATATATACAAATTTTTTGCTTTTTTATCGGACGTATTAACCTTTGGCATGATTTTTGAATTATTTTAAGTGTTCTGAAATCAACGTTTTTGTTTAACTTAAAAAACCAACTGTGTTATGAAAAAGATCTTATCTATAGCGCTCCTCGCGCTGACATGCACCTTCACAGCTTGTGCTAATGAGAAAGTAATCACTTTTGACCAAATTCCAGAACCGGCAAAAGCCATCGTGGCTGCCCACTTCGATGCTACGCAAATTGCATACGTCACACTGGACAAAGGACTGTTTGATGACGAATACGAAGTTCGCTTCAATGATGGCCGCACCATCGAGTTCAACAAAGCCGGTGCGTTGTTGAAAGTAGATGGCAAACTGACGGAAGTGCCTTCTGCACTGATTCCGGAACCCGTGCTGGTCTATGTCAAAGCCAATTTCCCCAACGCTTTCATCACCGAGTGGGGCAAAGATGACCGCGGCTACAAAGCAGAACTCAATAATGGTCTCGATCTCAAGTTCAACCGCCAATACGAGTTCGTCCGCGTTGACGATTAAAAGATGGATCTCTTAGCGATTATAACCGCCGTTCTAACGCTCCTGGCAGGTATCGGAGTCTTCCTGATTGCCTGCACGATGATGAGCAGTAACCTCGAATCGGCTTCATCTAAACGGCTCAAACGCCTCTTTGCCAAGACCGGCGACAACAAATGGCTCGGCGTGGGAATCGGCACTATCGGCACCGCTGCTATCCAGAGTAGTGGTGCCGTTACTGTGATGGTCATCGGTTTTGTGAACGTGGGGATCATGTCCCTCGCACAAGCTGCAACCATCATCTACGGCGCGAACATCGGTACGACCGTCACCGCCCAGATAGTGGCGCTCGGTCTTTCCGGCTCCAACAGTATCTCCACAACCCTCATCTTCAGCGCTTTGGCAGGTATCGGCGCATTTATCATGCTCTTTACCAAAAGCGACGCGTGGAAGCAGGCAGGAGGTGTGCTCACCGGCTTCGGAATGTTGTTTGTCGGCCTCAGTATGATGTCCAATGCCATGGATGAGTTTGCAGCCTTGCACTCCGTCAAACTATTCCTCGCTTCGATACGCAACCCGCTGTTATTGGTGCTTTTAGGAACCATTATTAGCTATCATCCAGTCCTCGTCCGTCATGACGTCTATTGCGATTACGATGGTCGTTACGGGGCTTATTGCGCTGGACCAGGGTATCTACCTCACGATGGGAAGTAACATCGGTTCATGCGTGGTAGCCATCATCGCCGGTATGACCAGCGGCGTAGCAGCCAAACGGACGGCGATGATCCACCTGCTTTTCAATGTGTTAGGTGTCGTTCTGTTCCTCTGCGCAGCCTTGACGCTCAGCCTTGTTACCGCCGGCGTCTGGTCCTTCGGAACGATCTTCGAGCGTCTCTTCCCTGCCGCTCCGCAACTCCAGTTGGCGATGTTCCACACCGTCTTCAATGTCACGACGATGTTAGTTGCGCTGCCGCTCACCAATGCGCTGGTCAACCTCGCCTGCCGTATCATCAAAGACCAACCGAAGACCGAGACCGACCAACCGCATCTCTATTTCCTCGACGAGCAGATGCTCCGCACGCCTGTAGTGGCGGTACGACAGCTCAAAGCCGAGATTGAACACATGGCGGAGATGGCGGTCACTAATTTCAGCCGGTCAATACACATCGTCAAGACGCTTGACACCGGCGAGTTGGATGTTTTCAACAAGACCGAGGAAGAACTCAACTTCCTCAACCGCGAACTCGTTCAATACGCAGTGAAACTGTCGGATAACCAACTCAACCGTTTTGACCACCAGTATCTGGCGTCCACTATCCGCACGGTCAGCGATCTGGAGCGTATAGGCGACTACGCGACGAATATCGTCGAGTACGCCGAGAGCCTGCAGCAAAACGACGTGCGCTTCTCAGACTACGCCATCAAGGAGATTGAACAGATGGAAGCTTTGGTCGTTTCGCTCTACGAGGCAACCATGCAAGCGTATCATAAGATGGACATGGAAGCCCTCGGGCGCGCCAACCAGATAGAGGACGAGATTGACCGTCTGACCGATGAGATGGAGCGCAATCATATCCAGCGTCTCTCTTTGGGCATCTGCGAACCGCAAGCCGGAACCGAGTATATCTCCCTTGCCCAGAACTCCGAACGTGTCGCCGACCACCTCATCAACGTCGCCAAAACCATTCGCCAACTGCAATAAGGACACAACTTTTGACGAGACTCCTTGAACCCGTAAGTACTACATACGTACCCTATACAGGGTAGTATGTGTACGTACTTAGGGTCTCAGGTGTGGAGTCTGTCAATTGGACACAAAATGCACTTTTCTGACTTTTTCAGTCACCAATATTTGCATATATCAAATTTTTTTTGTATCTTTGCACTCGGTTTTGATAGTTGTAGGACCTCTTAGTAGGTCTAATTACGGTCCATTCCCGCGACCTCCCCGCGACCTGCCAGCGACCCGGAGCGTCCGTCACTATATAGTATAACCCTAAAAACCTAAACTTAACATGCAAATTATTCCTATTACCCCGATTGACTCCATGTTTGGCAAAGTCAACGACCGCGCCGGATACTATATCCGTCGCTCACCCAATGGCAAACTCTATTCCTCTAAATGCCCTGACCGAACCGGTCATGTCAAAACTCCTGCCGAAGCAGCCAACCAACGTCGCTTGGCGGTTATCTCAGAGATGATCAACCGCCGCAAGCAGGATCCCGTCTTGTCCGCCCAAGACCAAGCGGCTTTCCTTGCCCAACGTAACCTCTCCAACGGCAAAACCACCCTCCGCTCCTATCTCTTCGCCCTCTGCGCCAAAGAATATCACGCCTTCAGCCATTCGTATTTGGCTACGGAATAGATTGGCAGGAACGGAATCAAAATCGGCGTCTTCTTCACGTATGCCTGATACTCTGGGTCATTGCCGTAGGCGGCGTTCTGACGCAACTCCAACCGGCGTGCGCCGCTGAACATCACAAATACGATGCCTGCGTACCCGATAGCTACAATCAGCCATTGCCACCAGTTCAGCCCTGCGCCGATGGCGCTCAGCAGTGCACCCGTCCAGATCGTCACTTCGCCCAAGTAGTTCGGGCAGCGGACGATACGGTACAAACCGGTATCCACAAACCGCTTCGGGTTCTTTTTCTTAGCGGCACTCTTCTGCGCGTCGCTGATGCTCTCCAGCAATATGCCGCAAGCCACCACCGCAGCACCAATCCATGCCCATAACTCGCTATCGTGCGGTCCGTTCGCCAGCCGGAAAGCTACAGGGCTCACCTGCGCCACGTACAGCAGCGCGCAGAACAGCCAAATCATGATCATCACGCCGGCGGGTTTCTTGTCCGAGTGCCCCTCGCCGTAGAGGATCTTACGGTACCCCACCGCCTTGCGTTCGCGCACCAAAAGATACGTACCAAGCCGGATTCCGAAAATCAGCAGCAGCACTAACATCAGCGCGGTCGGCACACTCAGGTTCGCATGGTATAGCACGCCCATGGTCACTGCCAATGCGGCAATGCCGTACCCGTAACCGAGACTGAAGAAATACACAAAGTATTTCCACCCCACTGCGGAAACCGCCATCGCCACCGCAAAAAGAATCAATAAATCTGTCATAGTATTTTGTTGTTTTATAGATGTCAAAAAAGACCGAAAATCTATCACCTCAAAAGCAAGTCTTTTTCATTTTATTTCTGCCAGTCTATTTCTCTATGTTTTTACGCGGACAGGAGATTATTTGATTATCTCCCAATGACCATTTTTGTTTGCTCCGACGCGGCGGAGTGCACCTTGCTGCTGCAATCGACGTAAGATCTTACGAACTCCGCTATCGGACATACCTAATGCTTGCATCATTTCCGGAATTGTAACAGATGGATTATTTTGTATCAAATTAAGCACTTTTGCACCCGATTTATCCGTTACTTTATCCGTTACTTTGTCCGTCACCTTTCGCTGCTCACTAATTGTTTGCAAAATGCACTTGAGCATAAAGACGATAAAGTCTGTGCTGTTCCCTGCGGTATTCCGCAGGGCTATTCTCCAGCGATTTTCTCAGCGATTGTGTTTATCGCTACAAACTGGTAGCGCTGGCTTTCGTGCGGGATATTGCCCACCTTAGCCGTCACCGCCTCCTCAATATCCGGGCGCTCCAGTACCTCTTTGTCCGGTTGGATAAGTAGCAATTTCCCAGCCGCACAAGCCTCAAAATATACCCCCTGTGGTTTGAAGAACTGGTAATGCGGACTATCCGGCTCAGGAAACCCCTCTGTTAGCAGGATAATCAGCGGGTATCCGGCTTCTCTCAATGCGCGGCTGATCTGTTTTTCGCCTTCTGAGATGGCTCCGCTGATATATACTGTCCCGTTAGCTGCCCCTTTCAGGCACTCCTCACATTTGGCGTCTATCTCTGTTTGCGTCAATCTTCGTGAGCATTGGAGTACTTCGCGTTGCGGATATTCCGCAAGGAAAATATTCCCCATCGCTACGCAAGACATGTGCCCGAAACGGATGTTCTGCCGTATGCGGAAGAGGTCCGGTCTGGCTCGTTTCATTGCTAATCGCCGCGGGTTGTCTTGTATGTATCGCGCCATATGTGCGAGTTGTCCTTGGTGCATTAATATTCGGTCGTGATACTCCTTTCCGAATATCGGACGCTTTTGTGTCCTGTTCAGGCGGGTATTTCCGCCATCCTCTAACGGAATACCGTCAATAGCTGAACACCGCTCCATGCATTGGAGCTTGAACCAACTGATGTAGTAGCCCAGTGGATGCGGAAGTTTTTTATGAACGCGTAGCAAGACATGGATATGGTTGGGCATTACTATGTATCTGTATATCTGTATGGCGCTTGCGTCTTTGTAAGTAGGGATGCGTTTTATTTCTTCGCTCACCACCTTTCCATACGCAGAAAGGACTATCCTCTCTTCGACCAACTCTCCTAACAATGGCTCCCGATCTTCCGTATTCATGGTTAGCAGGTATATAGTAGGTTCACTATAATCTTTCCATGTCGCACGGTAGGTGTGTCCGTTCTTGCTATTTTGCTCTTTGTTTGTCATTGTGTTTTAGCGCTGTCCTGCTTAGGCGGGTATTCCCGCCGTTTCTTTGTCCTGTCTCCTGCTGTATTCTGTTTTGTGTCCTGTCTCCTGCTGTATTCCGTTTTTGTGTCCTGTCCGCGCGGTATTCTGTTTTGTGTCCTGTCTCCTGCTGTATTCTGTTTTGTGTCCTGTCTCCTGCTGTATTCTGTTTTGTGTCCTGTCTCCTGCTGTATTCTGTTTTGTGTCCTGTCCCCGCGGTATTCCGCGGGCATACTACTTTTCCATTCGATCCCCCTATGTCATTATGCGGACAGGGCATGGTTAATCGTTTTGTCGCCCATTGACGGAAGCGCGTAGCTATTACCGAACGGACACGATAGCCGATGGAGATAATCATATCAAGTTATAAAAAGGTATCTCCCGTGACACCATTCTACTACCTTCTCGCTGAACTTGTCGGAAATTCCGACAGGTTGCCTCTATTGTCAATTCTTCTTCCTCATAAATGTGTTGAATATGTTCCACCACATTCGTGCGGGATGTCTGAAAGAGTTCAGCCATCTGTTGCTGTGTGAGCCAGATAGTTTCATTCTCCATGCGCACATCAATGTGCGTCAAACCATCTTCGCTTTGGTAGATCAGTATGTTTCCGTTGTCCGGTTTGTTCTCATTCATATATTGATAAATGTGTTGTTTTGTTCATTTACGTTTTTTGTGTTAATAGATTCGTGTTTTTATATACCCCTCCATATATAAGTCAAAAAAGTGCCCAAATCTATCACCTTAAAAGCAACTTTTTTTCATTTTTTTTGTTTCGTGCGGGTGTTAGAGTCCTAAACTCTTCATAAAGTATGCGCGCGCAGCATCATCCCAGTGACTTTGCCACTGGATATAATCTTTGCGAGTGGCATCCGTTTGAATACTATCTACCGGTACAATGATTAACTTTTCTTTCTTGCCGCTTTTCCAAGTGGTATATAGATAACCTTGCATTGGTTCATCTGTTATATTTAGACGAATACTATCAATGGTAATATCATCCAAGAAAGGTAGTGCCTGCAATAGTAATGGCAGTCTGTCTTTTTCGCCTTGAATTACAGCTGCTTCTGCTTGCTCTACGGTTAACTTGTTGTTGCAAGCAGGTAATATTATCATCACCGCAGCTAAAAGGAAAAAGAATTTTTTCATGTGAATATTGTTTATTGTGTTTTTATATGTTTTTTATCATCCCTCCAAGAGAACACTATGTAGATGTGCATAGCTATTTTAGAATCATATACACCAAATTGCCGTCTCTGGTGACAAGGAAAGCATGATTTGTCATAACGAGCCATGATGACTCTTTTCTGGCTTCGTCATTGCCGAATCCATTTCCAATTAACCATTTTTTTATCTCTTCCTCGCTCCATCGATGTTTTCCTTCACTTGTGAGATTAGGGCTAATCAGTTCCCATTGTGTATTTGTTATCTCCATTCTTTTATAATATCCGTCTTCAAGAGTTGTATTAAAATGATTCTGAAAATCAGAATATGTTTCTGTTTCCGTCCAAACGGTGTATTTATCATCACTACATGACTGAAAACAAACGGTCATGAGTACCGCTGTTAAAAGGATAAAGAATTTTTTCTCTGCCGCAAGGGCGCGATAAATGAGATTTTTCATAATTGCGTGATTTTAGATATTCCATATTTCATGATTGTGGCGGACATTTTCTCTGTCTACAGCCAGTTCAATTGCTCTACGTTTTTTATTTAATTCGTTATAGAAGAATTCTTTATCCATATATGGCAACTCCTTAGTAGTCCCAAGACGGCTGAAATATAGAGATACATACGTTGCTCGAGCTTCTTCATGACCTTTAAATAATTCTTTATTGTCAGTCATAAAACCAAGAACACCTTGTAGCGCTTCCCTACATTTACCTATACGGTAAGTAAAGAAAGTTCGAGTTCTGAAAGTTTGATTCTGGAATAATGTTCTTGTTAGTTCGTATTTATCTTCTCTATCCTCATCCACAGTTAAATATACAGCCCACCATAAACCGGATAATGTTCCGCTTTCTCCATTATCAAACCATTGTTTTTTCATACGTTCTTCTGTTGAATTAGCAGAGACTTTCCAGCGTTTCTGAACGTAACTAAATAGTTCGTTGTGAGCTAAATATACCCAAAGTGAAGCCTGAGACGCAACAAGGGGAGTAAGATTCGGATATGCTTCATAAAGTGCAACAGCAGACTCAAAGTCATGCTTACTATCAGGAATCATTTTTTCTATTAATGCACTTGCATTATTGTATACATCTTTCAGTGGTAAAACCTGCGGGTTTTCTGCGATAAATTTATCCTGAAGGTATGCTTCCTTTACAAAATTGTCACTTAAATAGTTGACATACTTGGTTTTATAAATCTTTTGCAGTTCCATAATTATTGCTCTGAATTAGGTTCTGATTGGGTATTACTCATTTTTAGTCTTTGATGAAGAACGATGAGGGAATCAAATAGTCTTGGATAAGGATTTTGAAGAAGACCATCGGCAATGTCAATAGCATCTTCAGGGCGTAATCTGAAGGTCTTGTGTGATTTTTCATTCAAACCTTCAATTCTTCGTTTGAGGGCATCTGCCCAGGTTTTATCATCGTCTCGTTCTTTATTATAATTAGTAATAATCCTTATCAAAGCATCATGTAGAATAGATGAAATTATAATTTCTTTAAAATCTCGGTCCGGTTTGATAGTGTTTTCGTACTGCTCATACATTCTTCGTGGTAACTGTATATAAACAGCTTCATTTTTGCCAAAATCAATACTTAAATCTTGTACATCTGCGCCTATCACCTTTACGAAAGAACCTAATGCAAACATTTTTTCATTCTCAATTTTTGCATTAAACCAAGCAGAAGGAAATGCAACAAGAATATTGCCTCTCTCTAAATCAAATGATAAACCGGCAAAGTCATCGTTAAAACCGATATTTGTGTATCGAATATCTTGTGTAAGGACTACATAAAACTCTAAATCTACATGGCCATTAACAACTTTACGCCCTAATCGAAAGTCGAATATAGGTTCAGATGATGTGTACCGTTGTCGAAGTAGTGTGTTTTTACAATACACTTCGCAGAGGTATTCCGCTTTCCCCTCCTTGATTAGTTTGGTAATATCTTGATTGCGCTGATTTAATTCAATATGAAAAATATAGTCATTCTCATCTCTTTCAGGAACTGGAAAAACAACGGCATCGCTCGTCAGTAATGGATATACTGCATCGTAATTCCCAAGAACAGGGTATGGTAATAATTTATCTTTTGTCTTCATATGCCTTTAATGATAATGAGTGTAAAAGATTGTCCTCAAATTTTACCTTTAACAACACCTTTTGACCTTTGGTAAATGAAAGGTCTGTTATTTTATTTTCATGTGGTGTCCCAATAGAGACAGATTCGATAAATATTATATCCTTATCCTTGTCTTCATCACCCTTGACCATTATTTCAACTGTAGCGTTCTCACAGTCTTCCGACGGAGTTAGGCTGATAAAATGATAAATTGTGCCGTTTTCTTTCTGAAAATAAGGACGATATTTTACATGTATATTTTTTACAAAATGTCCTTGAATACCATCTTCGTTTTCTGCAAATCTGTTTTCGTTAGTGGGATTTGGAGGTGGAATTGGACCGGGATTTGGAATATGTGGGGTGTCTGAACGCCCGCCTTGTAAATCTCCTTCTTCATCAATGGAAGCTGTTGTGATTTTGTCAACACTGACATATCCATGTTGTTCCGTTTTCTTTTTGCCGAAAGCGATATCATCAAACAATGTAGTTTGGGAAGAACTTTCTTCTTTTTGCAGTTCGCCATTAGTTTTACCAACTATGGTTTCCATGTCTGAATCTTCCAACTCGTCATACGCAACATCCATATATAAAAACTCTTCTGCACCCGCGATATCTGATTTCCCGGCATTAGCTCCGCCAAAAATTTTAACTAAATTTTCTTCAATAAATTTGTTCATCTGTTGAATAGATCTTCGAGCACTAAGTCGTTCCTTCTCATCTTCACATTCGCTTGAGTTCCATTTTGTATGAGTTGCATCTTCCGAATTTCGCAAATTAATATTTCCAATTTCGCCATCACATACAAAGACTCCATAGAAGCCATAATTTGATTGCTTTTCTTTTTTTATGAGCATTCTTGTCTCACGCATGAATTGGATATAATTATCTCCTTGTTTATCTTTAGATATATAGAGACTTACTTCTCCTAAATCTGGTAGCGTGTCGGTGATTAGTAAATGCTTTTTGTCGCCAGCAAAAGCAACCGCTTCAATATAAGGGCGAGGGTCTATAGAGCCACTCGTCATATATAACTCTGGGTTTCCGTATATTTTGTCGGCGAGAGCTAAAATATCATCCCCCTTTATCTCTGTATCACCAATTTGAACTATTAATTTGTTTTGCAAAATAGATAACCAGAAGTTGTCCAGTACTGCTTTTTCAATAGCCCTTAGGCTGCGCTCTTTTTCTCTTGCATCGCCACTTACCCCCATTGCAAATACAGAGGTTCCATAATTAGAACGTCTAAAAGGTTCCGGTATAAGCTCATACGCGGTTGTTGGCTCCTCATCCGGCTTTAAACAGAAATAACCGGTAGATTGATATTTGGTTTCTTCGTCTTTTCCTAGTGAAGTACACAGTTCGCTTATTCCTTCAAACAGGACCTGATCGCTTTCTGCGCATTTGGACGACACAAATAGTGTGTTTAATTTAGAAATCTTGTAAAAAACAATCTTTCCGACACCATGCGAACCGGCACTTGTTTTTGAGGATTTTGAAGAATTTCCCTCGCTGTGAGCAAATGAATAGAAACGAGTGTCAGATTGTTTGCTCTTTACGGATGTATAATCCATGCCTCTGGTGTTTTCATCAGAAACTTCCAGATAATATAAAATACCGTTTTCTTTAATCTCGCGCAGAGCTTCTTTGACATTTTTGAGATTTTTATAACTCCTGGTCGAAGGATTAGAATACATTCTCATTCCGCCATCAACCCATTCTTCCAATTTATAAAAGGCATCATCCGGTCGTAGTGTGATTTCTCCAAATCTAAAAGTAACTTTAACAGGAATAGTTTTGTTTATAGCAACATCTAGAGAATTTTGGATGGATTCTCTTACTAAATGAGCATAATCTTTTAGAAATAATTTTTCTGCGACATCCCCGGCATTATCTTTTCCGCCAAGTTGTTTAGAGAAATTCCAAGTGTGATTTCCGAAAATATAGGAATTGTCCATGGCGTTTTTATTTAAAGGTGAATCCTTTTTTGTCGACTTTATTTAACTCGCTGATGTAAGCAGCTTGTGCTTCTTTAACGGCTTTTGAAATTTCAGAGAACATTTGATTCACGTCAGATGCTGTGTACTCATAATTATTCCGGTTAGAACAATTTTTCAGTAACTGTAAGGTATCCAGTACTTTCTGTACTCGCGCACCTGCTACTTTCTCAAATCTTTGTCGTTTTTCCGTCTTTTCCATACACTATAAAATTAAAATATTCAAAATTCTGCTGCAAAATTATACAAAATTTTTCAAACAACCAAATTTTTTAGTAAAATATTTTAATTTTATGCGAATATTTTACAAAAACGCACTACATTTTCAAAATATAGTGCGATATGTGGCGATTATAGTAGATTTTCATGTTCAATGCCTGCGTAGTCTAACAAAGTGCTCGCAACTTCTTTGACTGCCGGTATTGCTACAGAATTTCCAAATTGCTTGTATGCCGGTGATTTACCTACGCATATTTCAAAATAATTAGGAAAGCCTTGCATGCGCGCGCATTCTTCTTTAGTCAATACGCGTATGTGCTCATGATTTAATTCTCCACGCGGGTCTTTTACTTCATTTACAAAGGGATTATTGTCATCACGAACCAAGTTCCTCTCCAGTCCCATTCCTCCCACCATTAAAGTATGACCGAAATCGTTATCTTCAATAATGCGGTATCCATATCCTCTACCTTGATTTCGCTGTGCTTCTTTATGCCGGACTAATGTCTGCCAATATCGTTCTGACATGTAGTACTCGGTACCGACTCTCAGTTGTTCGCGAATAGCTCCAAAATGCACGTCCGGAATATCCTCCCCATTTGGATATATATAGCCGGGGGCCTCATCTCTAAAGCCGACTATAAATACTCTATCTCTATTCTGCGGAACTCCGAAATTTTTGGCGTTAATTATTTGAGGTTCTGGAACATAATAGTGTAATTCTTCTCTTAGTATATGCAGAATTGTGTCTATTGTTTTTTCTTCTAATTTATTACCTTCCTCATCTCTATTATGAATAGATAAAAGTCCCGGTACATTTTCAAGGAATATCACGTGTGGATGCTTCTCTGCAATAATTTGTTGGAGATCAAAGAAGAGAGTTCCTTTTGTCTTGTCAGAAAAGCCTCTGCGTAAACCCGCCAGAGAGAATGGTTGGCACGGAAACCCTGCGCATAACACATCTATTCCTTCCGGAATACGGTCTTTGTTTATTTGCAACTTGATGTCTCCAAATGGCATAACACCATGGTTCATGCCATAACTTTTTTGAGCACTGGAGTCAAATTCAGACGCATATACACATCTTCCACCCAATTGCTCTAATGCAATTCTAAAGCCGCCGATACCTGCAAACAAATCAACAAAAGTAAATGCATGATTGTTTCTGAAGTGTTGGTATACCGGTGCTTCAAAAATAGCAGCAAAAAGATTTTCCGCTGCCTCTTGGTCTACCGGAGCATCCGGAGCCAATTCTGTATGTGTAGCTCTGTAATATTCGGTCATCAATCGTAGAGCCTCTGCTTCCAGTTGCTGACCGGCAGGAATATCTTTGTTTTGCAGATAATGCGTAATAATCGCCATATCTGCATTTTGATTATATCCTTTTGTCTCTTGTCGTTGACGCTTTAACCATTGGCGCATCGGAGCAATCAATCTGCCTCCGAATATTTCTCCACGCGTCAATCTTTCAATATTATATGTTGGCATATATTTTTTTTACTTGTTCAACACATTCAGCAGTGTGTTTTTTGATGTCTGTCTCCCAGAATCTTAGCACTCTCCACCCATGTGCTGTCAAATATTCATTTACTTCGTTATCTCGTTTGATGTTTCTTTCTATCTTCGGAATCCAAAATTCCCGATGGGACTTAAACTCTGCCTGTTGTTTTTCCCAGTCTTTTCCGTGCCACATTTCCCCGTCACAAAAGATTGCTATTTTCTTTCCTTTATGTGAGAAGTCGGGATGTCCGAAAACTGTTTTATCGTTTTTCCTATATCGAATTCCCGCAGCCCATAGTGCTTTAGCAAACAGAACTTCAATCTTTGTTCCTTTTGCTTTTACGGCAACCATGTTTTTATGTCGTTGTTCGGGAGTGAGTTTGTCCATATTATAAATGAAAGGCAACGCTATGCAGCGTCCAAAGGCAGACCAATGCCCATCGCTGCATAGTATTTGTTGCCTATGTGTTCGTTCCGCTTCATATTGGTCTTTTATGGATTGTCGGCGGTTGTTATTAGTCGAGGAAGATCCAACTATTGGCGATGTCACTCGCTTTGTCGTTGTCCGGTTCCCCGTCACGGATGAGGTCAGTTATCGGATAGATACCGTCGTCCTCTATCCCTTGCAGATTGTCTTCCATCTCTGCGCGATACTCCATTTCGTCCTCATCTAAATAGACGTGAAGCATTGCGTTTTCGTACCCATCAGGATTGTCGAGGTACTCTTGTACTGCGTCGTAGATACGTTCTTCCAACGCATGAATGTCTTGAATACTTGCCATAATTTTGGTCTTTTATGGATTAATAATAAATTGATCTTGCATTTGCTACGCACGCAAAATTGCGTGCAAAGGTACGAAATTTTTCGAATATATGCAAGGAAAATCATAGATTTTCGATTTGAAGCCGTTTTTTGTATCTCGCTCATCTCTCGGTCTTCTCCCGGTCATCGGTCGGTGGGGACAGATGATGCTATTTTTCGATTATCTCCCAATGACCGCTGAAGTCCGCACCAACACGACGGATAATGCCTTGTGCTTGCAAATATGCTGGCTCTCGTTGCACCGTTCGAGAGGATGTGTCAATTTGTTTAGCAATAGAGAGTGCTGAAGGAATCTCTACGCCAGCCTCTACGACACCCTCTACGACAA
>CADCBP010000027.1:57665-58980 GCA_902799705.1 uncultured Bacteroidales bacterium
CCATTTCTTGCGTCGTTATATTCGGATTCTCGCTAATGAAATCAACTATTTTCTGTACACTTTTCTGTACACTTTTCTGTACACTTTTCTGTGTAGTCCGACCACTTGTCTGGTCACCCACAGACAACTTCACAAATACGGTTCGTTCAATAATCACTCGTACACCTCCACAGAAATTCTCGACCTTGGGCATCGGGATACCGTCAGCCTCAAAACCATCACGGATCTTCTGGAAGCCTCGTCCCCATGTGTCGATAAAACCGGCTTTGAAGAAGACATTAGCAATTTTCTTTTCTTTCTGGTTATCTATTCGCGATTTTGTGTCTCGGTCTTGTCCCGCTCATCGCTCGGTGGATATCACAAAATGAGACCAAGACAATTTTGACAACAGCGTCGACACAATTTGGAAGTCGGGCAGAAGACGTGCAAATTGCATCATTCTCTGAATATTACGAAGTTCAAAACTCTTGGTCTCATACTCCTCTTGTAATTGCGTCGCAACCTGCGACACAATTTGTTGACCATACTCAGCACGCTCGTTATTCAGCACATCGCGATTGATGCGGTCACCGATATGCCAATACATCGCCGTCAACTCATAAGTAACTGCTACGTGTGAACGCGCGGTATCGATTATCTTCCGCAAGTCACCGAGTAGTTCCGCAGAAACTATTTCGGTTGGATTGATTTTCTCTATATCTGCCATATATCTTTGTCTTTCTTTCTGCACGCAAACTGCGTGCAAAGTTACAATATTTTTCTGACATATGCAAGCGTACACGTTTTTATTCACGTTTTTTATTTTTCAAACACCTCTCCGCTACCTCGTTTCGGTGGATTTCCGGTAACGCTTAAAGGGCGAATAAGGGGCGCATTGAGGGCGCATTGAGGGCGCATTGAGGGCGCGTAAGGGACATGTAGGAGGCATCCTAGACTTTCCTACATAAAACATACTGTAATCATTTATATATCAGCAAGTTACAAAGAGCGCAAAAAGCAGCAAAAACTGCCGTTTTTACGATTTCGTTTGCTGATATGCACGTAATAGTTAACTGTCGGTTGACCGTCGGGATTAGCTGCAAAAACAATGCAGAAATACTGCTTGTTTGAGAGATGGATGAGAGGTGGGGCGATTTTGGGCAAAAGATTGTCGGAATAGTCTCTCGGTTGTGAGTCGGTTGTCGCTCGGTGGAACACAAAACAAAGAGAGGCACCCATGTAATGAACCCCAAAAGTTGAACAAAAAACTTTTGGGGTATTTTATGCTTAAAAAACATCCTTATGAAGAACGGTTGCTTGCCGTAAAATTATGTTT
>CADCBP010000028.1:0-24217 GCA_902799705.1 uncultured Bacteroidales bacterium
GACCTTTCCCGATTACATAGCAGACCCTCGCTTCTCGTCCGTGAGAGACTTGCGCCCTCGCTGATTAGGGTGAGACCTCCGCACTTGGACTTGCACACATAGACTTGCTGCCTTTCCGATTACATGGAGACTTGCGCGCTTTCTGTCCGTGAGAGACTTTCGGCATGTAGATTTTGTGGGGACTTGTGCGCTCGGACTTTCGCAAGGGGACTTGCATATTCCGCTCAAAAAAGAGACGCTGAAACGCTATCATTGCAGGGCGGTTGGGGCTACCTAAGAGCAAACTCGGGGCACATCCCCGAACCCCTTTGCTGCTGAATTTCAATTAGTTACAATTTCAATCAGCGAAAATTTTGTACAACGAGGAACGAATTTCCATGTAAAAAGTGCCGTTATCCCTTGATTTTACTGGCTGTTCCTCGCTGTCAGAAAAGCCACTTTTCGGGGTGTCTTTTCATGTTTCGTCGCTGCATAGTAAATTTGCACAAAAATTTAATACTATGTCAGACTACTCAACCAATACGTCCGTCAACTTAATGGTCAACGGACAACAGGCAGCCGAGACGCTCGCCAACCTGAAGAAACACGCCTTGGAACTATCAGAACAGATAGCCAAGGCTGCTGCAGCCGGTGACAAACTCACGCTGCAAAAGCTAAGGAAGGAATTGCGTGACACCAATCGTCAGATCAAGGAGATGGAGTCATCCACCATGCAGGTCGATAACGTCCTCCGGCGATTGGACAAAGCAACCCCAAAGGAGTTGCAGAAAACGCTCCAAACGCTCAATAAGCAATTGGACTACATGGAGCGTGGCTCTGAGGCATGGAACATCCAAGCTCAGCGCATAAGGATGGTTAAGGATGAGATTTCCCGTGTGAACGGAGAACTTGCCAAGTCTCAAACGTTCCTTGAGCGGTTCAATGCTAAGTGGCAAGAGTGGCAGACTGCCGCCATGGGAGGTGTCGCCATTATAACTGGCGCCGTGTTGGCGGGAAAGAAAGCGGTGCAGATGTATGCCGAGATGGAGCAGGAAATGGCATCTGTCCGCAAGTACACCGGCATGACCGCAGAGCAGGTCGAACATCTAAACGAAGAGTTTAAGAAGATCGACACACGCTCTCCGCGCGAGGAGTTGAATCGCCTGGCACAAGAAGCTGGCCGCCTCGGAAAATCTTCCGAGGAGGACGTTCTTGGCTTCGTAAAGGCGGCTGACCAAATCAATGTAGCGTTGGATGATCTTGGAGAGGGGGCTACGTTGCAACTCTCTAAACTTACGTCCATCTTTGGGGATGAAGAACGGCTCGGCACGGAACGGTCGCTCCTTGCTGTTGGCTCTGTGATTAACGAGTTATCGCAGAACTGCACGGCTGGAGCTGCATACCTGTCTCAGTTCGGCCAACGACTTGCAGGTGTTGGCGCACAAGCCGGTATGACCGTTCCTCAGGTTATGGCCTTTGGCGCTGTTCTTGATTCCCAAGGACAGAAGGTTGAAATGTCAGCCACGGCTCTCTCCAAACTTATCATGAACCTTTTCAAGAACACAGAGAAAATTGCCAGCGCGACCGGCATGGATCTTGAAAAGTTTAACGCTGCCCTCAAAAGTTCTACGAACGAGGGTCTATTGATGTTGCTCAACCGCTTGAACGAGTTAGGCGATATGTCCGTCCTTGCACCCGTGTTCGCTGACATGGGTGAGAACGGTGCTCGCGCTTCTGCGGTCATTTCGGCACTTGCTGGAAACGTCGACATGCTTGTCTGGGAGCAGCAGGAGGCTGCCAAAGCCTTTGATGAGGCAACGTCCGTCACCAAAGAGTTTGAGGTGCAGAACAATACTGTTCAGGCAAGTTTGGACAAAGCTCGCAAAGGCTTTCAAGAGATGGCTATTTCCTTGGGTCAGGAACTGATGCCCGTCATGCGGCACTTCATTTCGTCCACGTCTGCAACGATGCGTATTATGCTCAATTTGGTGAAATTCATCAAGGAGCATAGAACGGCCATTCTTTCCTTGGCTGCCGCTGTTGCTACTTACACCGTAGCGGTTAATCTCGCCTTAATCAAGGAGAAGGCACATGCAGCACTGATCGCCATTAAAACGGCTGCAATGCACGTGCATCGTGTGGCAGTTTTGGCAGCGTCCGTCGCTTATAACCGGATGACCGGCAATGTCACCCGCGCTGATGCCGCTATGAAACTGCTCAATGCCACCATGCTCACCAATCCGTATGCCTTGGTAGCAGCTGCCATTATTGGGGCAACAGTAGCGCTCGTGGCTTATATCAAGAAACGCCATGAGGCCACCGCTGCCGAGAAAGCTATCAAAGAGGTGCAGGATGATATCACTCGTCAGTATGCGGAGCAGAAGGGCAAGATAGATATGCTTATCGCTACTGTCAACGATGAGAAAAGAGCCTTGGGCAACAGGCGCAAAGCACTCGAAGAGTTGCGCAAAATCGTTCCCGGTTATCACGCGGAACTAACCGCCGAAGGGCAGCTCATCAAGAACAACAAGGAAGCCATCGACGACTACCTTGTAGCCCTCAACAAACAGATTGCGCTCAAAGCATATCAGGAGAAATTAGAGGAAGCGTATCGTAAGCGTGCAGAACTGGAGATGAAACTGGATGAACAAACGGCTGACAGGGATGCAAAACAAGCGGATTATCGTCAGAAAAGCGCCAAAGTGTCTGGACAGAAGAATATCACGGTGGACACCTTCAAGGCTGACGCCGCTTGGAACAGATACATGTCCGCAGATAAGGACGTGAAGAAAACTACGGCTGCTATGCAGGAACTGGACGAGGTTATTGCAGCTATCAACAAGAAAGTAGGCGAATATGCCGACGGCATGCAGCAGGTTGCACAAACAACCGACGAAGTGGAAGAAGTTACCTCCGGTGGTGGTCAATTACCTGCCGGTGGCGACGACAAAAAGGCTGATAAGGGGAACAAGTTCCAAAAAGAGGATGATTGGCGCGAGCGCGAGCAGGCTCTCAACCGCATTGCCTATGCCAAAGGCACGGCAGACTACGAGCAGTACAATGCCCGTATGTTGGAAATCGAGGTCGAATACAACAGGCGCAAGTTGCTGCATAAAGACTTGGTCGGTAACGAGCAAGTGACCATTGAGGCCTCCTATCAGGAAGCGCTCAAGAAGCAACATCAGAACGCAGTCGAGGGCACTGTGCAGCAGGAGGAAGAAGCCTATAAGGAAGTGATGGCAGTCCTTCAGCAGCGGTACATGGACGGCGAGCTGTCCGCTCGTCAATATCAGAACGCAATCGAGATGGCGGAGCTGGAGCACTTGCAAAAGGTTGTTAACCTCTATGACCAGAACTCCAAGGAGCGGATCAAAGCCGAAAAGCACTATCACGACACATCGCTCAAATACCAACAGAAGCACTTGCAGGAAGCCCGGCAAGCGCAAGAGCAAATGCGCCAAGCGTATTTCACCAAAGGTTTCCGCGTCACGGACGACGAGTCCTACCAACGCGACATGCAGAACCTGGAGTTGGTATATAAGCAGATGTTGAAAGCTGCCGGGGACAGTTCCCGTGATCGGCTCCGCGTCGAGCGTGCTTTCTATGAAGCCAAGTACCAGTTGGCACGCAAGTACAACAAGCGTGAAGCAAAGGAACTCAAACGTTCCTTCCGTGGCGCCATTGACGATAGCATCGCATGGCTGGAGTCCGACGCTGGCAAAGCCATGACAGAGTCGTTCTCAACGATCGTCAATCAGATGGGGGCCATCTTCTCCGGCTTGTCAGACATCATCCAAGCCGAGTTGGATATCCAAACCGCAAGGATCGAAGCCAAGTATGACCGGGAAATCTCGTATGCGGAGGGAAATAAGTCGCAGGAGGTCGCTCTGGAGCAGCAGAAGCAAAAGGAGATCGGCAAAGCCAAGCAGGAAGCAAACCGTAAGATGTTTGCCATGCAGGTCATGCAAGCCGTGGCACAGACCGCCATGTCTGCTATCGCCGCTTACTCATCTGCTGCAGCTATTCCGGTGGTCGGCTTTGTCATGGCACCTATAGCAGCTGCTATGGCAGTCGCCGCCGGAGCTATTCAGATTGCTGCCATCAAGAAGCAACAGGAAGCCTCGGAAGCCACCGGGTATATGGAGGGTGGTTTCACCAAGCCCGGACGCAAGGATGAACCTGCCGGTATCGTCCATGCAGGGGAATGGGTAGCAAGTCAAGACTTGCTCCGCAATCCCCAAGCCCGTGCCATGATCGAAACCCTCGATTATGCCCAGCGTACCAATACCATCGGGCGTCTGTCAGCTTCGGATGTATCGCAGTCTATCACGGCTCCACAACGGATAGCCAAGGCGTCCTCCAATGGCGAGTTGCTTGCCGTCGCTGCCGCGTCACAAGCCTTGTCACGCTCCGTTTCCGAGATGAACAACCGCCTCCATGAGCCGTTTGTGACAGTCAACACCGTGACCGGTGATGCGGGCATCAAGAAAGCCCAAGATGAGTACAACCAACTAATGCGTAACAAAACCCCTAAATCCCGTAGATAATGGAAATATATGTGGACCATAAATTAGCCGTTTTGAAGAAAGGTACGGCATTCGATTTTGTCAGCGAAAACCGCTATTTTTCCGGAGCTGACAGTTATTCTATGACCATCACGTTTCCGCTTGCCGGATGCGCGCAGAACATAGCTATTTTCGGTCACATCAACCGAAAGGATGTGGTGGCGCAGCAGTTGCTTTTTGACTGTGAGATCCGTGATCGTAGTTTCTACAAACACGGCTCAATTACCATCACCGAAATCAATGATGTGGAGGTAAAAACGCAGTTCTTGGAAGGTCGCTCCGTGCAGAACTATTCCGACAGTTTCGATGTGCTCTATATCAACGAAATGGAGTTAGGTTATCCCGACACGTCACCGTCCTCGTTTCCGGCAAATTCGCACATTGCTCATAGCTTTGGTAATGGCCTTAATTACTTGGCTTTGCCGTGGGTAAATAACTCCACCGGAAACATCCAAAATCGCACGAATGATACAGATGACTGGCCTTCGTCGTGGTATTACGATACGCGTGGACTGTCGTTCCAGCCGTATCTCATTTATCTCCTTCAGCAGATCTGCAACGCGGTCGGTTATACCTATGATTTCTCGAAACTGATGAATAGCCAATACAAGTACTTGGTTGTATGCAATACGCTGCCGTATGCGTGGAAGTGTTTTAACTGGGCAACTGCCTTGCCACATTGGACGCTCACAGAGCTGTTTGAGCAACTGGAGTATTTCCTCAATGGAGAGTTCGACATCGATCATGTTTCGAAGCATATATCTTTCCGTTTCTCAACGGAGGCGATTGCTTCGGCGGGTACAGTTGAGTTAACGAACATCGTGGACGAGTTCTCCTCAACCGTGGAGGATGCTGGTTCTTGTAAATACAGGGAATACGTCAACCTCAAATTTGCGGAATGTGACCATAGGAAATGGAAATACTATTCCTGCAAATGGTTCGTTGACATGATGAAAAATCAAGACGTTATTTTGTCTTATAGTTTGGGTACGTATAATAGCGGTCGGTTTTACCGAGAGGTCAATGGTGCGCAGCGTCTCTATGTGGAGATGAGAGGCGCAGCGGACTATGTGCAGGAGGAATATAACGGATGGAGTCCAAGCTTTCTCTATTATTGTAAATCAGAGGACACCTACTTTGTATTGCGTAATTATGGCTCATATTTGGTAGACCCTAATCAGCCTGCTAATTTGTCCGGCAACACCCGCTATCTGAATACCTTGGAGCCAGTCAATATGTTTGGTGACTCTGTCGTCGATGAGAATGCAGAGACGATTGAAGTGAAGATAGTGCCGGTGTGGATTGATGAAGCGTACGCTGACGGTAATTTCAAAGGCAATGCCTTCTTCTTGGAGTGTGGCGAGTACCTGAACGGTGCCAATAATACGATACCATGGGACTATGCCGATAAGAAGTTATCGGCAGGCGAAAGTGAAAGGTCGGTAGAGTACTTTGACAAGTTGTATATGGGCTTCTGGACGGGTAGCACCTATAATGCCATGCGTGGTAAGCTGTTGCATCCGGTGATTGACCATATACTGACGTACCCGCGTGAGATGGACTTTGAGGCGACAGGCTTGAGTATGCGCTTGCGCTCTAAGTTGTTTGGATCTAACTCCCAGACGCACCGCATAGCGTCCAATAAGAAGTATAAGTTTAGCTTCTTAGCGAAGGACGTGCCTAATGTTCGCTCACTGTTCATCATCCATGGTCAGCGGTATATCTGTGAGAAGATAACCGCCAACTTCACGGAAAATGGTATGTCAGAGCTGATGAAAGGGGAGTTTTGGCTGGTCGAGGACTAATCCCCGACCGCCATTGCTCTTAGAACTCCACAGCGTGGGTGTTCAGTTTCTCTACAAGGTCTTTGTCGGCATGTTTGCGGACATATCTTGTGGTGATGTTCAGGTCATGGTGATCTGCAGCCTTCATGACAGTCTTCGCATCCAAGCCATTGTCAAAGAGTCCGGTCAAGCCGCCATCGCGGAGCGAGTAGAGCTGGATGGTCTGATCAATGCCGGTCTTGTAGCGCATTTTCTGCCATTCCTTTTGATACATCTTCGTGGTGATTGCTTCTTTGCCCGGAGCAAATTTAGGTCCGATTAAGAAGTAATCATTAGGATAGCCGGGAGCGAGTGTATCGGCCAGGATCTGTATCAGTTCATTAGAGAGCACGCAGTCACGCGCATAGCCGTTCTTGGTTTGTCCGGCGTCGAGGTGGATCACCTTGTTAGCAAGGTCAACCTGCCCAACCTTGATACGGCTAATCTCAACTGGACGGATGAGAGCATTGAAAACAAGCTCGCACACTATCATGTAGCGCGGGTTCTTCTCCATGAAGTACTCACGTATCTTCTTACGGTCTTCTGCAGAAGCCAGTGTGCGCTTCTTTTCTTCCTTCTTCTTGAGCTTGATATCCACGAAAGGATTCATCGTGCAGTATTCCTTCTGTAGCGCCCAAGAGAAGAATGCGCGGATCTGCTTGAGGATGTTGTTATATCGATTGGCACCGATATGCTTTTCCTCGTGTTGGAGCGCCTTGCCATACTTGCGGGCAGAGCCTTCTTTCGGTCCTGTATAGGTATAGTCATTATATACCCAATCCATGAACTGAATAGCAAGCGTTTTGGTGAAGTTCTTCATCTCCAACTCATCGCATTTTTTACTCTTGAGCCATTTGAGGAGCAGCGCGTTTACGCTCTTGTAATTCTTGAGAGAATCGGGAGCGAGTTTATCACGCGTTTTCTCTTTGATGTACTTATCCATCACGTCATGGATAGTCTCATAGTTGCGCACGTTTTGGGTCTCCATGAAGGGTGTCCATCCGGAGAATAATTTGGCATTGATAGCGCAGACCATTTTGTTTGCATACGTGCGAAATTCCGCAGTAGTACGGAAGCGTTTCTTCATGTCATTAAGGCACATACGCACACGTTCTCTTTCACCCGTAGCAGGGTTGTATGCGTAGTAATCAATGCGCCATCCGGCTTGCGGGAGGTGTTTCAAAATTGCGGGGGAATAGGGCAATTCCGTGGGGGAAAAATCATGGGTAAAAGTCATTTTTTAAAAAGGAGATTGATTGTGAAAATCAACCTCCTAAGCTATATGACTTGCTGGCTAGATTTTGGCTGAGCTTGTTGCCAAATTTCGCCCTAAGTTACTGATTTTGTGGCGTTTATGTCGTTTTTCCCATAAAACCCACGACACTCGGAACCACAATCCGATGCTCTACCAACTGAGCTAAGACCACCATATACATTTACCATTTGGTCATTTACTATTTGGTCATTTATTAATCCATTTAGTCAACTTCCATTTGGTGCTTCTTTTCAAAAGCGCTTAAGGAGCGATTTTCTCGGTTCTATAAGCACCTTCGATTCAAAAGCGGGTGCAAAGGTACTGCTTTTTTTTGATATACGCAAATTTTCGCGCAACTTTTTTGAAAAAATATGGTTTAAGGCTGCATTATTTCGGCTAATGGGATATTGACAAAGTCCCTTTGCTGCCAAAATTTATGAGGAAGCGTTAACTCCGGGGTATCAAGGCAAATCTCCTGTTCTTGCTCATCAAAAACACGTATCAGATCTATGTCGATATTCCTGTCGGAATAGATTGGAGATCGGAGATTGGAGATTGGAGATTGGAGATTGGAGATTGGAGATTGGAGATTGGAGATTGGAGATTGGAGATTGGAGATTTGGGTCTTTTTTTTGCGTCCTAAGGCGCGTTCAATGTGTTGGGTGAGATGTAATACCTCCAAGGGCGTTTTATCGCTCTCAACGGCACAACAGAGGTTACAGAAGTCGTTTTGGGAAGTGAAGCCCCAAGGTTTGGAATAATAAAAGGATGAGCAGCGACGGACATGTCCGATCTGCTGCTCTATGAGGTGAATGGCTTGACGAAGTGTTGCTTCACGATCACCTAAATTAGATCCTAAAGAAAGATAATAAGTCATTTCAAATCCGACTTCATGTTGTAGGTCTCTATGCAATGTGTCATTTTGACCATATGCGGATAGACAACGGAAGTCTTTACGACAGGTGAATTATCCAACCAATGGTAAGCCCTGTTGGTCCGGTCCATGGCAAAAACGATGAGCAGGACAATAATGCCATATTTGCACAGCCCGAAGACTCCTCCTAACAATCTGTTGGCCCATCCGAGATGAATGGCCCGAAGGAATTTGTGAAGCAGTTTAGCCAGTATAGACAGCACAATGGCGATGGCGAGGAAAATCAGGATATAGGCGACTACATCGCACACTTCTGCAGGCCAGGCGAACTGCTGTAATAGCCATGCGGAGAAAGTCTGCGCCCATAACCGCGAGCCGAGCACTCCGAGAATCACCACCGCAAAGGCGATGATCTCGGAGACAAGCCCGCGCATAAAACCTCTAACGAGGCCTACAAGAAGCGGCAGGAGAATAAGGACATCCAGCCAATTCATGCAATCACAGTCGAACTACTTTAGTTTTCGTGGTTATAGTAGTAGTTGATGTAATATACCGGATCAAATTCCTCCGGGGTCCATTCCGTGCCGATAGGAATACCCGGCATAGGGAAGTTACTCTTCATCTGGATATCCGGAATACCAACGCCCGGGATGCCTCGTGGAGTGATGGACCATTCCGTTCCTTTGAGGTTGCCCTTAGGCGGAATATAGTTTGCATTGTCGGCGTACCATCCTACGATGCCGGCAACGGTTCCTTCCCATCGTTTACAGTTAGTAACGGCTTTGAGGCTATCTTGTTGTGCACCCGGAAGGAAGACGTTTGCGAACTTGGCGTACTCCGAGCAAGAGCAGCAGATAGCATAATCCTTGTTGTTCGCCTTGTTGAGCAGAATGCGACTCTGCGGATATCCGATGTTCAGGGTTGTCGGAGCGAATACGTTCGCTACTTCGGAGGTATCCGGGTGTCTGTAAACGCAATCGGTAAACGGATTGCTGTCATCCTGTTGCGTTGTTTCTCCAGAGAAATGCACTTTCTGCAGGCGAACGAGGCGTCCGTCGAAATGGCGCACTTTCTTCATGTCCTCCTTGGTCATGGCCGGTTTGCGCGGGATCATGGTGAACAACTCATCGAGTGTGATCTCGTCGTATTGGAGCAACGAAGGATCCGGAATACCGATCATTTTGGCAGCAATGCGGAATTTCGAAGCGGAGATACGTCCCGGTGCCCATCCCACTTTCTCTTTAGCGGTGTACGCGTACACATTATCGTTGTACGACGGCACGCAGAGTTGCGGTTGTCCGGCATACCGTCCAACAGCCAAGCCGTTGCAACGGATAATGATTTCCTGGCCAAGCTGGTACAGTCCGCCGCTTGAACCCATGTCAACCGAAATGCGCAGGTTCTGTTGCTCTCCGTCCACGATCTGCTGGATAACCATCGCCTTGTAGAAGTTACCGGCATAGTCGTCCGTGGAGATACGACCGCGGATATAGATACCTCTACCTGCCTTCGGGAGAGTATCCACCGAGAACAGGTAAATGCCGTTGCCGTTGGTCGAACGTGTGCGATACGGGCAGGTGTCACTCATGAAGTTGCCTTCCTCGGTCATGAACGTGTCCAGAAAATTATCCAGGGTGAATATTTTCCATCCTTCGGGGTTATTCTCGTCCAGCCATTTGTGTAACTGTTCAGATCCTTCCTGTGTCGTATCGGACGGGAAGAAGACATCCTGCTCGGTGAGAGCATTCGGCTCGCAGGAAGTCACGAAAAGAACGAAGGAGCAAAGTACTAAGTACAATATATTTTTACTTGTCTTCATATTGCTTAGAATTTATAGGTTACGGATAAGAAGAAGTTCACGCCCCAAGCGTAGTAGTACTTGGACGGGTATTTCCAAGCGTTGGCGGTGATGACGGAGTTGTGGTAGTCTTTCTCTCTTTGGAGGACGCCTCGCGGCAGACGAGCCTGCTGGTAACCACCGGTCTTGAAGTGCGTGTTGTTCGTCACATTTGTCACGCTCAGGTTGATGGAGACAGACTGTCTCTTAGGCAGGTAGATCAGTTTACCAACCGATAGATCAATGATGAAGCGGTTGAGCGGGTTGGTAGCCGCCAGTGACTCCTGCATGGACATGATGTTGTACGGATATTTCAGTACAGGCACACCGTTGCCATCAAGCACTGCGTTCTCGTAGGTGGCTTTGCCGAAGGTAGGACTTGTCGGATCTGTGTCCACTGTTACGCGTGTAGCTTTGTCATCCGTTGTCTGAATAGCGTTGGCGTAGCTGTCGCCGTACCATCCGTTCATCGGCGTGCCATCGGTACGGATACCGGTGAACAGGCCTTGCATGCGTCGGCTCGGAGCTACAGAGAGATAGTTCCAGTCATGGTAGTTGACGGTGATGTCAGCGAACCACATCTTCGGATGGAAGAAACTGAGTTTCAAGCTGGCGTTGAGTTGCGGGCCGGTCGAGAGTTTCAGGCCTTTGAGCAGCACTTTGTCCGAGGTCTCGAAGATGAGTTCTTTGGTGATGTCATTCTGCGACATAGGCATTCCGTTCTCGGCCGAAGTGATGGCGGTTGCATTGCTGGTATAGCGGTAGTCGCCGAGGGACAACGCACCCGTCAGGGTGAAGTAGGTACCCATCTTCACGGCAGCCGCTGCTTCCATTCCGATGTACCGTTTGTCAATACCGGACATCGCCTGGTTCACGAACGTGCGAGCCTCGTCGTCGTAGTAGCCGTTGAGTTCGGAGCCGTTCCAACTCTGCGTGAAGAATCCAGTGATACGACCGCGAACGATCGGGTAGTTGAACTCGTAGGTGAGATCTGCCGAAACGATGCGTTCACTGGCTGCGTAGAACTCATTGAGGTTGCGTGCGTTATCGTGCACATAGATGTTCTCCAGCACGCGGTCGTGTACGCGCTGCGAGATATATGCATCGCGTGCATAAGGGGTGCGGGTCTCAGCCAAGGCATTTACTTTCAAGCGATTACGGCCATTGATCTTATAAACTGCGCCTAATTTAAATGCGGGGTCGAAGAAGTGGTGCGCATCGCCTGCATAAGCCATTCCTGCTTTCAGACGGTTGCGGCCGGTAGCCGGGTCGATGTCCGATGCCGGACGGATGATCTGATACGCATCGTGACCGTAGTATTTCCATGCGTCACCGTTGCCTCTGCGTTCCTCGGCGATCTTCGTAAGATACCATGCACGGCCGTTGACCATGTTCGTGAACCGCTGCATGGAGCTGTATTGGAGTTGGAGCGCATAGTAGAAGTCCACTTCGTTGAATTTCCATTCGTTCTGGAACCACACTTTGGCATTTCCCATGTTGATGCGGTAGTTGTATCCGAAGCGTTTCGCACTGTTACGAATGGTGTCGTTGTAGTCGCTGGCAATCTCATTACGGCGCACGTTCGCGATGTCTTCTTGCGTGAATCCGCCGTTGGTAGCCAGCTCCTTGATATCGCGCTCTGCGAAGGCATCTACGTCGAGCCATTGGTTACCGCCCAGCAGATCATCGATGGTCTTGTAGTGGATGCCCTGCGAGAACTTGCCTTCCACGCCGAGGGTCATCTTGAGGTGGTCGAACTGATTGTTGAAGTAGGTGAATGCACCGGAAGCCTCCTGGATATCATTGTGACGGCGTTCCATGATATAACGTGCCGATGTGACGGTGTCGCGTGCGCGGTCGTTGGCGTTGTTCGCGAAGTTGGCAGCATAGAGGGCATCCCAGTTAATCTGGGTTGTCTTGTTGTCACGTGATTTCCAGAGGTTGACGAGAGTATTGTATTGGTCTTTGTCCACGGACGGACCAATGAGGTTGCCGTCATCGCCGATGAAACCGGAACCGAGGTTACGACCGTTGATATCCTCGCCTATGAACAGTCCCCACGGATAGTGTTTGCCGTTCTCGTCGTAGAGTTGGTCTTCTGTGTGCTTGGTGTTCGCGTTCGGGTTGGCAATCTGTCCGTCCCACATGAACGACGGCAGGTTACGGTAGTAATCCGGGCGCGGATCGGGGGCGTTGTAGAAGTTGATGGCCGAGTTCGAATAGAGCGAGTAGTGGTAACCGGCAGCCAGGTGGAAATGCTGGTTCTCGTCGATCTTGTAGTCGAAGGCGGCCAACACTGTCGGGTCGTAAGACTTCACGATGCGCGAATTACGCACGTGACCGTTCTGATAGCCCCAATAGGGGTTGTAGTTGATTGAGCCGGTGAGGTTATATACCTCTTGTGTCACGGCTGCATTCTGACCGCGCTCTGTCGGTGCGCCGAAGGTGATCAGTTTCAACGTGGCGTTGTCCCACATCTTTTGTGCCGAGAGGAAGTAGCCGAGCGAGTAGTATTTGATACCTTCACCGATGATGCCTTTGTTGTCGATGTACGGGGAGAACCTGTACGCGAGTTGTGCGATGACGGACCATCCGTTGGACATGACTCCGCTGGCGTAGGTGGCGTTCAGACGGGCTTTGTAGTTGCGGTTGGTTCCGGCAGCTCCCACTTTCCAGCCGGCGGCATACAGGCTGGCACCCATCAGATAGTTAGTCGAAGTAGCGGCGCCACCGAAGGTGAAGTTGGTCGCTTCTATCGGGTTCAGTACTTCTTTGTACCGGCTGGCGTCGTTCAGACCTCCCATGGCGGAGAAGTTGAAGTTACCGCGTTCCTGTGAGTTGAAGTTGAGTCCCTCGATGTAATAGTTCTCCACGTTCGACTGGTATCCGCGGTTACGGTAGCGTGCTGTGGACCAGGCGAAAGAGACGGTGGAGTTGAACACATCGGTGGAGGCCGAAGACGACGAAGCTTGTGACTGCGAGCGTCCTTCATCGTCCGCCATCTCTTCTTCTGTCAGGTTCAGCAGGATCTCATCCTGAGCCAGGCTGACGATGTCCGGTCCCATGAGGATGTCGTCCAGCACGTTCTCCTTGTTCTCGTGCAGGGTGATTAACTCGAGAGCCGTGACGTAACCGTCTGCCTCCACTAACACCTCTTCGTCCGTTGCATCAAGGTAGAGTAGGGAAAACTCACCTTCCGCATTCGTTGTCGTGGAGATGTTCTGGTTCGCGAGTGTCACTTTGGCACCAATAATCGGTTGATGGGTGTTGTCCGCGATCACTCGTCCCTTGAGTGATGTTTGTGCAAAGGCTGTGATACTCATTGCCAGGACAAACATCAGTGTTAAGAGTTTGTTTCTCATACGATTGTTTGTTAGTGTTTTTATGGTTAATATTGTTGTGAATTAGAATTCAGCGGTCTTGGGGGTACGCGGGAACGGGATGACGTCGCGTATGTTCTGCATGCCGGTCACGAAGAGCATGAGTCGTTCGAAGCCGAGTCCGAAGCCTGCGTGCGGCGCTGCTCCGAAACGGCGGGTGTCGAGATACCACCACATGTCTTTCATCGGGATGTGACGGCGCTCGATCTCTTCGTTGAGCAGGTCGAGGCTTTCCTCACGAACGGAACCGCCGATGATTTCGCCGATTTGCGGGAAGAGCACGTCGGTGCCTTGGACGGTCTTGCCGTCTTCGTTGATCTTCATGTAGAAGGCCTTGATGTCTTTCGGGTAGTCGGTCATGATGACCGGTTTCTTGAAGTGTTCCTCTACGAGGAAGCGCTCATGTTCCGAGCTCAGGTCATCGCCCCAGTTGCACGGGAACTCGAACTTCTTACCGTTCTTGATAGCCTCCTGAAGGATGTTGATACCTTCGGTATAAGGCAGACGCACGAACTCGATATCGACTACCGATTTGAGTCGCTCGATGAGACCCTTGTCCACAAACTGGTTGAGGAACTCGAGGTCATCCATACAATGGTCGAGTGCCCAGCGGACGCAGTATTTGATGAAGTCTTCCTCCAGGTCCATCAGTTCGTCCTTCTGGATAAACGCCACTTCGGGTTCTATCATCCAGAACTCCGCAAGGTGACGCGGCGTGTTACTGTTCTCCGCGCGGAAAGTAGGACCGAAGGTGTATATCTTGCCCAAAGCCATGGCTCCGAGTTCGCCTTCGAGTTGTCCGCTGACGGTGAGAGCCGTCTGTTTTCCGAAGAAATCGTCGGAGTAGTCGATTTGTCCGTTCTCGTCTTTCTTGAGGTTATAGAGGTTCTTGGTGGTCACCTGGAACATTTGTCCAGCACCTTCGCAGTCGCTGGCGGTGATGAGCGGCGTATGGAAATAGAAATAGCCGTGCTCATGGAAATAGGTGTGAATCGCCATCGCCATGTTGTGACGAATGCGGAAAACGGCGCCGAAGGTGTTGGTGCGTGGACGGAGGTGCGCGATGGTGCGCAGGAACTCCATACTAAGCCCCTTCTTCTGCAGCGGGTATTTCTCCGGATCGGCTGTTCCGTACACTTCCAATTCGGTCAACTGTATCTCTACGGCCTGTCCTGCTCCCTGGCTCTCGACCAGCACGCCGGTGGCGGAGATACACGCACCGGTGGTAACAGGTTTGAGACGTTCCTCGTCGAATTTCTCCAGGTCCACTACGATCTGTATGTTCTTGATAGTGGAGCCGTCATTGAGGGCGATGAATGACACTTGTTTGTTGCCGCGGCGGCTACGTACCCATCCTCGTACATTGATGGTGGAGCCGAAGTCCGTCCGCTTCAAAGCATCTATGATTACTGTTCTTTGCATATATTATGGTTGTTGTTTTCTTTTTTTTTCGTAATTACGTAATCCCGTAATACCGTAATTTTCAACTTTCACTCTTTTCCCTTAAAACGCCGGTGCGATGTTCTCCCCTAAGCCGTTATACGTGGCTCCGTCCGGTGACATCTGTTGTCCGAAAGAGACGGCGCCCATGGAGCTGTTCATGCTGGACTGGATGGACACTCCTTCGCTGCTTGGAGTAATCGGCGTCATCTCGTCAGCGTCGATGGCTTCGTCCTCGTTCTGGAACTTGGCGTACTTGCCGCGGAAACGCAGCCAGATGCTGTCGGTGGCGCCATTACGGTGCTTGGCGACGATGATCTGCGCGAGGCCGCGGAGGTCTTTGCCTGTCTTGTCATCGTTATAGAGGTGGTAGTACTCCGGGCGGTGGATGAAACATACGAGGTCGGCATCTTGCTCGATGGCACCTGACTCACGCAGGTCACTCAGCTGCGGCGTCTTGCCTTCCACGCCCTGACGCGCCTCGACGCCACGGTTCAACTGCGAGAGCGCGATGATAGGTATATCCAGCTCCTTGGCGAGCGCTTTCAGGCTTCGAGAGATGATGGACACCTCCTGCTCGCGGCTGCCGAAGGACGAACCTTGTGCATTCATCAGTTGCAGGTAGTCGATGATGATGAGGCGGACGCCGTGCTCGCGCACTAACTTGCGGGCTTTGGAGCGCAACTCGAAGATAGAGAGGGAAGGAGTGTCGTCCAGGTAGAGCGGTTTACCCTTCATGATGTTGATCTTCGTGTTGAGACGGCGCGCGTCCTCTTTGGTCATCTTGCCGGTCTTGATCTTCTCGCCTTCTAGCTCGCACACGTTCATGATCAGACGGTTGACGAGCTGTACGTTGCTCATCTCGAGCGAGAAGATCGCCACGGGGATGTTACGGTCCACCGCCATGTTCTTCGCCATCGAGAGCACGAAGGCGGTCTTACCCATGGCAGGGCGGGCGGCGATGATGACGAGGTCCGGTGTCTGCCAGCCCGAGGTGATCTTGTCCAGGGCATGGAATCCCGATGGAATGCCGGAAATAGAGCCGTCGTTCTTCGAGGCTTTGTCCATGCGCGCGAAGGCTTCTTCAATGACGGGGTCTATCTGTGTCACGTCGCGTTTCTGGCTGCGTTGGCTGATCTCGAAGATGCCGGCTTCCGCTTCCTGCATCAGTTCCTCGATGTCCTGTGTCTCGTCGAAGCCTTTCTCTTCTATCTGTGCCGCCATGGCGATGAGGTCGCGCGCGGTGGCTTTCTGTGCAACCACCTGCGCATGGTAGCGTAAGTGGGCGGTGGAAGCCACGCGGCGGGTCAGATCAGCTAAATAGACCACTCCGCCGGCTTTCTCCAGGGTGCCCAGACTGCGCAATTTCTCACCGACAGACAACACGTCGATAGGCTGGTCTTTGCCTGCAAGGTCACGGATGGCTTCATAGACCATCCGGTTCTGGTCCTTGTAGAACACCTCCGGTCGCAGCAGGTCAGCCACCGTTCCGTAGGCGTCTTTCTCTATCATCAGCGCACCGAGCACAGAGTCTTCCAACTCCGGCGCCTGCGGGGGTAACTTGCCCAACTCGTTCGCGCCGACCTTGATGATCGTCGTCTGCGGAGTGCGTTTACTGTTTTTACTTGTTCCTGCCATAAGCAGTTAATAAATTATGTGCAGCGATGAAACTGCTGATCTCGTTATTGAGCACTTGCCTTTCGGCTACTTCTATCTGGTGCTCCATCTTCTCGTTCTTGTAGAATCCGTCCAGGAGGGCCTGGTTGATGGTCTCGTACATCCAGTATTTGGCCTGCTCGGTGCGGTGGGCGTCGAAGTACCCGTTTTTCTTGGTGAAGGCGATGTATTCTTCGATATTCTTCCATACATCCATGACGCCTGAATGGTCGATGGACGAGCAACAGATAGCCTCGGGTGTCCATCCCGAAGCGGGTGGAGGGAAGAGCGCCAGCGCGTTCTTGAAGCTCACGCGCGCGGCGTGTGCGCGTTCAATATTATTACCGTCGCATTTATTGATGGCAATGCCGTCCGCCATCTCCATAATACCGCGTTTGATGCCTTGTAGCTCATCGCCTGTTCCAGTCACTTGGAGCAGCAGGAAATAGTCCACCATCGAGTGTGCGGCGGTCTCGGACTGGCCTACGCCGACAGTCTCCAGCAGCACGGTGTCGAATCCCGCTGCTTCGCAGAGCACGATCGTCTCGCGTGTCTTGCGTGCCACGCCGCCCAACGAACCCGCAGAAGGGCTGGGACGGATGAAGGCATTGGACTTGACGGACAGCTCGTTCATACGGGTCTTATCGCCGAGGATGGAACCCTTGCTGCGTTCGCTCGACGGGTCGATGGCGAGCACCGCGAGTCTTTTCCCGTGGTCGCATAACTCGCTGCCGAGGGCTTCGATGAAGGTGGACTTGCCGGCTCCGGGCACACCCGTGATGCCCACGCGGATAGAGTTGCCCGCGTAGGGAAGGCAAAGCTCTATCACTTTCTGCGCCACCTCCTGATCGGCCAGCAGGTTGCTCTCCACGAGTGTCACCGCCTGACTGAGGATGGTCATGTCACCGCGACGGATGCCCTCGAAGTACTCTTCGGGGCTCAGCACCGTCTTCTTCCGGCGGAAGGTCGCGTATGGATTGACGGGAGGCAGGTTTTCTACGCCTGCGTTCACCGTCAGTCCTTTGTATTCTGCACTATTTTCCGGATGTTCTATCATTTCACCTTTCACCTTTCACCTTACTCCACCGTCCACTTAATGGTCACTTTCTTTTTCGGGTTGAGGTAGTCGTTGCTGAAGATGGTCAGTTGGCGGCTGTAGGTGCCGGGTTGCAGTCCTTTGGTGTCGATCTCGATGGACGCATTTCCTTTCTTGCCTGACTTGATGGCTTTCGGGGTCTTGGTGCGGATGGAGTTATCCGAGCAATAAATGCGGTGTACCTCCAGCGGGTTGAGACCTGTGTTCTTGATCGGGAACGCAAACTTATGAGCCTTGCCGGCTGCTATCTTGCCGAGGTCGTATTCGTTGGCGCTCTCAAGGATCGGGGCGTTCTGCTTGTCTTCTACGCTCATGGCGGAGAAGTCCTCTTCGATGTCTGCTTTGATCGTGAGTTTATAGATATCGCTGATCTCGCGCTTGCCGTCGATCACTACGTAGGCATAAACCTCTACGGGACCGTACAGACGGGTCTTCTTCGTGTCGAGTGCGAAGACGAACTTACCGACCTCGTTGGGTTTGACGGTAGGCAGGGTCACTTGGTTGATCAGGAACGACTCGGCTTGGTTGACGGCGAGATCCACGTTATGATCGGCTTTCGTGAGGTTCGTGTATTCGAGTTCACCGCTCTTGCCCTCGCCTTTCTTGATCACACCGAGGTCCAGCATTTTGGTCTTCATGTTCAGGTCGCCTACTGCCTGCGTGTATTTGTTCACCGGCTTGGCTTGTTTGGGGATCACCTCACCCTTGATGAACACTTTCTTGGTTGCCTCCGAGGCGTTGGAGGTGATGGTCACGGTCTTCTGGAAACGTCCCGGACGGCCATTGGGATTATAGGTCACGGTGATCTTGCCGCTCTGACCCGGCTCTACCGGCTCTTTGGTCCATGACGGAGTCGTGCAACCGCAACTCGCGCGAACATTGCTCAATACAAGAGGAGCCATGCCTTCGTTCTTGAATACGAACTCGACGCTCACACGTCCGTCGCCTTCATTGATCTTGCCGAAGTCATGTTCGGTCTTTTCGAATGTAATCACTGGCTGTTGAGCCGTCATGGCTACTGCTACGAGAGCCATGCAGAGAGTACTCAAAATCTTTTTCATATTTTCATATATTTAACTTTAAAAACTTTAAACTTTCACTCTTTCACTCTTTCACTCTTTAAACTTTCACTCTTTAAACTTTCACTCTTTCACCTTTCAACTTTCGACAGTCACTCGTTTCACCTCTTTGATGTCATCTATCTTGCGGATGGCTTTGAGCAGTTCGTCGAGTTCTTTGCGGTCATACACATACACTTCCATCGTCCCTTTGAAGATACCGTCTTCGCTGGATATATTGATGGCGCGCATGTTGATGTGAAAATCCGTCGTGATAGTTTGCAGCACGTGGATGAACACACCGAATGTGTCTATTCCTTTCAGTTCAATCGTCTCTACGAAGGACTGCACGCGGTGGGTGTTCCATGTCGCGGAGTAGATCCGCTTGCCGTAACTCGTCTTCAGCAGGTTCGCCTCAGGGCAGTCGATCTTATGAATGTGCATCACCCCTTTCTCGTCCAAGTAGCCCAGCACTTCGTCGCCGGGGATGGGGTGGCAGCACTGGCTCAGCACGAATTTCTTGTTCAACTCGTCATCCGTCAGCACTACGGCGTGAGGCACTTTCTTCTTCGGCTTCTCTTTCTCTTTTTCCGGAACCTGTAACCCGTCATCCCTCACTTCTTTCTTCTCTTCCGACAGGGTAGGCGCGGTCTCCTCTTTACTCCGCAGGAACGGGATATACGATTTCCATCCGCGTCTGGGGAAGACTATCTCGTGGATATTGTCCAGCCGGATGGAGCCTTGTCCCACTTCTGAATACAGGTCCGACGGTTGCGTCTTGTGGTAGTAATTCAACAATCGTGCCAGAACGGTGTCATGGTTCGCACTCAGCTCGCTGTCCATGTTGATGGCTTCTTCCACGAGCCGCTCGCCGTGCTTGATGTACCGGCGTTCCTCGCGGCGGAAATACTGCTGAAGACCGTTCTTCGCTTTCGCGGTCGTCACCATGTCCATCCATTCCCGCTGAGGGTGCTGGCTGTTGGACGTCAGGATCTCTATCTGGTCGCCGCCTTTCAGACGGTAGGACAGAGGAACGAGCGCATGGTTCACTTTGGCGCCGATACAGTGCTCGCCCAGTTCGGAGTGAAGCATGAAAGCGAAGTCCAAGGCGGTCGAACCGAGGGGCATCGTCTTGATCTCGCCTTTCGGCGTGAAGACGAACACTTCCTGTGCGAACAGGTTGAGCTTGAACGTGCCGAGGAACTCCATCGCGTCCTTGTCGGGGTGGGCGAGTATCTCTTTGATCTCGCGCAGCCATTTGTCGAGTTCGCTGTCGTCCGACTCGCCCGTCTTGTATTTCCAGTGGGCGGCATATCCGCGTTCCGCTATCTCGTTCATCCGGTCGGTGCGTATCTGCACTTCTATCCATTGGCCGTCTTTGCCCATCACCGTCACGTGAAGCGCCTCGTAGCCGTTGGCTTTCGGGGTGGAGATCCAGTCGCGGATACGCTCCGGGTGAGGACGGTAGATCTCCGTGATGGCGGAGTAGATCATCCAGCACTGGTCTTTCTCGCTCATTGACTCGTTCGGCGTGAAGATGATGCGTACCGCGAGCAGGTCGTACACGTCTTCGAAGGCGCACTGCTGCTTCATCATCTTCTTCCATATCGAATAGACGGACTTGATGCGTGCTTTGAGCGTGTATTGGTATCCCATGCTCGTCAGACGTTCACGGATAGGCTCCGCGAAATGTTCGAAACTCACCAACTGGTGTTCCTTCACGTTTTCCAGTTTGTGGTTGATCTCCTCCCAGGTGTCGGGGTGCTCGTATTTGAAACTCAGATCCTCCAACTCCGTCTTGATGGGGAAAAGACCCAGGCGGTGCGCCAGCGGCGCGTAGATATACTGTGTCTCGCCGGCTATCTTGTATTGCTTGTCTTTCGGCTGAGCTCCTAATGTACGCATGTTATGCAGGCGGTCGGCGATCTTGATCAGCACCACGCGGATGTCATCGCTGATGGTCAGAAGAAGCTTGCGGAAGTTCTCCGCCTGCTCGCTCGCCTGCTCGCCGAACACAGCGCCGCTGATCTTCGTCAATCCGTCCACTATCTGCGCGATCTTGTCGCCGAACAGACCGCGGATGTCCTCTACGCTGTAGTCTGTGTCTTCCACTACGTCGTGCAGCAACGCCGAACAGATACTCGTGCTGCCCAGTCCTATCTCGCGGACGCAGATGCGCGCGACAGCGATAGGATGTAATATATAGGGTTCGCCACTCAGACGACGCACCCCGTAGTGCGCGCGATGAGCGAAGTTAAACGCATGCGTGATAAGCTCCACCTTCTGACGGTGGGGAGTATGAGCGTAATCGTCCAACAGCGCTTCAAACTCGCGTTGGATCATCTCTTCTTCGGCCGGTGTAAACTCACTTTTCTGCATACGTACCCAAAATACCGTGCAAAAGTACAACTTTTTTTTCATATACGCAAGGTTTTACGTAAAAAATTAGAGAAAATTTGTGCAATTCATTTTTTTATTGTACCTTTGTCGCCATAATTTTTAATTTTTAATTTCAATCCATCAATCCATATGACCGCTTCGCTAAAGGACAAAAGACCGCTTCGCTAAAGGACAAAAGACTTGTCACTATCGGTCGGACGTTTACAACTCAGAGTCGGATCATTTTTTGTCCATCAATTCATCATTGAGCGACGAAGTCGCGCTCATTCCATCATTCCTATGAGACCTCTTTTCTTTTTCTGCGCCTGCGTGGCGGCCTGTTTCTCTCTTTTCGGCGCTGTGCCGGAGTATGCGAACCCGGTTCTGCCGCTGGACTATTCCGATCCCGATGTCATCCGTATCGGTGACACCTATCTGATGACTTCCTCCTCTTTCAATAACGTGCCGGGGTTGCAGATACTGGTCTCGGAGGACCTGGTGCATTGGCGCATAGCGGACGCCGCTATCCGGCACCGGCTGCCGGGGTACGAGCAGGGAGACAAGGTGTTGGGTAACTTTGTCTGGGCACCTTCGCTGCGGGAGCATGACGGACGGCTTTATATCTTCTACGGAGACCCGGACAGGGGCATCTATTGTATCCGCACGCAAAAGGGAATCACAGACGGAACCATCTCTTTCCCCCTCACATGGGAAGATCCGGTGCTTGTCATGCCCGGCAAGGGTCTGATTGACCCATGCCCCCTGTGGGACGACGACGGCCGTGTATGGCTCGTCCATGCGCTCGCCGGAAGCAGGGCGGGGTTGAAAAGCGTGCTTTTGATGGCGGAACTGAACGCTGATGCAATGAGTGTCAAGACCCCGAGCCGCATTATCTTTGACGGACATGAAGGACAGCCTACCTGCGAGGGACCGAAACTGTACCGGCGCAACGGATATTATTATATCATGCATCCGGCGGGAGGGGTGGCTACAGGATGGCAGGTCGTACAGCGAAGCCGGAATATCTACGGACCCTACGAACGGAGAGTGACCCTGCAGCAAGGACGGACCGATGTCAACGGACCCCACCAGGGAGGATGGGTCGAGACTCCGGAAGGCCGGAGCTGGTTCGTTCATTTCCAGGATGTCGGTGTGGCGGGACGAATCGTACATCTCCAACCCGTTCAATGGATCGACGACTGGCCCGTGATGGGCAGAAACGGCGAACCCGTCACGAAACGGAACACGCATCGCTTCACGAGAAGGGACGACTTCGACAGCACCGCGCTCGCACTACATTGGCAGTGGGCGGGAGGATATATCGATCCCAAATGGTCCTTTTGCGATGCCGAGAACGGAATACTCAGACTCTATAGTGCTCCGGCTACCGAAGAATTGATGCCTAATATGTTGCTCCAAAAGATTCCCGCTACGGCTTTCACCGCCACGGCCAAAGTGCGCTTTATGCCTTCCAAGGACAAGAGACTGCTTGGCGACGAGAGAGCCGGATTGATTGTTTTCGGACGCAAAGTGTTCATGCTCGAACCACCTTGTACAGGGGAATGGACCTATCTCCGTCTCACGATGGACGAGCACCAGAGAGGACGATTCTATACCTCCTCCGACGGCAAAAAATGGACTCCTGCCGGTGAACCTTTCCAGGCGGAGAAAGGCTATTGGACGGGCGCGCAGGTCGGCTTCTTCTGCACCCGTACGAAAACCATCAATGACTCCGGATGGATGGACATCGACTGGTTCGAGATCTTGTAAACGCAGACATCCTGAACCCTTATGGTTTGTCTGGCCGTTCAACCTCCTGTAATCCGCACTAAGGGCACCGGTGTGCTCGTTTTTTTGCAAAAATACATTTTTATTTGCATACGTCAAAAATTAGCAGTACCTTTGCAGCCACAAAAGTTTTTTTAAAACTGAAGAGGCAAGCGGATAAAACCGCCCCCAAACCCTACCTAAACCGGCAAAATGCCGTGCAAAATTAATTTTTCTTCCAAAAACCTTGCGTATATGGAGAAAATGTTGTAACTTTGCAGCCGAAAATAATAATTATGTATTATGGGAACTTTGTTAGGAACTAAAGAAACAAAAACTGAGAAAGGCAATCAGTTGTACGAGTTCAAACGCGTACATAGTGATGAATTGCAGCAGTATCGGATACCTACTTATGGCTATTTGGCATAATGCTTCCTCCTCACTATCCTTATACATTTCTTACCCGACAGGGCGTATATTGACTACTTATTTTTCTGAGGAACATTACTTACACTACCAAATAATAGAAAAAAGTGCATATGCTTTGGTTTGCAAATATGTAGTAGAAAGGAATCCTGGCATAATAAGAGAAATCAGCACATATTTCTCAGACAACTATACTAACTTTGACTAAAAGCAATTCCTTAGCCCCCTATGCAACAGATTATAAATCAAATGTTCAATTTTACCCCCCCCATGTTGCGAATGGTAGCATAAAGGGTGTAAAAGATATAGTAGCAACGCTAAAGGCGGTGCGTGATTTCGTGTCACGTGCCGTCTTTTTGTATATGTTCGAGAGTGGCTACAAGGGTATAGCAAGGGGATAGTAACATAAAAATGCGGGCGCGACGGCCCGCTCTACCAAATGGTACATCGTAAATGACCAAATGGTAAATGAATTGATCTTTGACATATTCGGACATCTGCCTGATTGCGTTGCAATCATTCCCCCGAATGTAGGAGGGAGGTGCTTTGCACATTTTTGCAAGGCTGACGCCTGAATATATATATATTGCCGGATAAATCCTCCGGCAAAAATGTGTTCTTTGACATATTGGATTACCGTAAAATCATTTACCATTTGGTCATGTACAATGTACCATTTATT
>CADCBP010000028.1:24263-24627 GCA_902799705.1 uncultured Bacteroidales bacterium
CAACAACTTCTCGCGGGAAGAGGCAACGGAATGGTTAAAATAATCACCGGTGTCAGACGTTGCGGAAAATCATTTCTGTTATTCGATATATTCCGTTCTTATTTGCTTGACGAAGGCGTGAGTGAAGATCATATTATTGCGCTGACCCTGGATCAACGGGATATGAAAACTTTGCGCAATCCGGACAAATTGCTGGAATACATTGATACGCATTTGACAGCCGACAACCAAACGCACTACATCATCTTGGATGAAATACAGATGGTCGAAGATTTTGTGGAAGTGCTGTTAACATTAATGCGCAAGCCAAACACAGAAGTGTATGTTTCCGGCTCAAATTCCAAATTCCTCTCCAGCGATGTAG
>CADCBP010000029.1 GCA_902799705.1 uncultured Bacteroidales bacterium
GCCTTTCACAGCATTCCGATATGCCAGTGGTGTATTGGTGTTCTATGTGCATGGTCACATGTTTTCGTTCTTTGACTGCGACAATTTCAGCGTCATCACACTTAAATGTCAGCCCGAACGGATTGACGAGTTGAAGGCTGAGTATGACTGCGTCGGAAACCCCTATAACGAATCGCCCAAACATTGGATAGGTCTTGACCCGCATACTTCGCCGGATGACTTGACGCGCGACCTCATCCGAAATCCATACGAAATCGTCAAAGCCAAATATAGCAAGAAAAAATGATGACAGAACGAGAGAAGATGTTGGCAGGCGAAGTGTATGACGCCTGTGATCCGGAGTTATTGGAAGATCTCAACCGTGTGAAGGTTCTTTGCCAGCAGTACAACAACCTGCTGCCGACGGACTTTGCGGCACGCAATAAGTTAATCCGTGAGATCTTAGGTCAGGCGGATGAAGACACGTTCATCAACCAGCCTTTCTATTGCGACTACGGCAAGCATATCCGCGTCGGTAAACGGTTCTTTGCGAACTTCTGCTTTACCGTCTTAGACGAAGCCTATGTGACCATCGGGGATGACTGTTTTCTGGGACCTCATGTGAATATATACACCGCCTGCCATAGTACTGACCCGCGTGAACGCAAGACGCGTCAGGAATGGGCTAAACCCGTAAGTATCGGTAATGATGTTTGGATAGGCGGCAATGTAACCATCTTGCCCGGTGTCACCATCGGCGATAACTGCACGATTGGTGCCGGTTCGGTTGTCACGCACGACATACCTGCCAACTCTATCGCTGCCGGTAATCCCGCGAAAGTGATTAAAATGATTAAATAGGCAATACTATGAAAGCAATTTTTATCAATGGTTCTCCGCGGAAGAACAAAAACGCCGCTACCGCGATGAGCATTTTCCCGTAGATCTGCAGCACGCTTTCGACCTCGGCAAGCACCTTGTGGAAGAAGCCAAGTAAAGTACCAAGTGACAAAGTACAATGTACGAAGTAAGCGGCTCACGGCAATGTGAGCCGCTTCTGGTCAGCCTTTTCTCGTAAGATGGTCCCGTGATGATAAGGCGGATGGCAGCGCGTTCCCATGACGGAGGAAGTTTCTTTTTCTTTTTTCTTTCTCCAGGGGCTTAGGCTGCAAATACAACCCCGGAGACCATGCCGGTTTGCAGCACGAGATAGACAAGTCGGTCGCCGTAACGCTGCATCGGCAACGGGTACTCTTTCTCCATATTGCTGAAATCGTGATCTTGCGCCTTTGCTGCCGGTAGAACCGACAGCAACGCCATCATACAAGTAAGGAAAAATTGAAATTTAATGTTTTTCATCTATCGCGTAATTTTTTTCGGGCACAAAGGTACAACTTTTTTTCATATACACAAGACTTTGTATATCTTTATACAAAAAAAAGAGACCCGAAGGTCCCTTTTCTTTATAACTGCTGGCCGGTAAGCGTGTAAATCTTGTCTCCTCGCTTAATCAGCAACTGTCCGTCGCGGAGCACTTTCTCTCCCCTTGAGGGGGAGTCGGAGGGGGTTTCTACCCCTTGCGGCGCTCCCAATACCGCATCTATCGCCGCACGGATCGCGTCGCATTGCGTCTTGTCCGTATTCGAACTGAAGCACGCCAAGTGGTTTTGCGCCGGAAGAATGAATTTCTTCACGTTGCTGCCGTTGATATACTCATCTTTGACCGCTGCACCTGTCCATGTATCGTCTTCTCCGTAGATCAGCACAATCGGCTTGGTCGCATTCTGCGTCGTCTCCATTACGCGGTCGTACAACGCAGGACTATATGTCAGCGAAGCAAAGCACGGATACGTGAGATCATACAGACATCCCATCTTCTCCTGCCAATACGCATTATACCACGCCCCTTCTTCCGGCGTAGGCGCTAACATATCAAACCGGAAATCGTACGATCCCAACTCGCGCTTGGCTTGGTATTCATATGCTTTCGCATTGTCGGTATGATAAGGGTCATTTTCACCCCACCATTCTTTCTCCGTGATTCCGAATGGACGGTAATGATGCGTAACGAGCCTGCGACCCGGGATCTGCTTTTTTTCCGGGTATTTACGCAGCGTGTCCAGCCATTTGCCGATGCTGTCTAATGCAAACCGGTCGGTCGAATAGATATATGCCAGCACCGTGTCGTTGTAATTATTCCAGTTATAACTCCTGAGAATACTGTCGTTCTTCACGAACTGTTTCTTTATCGAGACGGTGTCCGAATACGCGTGCTCCATAAAACCGAAGTACGCCGCATTACTCATATAAAAGCCGAAAACGGTATCCATACGTGCTTGCGAGCCGTCTCTTCCTGCGTTCATCTTGTAGAAAATCGGCCATATCGTGTTCGTTGAACCCGCCTGTCTCGGTGCTCCTTCAAAGGCGGCACGACGGACGGACATGAACCAATCTAACAACCCTTGGTTCCAACCGTGCGTGTACCAGTATTCCTGCATCAACGTGTCGCGGTCCGTGCGGAAGAACGGAGCCGAATACGGCACATAAATATCCATATCGTTCGGATAGAAAGCATGTTGCAGCAAGGTCGTTATTCCGCCTTTGCTTACTCCCGACATGATCCATTTGCCTTTCAGCACTTTCTTCATACCTTCTACAAAGTTATGAAAATCCTCCGCTGCCTCTTCTGCACGCAGATAGTCTAAGTTGGTCCAACATTGGTTCGGAGCCGAGTACTGGAAATAGCGGTGCTCGATCTGGATAAAATTGGCGTTATAACGGTGCGCAATCTCCGACGAACACATCTTGGCCTCCGCTACGAAAGTCGAATCCGGGTGCTTAAAAATACAGTCGTAATTGATCGAATAGCCCGTGCAATAAAAATGGTTTATCGCCTTGGTCGGATCATTATTGGTATTCACCGTAATCAACGCACGCAAATGGAACTGTCCGCTACTCGGATTAGCGTGCTCCAGAGGCTGATGGTAATAAATCACGTATGTCCGATACCCGGGTGCCGACGGATGAGCGTCATAATAAGCCGTGGAGTCTATCAACCCCGGATTCTGCCGCTGCAATTCCTGTAACCATTGCGGATTATCGCTCGGATTTTGAGCCTTTGCGGCGATGCTCAGAATGCATACCGCCATCAAAAAATAAATCTTTTTCATAACCTATTTTCAAAAACGCCTACAAAATTACTACTTTTTTTTGAAATACGCAATTTTTTTTGCATATCTCTTATATTATCGACATGTTCCGTCGGGAGAACGCTCCGGAGGAAAAGCAAAAAGAAAGAAGAACCTATTTCGAAAATGTGCCAGCATGCCCATCAGTTTGCCGAAGCCGGCAAGACCGTCCTCTGCGCCGAGGTTGTGTTGGATGTACTTGTCTGCGTTGATGTACGCAATCGGTTCATTTGCCGAACGCGAAATCGAGTGCAAAATTACTGCTTTTTTTTCATTCCCACAAGAAGGCACAAGAAAGTGACTTACTTACCAAAAAGTAGGAACTGCGTAAATACAGGGCAAACAGCCATACAAAAAAATGCACTTTTTTTTCATTTTTTTTGCAACTCCTTCCGGATTGTCATCATTTTTGGCGTTTTTTTGCCCTTTTTTGCTTAAAAAATGCCCTTTTCTCTTGCCCATATCGCAAAAAAGCTGTAACTTTGCAGCCGAAAGTTGCAAAGGTTCATGAAAATGGAGCAGTTACAGATTATACATAGCGAGTATTTTGCTGACTACCAAGCACAGCAACCGATTACGATTGAGAAGCGCGTCAAGAAACTTGCTTCTAAGCCGCTCACGCCACAGAACTTCAAGTTTTACTTGCTCAGTTCGTCCTGTAACTCCAGCCTTATTGAGGGCTCGTCGATGACCGAAGATGATTACATGAAACTCAAAGAGGCGAAAATCATCAGCCGCGACGTGCAAGAGATAGATGACATGATTGCTGCTTATGAGTTTGCCGCAAAAAATGCTATCAATATTGGCTCATTCCTCGAAGCGCACAAGATTCTTTCCAACAGTTCCGGTATTGCAGACAAATACAAAGGCGCTTTCCGTGACATGCCTGTTGGTGTGTTTGGCGGCGGGGTAAAAGTCTATACTGGCGCAGAGCCGAGTATCGTAGCGGGCGAAATGGCCAAACTCATGCATGATATTGACATTCTCGTAAAGACAGACTTGTCCTACGATGAGATTTTCTATTATGCGAGTATGATTCATCTCGTTTGCGTAAGCATCCATCCGTTTGCGGACGGTAACGGACGTACTTCTCGTTTGTTGGAGAAATGGTTCTTAGCGCAGAAACTCAATCATGTGGCTTGGGCTATCCAGTCTGAGAAATGGTACTATAGCAGAAGAAAATCGTACTATGAGAATCTTCATTTCAAAGGAGATAACTACGCAACTATCGACTATGCAAGAAGTGTTCCCTTCCTCTGCATGTTACCGATGGCATTAAACATGAGGTAATCGTGCCCTTGTGGCAATATCATAGGGTCCCCGATGTAACTTGTAAAGTTGCAGTGGGGAGAGCGTAGAACAAGACATAGTGCCATTGAACGGCACAGCCGTGAGTCGCACGTAGTCTTAGTTTAAGCGAACGTCCCCTCTCCGAGACGTAAAAGATGGAGCAATCTATCGGCCAATCTTGACCGATAATAATACATAAAAGAATAAAAACAACCAACCACCGCCTATGGCATAAAAAAACAGACAAACAACATACATAAATAAGCATTTGCTTTATTAAGGATTCTTTCAATCTTCGACACATTGTAATGGTTTTCCTAATATTGCGAATGTTCACGCGCGAGTGTGGACTTTCTGCATATATTGGAAACCATGGGAGTCGAAGCCCGAAAGAACCGATGTATAAGAATGTTCGCACTTTTTTATGGACATAAAATATCGCAACAGAAACAAGAATATGTCAAAAATAACTATCCCTGAGCTAAAAATATATGGGTATTCAAGTATGAATACAGTAAAAGCTTTCTTGTTGCTGTTTGGATATGAGGTAGGACGGTTAAAACTCAAATATCCGACAAATTATATTGACTACCTACCTGGGTATAAAACTTTTATCATAGACAAGTTATTGCATGTTGTTAGTACATATATAATGGTGGTTGAGGACTGTCACGATTATGCAACGGCATGTACGATTGTTAGAACTCTTATAGATAGTGTTTCTGCTTATCATCTTGTTTATCACTCTGGAACTACTGATGAAGTATTATTAAGACACTATTTGTACATTTTGGATGGCGCCTCTCAAAAAATAGAGATATTAAAAAGACGTTCACTACATAATACAGATAAGATTACACCACAAGAATATCAAGAACTTTCTGAGCAGTTGTCATTTATGGAAAACAACATGGAACATGCTCAAAATGTATGTGTTAGAAAAATAAAGAGTTTGAGCATATACAAATCTTATCGACAAGAGATTGATACACTTATCAAGGATAAGAATTGGAAATACATAAATATAGAAAAATCTAATCATAAAAACACTTATAGTTGGGCGCAAATAGAAGCTCTATTCCCAACTAAACATCGTAAACTCTATTCTGACCTTTGTGCTTACTTATCAAATTTTGTGCATGGATTAAGCATGAGCAACTTAGCATTTGACACAGAAGATAAAGACATGTACGAATCCTTGTCCGCCAATGTTGCCTTAGTATTAAATTTCATGCATGAATCCATGATAAATGATTTTGAGGTTGATATAGATTTTCTTACTGATGGATTTATAGAATCTCCGAACTTTAATGCTTATTGCTCTTTTTTGGAACGCTAAAAAACTAAAACATATCCAATATGAAAAAGATTTACACACTACTCCTTGCTCTTATGGCAAATGTTTGCTTCGTTCAAGCTGCTATAGAAACTGGTTCTTGCGGAAATAATTTAACATGGACGCTAGATACCAAAGATAGCACGCTCACAGTTGAAGGATACGGTCCAATGTCTTCTAATGGTTCTCCTGCGTGGGCTTGGTCGTATTATAAGTCTTACATTAAATATGTTTACTTACCAGAAGGTTTGACGAATATTGCAAGCGAAGCATTTAAGGGATGTAGCAATTTGGTAAGAATTAATATTCCTAAAAGTTTAACTGGTAGCGGAAGCGGTGCTTTCAAGGATTGCAATAATTTAGATAGTGTTTTTATATCGGACATTGCTGCATGGTGCAATATTTCATTTTATTATGATAAGTATTATAATGGCACAACAAGTAACCCACTGGTTATGGCTAAGCATTTGTACCTAAACGGTGCTAAGCTTACCAATTTAGTTATCCCTGACTCTGTTAAAAGTATTAATTCATATGTTTTTTGTAATGCTGTTGATATTAAAAGTCTAACAATACAAGAGGGAGATACAATTATTGGCATTTCCGCCTTTAGTGGATGTTCCTCATTAAATAGTATTACATTACCTAGCTCATTAAAAGAGGTACAATACGGCGCATTTAACGGTTGTGCAAACGCAAAAGGAGTCTATATTTCGGACATTGCTGCATGGTGTCGAACCCATTTCGGATTTTATAAATATACAGGAGATTCCATTAGTAATCCGTTGTATTATGCGCATCACTTATATTTAAATGGAGAAAAGGTAACTGACTTAGTAATACCAGAAGGAGAGCAATATATTGGGCAATATGCTTTAGATGGTTGCTCTGATTTGACTAGCGTAGTTATTCCTAGCAGTATGTTAAATATTAATAATAATGCTTTTCGGAAATGCACTAACATATCACGTTTCATTGTATATGCTACAACTCCTCCAAATAATGCTAGATATAGTGGACTAAAGAACTCGTCATGTAAACTTTACGTGCCTGCAGAAAGTGTTGATACATATACTAGTACAGTATGGTGGGAAGATTTCATGTCTATTAGGGCAATTGGCAGTATGTTGCAAGTTAAGTTTATAGACTGGGATGGCACAATATTATCTACCACTGAAGTAGAAGAGGGAGAGGCTGCTGTTCCGCCTACCAATCCTAAACGAGAGGGCTATACATTCATCGGCTGGGATAAAGACTTTAGTAATGTAACGGAAGATATGGTTGTAACTGCGCTATATAAAATCAATCGCTATGAAGTAAACTTTGTGGATTGGGACAATACAGTACTGAAAAGCGATAGCGTAGATTGGAATACTGCGGCTATTGCTCCAACTAACCCATATCGCAAAGGATATACTTTTATTGGCTGGAATAAAAACTTTGAGCATATAACTTCAGATGAGACAATTATAGCACAATATGAGATGGGAGAAGAAAAAGATGTAACCATCCTATATACTAATGGCAATGATGGTGGTACAATCTTAAGTCATTCTGTAGTGCTAAAAATGCCAGAGGCACCCGAAATAGAAGGTTTTACTTTCCTTGGTTGGCAACCTAAAGCGGAATTCATAGATGAGATTATTGAAATACAAGCCATATATAAATCCGATTCAGAAGCTGCTCCGCAAGTGGTGGCTAATCCTTCTAATCCCTCTCAAAAACTCATCCGCAACGGAAATGTGTATATATTACAATGCGACAAGACCTATACGATTACAGGCGCAGAGGTTAAGTAATCACATATCGTCTTAATATTATGCAAGCGTCACGCCCGACAGCGTGGCGCTTACTATTTCTTCGTCTGTTTCGTCCGAAACAATCGTTCGAATGCAATGAGATAAGAAATAATCATGCCCTTGCGGCTAAGAATTGTATTCGGACACGGCTTTGCCGTTTCTTCTTTGTATTACAGGTGTCTGGTTGACACCGCTCCAAACCACACGCGGGGTGCCCACTTGGCGATGTCTTTGTTTCTCTATCTCTCGCTTCGCTTCCAATGGGGGACCCCGCAAATTTCAATTTGTGGGGAGAGCGGAGCACACCCGAGTACTTACTGCCAAAACGAGGTTTTGACACATGTACGAGGGTAGTGTCCGCGATAGAAAGCCCCTTTATTTTCTCTAATTGCTAACCCCAAAAAGCAAAAAATGATGACAAAGTAACTTTTTTAGAGCGAATTTCCGAAAAATATTTGGTTACTTTCGGAAATTTTTGTAATTTTGCAGCGCATTTGGCAAATATGTTTTTTATGTTTATTGCCTCGGGCGTTTGTAACTTCGCAAGGAGTGTAGATTGGATTGATTAAGCGTATTGGAAGCTCCCTTACAAGGACGATTAAGCAAGCAAAACTACATCAGCCCGGCAGGGCTTACAAACGGCAGAGGGGTTTTGTAGGTTTTGTTTCATAGTAAATAAGGAAATAGAAAAATGAGAAAATTGCAAAAGGAGGTGGATCCTCAATACTTAAATTGTCCGATTCGGAACGTGATTGACAAATTCGGCGACAAATGGTCGCTGCTTGTGTTGTACCATCTGAACGAACACGGCACGCTGCGTTTTAATGAATTACACCGTGATATGTCCGATTGTTCCCAGAAGATGCTCTCGCAGACGCTCAAACGGCTTGAACAAATAGGGCTTATCAGCCGGCAGGTTTATCCCGAAGTGCCGCCGAGAGTTGAGTACAGCCTCACCGCCCGCGGTCAGTCCCTCATGCCCCATGTCTCCGCCCTTATCGGCTGGGCTCTGGAGCATTTTGAGGAGATTGCAAAATAAGGGCAGTAGCGTCTTTGGCACACGGTTTGTAATAGATAAACAAACATGTCTAACCCTCAAAATCATCGCCTTATGAAAACCAAACTGCTTACTCTTTGTTTCGCCCTGATGGCAAGCCTGACGATGTCCGCGCAGTATGTCGTGTCGGACAAGTACGACCTCTGGTTCGAGGACACCAACAACGAGATGACCACCCGCAAACCGGAGTATTGCACCGAGCACTACCAGGACTTGCGGAATGGCTGCCAGGTGCGCATCTCCGGCAGAAAGGTCTATATCTATCGCAACGGCTATTCTATCCTCTACGGCGATGAAATCAACGTGCTCTACAACGGCTATTACCGCGTTCGCCGGGGCAACACATGGTACCTCGCGGACGAAGACGGCGACCTCGTCAGCGGCATCTACGGCAAGGAGATATTGTACTATCCGTTTGGTTATGTGACAGTACAACGCTCTTCCGGCTACTGGGACATCTATCATTGCTCGGGGCGCAAAGTAGAAACCTATTCCTATGAGATTCCGGCAATGTTCGGAAACGGCTGTTTCTGTGTCAAGCAAGGCTCGTATTGGTACGCCGTGGGCCAAAACGGCGACAAGATTTCCGGCGTCTATGGCGACGATATCTTCCTCCTCAACAACGGCACCTGGAAATGCATCCGCGGCAGTTATGTGCAATATGTAGAGTGATTCTTCCGCAAAAAACGCAGATTTCTGTCATTTTTGAACGATTTTATTTGCATAATTCATAAAAAAGTTGTACCTTTGCAGCGTTTTTGGTGGTAAGCTTACCACTAATTAAGGTGGTAAATTATAATATCTATGGATAAGAAACTTCAAACAGCATTGGACAAATGGCAAGCAATTCAGCCCATTTCCCCGAGAGACCGCGAGCGTTTAAGCCGTCGGTTTACGGTCGAGTTCAACTACAACAGCAACCATATTGAGGGCAACACGCTCACGTATGGGCAAACGGAATTGTTACTGCTCTTTGGTAAGGTTACCGGCGAAGCGGAGTTCCGCGACTGCGAAGAGATGAAAGCCAGCAATGTCGGGCTAAAGATGATGCTATCGGAAGCGACGGAAAACAAACAACCGCTGACCCAGAACTTCATCCGCACTTTGCACAAGACACTTCTGCGCGAGGATTACACCGTCTATCGCAATCTCCCCGGAGGCATACAGACCAGTTACACCATCCATGCCGGACAATACAAGACCCGTCCGAATAGTGTGATTACGCGTTATGGTGACCGCTTTGATTATGCCTCGCCGGAAGAAACGCCTGCTTTGATGACAGACCTCGTGGACTGGTATAACCAAGCGGAAAAAGAGGGCAAATTATCACCTATCGACTTGGCGATACTCTTCCACTACCGCTATATACGCATTCACCCCTTTGAGGACGGCAACGGACGTATTGCGCGGCTGATGGTCAATTATATTCTGTCTCGCCATGGTTATCCTATGATTGTGGTCCGCAGCCGTCTCAAGCAAGCCTATCTGGAAGCGCTTCACCAAGCGGATTTGATTGTCGGATCAACGCCTGCGGAAGGAGCTCATGCCTCGCTCAAGCAGATACGCCCGTTCCATAAACACATGAACGATCTGATTGCAAAAGAGATTGAGAATGATGTTTTGTTTGTAACGGAGAGGGATGAAAATATATGGTGGTACGATGGAGAGCGGATTGCTTTCAGGACACCCACTTACGCCAAGATTCTTCGTGAATTGCGAACAGAGCCTGTCATCACTTTTGCGTACCTGCAAGAGGAAATAGGCATCAACCGTTCGGCTATCCAGAAAATGCTGCAATCCCTGCAAGACAAAGGATATATCCAAAAAGACGAGAACGGCAAATGGCGAGTCTTCATCACCCCCTCCAGATAAAAACGCCGGAATCACTATATGAAAAAAGCAGTCATACTCATCTTCCTTGGCCTCATGACCCTTTCGCTTCCTGCACAGGATGCGGAAACACATATCGCTTCGTTGGTGAACAACGAGGAGTGGTTTGCGCTGGCGGAAGATCTGCCGCAGTACCGCGATTCCATGCAGGCGGATTACCTGCGTCTGATAGCAGAGGCGATGCTGGCTGCACACACGAACCGCACGGAGGAGGCTGTGGCTGCTTTGACCAAACTGCTCTCCGAGCATCAGTCGGAATTAGGCACACAAACCGCCCTCAATTTTGCGCTCTTGCGCTTGCAACTCATTGGGAAACAGGGACATTACGCAGAGGCGGCGGACGGCATCCAGCGTATTATCAATCAGTTGGAATCCTCCGGCGTGACAGAAACGCAGGCGCTTCGGACGCTTCAGAAACACTATGCCGTTTTGCGCAACTATGCTCCTTTGTCTGTCTCGCGCCCGGGAAAAGACATAGCGGTGCCTTTCCGTCTTATCGAACCGCAAGTAACCAAACGCGAAGAATGGATGCGCGGCGGAAAGAAAGCCTATAAAGGAAACCTCATGACCATCCCTGTCTTGGTACACGGGAAGGAATATCCATTTATTTTTGATACGGGAGCAGGAGCCACTTTCCTGTTCGAAAAGACCGCTCGGGAAATGGGGCTTACCATCCTGCCGGACACGGTCACTGTCAACGGTTCGCAGAAAGGTCTGCGGGCATGGATAGACAGCCTGCAAATAGGTGAAATCACATGCCGTAATCTTGTTGCGTATGTGGGGCTGTCGGACGCTATCGACACGCTGATGACCGGAGTGGATGCCATCCTCGGAATGGATATTATAGCAGCCTTTCCGGAGACACAGCTGCATATGGATAAGCAGCAACTGGTCTTTCCGGCACACCCGACTCCTATGCCGCAAGACACAAAGCCGAATCTGCTCATTGACGGAAGCCTGCTACTGAGAGCCAAGAAAGATTCCGTTCCCCTGACCTTCCATCTGGACACAGGTTGTTCCACCGCAGAACTATACAGCGGTTATTATCATAAGTTCGCCGCCGAAATCGATAACACGGCGCAGAAAGATACGATTTCCACGCTCTCCTATGGACAGATTCACAACATGGAGGTGTTGCTCCTGCCAAGTACATCATTTATGGTTGGCGCACAACCTGTAAGCATGGAGGAGGTGTATCTCTATCCGTCTTCCGGCGAATACCTGCATCAGCACGACGGCCGCATGGGCATGGATTTCCTCCGTGCGTTCAATAGCATCACCATCAACTTGAAGGATATGTATTTGCATGTGGAATAATTCATTTTACTCATCTTTTACACCCGTCCTCTTGCATATCTCGCAAAAAAGCAGTACCTTAGTTCTCGGTAACGACGGCTGAATACATTAACGAAATAAAAGACAGAAATATGAACACTGCAACAAAGAAAGGATTGATATTTACAATTATTGCATACATTAGTGTATGGCTGTTAGTCGGCGTGTTCCGGTTGAGTGGTAAGACAACAGATTCACCCGTATGGGCATTAGTTACTTCAGCATGTATGTTCATGCCGCTTGTGGCTGCTGTCATTACCCAGATACTTCATCGCGAGCCAGTCTTGGGCGGCATCGGCATCAGTTGGAAAATCAACCGTTGGTGGTTTGTTGCTTGGATATTGCCCGTGGCTATGACGATAGGCATGATAGCAGTGTCATGTCTTATGCCCGGCACACACTTCATGAAAGAAAGCCCGCTACTCATGGATGCGCTGGATAAAGTCAATTCGGTCTTGCCGGAGGGTAAGCAGTTATCATATTCCGTCCTCCTGATTTCGCAGATTGCCAATGGTTTTATTGGCGGTATTACCATCAATGCTTTGTTTGCTTTCGGCGAAGAAGCAGGCTGGCGGGGATACCTGCTCCGGCAGTTCTCAGGGAAAAACTTTCTGCTGACTGCTGTTATTATCGGTGCGTTATGGGGATTATGGCATGCTCCGCTCATCCTTATGGGGCACAATTTCCCGGCTCATCCGGTGACGGGAGTGTTTATGATGATTGTTTTCTGTATTTGCCTTGCTCCTATTGCGCAGTTCATACGCATCAAATCCGGTTCCGTCATTGCCGCCGCTATCTTCCATGGCTCTTTCAATGCGTTTGCAACATTCGTGCCTGTATTCATTGACGGCACCAACGATTTATTAAGCTCTCCTGCCGGTCTGGCTGGCATTATAGCATGTCTGCTTGCACTCGCCTGCCTGCATCTGACCGACCGCTCTGTGTTATCATCGACACTTGATTTATAAATAAGATTATGAATATTGAGGATTATAGAGACTACTGCCTGTCGCTGGGCAGCGATGTAGAGGAGAAACTGCCGTTCACGGCGTTCAGGTATGCGTCGAACGTGCTGGTGTTTTATGTCTGCGGACACATGTTCGCGTTCCTGGACATAGACCATTACGGCATTGTGACGCTCAAATGCCAGCCCGAACGGATAGACGAACTCAAAGCGCAATATGACTGTATCGGCAAACCGTTCAACCTGCCGTCCAAATACTGGATAGGCGTGGATGCCAACGCCGCCGAGGATGCGTTACTGCGCGACCTCACCCGCAACTCCTACGAGATTGTCAAAGCCAAGTATACAAAGAAGTAACCAAAAATCACTATCTTCTTGCATAGTTGAAAAAAAGCAGTACCTTTGCACCCAAAATCAGAAATATGACCTATTCGGAATTTACCAAACGGGCAAAACGCTTCATACGCGAACGTCTCAGCCTGACTGACTATACGGATGTGCAGGCCGCCAGCGCCAATATCCGCAGTAATATTCCTTTCCGCGGACCGAACATCTACATCCTCTTTGTGGCGATTGTCATTGCTTCGGTCGGACTGAATGTCAACTCCATTCCGGTGATCATCGGCGCCATGCTAATCTCGCCGCTGATGAGTCCTATTATCGGTTTCGGTATGGGCTTGGGAACCAACGATACGGATCTGTTACTGCAGTCGCTCAAGAACCTCGGAATCATGTTCGCCATCAGCCTTCTGGCATCAACGCTCTATTTTATGGTAACACCTCTGGAGACGGACAATCCCACGGAACTGTTAGCACGTACCAACCCCTCTGTCTATGATGTGCTCATCGCTTTCTTCGGAGGCATTGCTGGCATCTTGGAACTCTCGCGCAAAGAGAAAGGAACGGTTCTTTCTGGCGTGGCTATCGCTACCGCACTCATGCCGCCGCTCTGTACGGTCGGTTACGGTATCGCCAGCCTCAACTGGCAATACGCAGCAGGAGCGCTCTATCTGTTCTTTATCAACTGTATCTTCATCGCCTTGGCTACTTTCCTGGCTGTCAAGTACTTGCGTTTCCCTGTGGTGGAAGAGAAAGGCGGAACCTCGCGCCGCAGAATCATCTCCTATGGTTTGCTGATTCTCGTTGTGCTGGTACCCAGTTTCTTCACGGCATATAGTATCGTCCGCGAGAACCGCTTCACTACCGAAGCACGGCATTTCGTGAAGGAGAACCAAGCCGTCGGAGGCACTTATATCTATGATTACAGCACGGACATGTCCGTCAAACCTTATACACTTACGCTGCGGCTGGCAGGCGAAGCGCTAAGCCCTGAGTCTCGCGCACAGCTCTATACGAATGCAGAGAAACACGGGATCTCACATGCGCAGATTCTCTTTCAGGAAGATGCTACCATCGAAGTTCACCGTTTGAACGAGACAGAGGTCATGCGCGACTGGTTGGCGTCCACCGAGCAGCAACTGCGTCAGCGCGACGATTCGATTCGCGTGCTCCGGCAACAACTGGATGCCTATGAAGCGCTTGTTCTGCCCACAGAGCAGATCAGTAACGAACTGCGCGCACAGTGGTCGTCCATAGACCGTATAACCCTTGCAAGAGCAGACTCCACCGTACTGCTGATCATCTCCGAGAAACAGGCGGCAAACCATAAAAAGGAGACACTAACCCACGAAGACCTTGCGCGTATAGAGCAGTGGCTTGCCATCCGCCTGAATGTCCCGTCCGTACAAGTCATTAAAAACAATTGATACCTAACCATGACCATAGAACAATTTCGTGAACGAATGGCAACGGACGAACCGATTATCGGCGGCTCGGACTTGCATAGGAAGTTCCATCAATATTCGCAGGAAGCCCTGCGTATCACCGCCGAGATAAACGGCTCGTATCATACCCCCGAAGAACTGCGTAAACTACTATCTGAACTATGGGCGATAGACGTGCCGGAGTCGTTCGGTATGTTTCCGCCGTTTTATACCGACTGCGGCAAGAACACGCATGTGGGCGAACGCGTCTTCATCAATATGGGCTGTAAGTTCCAAGACCAAGGCGGTATCTTCATTGATGACGATGCGCTTATCGGGCATAACGCTACGCTCTGCACGCTCAATCATCTTCCTGACCCGGCACAGCGGGCAGGTATGATCGCCAAACCTATTCATATCGGCAAGCGAGTGTGGCTCGGGGCGAATGTGACTGTTTTGCAGGGTGTCACCATCGGCGAAAATGCCATCGTGGCTGCTGGAGCAGTGGTCACCAAGGATGTTCCTGCCAACACGATCGTTGGTGGTGTGCCGGCAAAGATACTCAAGACGATTGATTAAGTGCCAATTCTGCCAATTGTGCATCAATTCCCGTAAATTGTATAACAGCCGTTTCGTAAAAATGTAGTACATTTGCCTCCGAAACAGCCTTCCCACGGAATGGGAGGAGTGACCTCCGCCGAGGAGGAAGCACGACAACTATACGAGATACGGATGTATCGAAGTCATTAATCGCCGCTTCCGACGAAGCCGTCAATCAGCCACTCTCAAGCCACTCTCGCGCCACTATCACTTCGATATCCATGCCCCTCTATATATAGTCAAGAAAGTTGCAAAATCGATCACCTCTTTTGCAACTTTTTTCATTTTTTTTGCATTTCGGACCAAAATGCAGGTTTCCAATTGACCTATAGGCCATATTATTTATGTCTATGTTGGTTGTCTCCTTTTTCGGCGGAGCGGTATCGTATTTTGCAATCCATTTGCTGAACGCGAGGGAAGATTTAGTGCAAAACACAACGCCATCCGAACCCGCTGATGAAGTGAAATTTAAGGAAAAAATTGAAAAAACTTCGGAATAATTTGCCTATATCAAATAATTATTGTACTTTTGCAAAACTTTTATAGTTGAACTCACAATAAATCAAATACTCACAATAAATCAAATAAGAAGAAGGGTTGGTAAATCCGGATCAGAGATATAGAGATATAAAACACTCAAACAAAAAAAATATGAAATTTTTTACCCGTTTAATGGTTATTGCCGCACTATTGACAATGGCGGTAAATGTAAGAGCCAATGACTATCTGGAGGTGCAGCGTCACTACCAGGTCTATAGCAACGGCCGCAATTCGATTCACTTCAAGATCCCCGTATGGGCTTACGGGCGGATCAATGACTACCATCTGGACTCCGCCTTCACGACGATCCGTTGGCAAGTCAAAGGACAGTCTGTGGAGCCGTTTATGTACGTGGGCGGTCCTGCGTATGGCGTCAACCGTCAGG
>CADCBP010000030.1 GCA_902799705.1 uncultured Bacteroidales bacterium
TCATAGAAGGATTGATCACAGCCGTTGTAATCAAGTTGCGCTTTGCTGCGGGCACGTTTTCCGAACCCTGATCCACGTTCCATTCCTCCAGCACGCCGGTACGGGAGGCTTTCTGGTCATCGTAATAGATGGTCATCGTGGACCCGCTCAATGCCGCGTAGATCTCTTTCGGAGCTGCGCCCTTGGCTTGTATATTCTCGAAGTAGTTCCAGCCGTCTGCTGTTCTGTAGGCATCTACGCTCTCTGCGGGCACATAGACCGGAATGGTGTTGGTTACCCCTTCAAACACATTGGTACCGCAGGTCGGCGGCGTGGTCGCTTCGCAGGTTATTTCCGTCAAAGCGGTGCAACCGCTAAATACTTGATTCCCGAGATTTTCAACACTGCCAGGAATCGTCACAGAGGTCAAACTAATGCACATATCAAAGGTCATATTCGCAATACTTTTAATAGTATTAGGGAGCGTTATAGAGCTTAAATTAGTGCAATAGCGGAAAGCCCCGGCACGGATGGTTGTTACGCTGTTCGGAATCGCCACAGAGGTCAAATTGGTACTCATGAAAGCCGCTATTCCAATGGTTGTAATACTATTGGGTAACGTTACTGATTTCAGGGAGTTGGTATAAGCGAAAGCCCAATCCCCGATGCTGGTAACGCCATCCTCTACAACAACGGAAATGATAGAAGTATATTCACTATCCCATGGAACAGTAAAATAATTTTCAAAATCATACATCGGACCTGTTCCTGAGATTGTGAGAACACCGTCTTTCAATACCCAATATACATTTTCTCCGCACTTTCCTTCATTCTTCTTCGTGAAGTAACCGGGCTGATCGCCCAAACCATCCGGACGGGCGTAGGTCTTGTCGAAATGGTTGGCATCATACACCGTGCCTTTCCCGCCAACGAGAGCTGTACAGTTGTAGAACATATTATCGGACGAACTTGGATTCCATGTGTCATCGCAGTAGATGGTCTTCAGCGACTCGCAGCCTTCGAACATACCGGACATTCCCGTCACCTTGGCGGTATTGAAATTGCTCAGGTCCAATGAGGTCAGCAAATAACAATAATAGAACATATAGTTCATATTCGTCACATTGGCAGTATTGAAACTGCTTACGTCCAACGAGGTCAGCGAACGGCAAGCTCTGAACATATAGCTCATATCCTCCACCTTGGCGGTATTGAAATTGCTGAGATCCAGCGAAGTCAGCGAAGAACAGGCATAGAACATACCGTTCATATTCGTCACATTCTCGGTATTGAATTTACTGAGGTCAAGGGCTGTTAATGCTGAGCAACCAAGGAACATGGCAGACATTTCTGTCACCTCGGAAGTATTGAGGTATTCGAGATTCTGAATTGCTGTCATTTTGCTAAAGGTAAAAAACCATTTAGCAGTGCTTGTCGGACGGGCGTCTTGCATGCTGGCGTCCAAAACAACCGTTGTGGCGGTACTTGCGTAGGATGACCAATCGGTCTCGCCGTTTTGGGCTATACGCTGGTCGTTGTAATAGAGAGTGAGCGTGGTGTTCGGCTCGTCCCACACGGCATATATCTCTTCCGGACTCGGCACAAAGACTTTGATATAGTCTGCCGGCTCGTTGACAATCAGTTTGTGGTACGCGTTGCTCACCTCACCGCTTATTTTCGCCATTACATAATGCCGTTTGCCTACATTGTCGTATTGATAACCGTTTCCGTCGTAGGTGATGGTGATAGCGGCGTCTTTGATAGTACCGCCGAATGAACCATCATTTATATCGGCGAAAGCGCAAATATCATCTGTGTTATCGGACAGCGTCATCGAAACGGGCAATGTACCTTTGTCTCCGTCCTTAGAGAAAGTAAATACGAATTGCGGATTATCTCCGTTGTCATAAGCTGTTATGCCCCATTGATTGTTATTCTTGTCCCAACTAAGATGCGCAATGCCCGGCGTCATCTGCTTGGTGTCTATTTTCACTTGAATATTATCACCAAAATCAGCCCATTGGCCTGCCGCTTTATATGCAGCCACGCTTCCCTTTGGAACATATACAGGAATCGTTTTAGGAACATTCCCAAACACCTGCTCACCGCATGTAGGTGGAACAACTGCTTGGCAAGTAATATTGGTTAAATTACTGCAACCGAAGAAAGCATAGTCCATAATATGTGTAACACTACTGGGAATAGTCACAGAGGTCAAAGCACTGCATTGTGCGAAAGTGGAATGATATAATTCCGTAACACCTTCCGGAATTATAATGTCGGTCAAGCTTTTGCAATTACTGAATGCGAGCTGTCCAATGACTGTGAGGCTTTTGGGGAGAGTCACACTGGTCAATCCGCTGCAATTAAAGAAAACTTGATTCGAAATATACGTAACACCTTCCGGAATTATAATGTTGGTCAAGCTTGTGCAATTCTGAAAAGCCAGCCCAAAAATGGTGGTGACGCTGTTGGGGATTGTAACACCTGTCAGATCTGTACAATCCATAAATGCGCCTTCTAAAATGTTTATGACATTATAGACGATGGAATTGTTGTCTTCCACAGTGGGTGGAATGATGATGTCGCCGGAATACTTACCATTCGGATTGGGAACCACACTGGCGTTTTTGTAGACAACATCAAGATCATAATACAAATCGCCGATTTTGACGACCTCGGCAAACATTGTTCCTACGCTTGCTGCAAGCGCGAGGAAAAGAGTTAGAATTTTTTGTTTCATAATTGTATATTTTTAGATTGTTTGTTTCAGTATTGTACATAGTACTCCAAAATCCGCCGCGAAGATATACATTTTTTTCGACATATGCAAATAAAAAAGAAAAAAAAGGTTAATTTAGTATTTATGTTTCCCTGTTGTTGGTTTTTAGCAAATCAAAAATAACAAAAATCCATGCGGCGTGTAATCTTATTTTCGGTATTTTTTAATCCCGCAGGGATATTTTTGTAAGGCTGATGGACGACTTATCATAGTCGGACATAATGGTTAGCGGATTTTGTACTCCGGGAGCTTGCTCATGGGAGGGCGAAAGCCGCTAACCATTAGGCTACCTCGGGAGCCGTTCAGCCGCATTTTTCTTTTAATTCGCAGGGCAACAATTTTCTACAATGAAAGACAAGGATTGCATGCTTGCAAGTCGGAGGCATCTCGGAGGCAACTCGGAGGCAACCCGAGGTTTTTTGGGGCCTTTTTGGGTAATTTTGATAAAAAAATTGGGAACAGCATAAAATAAGCATATAATAAGCACTTAGTAAGCATAAAACAAGTTACTTGTGCGGGCACAGACTGTTTTTTTTGCTTAAAACCTTGCATATTTGCAATTTTTGTAGTAATTTTGCAGCCGATTTAATTTGCATATTTGTGCGCGTACGCGTAAGTTATGGAATATCAATACATCAATAAGATCGATTCACCGGCTGATCTGAAGCAGTTGAAGATGGAAGAATTGCCCGCCGTGTGTGCCGAGTTGCGGCAGTTTATCATCGAGGCGTTGAGCAAGAACCCCGGTCACTTGGCATCGTCTTTGGGTGCTATCGAGTTGACGGTGGCCTTGCATTATGTCTTCGACACGCCGAACGACAAGTTAGTATGGGACGTAGGTCATCAGGCTTACGCGCATAAGATTCTAACCGGTCGCCGTGATCGCTTTCATACCAACCGTCAGTTCAAAGGGTTGTCTCCTTTCACGAACCCCGCAGAGAGCGAATACGATGCGTTCATCGCGGGACATGCAAGTAATAGCATATCTGCGGCGTTGGGCCTTGATATAGCTAATTCAAAATTAAAAATTAAAAATGAAGAATTAGCTCATAATACCGTAGCCATCATAGGAGACGGTGCTATGACGGGCGGGTTGGCTTTCGAGGGGCTGAACAACACCTCGATGGACAAGAACAACCTGCTGATCGTGCTGAACGACAACCACATGGCGATCGATCCGCTGAAAGGCGGTTTCACCCAATACCTCGTCGATCTGACGACGAGCGCGACGTACAACAAATGGCGGTGGCGGCTCTATCAGGCAGCCGTCAAGCTCCACCTGATGAACGAAGAGAAACGCAAGCGCATTTTACGCCACAACAACAACTGGAAAGCGGCACTGAGCAAACAGAAGAGTAATATCTTCACGGGTTTGAACATCCGCTATTTCGGTCCGACGGACGGTCATGACGTGATCGGTCTGGTTCGCATACTGAATGAGATCAAGAACCACCGCGGTCCCAAAGTGCTGCATATCATCACCAAGAAAGGGAAGGGCTACGCACCCGCGGAGAACGACCAGACCGTTTGGCATGCACCGGGAGAGTTTGACGTTGCCACGGGGGAAAGAAACCTCTCCCCGACCCTCCCCTCAAGGGAGGGAGATCCCGTTCCGCCGTTATGGCAGGAGGTGTTCGGCGAGACGCTGTTAGAGATGGCAAAGAAGAACGAGAAGATCGTGGGCATCACTCCCGCCATGCCGTCAGGTTGCTCGATGAGCATCATGCAGAAAGAACTTCCCGAGCGCGTCTATGATGTGGGCATAGCCGAGGGACACGCCGTGACGTTCAGTGCAGGTCTGGCGAAAGCCGGCATGCTGCCTTACTGTAACATCTACTCCACCTTCCTGCAACGCGCGTACGACAATATCGTGCATGACGTGGCGTTGCAGAACCTGCACGTAGTGCTCTGTATCGACCGCGCGGGTATCGTGGGCAATGACGGCGCCACGCACCACGGGCTGCTCGACCTTGCGTACCTTCGTCCGATACCGAACATGCAGATATGCGCACCGCGGACAGGCGAGGAACTGAAAGCAATGATGGAGTTGGCGGAGACACTCGACGGGCCGGTGGCAATCCGGTATCCGAGAGGCAGAACGCCTATAAGCACAAACCCCTCCCCGACCCTCCCCTCAAGGGAGGGAGTGGAGTACGGAAAGGGCGTGAAGTTGCGGGACGGAGAAGATTTCGCCGTACTGACCATCGGCGCTATCGGCAATCCTATGAGCGAAGCGATCTCCTCCCTTGAGGGGAGGTCGGGAGGGGTTTCCTTCGCCCATTACGACATGCGGTGGCTCAAGCCTCTGGATGACGATATATTACACGAAGTAGGACGGAAATTCAAGACCATCGTCACGGCGGAAGACGGCATGATAGCCGGCGGCCTGGGCAGTGCAGTGATGGAATGGATGTCCGACCATGGTTACACGCCGCGCGTGGTTCGTCTCGGCGTACGCGACCAGTTTGTAGAACACGGCTCGACCAAAGAGCTTTATCACATGCTTAAATTAGACAAGGAGGGTTTATTATGCGAATTGTTATCGCTGGCGCAGGCGAAGTAGGGACGCACTTGGCCAAACTGCTGAGCCGCGAAGATATGGAAATCAGTCTGCTCGACGAGAGTCAGGAGCGTTTAGGCGACCTGAGCGCCAACTACGACATGCTCACGAAAGTGGGTAACCCCACTTCTATCCATGACCAACGTGAGATAGGCGTCAAGGACTGCGACCTGTTCATCTCCGTCACTCCTCATGAGACGGAGAACATGACAGCCTGTCTGATAGCCAACAGTCTGGGTGCCAAACGTACCTTGGCCCGTATCGACAACTACGAGTACCTGCTTCCTGAGAACAAGAAATTCTTCGAGGACATGGGTCTGAACCACCTCATCTATCCGGAGGTGCTGGCCGCGAATGAGATCGAGTCCAGTCTCCGCACGAACTGGATGCGTTACCATCTCCAACTCTGCCAGGGCGCACTGGAACTATGCATCATCAAGGTGCGCGCCGGCGCCCGCGTCATCGGACAGGAGTTCGCCTCAGGCGTCTATAACCACGGCAAATACCGCATCGTCGCCATCAAACGCGAACAGGAGACCATCATCCCCCGCGGACAGGACATGGTTCTGGAAAACGACATGGTGTTCTGCGTCTGTCCGAAAGAGAACATGGAGTTCATGCGCGAAGAACTCGGTAAGTCCAAACGCGAGATCAAGAATGTCATCTTCTTCGGCGGCGACCGCATCACCCGCAAGGCAGCCACGGAACTGACGGGCGAGATGAACATCAAGATCATCGAGAAAGACCGCGAGTTATGCAACATCATCAGCGAGAAAGTGCCGAACGCCCTCATCATCAATGCGGACGGCTCGGACATGGAGGTACTCAAGGAAGAAGGCATCCAGGACGCGGACGCTTTCGTAGCCGTGACGGACAGCAGCGAAGCGAATATCTTCGCCTGCCTGGCAGCCAAGCGTTTCGGTGTCCGCAAGACCATCGCCGAAGTGGAGAACCTCGATTATATCCCGATGGCCGAAGGACTGGATATCGGCGCGGTACTCAACAAGAAGACCATCGCCGCGAGTTATATCTACCAGATGCTTCTCGACGCGAGCGTGCGCGGCGTACATAACCTGACGAGCGCAGACGCGGAGATCGTGGAGTTCTATGCCAAAGAAGGCAGTACCATCACCCGTCATCAGGTCAAACACCTGCACCTGCCGGAAGAGGCGAACATAGGAGGTATCGTTCGTGCCGGCGAGGGTGTTCTCGTGAACGGCGACACCCAGGTGATAGCCGGTGACTTGGTGGTTGTGTTCTGCAAGAGCCACGTAATACGAACCTTAGAGCGTTTCTTCAAATGACACGGACCTTCAACTGGCGGCTGGTCTTCAAGACCATGGGCATCCTGACGACGCTCGAAGCGCTGTTCCTGCTCATTCCTACTTTCGCGGCGTGGTGGTACCACGAGGCTGATCTGGGCGCATGGCTGATCTCAAGCATCATCACATGGATAAGCAGCTGGTGGATGCTCCTTGCCGGGCGCAGAGCCGAGAAGCGCGTCGGAGAACGCGAAGGATACGTCATCGTGGCGACCGTGTGGATCGTCTATTCGCTCTTCGGCATGCTTCCATTCTGGCTGAGCGGCGCACTGCCGGAACTGGTCAACGCATGGTTCGAGACCATGGCCGGCTTCACGACAACCGGCGCGACGGTCATACGCGACGTGACTGCCATGACACATTCCATCCTCCTGTGGCGCGCGCTGATGCAATGGATAGGAGGTATGGGTATCATCGTGCTCAGCGTCGCTATACTCCCTATGTTCGGTCTGGGAGGCATGCAGCTCTACAGCGCCGAAGTGACGGGTGTGAGTTACGAGAAACTCAGTCCGCGCATCGCCGACACCGCCAAACACATGTGGCTGACATACATCGCCCTCACTATCATACAGACAGCCCTGCTGAACCTGGAAGGCATGACCTTGTTCGACTCCGTGTGTCACTCCCTAAGCACCATTTCTACCGGCGGCTTCTCCACGCGCAACGATAGTATGATCGGCGACAACGCTGCTATCCAATGGACAACGGCGGTGTTCATGTTCCTTTCCGGTCTGAACTTCACCCAGCTGATCTATCTCTTCCGCGGCAAGCCGCAGCGGCTGATCCGTGACGAAGAGACCCGATGGTACGCCTGCGCAGTGGGTGTTGCCACCTTAGTGCTCTCCACCGGCCTGTTCATCCACTACGGCATCGAGCACGACGTAAGCAAACTGGTGGAGATGGAGAACTTCTTCGCCACCGTTGAACGCGCGCTCCGCAAAGGGTTCTTCATGGTGTGCTCGGCGATGACCAGTACCGGTTTTGCCGCGAGCGACTACATGACGTGGCCGAATCTGCTGTGGGTATTCGTGTTCTTCTTGATGTTTACCGGCGCATCATCCGGTTCTACAGCCGGAGGTATCAAATGGGTGCGTATCGCTATCTTTGCCAAGTCCGCCGTTGCGGAAATCAAACGACGTATCCACCCGAATGCCGTCATCCCCGTGCGTTTCAACGGACTGACCCTGCGCGAGCAGACGACGAGTAACGTCATGGCGTTCATGTTCTTCTATATAGTGATCATCGTACTGGCGGTGCTGGTCTTCTGTGCCTCCGGCGTGGCGTTTGACGAAGCCATCGGAACGGCTGTCTCCGCCATAGGCAACGTGGGCGTGTCAATCGGCCAGTTCGGTCCGTCCGGCACCTACGCCGACTATCCGGTAGTGGCGAAATGGACCGCCACGCTCGTCATGCTCATCGGACGTTTGGAGATATTCACCGTCTTACTGCTCTTCAGCAAAGAACTGTGGAAGAAATGATGGAATGAGGGAATGAAAGAGTGAAAGAGTGAAAGGGATGAGACCGTATAAAGTTCTGATATTTATTGCTTGTGTGATGGCATGTCTGGGGGCACTGTGCGTAGTGTTACCCGGACGTATTGTGTTGGGAGAGCGGACTCTCAACTGGCCTACTCTCGCGGAGGTGTTCGGAGAATCGGAATACTCGGAATACTCAGAATACTCTGAGGACTCAGATAGTATAGCGGAGTTTCCCGTAGCGCCGGACAGTCTGTTAGCAGACACGACTCCTTCCGTTCCAACGCCCGTCATCCCGCACATCACCGCGGACTCGACGACAGACAGCAGGATCTTCCTGCAGCCATTCTACGCGTCCTTGACCGAGAGCAGTGAGCGGGTCGTACGGGTGCTGCATTACGGCGACAGCCAGATAGAAGAAGACCGCATGACACAACAGATACGCGAAGCGTTACAAGCGCATTACGGCGGTGCGGGTGTCGGATTGATGCCTCTTGTTCAGACCATCCCCTCCCTCACCGTCAAGCAGCAGTTACGCATGAACGGCCGCTTCATCACTCCGGCACAGGGACCGCAACGCTATTTCGTATATGGCTTCAAACGCAACCAACGGGCAGACGGTCTGTACGGCCCCTTGGGACAGATGGCGGTCATGAACGACAGTCTGGTGAAAGGCAGCGAAGATGTCACGGCTATTTGCAAACCGCAGTCCGGCAACCCGCGGTACTCACAATGGAAGATCTTCGCCGACACCGCGATCCATTACAGCCTTTCCGGCGACACCGTGCAACTGAAAGGACACGGAAACGTGTACGGTCTCTCGCAGGAGAGTCCGACAGGCGTCATCGTGGACAATATCCCCATGCGCGGGTGCCTCGGACTCATCTTCACGAAGATGGACAGCACCCAACTGACCACGTTCTGCCGCCAGGAGAACGTACGACTCATCATCATGCAGTTCGGCGGCAACGCCATCCCTTCAAACAAGAATCCCGGAACCATCTCCGGAATAGTCAAAGGTCTGCGCGAACAAGTACAGCACCTGCGCGAATGTGCGCCGGAGGCGTCCATCCTCTTTATCGGCCCAAGCGACATGCTCACGCAGACAGACGGGGTATGGCAGACCTACCCCATGGTGCCGTACATGGACCGCTTGCTGCGCAAGATGGCATACGAAGAGAACATCGCCTACTTCAGTCTGTATTCCTGGATGGGAGGCCGGGGAAGCATGATGCGATGGCAGGAAACAGGGTTGGCGGGAAGCGACGGAGTACACTTCACACGCAGCGGCGCACGCAAAGCCGGCAAGGCCGTCGCCGAATGGATATTGGAGGGAATGAGCGCGACTACGTCGCTCAATGATGAATTGATGGAATGATGGAGTTTTTGCATCACATATTAGGATTTGACGCGGAGTCACCGCTGCTCTTTACCCAGTTCTATTTCTGGGCGTTCTTCGCGCTGGTCTATGCGCTGTTTGCACTGCTGATGAGTATCAAGCCGTCCGCCGTCAGCAATCAGAGATTGCATCTCCGCAACGTCTATCTGCTATTCGTCAGCTGGTTCTTCTACTACAAGACGAGCGGACTCTTCCTTCTGATCCTGGCCTTCGTCACCCTCTCGGACTGGCTCATCGCCGCGCAGGCATATAAGTCCAAAAAGAAATTCTGGCTGTGTCTGTCTGTCATCATCGATTTGGGTCTGCTGGCTTATTTCAAGTACGCCTATTTCTTCACGGACATGATCAACGACCTGTTCGGCACGGGTTTCCGGGTCTTCGACATCTTCGCGTATATAGGGAACGGTTTCTCCGAAGCCGGCCGGTTCAGCGTGGACACGATCGTGCTGCCGGTAGGTATCTCGTTCTATATCTTCCAGGTCATCTCGTACACCGCCGATGTTTTCCGCGGACGGATACAACCCGTGAAGAACATCCTGGACTTCGGCTTCTACGTATCGTTCTTCCCGCAACTCGTGGCAGGACCTATCGTGCGGGCAGAAGAGTTCATCCCTCAGCTATACAAGCCCTTCCGGCTCAGCCGGAGACTCTTCGGCATTGCGGTCTTCTGGATCATCAACGGTTTGGCGAAGAAGATCATTATGTCGGATTACCTGGCAGTGAACCTCATCGACCGCGTGTTCGACAACCCGTTGTTGTTCTCGGGTTTTGAAAACCTCTTTGCGCTCTTTGCTTACTCGCTGCAGGTCTATGCCGACTTCTCGGGTTACACGGATATAGCTATCGGCGTGGCGATGCTCATGGGCTTCTATCTGCCGATGAACTTCAACTCGCCCTACAAGTCGCAGAGTCCGCAGGAGTTCTGGCGCCGCTGGCACATGTCGCTGGGCAGATGGCTCAAGACCTACCTGTATATCCCCTTGGGCGGAAACAGGTCAATCGGTTTCGGCACCTATTTCTGGTGGACCCTCATCGCCCTTGTGTCCGCCGCCCTCACAGGATGGTGGTGGATGATGATACCCTTCTGCGTCTTCATCATCGGCGTGGCAGTCTGGAACAAAATACAGATCCGCCGTCAACCGTCAGCAATCAGCAATCAGCGCAAACTCCTCTGCTCCAACCTCAACTCGTTCATCACGCAGGTGCTTGGCGGTCTCTGGCACGGCGCGAGTTGGAACTTCATCATCTGGGGAGGAATCAACGGCATCGGAATGATCGTAGAGAAGATATGGCGTAAGATGAACTGGCACATCCGTTTTACGGTCATGACCCTCCTCACCGGCGGTCTCTGCGTCGCGGACTATCTGACAAACCTGCCCGTGTGGCGGCTCTTCGCGGTGTGGGCGGCTATCATCTGGGTGGTCACTGCCGTAAGGTACATCTATTTCCTATGCGAAGGCGAAGATACGAAGTTCACGAAGGCCCTGGGTACAGCCTGGGCGGTGCTACAGACCTTCACGTTCATCACCTTCACTCGTCTGTTCTTCCGCTCGAGCAGTAACCTCGACCCCGCGACTGCCAACGAGGTGGCGTGGGAGACGGCGAAGAACATGGTCAACCAGATAGGCGGGGCATGGACGAATGCCGTCATCGTTCCTTTCCTCGTAGAATACCGCTGGGTGGTAGCGATGTTTGTCGCCGGCATGGTCATTCACTGGTTGCCGACCAACTGGAAACGCCGGTACCGGCTGGCGTTCTCCGCCATGCCTTTATGGCTGATGGTGCTCGTTGTGTGCGTTGCCATCGTCGTCATCTACCAGTTCGTCTCGGCTGAGATGCAACCATTTATTTACTTCCAATTTTAGACCGCTGCGCTGAAAGAACAAAGACCGCTCGTTGCACTCTCTAAAGGACAAAGGACAGAAATGATAATAGGAATTACAGGTGGTATAGGCAGCGGGAAGAGTTATCTCGCGCAGGAGTTGGCGAAACGCGGTTTTGCCGTTTATGACTGCGACCGGGCAGCCAAACGCATCATCGCAGAGGACAAGGACGTACAAGCCGCCATCATCCGTCTGCTCGGCGAAGAAGCGTTTACAGACGGGCGGTATAACACCGCCTATGTGGCGCAGCGCGTCTTTGCCGAACCGCAACTACTGGAGGAACTGAACCGGATCGTACATCCTGCGGTCAAAGCGGATATCCTTTCACCTTGCACTTCTCACCTTTCACCTTTATTCGTCGAGTCGGCGATATTATTCGAGTCGGGCTTCGACGGACTATGCGACAAGATCGTTGTGGTCACGGCGCCGGAAGAGACGCGCATTGTGCGCACTATCGCGCGGGACTACAAGGGTGAGGCTACCCCTGAGAATATAAATAAGGTACGTGCACGCATACGCGCGCAAAAAGAAATCCCTGCGAGCACCGAAGTACCGCAGGGAAAGATTCTCACCGTCGTCAATGACGACACATCAGTATTGAGCAGCATCATAGACCGCATCAGCCGCTTCGCTGCCGGCTAAACGCTCGATGATACAGAAGGCGAAGTCGGAACTCAGTCCGGGACCTTTCGCCGTGATGATATTCTTCGATTCCACTACCAATCCACCTACATAACTCTCGCCTAACGCATCCTGGAAACCGGGATAGCAGGTAGCTTGTTTGCCCTTGAGAATACCGAGTTTGCCGAGTACAGCCGGCGCAGCGCAGATGGCAGCGATCAGTTTGCCGGCTTTGTTGTGATCCGTCAATAACTCACACAATGCGGAACAGTCGCCTAACTTCGTCTGGCCACCGGGGAGGATCAACATCTCAGCGTCCGAGAAGTCAATACGCTCGATGAGTCCGTCCGCCTCAACGGCGATGTTATGCGCACCGAGCACCATCGGATTACCGGTAATGGAGACCGTCGTCACCGCGATGTTCGCGCGGCGGAGCAAGTCAATTGTCGTGATTGCTTCGATTTCCTCGAAACCATTGTCTAAAAACAGATAGTTCATACTAATTTAACTTAAATATATAGGTAATTGTTCCGATCTGATCTCTGTCGCCCTCGGTGAACTTCGCCCTTTTGGCGGCATCGAGTGCGAGTTGTTGTGTCTGTTTGTCTGATACGTCGCCGCCTGTTATCGTAGCGTTGACCACTTGTCCGGCAGCGTTCACACGTATCTGTACCACCACTTTTCCTTCCTGCAGGAAGTTATTAGCCGGCGCAGGCAACGTACCTTTGATACCTCGGCCGTCCAGTTTCCATGAACCGGTACCGCTGGTCCCGTGTCCGACAGGGTTGCCTTTCTGTCCCTCGCCTTTGGTGTCACCGCCGCCGACACTCGTGCCTTCGGTCTTGCCGAAGAGGTTACCTAACTTATTCGCTTTCGCTATTGCTTCCGCTTCTTTCTTCTTCCGCGCGCGTTCCGCCGCCTCGCGTTCCTCACGCTCTTTGCGGGCACGCTCCAAGGCCAAGGTCTCTTCTTCGGAAACGATATGCTCGGGAGGAGAAGCCGGTTTCGGATCGGTCGCCACTTCCGGCGCAGGCGAAGCCGGGGCTGCCGGGGCTGCCTCCGAAGGTTCCTGCGCGTACGCCGACAGAGAAGGCTCATACGGCTCGTCTTCTTCCTCTATCTCGGCGAACTCCACCTCTACGCCTTCCTCCTGTTCCGGCGCAACCGCCGTCAGGTAGCAGAACCATAGGATGAGGAACACCAGCAAGAGGAACAGCACCGTGCCTGCCGAAGCGATGATATGTCGTTGTTGTTTCTTAGTCACCTTTCACTCTTTCACTCTTTCTTGGTCGCAACAACCAGTTTCATCTTATGCTCGTTCGCGATGTCGAGCACGCGCACCACTTCCTTGTACGCCACGTCCTGATCCGCGTGGAGCGCGATATACATCGTCGAGTCAGAGGCCTGAATGGTACTCAGGTATGCCTCCAGGCTTTCCGGCGCTACCTGGACGGGTTTGTCCTTGCCTAACGCCACGAAATAGTTGCCGAGGTTGTCAATGGACACTTTCGCCACCTGCGGACGTGACACTTTCTGCGCACGCGATGCAGGAAGATTGATCTTGATATCATTCGGGGAAGACATCGTCGAAGCCATGACGAAGAACAGGAGCAACAGGAAAACCAAGTCCGTCATTGAACTCATCGCGAAGGTCGCTTCCACCCTATTACGTCTCTTTAAGGACATAATTAAGAATTAAAAATTAAGAATTAAAAATTATGCGGGTTCATTGAGAAGGTCCATAAACTCCATTGTACGGCTCTCGAGCAGACGAACAACGCGGTCGATGCGCGCTACAAGATAGTTATATCCGAACATAGCGAGGATTCCGACTATCAGACCGCCGATGGTCGTCACCATCGCCTGGTACATTCCCGTAGAGAGGGCGCTCATCTCGATCATGCCGCCCGAAGTCTGCGCCATGTTGTAGAAAGTCTGAACCATACCTAATACCGTTCCGAGGAAACCGAGCATCGGGGCACCTCCGGCGATGGTCGCCATGATGACCAGTCCTTTCTCCAGCTTGCCCACCTCGAGGTTACCGACGTTCTCTACCGCCACCTGTACATCGTTCATCGGACGGCCTATACGCGTGATACCTTTCTCGATCATGTGTGCCGAAGGGGTGTCAGTCTGCTTGCAGAGATTCAGCGCCGAGTCGATCTTGCCTTCATGGATATAATCGCGGATGCGGTCCATGAACGACTTATCCTCGCGCGTGGCCTGCTTGATGACTACCAGACGGGCGATGAAGATATAACATGCAGCGGCTAACAGTATCGCCAAGATGATCATGATCCATCCGCCGTACTGCGCCATCTCCCATAAGTTAATTGACTCTTGTATCGGCTCCTCTGCCGGAGTAACCAGCTCTTCCATGAGAGCTATCGTGTCGATTTGAAATAACATATAATATTACTGATTACTGATTACTAATTGCTGATTACTTAAGCAAGTCCAGATATTCCTGAATTGTCTCCTGGATGCCGAGATAGAGGGCATCGCAGATGATGGCGTGACCGATAGAGACCTCTGCGGTCCAGGGGAAAGCCTGGATGAACGGTTTGAGGTTTTTGAGATTGAGGTCATGTCCTGCATTCATTCCCAGTCCTAACTCATGCGCTTTCTCCGCCGCGGGACGGTAACGCTCGATAGCGCGTTTCGGGTCGGACTCAAACATCTCCGCGTACGGGCCGGTATAGAGCTCCACGCGATCAGCTCCCGTGCGCAACGCATACTCCACCATCATCGGATCGGGATCGACGAAGATGCTCACACGCATCCGACAGGCATGCAACTGGTTCACTACGCCCTTGAGAAAATCGAGGTGCCGGCGTGTGTCCCAGCCGTGGTTGGACGTCAACTGCCCCGGGTCATCAGGCACCAAGGTCACCTGCGTCGGACGGATATCCGTCACGAGCGCCAGGAACTCGTCCGTCGGGTTACCCTCTACGTTCAACTCCGTCGTCACCATCGACTTCAACTGATATACATCCTCCTTGCGGATATGACGCTCGTCCGGACGAGGATGAACCGTAATTCCCTGCGCTCCGAACAACTCACAATCCACCGCAAAACGCTGTACATCAGGCATATTGCCGCCACGCGCATTGCGCAGCGTAGCAACCTTGTTAATGTTTACACTAAGCTTTGTCATAGCTGTTCTCAAAAATCGCTGCAAAGGTACAACAAAAAAATGACATACGCAAGAGCGTATGCCACTTTTTGAGAAATTCGGTCTTATTTATCGCATTTGTGCGCCGGTAGCATTGAATACTTTTCCGTCGCGGACGATGTAGAGTTGACCGTCAATGAGCAGTTTGGAACCGTTCTCGATGGTGTCCACACTGATATTTTCAATACCTTGCGGAGCATTCTTCGGCGCAATCTCGATAGCCTTGATGTACGCACGGGTGATCTTCTCGTTGAAGTTGGCTGCAATGCGCGCAGGTAGCGGCGTGCCATCCGGAGCATGCAGGTAAATCACTACGTGTACAGGCGATACTACATTATAGGTCACTTCTGCCCAACCGAGAGACACCATCTCGACGCTGACTGCAGCCTGGCCTTCGATCTTCACTTGCAGTTTGTAACCCGGCAGAGTCATACAGTTCACGCGCACTTTGCCTTCGCCGGCAGGGATGTCGAATACGAGCGATCCCGGGAGCATGTCAATCCATGCGCTTGAACCGGGAACAAGGTTCTCCAGAGCTTCCTCTACCTGCGCGTCGGTCAGCTGGGTAGATATCTCTAATTGACCGGTTTCCTCGTTGTAGTTATCGTTAACCGATGTACTGAAGACTACGCTCTCGTTGCCTTCAGGATCCACCTTGGTGAAGTCGATCGTCGTCACCTCGTCTTCCGGAGCCACAACCGGCACTTTACCGATCTCCACTTCTTTCGCTTGTTGACCTTCATCCGTCAGGAAGCCTTTCCCTTTCGCGAAGTGTACACCCGGCGTAAGGATGGCTACACCTTCTTCGCCTTCAGCAAGAATCAGATCGGACGTCTGAATAGCCACACCTTGGGATTTAGCAAGGAGGTGGGAGTTGATGGACACACCTAACTCCGGTCCCAGTGCCAACGCTGCCAAAGGAGCTTCTGCGCTGACTGCGCATTGGTGTATCTTGAAGTACGGAGCCTTGATTGCTACGGACGTAGCGGTCAAATCCCATGTGTCACGTTGAGACTCTCCGATAACTACTACCGGTACGTTCTCCGCATCGACGCAGACATTGGCGTTCTTGATCGAGTTCTCGCCATGAAGCTTAATCGTCAACGGCACGTTGAATCCGTCATCTTCAATCATGGCTGCCAGACCCGGCAGGTTAGAGGCGTCGATATTCCAACTGTTGAGGTGCAGCGTACGGCTCTCTACCTCGAAGGTCACATTGCGGGAACTGTCACCGAGCACATCGTGTGCATTGTAACTCGTCACGTTGATACCTCTTACTTTCAGACCGAGGGTCGATACATGAAGGATGAAACTTACGGATGTTGCGTAGTACTCGTCGGTCGCGTAACTCTCCGCGAAGATAATCGTCTCGCCGACACCGTTTATCGTTACCTCCTTGCCGTCCTCGGAAATCTGAGCTACGTTGGGGTTCTGAGACTCAATCTTGTTGATAGGTACATTGTGCGGGTTGGATAATACCGGAGGCGTAAACGGTGCGCCTAACTCGGCAAACACTTCACGCTCGCTCCAGCTCAACTCCGGATCTTTCTTCTCCTGAGCGGCTTTTTCCACGATGATCGGGAACGAATACTCGCACTGCAGGGTCGTGCCCTCTACGGCCTCGACATACATTCCGATAAAGAGGGCTACTCCTTCACTTTGGGCGACAATCACGCTGTCCTTCAACTCAGCCACGCGAATGCCTTCTACTGTCTGAGCACTCAAAGGAAGCGGACGACCCGTCACTTCCATCAGCATCGGAACACTTACTAAATCGCCTACTTTCATTCTTAGAGTGTCTATGATAGCGCCATTCTGAACGAAAAAGGCATCCGGACAACTGATCGGTTGACCTCCGCCCGCCACATTGATCGAAAGGTAGTAATCACAGGTCAGTACTTGACCGGAAATCGTCTTCGCGGTTGAAACAACAACCAGTGTCTGGCCTTCAGAAATACCGTGAATGACATTGTCTTCCGATAACAGAGCAATAGAACTGTCGTAGATATACGCACGGCCATTGAGAATGATCTCACCTTCTGAACTTACCAACGTCGGGAGACTTACAGCCTCGTTTACGCGAAGGTTCAAGGTGTCAATTTTTTGGCCTTCAATAAAGAAATAAGCTGCCGGGCAAGTAGGAGGAACTACCGGCGTAGTGTCCTGCACGGTAAGATTGTACATCGCGCGAGCGGCGATATACGCCTCCGTTTGTTCACTTAACGCCGTGATGACAACGGTTCCGGGAGAATTCAACGTTACCTCGCCGCTGACCATATCCACATCCGCAATCTGGGGATTTGTGGAACGATACGTCACTCTGACCGAATCGGTCGGAGGTTCCATCACAAGGCGCGGCTCAATGAAATCTTCGCCAAGAGTGGCGTACAGCTCGCGGACGGGATTTCCCATAGAGTCCACAAAAGCCAATGACAGCACCGATTGAGCCATCATGGCTGCTGGCATGCAAAGAAATGCCGCCAACAGCATCCATAAAGTAAATCTTTTCTTCATACAATTTGAGATTTGCTGGTTAATAAATAGAGTTGTTTGTTTGTGTGATTTTTTATCTTTACTCGTTTGTATTTTTTATCTTTACTCGCTTGATTTTTTATCTTTACTCGTTTGTATTTTTTATCTTTACTCGCTTGATTTTTTATCTTAGTTTATTGTATTTTTTATCTTTATATAGTTGATTTTCTTCTTATCGTTTTGTTTTTCTGTTTATTTGTTCGGTTTTTGTATATTTCTGACCTTTCAGCAAACGTTATCGGCGGCAAAGGTACAGAAATTAATCCATATATACAAATTTTAAAGCATTTTTTTGAAAAAATACTACATTTTTAAGCAGCAGCCTACCAAAGTTCAAGTTGGAAGTACCTAAGTTCAAGTTGGAAATGCAACGATGATTAGTTTGAAGAGTAGATAAAATAGCAAAGTTTAACTTTTTGCGACACAAAATTTGCATATATCAAAAATTTTTCGTACCTTTGCACTCGAAATCGGGATTACTTGGCGCTTCCCCCTAAATCCTAAATTTGAAACCCTAAACCCTAAACCCTAAATCAGAGGCATCTCAGGGGAACTTCGGAGGCGCTTCGGAGGCATCCTAGACTTTATTAAAAATTAAATCATGTAAACTACACATTATCAGAGCATTACACAGCATGTCGCGACACCTGAAAAATATCGTTATTGACCGTTTGAAATCCACTATTGCCACTTTTGAGCAATTACCGGCGGGATCCACTCCTCACTCCAAAGGCGTGCGTTATTTCCGTGCCAATACGGGCATCGACATGTTCTGGGGCGCTATGGATATGTATAAAGAAGGCCAGGCCCGCAAAAAACGCATCATCGTACGACCCTCGCGTTTCCGCTCAGGACTCTTCGAACTCTATACCTACCATTTCCCGAAACACTGG
>CADCBP010000031.1 GCA_902799705.1 uncultured Bacteroidales bacterium
TTGCTTTCTTTTTGCTGTTAAACCCGCGACCATCTCGCGACCATTACGGACGTCTCTGTACGGTCCCTGTCCGGCTACTTTCTTTTCGTTTATTAGCCCGGCATCGTATGCCGGTTTGCTTTGTCCGTTGTGCGAGATGCCATCTCGCGTTTGACAGGTCCCCCTATCGTTCTTTAGTACGTACGTTACCCCCCTCTATAGGGGGGCTAACAGTACTAAACGAACAGGGACCTCGTCAAAAATGTGTATTAGGGGCTTAGTTCATAGTCGTTTAATTATATTTTTTAGGGCTCCCAATGATTTTTAATCCTTGGGAAGAGGAGGAATTGCGGCAACCTATCTAAGTCACAGAGTGACGAAACGTGTTGCGAGCCAATTCCGACGACAAAGATACTACTTCTTTTTGATATGCTAAATTCTATCTGCCACAAACTGCATCCCAGCGAAAATCCGGAGTATAAAGAGCCGGCAAATACCCCATGTGAGAGGGTGGATATTGAGCTTTCTTTAGGGCGGCCGTCCGCTCGGTCTACATCATTTTACCTCTGCGCCTTGGATGGTGTAGATCTTATCCCCGCGGAGGATGTAGAGCACGCCGTCCATCATCACTTTCCGTGTTTGGTTATCCTCTACGCGGATGTCCTCGATGCCTTGTTCATTCTTCTTAACAGTTACCTCGAACGGTTCGCCTTCGGCCCAATCGCCAATAGGATTGCCATCGGCATCCACGCCGGCTACGAACCAACGGATGGTATAGGTGCCGGGCTGGATTTGGTACTTAGCAACGATAGCGGAGAGCAGGAATGAGAGGCTGTTAGTCGGAGCGGAAAGCGTCTGCGCCTGTTCGCCATAACCAAGACCTACGGCATAGCCGGCAGCGCCTTCCAAGACATCCCAACTGAAGTCAATCTTCGTGTCGCCGTCTATTTCCGTCAGTACCACTTTCAGGTTCTGCGGTTGGTTAACCGCATCGGCTTCGTAGATAGCGGTGACGGTGGTGTTCTCCCATATCTCGTTGAACGGCGTGTCCCACTCCACGAAATGGTAGCCTTCCACGATCGGCGGTTCGGGCGCGGTGGCGGCTTCACCTGCCGGCACTTTCACTACATCGATCACCGCTCCTTCGAAGCCGATGAAGGTGACTTCAAATTGCTTCTTGACAAAGGTAACGCTGACGGTGGTGTCGCTGGTGACGACAAGTGTTCGCGTGTCTCCTTCGCCATCAATAGACCAGTTTTCCACTTCGTAATACTCTTCGGGCAACGCCACCAGCATGATGGTTTCACCGGATGGCACCGCATCCAAGTCTTCGATATCTGCTACCACGGAACCATGTTCGCCGACGATGAGTTCCACTTTAAAGCGTTCGAGTTCGTATAGGGCATAGACATCGAGATCCGACTCAACATAGTTGAAGGACTTGTCCCATCCGATGAAGACGTATCCTTCCTTTTTTGGTGCGTCGGGAGCAGTAGCCGCTTTGCCGTACTCAATTTGCTGGTCAGCTCCTATCTGCACACCTCCTCTATCAAAGAACCGCACGGTAAAGGTGTTGATCTCGAACTGCGCTTTGACGGTCAGGTCTGCGGTGACGTTGGTAAAGTCCTTATCCCATCCGGTGAAGGTGTAGCCCTGACGATACGGTTGGTCAGGGGCGGTGGCATCTTCGCCTTTATATACTCTCTCTTCCGACAGCACTTCGTCGTCCCAGTTGAGGAAGGTGACGGTGAAATATTCGGGATACACAAACTCTGCCTGCAAATCAATATGTTTCCCTGCTTCAATAGTGATGTAACGAGGATTGTCGGTGTTGCCATCAGACCACTTTGCGAAGACGAATCCGTTTTTTCCTACCGCTTTGAGTGTGATCTTGGTACCATTAGGAAACCATTCACCATTATAAACACTTTCGTCATTTTCATTCACGACGTATCCTCTCAACCACTGCCCTTCTGCATATACGATAGCTCCATCCGGGTCGATTTCTTCGCCGAAGACAACCGGATCAATGAGCACGTCGTGCGCGGGCATGATAAAGGTATAAGGGTTGTCGGTAACATCATTGGACCAGCTGACGAACTCATAACTGGTTTCCGGCTGAGCGCGGAGCGTCACTTGTTCTCCCTCGTAGAACGAGCCCATGCCTGATACATAGCACATGTTCATTGCCTCCTCGGTTTGATACGTGACATCATATACCGGTGTCAAGTCATGAATCTCCATATAGGTATCATCCATCGAGCCGGCTGCTTCGGCATTGGTCAATTCCAGTTTCTCGTCGGTTACATTACTTACCTTGCCGTTGTTGAACGCATAGAACTGCGCCCAAGCGCTGTTCACGCGCAGCGCCGGTGTACCCGTGAGCCACATGATTTTATCGAAATTCGTCTTACCGAATTCCGTTGTATTATCCAGCGTGACGAAGAACCGTACGTGGTTTTCGAGGGTCAGAGTTTTGCTCATCTGTACAGGCCGCATATTATGTACCGTCAGCCAGATGCCCTGGTTCTTCGAGCCGATGATTCTCATACCATTGGTCGCGCCCATCATTGCCGTGCGCATCGTTTCGTCAGTGCTTGTCACTTCAGCTGTTATGTGGTGGTTCACAACTACGGTCAAGTCTCCGAGTTTCGTTTCCCAATCTTCGATGAATTCTACGTTCTCTTTCTTATACTCGGCATCCTTCATGGTAGAAAGGGTATGGGTAGCACGGTCGTACGCCCAAACGCCGTCGCCGAGAATATCACTTGCATTCGCAGAAGTAACACGTTCACCCAAGACATAGACCAGGTACTCGTCGTAGTCGGGTTTAACGCGGAAGTGCGCCGTCAGCGTCTCGTCAGCGCTCACTGTCCATTCGGTAATTTTGCCCCAATAAGTGCCTTTCGAATCGGTCCAGTACTGGAACTCACAACCGCTCTTGGGCGTTGCCGAAATGGTAGCAACAGTACCTTTCTCGATATGCGTGCCACCGCCGCTTACCGTTCCGAGCGTTTCATCATCGGATTGCAAGTTAAGATCGTAGTAATAATGAACCACGTTCTCTTCGAACACCGCATACAACCACTTGTTCGCAGTCAATTTGAAGGAGTACGATGCTTTGGTCTCGCCGTCTGACCAGCGCACGAATTTATAGCCTTCTTTCGGTGTGGCAGTAACGGTCACAACGGTGCCTTCTTTGTACAAACCCGCACCGGAAACAGTACCGAACTTGTCATCCGCTTTCAGATAAACAGCGAAATATTGTACTTCTTCGGGGATGATCTGGATGTTATAGTCCTTCCATCCGTCAGCAGCTTTGAACGCCTCGTAGCTGGTACGATGGACATAAATGATGAATTGGGATTTGTCGATATCATCGAAGAGTTTGTCAGGGAAAGTTTGCGGTTTATCCGCGAGGTTCGTTACTTTCTCCAGTTTCGTACAAGCTTTGAAAGCCGCTTGGCCTATCTCCTCCACCTGAGTACCGATAGTGATTTCTGTCAATGCCGTACATCCGCGGAAGGCTTCTTTGCCAACGGAGGTGACGGAAGACAGCCACAACTTCGGCAGTTTGGTGCAGCCTTTGAACGCCGCTTCACCTATCCGGTCAAGGTTAGGAAGGAATTCCTTTTGTGTATTCGTGAGAGCAGGTATATACTCCAATGCCGTACAGCCTTCGAATGCTCCGTCCTCTATACTTGCTACGGTCTTAGGAAGAACGGCATCCGTCAGGTTGGTCGCATTGGCAAAAGCATGTTTGGACACGCTCACGATCTCGCTCTCAATGGTAATACGCGCTATCGGCGCATTGGCGAACGCGTCCTCCTCCATGTCCGTTATTTTGAATTTGTCCAATTCGTCCATAACGTTCTTCGGGATAGTCAGGACTCCGGTCAACGCCGCGTAATTATCTTTGCCTTCTTTCTCCCGAAGGATAGTTGCCGTACGATTCCTACCATTCATATCATAGTAGATGCCGTCTTGCTCAAAAGGTTGGAAATCAAAGGCGAACCCCTTCCATTTATTTTGGTAGAAACTTCTGTACCTTGACGGCGTGTGGACCGTTATTTTTGAAAAGTCCAACCCACGGAAAGAGTGATTAGTTCTATCATCGTTATAGTTTACTTCAGACGAACAGTAAATATCCTGTAGCGCATTACATTCTGCAAATGCGCTCGGACCAATCGTTTGTATATTTTTAGAAAACGTGATGGATCTCAGTTCGTAACATTTATTGAAGGTGTTTTCCTTAATTTCTTTCACCAGAGGCGGGATGTTTATGGCTGTTAAGTTTTCGCAACCATTAAAAGCACATGCATTTATTTCTGCTACCGTATTGGGCAAAACAACCTCTGTCAAACCAAGACATGGTTCATCGGTTCCCCAGGATTTATCAACAAAAGCTTTATAAGCAATAAGGCGCGTACCCGCTTTGACGGATAGTTTTCCTTTTATATCAGTGTCCGCTTTGATAAGACAGTCTCCGATATAAAAACATCCGTCCACCCAATTGGATTCATCTTTGATCATAGCGGTATAATCAAAAGCATCTCTCGCAATATATTCAACACTTGTAGGAATCTTTAAATCCTCTACCTTTAGACTAACACAATTCGCAAATGCTTTCGACTCAATGTCAGTTACCGTATTCGGTATTTCAATGTGCTTCAATTGATAACAATACCGAAAAGCTTTGTTTCCTATCTTTTTTACGATATATGTCTTCCCTTGATACCTTACCTCAGAGGGAATAACTATTTCCTCCGCATCATACTCGGAACCAAAAGTGCGTTCAATATACCCAATCCAAAAGAAATGAGACTTGATCTCGGCATACCTACTGTCTTCGGACTCGATAAGATCATAATACAGATCTCCGATTTTGATGTCTTTTTCATCTGCATACGCCTTCGGCGTGAAACCTACGAGCGACAGGATGGTCGCAAAGAGGAATAAAAAGAGATGTTTTGTTTTCATAATACGTGTATTTTGATTGTTACTAATTCAGAATAAAAAGTGTATACAAAGCCAGACGGCGAGGGCGATGAGCAGGAAGATGCCGGACATGCCCCAGACACCGAAATGTTCGCGCAGGGACACCGATATCTCATTCATATTGATGAGCGCCCATATACACAGCCCGGTGAAAACAATCACCATTATGCCGTACACAAGGGTCTTGCCGCGATAGCCCATCACGCCGATGAACCACGCGGTCAGTAACAGCCCTACGGCTCCTATTATCAATGCAGATAGTCTCATAATTTATATTCGTTCACCATGTAGTTTCGTGGGTTTGAGTCGGCTGAGCGGAGTGCGCGGGTCATTGCCGCAGAAGGAGATAATCCGTCCATCGTCGCCCACTTCCGCAAGTGGCGTATCTCCGGACAGGATACGCCATTTGGCATCTCCGCCGGTATAAGGGATGGCATCAAAACCGCCGTCCTCGTGATAGTTGTTGATATAACTCACAAGGTCTTCGAGTGTTGCAAAATCCGCCCAATCGATATTCAAACTCTTGTTGATATAATCATCCGCCGCGCAGACACTTTCGCGGGTATAAACCATATGAAGCGTCTCGCCTTCTTCCTTTTGGGCGGATTCCTCACCCATCTTCTTCCTGCGGGCTTGGTAGTCTTCCAGTTCGAAAGCTTTGCGCTCCAGGTCATCCATATAAAACTCCATATCGCTGTCCTGTCCTTGGTCATGTGCCACAGCAGCACAGAGCAGTTTGCAGAAATGCGCTGCATCCAATTGGCGGCCGGTAATCGTTTGAATCGTACCCTTCGGATTCTTCTGAAAATAACGGCATGTAGCATCTACATTCTCCCCCTGCCGGATGACGACATGAAGGCTGTAACTGTCAATCGTAGCAAACGGTTCCCTGCCGTCATAACCGAAGTCATACAAACGGCCCTTGTATCTCAACCGCGCTATCTCGTCTTCCAAATAGAGGCGTGCGTCATCATCTTCGTAGATGGTTATTCCCGTTTCCTTTTGCGGTTCGTCTTTTGGGTCAAAAGCTTTTTCGAGTTCTTGGAGGTTGAAGTCTTTCTTGCCTGAACGGAGGGCATAGGCAATCATCTCGCAGAAGGTCTTGGTGTCGCAGGGGTGCCCGAAAGGTGTGAAGGTATTTCCGCTCTTCCAGTCATCGGCATAGGCGGCAAGGACAGCACCGTTGGTGCCATGGATACGCAGTTTGGCTTGCTTGCGGCCATAGTATCCGGGAATGAAGAAATAGAGCGCATCGGCTTCTTCGACATTATCGCAGAGGTGGTATTTATGGCCATCGACAATCATATATAGTATCTCGTGCTCATAGTGGTGCTCTTCCCTACCCCCTTCTTCTTCGCCATACCGGCCGAACTCAATACCGTTTTCTTTATACCATACTTCGCGCGTCTCAAACCGCGTCAACTCATCTACCCGGCGCTCCAGTTCGTCTATCTGCCAATCGTAGCCGTCGTCTATAGCCGTCGTGAGCAACAGGCAGAAATGTTCGGCGCCGTGCTTCCGACCGGTGATGGTGCTGCACCGGTAGTCCGGATTCTTGCAGAATTGCGTACACTCGTACTCCACGTCAAACGCATTGTGGATATACGCCACCGCCTCGCCACTCTTTAAGATGATTGCCATCGGTTCATGACTGTCACAACCAAAGCGATATGTCTTACCCTTATAGCGCAGACTCAGTCCGTCGGGTTCGAAAGACAAGAGCCGCGAGTTATCATTCCAGATGACATTAGAGGGCTTGGGCGCAGGCTTTGGTTTTTTCTGCTCCTTTTTTGCGGATTCCGGCTGAAGAGAAGCCTTCTCCTTCTGCGCCTCGCGGTACCAGAGGACCGCGGCAATAATCACTATGAGAGTCAGGATGAAGATCATAATCCGCCGGGTTTATCCGTCGGCAACTCTGCCGGACGGGCATAGATTGCTGTAATGGATATATCCTTTAGCGGCGTATCCGCAGGGATGTTCGCATAACTGCACTCGCGGTGATTGTCGCATATATAAGCGAGCGTCCCATGGTCGTAAGAGAGCTGCCACCAGAGGTTCTGCCCGGTATTCGGGATGGCATCGTAACCGTCCTCATGGTAAAGCATGATATGTTGCACCAGATCCCGGAGTATCGCGCTGTCTTGCATCTCTATGGTAATGGGATGATTGGTTGTGTCCGCTGCGCAGACATTTACCCGTTCGTAACGAATGAGGAGGGTTAATATGAGCAAGGTGGTGTTCATTACGGGCAGGTGGTTAAGAGGTTGGCACAGACCCACTCTTCGTCCATCCATCCATAGACGGCGTAGTACTGCGGGGACTCTTCCCAGTTCCAGCTATTCGGGTTGGTCCGGCATAGGACGCGGCGCGTCTTGGGGTCGGCATCCACCACGTCCAGATGACAGGACACTTTCAGCTTGTCCCACACTTTCTTGCCGTCCGACTCTTTGTACAGTTTAATGACCTGCCCGCTGTAGTTGCGGGAGATGAAACTGACCGAATCGGTCTTGATGATCGGATAGCGCATACCCGCAAAGGGGTCTTTATAACGCGAGGCAGCAAGGACAGGCTCGCCGTTCTCGTCCTCCTCGTCCAGATACATCGTCAGATCTTCGTCCAGACACCAGTGGCTCAGCACGATCCACCAACCGTCATGCAGCGGATAGAGACTGCCCTCGAAGGCGTAGCCCATGTAGTCGAAACAGAGGTAGAAAGCATCCTTCTCATTGACCTCTGCCGGCAACGTCTTCAGTTCACCCAAAGTGGCGACGGACCAGTATTCTACCTCACGCGCCTTGTCGTTAGCGCCGGGTACAATGAAATCGGAGCCTAACTCCTCGTCCGAGGGAGTCCATTCGTACAAGGCCTCGTCATCCACCCATGAACGGAAGGCGGTCATGTTGCCTTCCCTGTCAAACACATAGCGGTTGCCCCAGTTTCGTCCGTCCGACTGCCATTGATGGCTGACCGCCTTGACGCCTGCCGGCAGGTCGAAGAGCTCTATATCCTTATAATACTTTATTTCGCGCACGATCACACTCGCGCACGCATAGCCATCCTCCGTAGTATGCACTTGTTCGAACCAGTTGCCCTTACGGTCGTAGCGGATACCGAAATAGTCACTCATCTCGCCTTTCTGATGCCACTCGGAGAAACAGAACGTACTATCACCGTGCTCTTTCTGCGCCTTGCCCCGGAAATCCGTCTCCTTGCGCTGCGGAGGGAAAAGTTCGAGCGTCAGATCCGCCCACTCATCCACCTTGTTATGATCGGCATTATAGGTCTCGATGAACTGAATCTTCCCTTGGTCATCATAGGCATAGCGATAATGCGCCCAGAGACCGAAGACACAACCGCCGTTCTCGAAGAAAGGATGGGTATATTCGATATACTCCGTTAAACGGCCGCGTGTGTCAAAACGCCAGGTGGTCTTGCCGTAGTTATTGTAATCGTACTCCACCACCTCCTTCACCGCTCCGCGCAGGCCAAACCACGCCAAGTGGTCCTCCGGCACCGAATCACGGGGAATAGCCAACTCCGCCCTTGCCGCAACAAGGAACAAAGAGGATAGAACAAAGACGGATAGACGCTTCATCATTTCTGTACTTCAGGAGTGATACGTACACGTTTAGCGGGGATACTGTCTCCAAAACATATCCTGCCGTTCTCTGCATCGACGATGCCGCCCTTCGGTTTCTCCAGCCAACTGCCGTTGAGGTTCAGCCGTGTTGTCTTGACAGCCGTATTAGCCGTGGTCACCTCGGAGATAAGGGTGCCGCCGTTCACCGTGATATCCGGACAGTCGAGGGCATACATGCCATCCTGCGAGTTGCGGGAGAGTAGTTCCAATTGCACTGCCTTGTTCACCGTCAACGCCGGGCACTTAACCGCCGAGCCGCTGACATTAGACGTGACGGAAAGTTTATGGTCGCCTTCACTGTCAATAACCACCTTGTCCTCAAACACCAACGAGGCGCGGAACTCCGCATTGCCCTTCAGCAGAAGATGCAAGTCCTTACCGGTGTTGAACACCACCAGCCCTTTACCCTGACGAAAGAGAAAACCATCCTCCAGCACAAGGGTGTTGGTCGATTTGAGGTACTTGACTTTACCGTCTTTGAAGATCTCGGAAGGAATGCCTTTGTTCGCTGCAAACACAGCTGTCGCAGCCATCATGAGTACAAAAAAGAGAATAAATTTACGCATATACATGGTGTGTTAGGGTTAGTACAAAAAAGCGGCATCATTTCGACGCTGCAAAATTACTGCTTTTCAGGAATATACGCAAGTACCTAAAACTCGCATTTTTAGTCCATAACTCGCATTTTTGAGTCAAGCGGATTGCACATTACGGTAACAACCGATCGAGGTTGTGCTCGCACAGACTATTTTTTTTGATTAAAAGTTTGCAGGTTTGGAAAATTTGTAGTACTTTTGCAGCCGCAAAAGTGAAAACGCATATTTATGGTACAACTACTGACAGCATTCGTATTGGGATTGCTCACTATATTAGACCCGTGCACGCTGATGACGAGTATCACCGCCATCGGGTACATCGATAAGGAGATCAATAACAAACGTCTCGTGCTGACCAACGGCCTGATGTTCGTGCTGGGCAAGTTAGTTACTTACGTGCTGCTGAGCATCCCCTTCATGATGGGTGCGCAGACGGAAGGCATACAGCATATGTTAGGTCATTACGGCGAGCCTATCTTAGCGGGATTCATGCTGATATGCGGAGTCGTTCTGCTCTTCAGCGGACATCATCACCATGAGCACGACCACGGCATCAGCAAATGGCTCAAAGACACGGACAGCAAAGAGAGTTGGCTATGGTCCTTCATCCTCGGTATCTTCTTCGCCATCGCGTTCTGCCCGCACCGCCTCATCTACTTCCTGACGATGATCGATATCACGCTGACGCTGCCGGTCAGTTGGAGTTGGGTGATGCCTGTCATCTTCGGTTTAGGCACCGGCCTGCCGATCATGCTCATCGCCTGGCTGGTGAGTTACAGCGCCGTGAGTATCGGCAAGCTGACGCAGAAGATGCAGCATTTCGAGAAATGGTTCCGGCATATATGCGCAGTGCTGTTCCTCGTTCTGGGCGTATATCTCGCCGTTCATTGCGTGATAGAAGCGCACGAACACGACGGCTGTTCATGCGGGCAGCAACACACTGAATTAAAAATTAAGAATTAAGAATTAGTGTCGTTTCGGTTCAAGCAGTTTTATATTGAGGATAGTAAGTGCGCCATGAAGGTAGGAACCGACGGTGTGCTGTTAGGGGCATGGGCGGAAACCAGCGAAGGTGAAAGGTTAAAGGTGAAAGGTGAAAGGAGAATTCTGGACGTCGGCACAGGAAGCGGCTTGATAGCTCTGATGCTCGCGCAGCGTTTTCCTCTCGCACAGATAGATGCAATTGATATGGACGAAGCGGCAGCAGAACAGGCCTCGAATAATTTCTGCTCCTCCCCTTGGACCGAACGCTTGCATGCCTACCACTCTCCGCTTCAGGAATGGCGAATGGTAAATGGTAAATGTCCAAATGGTAAATGGTATGATCTTATTGTGTCCAACCCACCCTATTTTCAGAATAGTCTCAAGAACCCCGACAAAGGTCGTCAGACGGCGCGTCACACGGACACGTTGAGTTATGAGGAACTGATCCGTCACTGCGGACGTCTGCTCAAAGAAGACGGTGTGTTGGCACTGATCCTGCCCGCCGATTCCGAGCCGGAAGTACGCGGACTCGCTGCCGCGGAACGGCTTTCCCTCACGCGCGTCACGCGCGTTTATACTAAGGAGAACAAAAAGCCCAAAAGAGTCCTTATGGCTTTTGTCAAAGGGATGAGAGGATCAGAGGAGGACACGCTCGTTCTGGAGGACGAAAAAGGCGGCCGTTCAGCCGCCTATTCGAAACTCTGTCAAGAGTTTTACCTCTAAACTCCAAACTCCGAACTTTACTTAGCCACATTGACGGCGCGCACCTCACGGATGACGGTGACGCGGATCTGACCGGGATAGGTCATCTCGTCCTGAATACGCTTGGCCAAGTCGAACGAGAGGAGTTCGGTATCCTTGTCGGAGATCTTGTCCGCTCCTACGATGACGCGCAGTTCGCGACCCGCCTGGAGTGCGTAGGTCTTCACTACACCTGGGAAGGACATCGCCATATTCTCCAGGTCATTCAGACGCTTCACATAACTCTCGACGATCTCGCGGCGTGCACCCGGTCGTGCGCCGGAGATGGCATCACATGCCTGGACGATAGGCGCGATAAGCGTCGTCATCTCGCACTCGTCATGGTGCGCTCCTACGGCGTTGCATATATCGGGTTTCTCTCCGTATTTCTCGCATAGTTTCATACCGAGTTCTGCGTGCGGCAGTTCGACATCATCGTCCGCCACCTTGCCTATATCATGCAAGAGACCGGCGCGGCGTGCCGCCTTCACATTCAGGCCTAACTCACCTGCCATGGCGGCGCAGAGGTTAGCCGTCTCGCGGGCGTGCTGCAACAGGTTCTGGCCGTACGACGAGCGGTACTTCATCTTACCTACCAGGCGCACGAGTTCCGGATGGAGTCCGTGGATGCCGAGGTCGATCGTGGTACGTTTGCCTATCTCGATGATCTCTTCCTCCACCTGCTTGGTCACCTTGGCTACGACCTCTTCGATACGCGCGGGATGGATACGTCCGTCCTGCACGAGTTGGTGGAGCGAGAGACGTGCTATCTCACGACGTACGGGATCGAAGGCCGAGAGAGTGATTGCTTCGGGTGTATCGTCCACAATGATCTCCACGCCGGTAGCCGCTTCGAGCGCGCGGATATTTCGTCCTTCGCGGCCGATGATACGTCCTTTGACTTCGTCATTCTCGATATGGAAGACGGAGACGGTGTTCTCAGCAGCCGTCTCGGAAGCCACGCGCTGGATGGTCTGGATGATGATGCGCTTTGCCTCTTTGTTCGCCTCCAGGCGGGCGTTGTCCATGATCTCGTTGATATAGGACATCGCAGCCGTCTTGGCCTCGTCTTTGAGGGTTTCGACCAGTTGTTTCTTTGCCTCCTCGGCGGACATGCCGCTCAGTTGCTCGAGCTGCTTCTCCGCCTGCAGATGGAGTTTGTCCACTTCCTGCTGTTTGTAGTCGAGCGCCTGTTGGCGTTGCTCCACTGTTTGCAGTTTCTGGTTCACTTCGTTGAGGCTGCGCTGGATATCGCCCTGACGCTGGTTGAGTTGCTGCTCGCGTTGCTGCAAGCGCTGCTCATGTTGCTGTATGCGTTTGTCCTGTTCGCGCACGGTATTGTCGTGCTCTAACTTCAGGGCGATAAATTTCTCTTTAGCCTCAACAATCTTGTTCTTTTTCATCACCTCCGCTTCCTCTTCCGCTTTCTTAAGCAGGTTGGAAGCCGTCATGCTGGCGATGAGGTAGTAGATGCCGGCTCCGAGAAGGAGTCCGCCTACTGCTGCAAGGATTAAAATTGCTGTGTTCATTGATTTATCGTTTTTTTTAAAAATTAAGTTATTTTTTTTCGGGATATCGGGATGTCGGGATTACGGGATTACTGGATTACGGGATTACGAAAGTTCTTTTTTCAGTAACTCATTCAGTTTCTCCATTTCTTTCTCAACGGGCACAAGACTCTTCTCGCGCACGTCGGACTGGAGAGCGACCGCCACTTCGAGGGCGGTGTACATCCATAACTGCTCCGCCGATGCATTAGGGCGCAGTTTGAGGTAATACTGATAGCGTTTGTTCAGCAGTTCCGCCGCCGCACGGTAGTTGGGTTCCTGATCCCGCGGCACGTCGAGTCCCACCACGTGGGCATCGAGACGAAGGTTGATATGTTGTTTGTCAGTGATCAGTGGTCAGTTATCAGTTATCTTTTTAATGCGGCGATGGCTCGGTCGATTTGTGCGATGAGGGCATTGAGGCGCTTGGTGGCTTCTTCTGCTCCTTCGGCGGAAGTGAGCGCATTGGCGGTAGCAATACGGCGGTTTTTCTGCTGCAAGTCGAGCAGTTCGCTATGGGTGCGGATCAGTTCCTGGCGCTGTTTCTCGATATCCAGTCGCAACTGCGCGTTCTCCTGCTGCAACGCCGAATAGCGCTCCAGGAGGAGATGCACGTTTTGCGAGAGTTCGTCGAGAGCCTGCATAATTTACAATTTTGTCATTTACCATTTACCATTCATTTTTTCATTTAGCCATTTAGTCAAATGGTACAATGGTACATGAACAAATGGTACATTAAAAGCTGTATCCTACACCGAGACCGATGATACCTTTGAACTGTACACGCTCCCGCTCAACGGGGTTACCGCCCTCTTCGGCAGCAATCAGCGTACCCGGATAATACTTGAGGCTGGTTTGCAGGGTTACCTGGAGACATTTGAGGAACTGATAGCTCAAAGCCACATCCCAGTCCACATCAAACATACCGAAATGGCGGTTGTTGTTCGAATAATCGAAGTAATAGCCC
>CADCBP010000032.1 GCA_902799705.1 uncultured Bacteroidales bacterium
CGGAACCGATGAGCGCATTAACAATCTCCTCTGCATCTACTACAAAGAGCTGCACAATCTCTCCATCTTGAAAACTCGGGAACAATGGGAGCGCGAGGGATTCAGAGTATTCGATAACAACCTCACCCGCTTTCCGGCATGGGGCAAGCCCGTCAGCCGAGTAAACAAGGAAACAGGTGAACAATACACCTTCTTCCCAATCACCCACTTCTACGTACCGCAAGCAGTTTGTCAAGCTTAAATGAATGAGTGCCATCCGTCAGCAATGGCGGGTGGCCATTACCTTTAAAAATTGTCGCCTTATGAAAAAGCATGTTTATCAACAGTACACACAACTCAGTTTTAACTTCGAGTGTAGTTCTGTCTCTGATAGTGAGAAAGTGGAGCAAAAAGCGAGCGTCCTGCTGGAGCAGAAAAAGAGCGTCCAAGTAGAGCGTTACCACTGCACCAAAGCGGAATTTGAAGCACAACAGGCTATTGAGCGTGATTACATGTTTGGTCGTGCTGCTTGGCTCTACCGGCAGTTAGAGCGTGAAATGGCTCACGAACGCAAGGCTGCAAAGGCATTGGCTGAATTTGAGGCTATGAGAGCCGAAGCATATAAATATAACTTCTAAATTCTTTATCGTTATGATTCCTATTCAACAAATCCTCGTTCGCTGCACAGAAGAGCAGCTGGAGTCCATCCTTTCTTCCTGTCAAACAATCATGTCGCACATGGAGTTCGTCACCGGTCACACTTCATTACAGCTCGCTGGTGATAACGAGCAGTACTGGAAAATTTACGGCTTGAATTGCCTTGTGTTTACCGAGCTTGCAGCCCGCGCACAGGGCAAAACAAAGCGCAATCCGAACCCGCTCATGAAATGAATTTGGAGGCTTAGTCCTCCATTTTTTTCAGACCGGTCGCAGGCTCTTCCGGATGACGGGCATCCTGTTCGTCAGCATGACTGCTATCGTAGTATTTTGTCCGACTGTTTCTATTTGGGCGTTCCCGGCATAGTTCTGCAGATCCACTCATCTCCAGAGCTACGTCGGTCGGGCTTTGCAGGGGTTCACAAGTTCCGCATTAGTACCTAATACCGTAGCCCTTCCAATCCCTAACGCGGACGAAAAAATCAAGATTTTTCTGTTAATTTTTGTTAAATCGATAAACCTACGCGCAATAAATTTGCTCATGTAAATTTTTTTTTGTAATTTTGCATCAAAAATAATGACGCAGATGCCATTTAGTCAACACTATACGATTCTCTTTTTGCGCGAGCACCCCGAATGGGCGGAGCGTGCAGCGGCTTTCTTTGCGCCGCATTGGAATGACCCCATTGATGAGTTTAGAGCCGACATAGCCCATTGCACGGCATTCCCGAACGACCTGCCGCAGTACTATATTGTCGTACAGGAAGACCGTATCATCGGCGGAATAGGTGTGTGCGTTAACGACGATCACGATCGCCCGGATCTGACGCCGAACATCTGCGATTTGTGGATTGAACCCGAGTTCAGAGGAAAAGGCATAGCGGGGCAACTCCTTTCCACGGCAGAAAAGGACATGTTGAATCGTGGCATCCACACACTTTACCTCGTTACCGAGCACACCTCTTTTTACGAGCGTTACGGCTGGTCTTTCGTTGCAAATGTCAGTTGGAAATACGCCGACCGCACACATTCCCGCATGTATAAGAAGGAATGATTACTTTTTGATGGTGTTGGGGTTTTGGTTATATGCCTTGGCAACACATTTCCATTCCCCGTCAATCTTCAAAAGGAGCAGAACATCGGTAAAGTCAATCGAACCGCCCGAGACCGCTGGCTTGTGAACGTCGGCGGTTTGTTTTCGGACTTTTATCTTCCTCATCTTTTTTACGACTGTCTTTATTGGGGCATTCCCTCCATAGCCCTGCAAATCATTCTCTCCAGAGCTGCGTCGGTCGGGCTTTGCAGGGGGTCACAAGTTCCGCATTAGTACCTAATACCGTAGCCCTTCCAATCCCTAACGCGGGATTTTTGTTTCAAAATGCAGAAATTTGGGCGAATCGGAAAGAAAAACTTGCATATTCAAAAAAAAGTGTAATTTTGCAGAGATTTTTGATGTATCGCAAGAGGCGGGGCGCGATATTCGTGCCCGTCTCTTTTGCGGTCTTTTATGCCTCTTTGTCGGATTGGAGGGAGTCTTTGTATGCCAGCGGGTAGATGCCGGTGGCACGCTTGAAGTAACGGCAGAAATTCGCGGTCGTCGGGAATCCAAGCTGAATGGATACCTCTTTGATGGACTGTTCCGGATGCTCGCTTATCATACGTTTTGCCTGATTCGTGACATAGTTCTGGATCCACTCCAATGGAGAAGTGCCGTCATTATATGCACGGAAAATCTTTGAGAAATATCGCGGATCGTAACCTAATAATTTGGCGTAATAGTTTACATTTCGCTCCTCTTTATGGTGCTCTACAACGAGATTACAGAAGGTGAGATAGATATGTCCCATGCGGTCTTTGTTCCACTCTGTATCTTGCTCATGACGAATCGACATGTACAACTCATATGTTACTGACAGCTGCTGCTCCAACAAACGATGCTTGTTGGGAAGCTCTTCCTCGCTTCGGCTCGCTATATAATTGATCGCACCAAGAAGTAGTAAAAGATTTTCCGCTTGCTCGTCTGTCAAATGACATATCGGACTTTGGGAAAGTAACTCCATGTCACTGGGGTTGAATTTCAACTCCGAATCCTTGAATTTACTGGGATCAAAGAGCAACCATGCTTGCGTATAATCCTCACTAGGCTCCAGATGACGGATGATGTGTCCGGGCAGAAAGAAGGTCAAGTCATTCTTTTGGGCTCGTATATCCTTCATGTCATACAAGCAATGCGACGTGCCGGATAGATTCAGCGATAAGATAATATAGGGATACATCATATCTATACCCGGCGGAACAGCTATTCCCTCTTGTTTCATGCAAAGGATAATACCGTTTGATTCTACATTTTCTCTGTTCTCAAGAGAACGCAAGGTTGAATAATTTTCCATAACTTTTCTGAAATTTTGTGCAAAGATACTGCTTTTTTCTGATATATGCAAATTTTTTCACACATTTTGGTAGCAAAAAGGCGAAAATTGATAACATTTTTTGCTTTTAAAATTTGCGTATGTGCTAAAAAAGCAGTAATTTTGCAGCCGATTTTGAATATGGAGTAAAAGATTATGGTATTAGCAGTACGATTTAGGTATCATGAGGCGAAGACGCCGACGTTTGATATTGTTCACCTCAATACGGAGCAATGGAGAGAGTTCTTTTGGCTGGAGCGCAGTTTTATGCGGATGGACTGGATGCTTCATTTCCTCAACCGCACACATGAGGGGTATAAGTATAAGGAGATGTGGTGGATTCCGCTCGATGACCAAGAGGACTTACAAATCGCTCCCAATGCCCCGATTCGCAAGAACTAAGAAACAAGACAAATAAATCAAACAACAAATCACATTATTAACAATTAAAATCATTTAAAAACACAACCAAAATATGAGAAACAAACTGTTTTTACTTATCCTTCTTTTGTGCTCCTTGTTCATTGGTGTGAACAGAGCCGAGGCAAATGATTTTTTGGAGTTAGAAAAGCACTACTCGGCGTATACAGCCGGAGCGAACAAAGTGCATTTCAAGTTACCTATTTACTCGCGTGGTGCATACGACTACTATGTATCCACCAACGACCAGGGCGAGTCGTATGTGTACTACAAGCTGAACGGCTCGGAGTACAAGATTTTCTCCTATAGTAGCGAACGCGCCAGCGACGGCCCGAGTGCGGACGACAACAAAGCGTACGGTCGCGCGTGGGTGAGAGCCTACAGCGGCAGAGGTATCGTGGAGATCACGAACATCCACGACGGCCAACGCAAGGTGGTGCCGAATGACAATCAGGAGCACGCGTACGACGTGAAGAAAGTGGCGGAGCCGGACAACGACAAGGACAATGTGACTTGGGTGGAGATAGACTGGTATCCGCAGGAGGCGCTGGACGGAGAGACCTTCAACATCGGTACGGAGGTGAAGATCAGTAAGCGTATGACGGGTAATATCAACTACACGAAGAGCTGGATCCTGGCTACTGATATCAAAGGAAATAGCAATATGATTCAGGCGCAGTTGTACGACCCGTATTTCTATACGGTCAACAATGCCGGCGTGACGGGATACGGTAACGCGGCGGTGCCGTATATGGTGTTCTATGACCCGAAGAGTTATCATACCTCGTTGGATGCAACGGAGTTTCAAGCCGCGGACCGATCGGGTAATATCTTTGTGCCAACGACCGATACGGTGCAGGAGAATTTCTATGCCACCTTCCAGATATACCGAATGAAGACACCTCAGGAGGTGATGAGTACGCAGATGACCACCAAGGTGGATATCCCGCCTTACCACCGTATCTATAATTTCGAAGCGGAGGAGGAGAAGGATGCTACCGGTACCTACACGGGTAACAATGTGCTGCATTGGACGATTAAGAACCCTCGGCTGGTGGACCTGGTTGATGGGGATTATTTCGAGATCCAGCGCGCGTTGAAGGAGGATTTCTCGGACGCCCAACAGTTAGGTATCCAGCGGATGATGCGCGATTCTATCGGTTATTATACCTTCCAGGACAACAGCCGTGAGATATGGACCGGCAATGCGGCGGTTCGGACCGATACGGTGGATGCACAATGGAAAACAACCCTAAAACATTACTATATCTATGATGATAACGGCACGTTGCTCCTTGATGTGTCGGCTACGCTCACGTGCAACAAAGGCCATATGGCAGCTGTGCCTGTTTATTACCGTATCCGCCGTGCGACCTCTTCTGTATGGGGATGGGTGGACGGTTTCTCGCGACAGGTGACGCTCTACAAGCATAACTTCCTGGCGCCTCTGGCGAATCAGCAAGAGAACTATATCAAGGATGCGGAGTGGGAGAAGAACCATAAGGTGCATTTTCAATTCAAGATTGACAACTCCGAGATTCAAGTGCTCCCGCTGAGTAAGGAAGACTGCTCGCTGAATTATACTATCAACAGCGCTTATACGGAAGGAACCACCTCCTTTACTATCGCCTATGAGAAATATGCCTATTATACGGTCAATCCCAAAGACTATTTGACGTTCCGCGTGCTGAATGCGGAGAAGAGTGTCATCCGAGACTGGCAACGTATGGACGCCGGTACGTATGACATCCCGATGGGAGGTATGGTACAGGTGAATGTGGATAAAGGTGTACGCAGTTCGCATAAGTCATATGAGTTCACGGTGTGGGGAAATAGTACCATCAAGTGTAAGTCCACATACTTGATGGCGGAAGATTTTATCGACATCGGGTTTGATGGTCCTTCCTCGCCTGACTTTAGTGTATACGAGCCGGTTATCAAAGACAGTTTGTTCAAAAAGTTGCAAACCGAATATGCGAAAGGCTACGGTCGTTGTATGTGGGATCGAACCGCACGTCTCATCCTCCGGCGAACGATCCAAGAGACCGGAGAGTTTTCGGAGTTTATCATTCCGCAAGATAGTATCAAGCGTCAGGATGACGGTTCATGGATAGCGACCTATTCTGATGTGGCGGACAAAGCCTGCACGCATTATTCGTATTCCGTGCGTATTGACCAGTCCAAGTCCGACCTGCATGTACAAGACTCCACACAGTTGCAGCCAAAGGCCATAAGTGGTCCGAGTCTCTATTTCGACGAAGCGGCTACCATCACCTCCTTTACGGCGAGTGAGGGAGATGCTGTGGGACATCATAAACGCGGAGTCAAGCTGGAGTGGATGGCGTCCTCTACGGCGGTAGATCAATATGTGCTGCGCCGTGTAGCGAAGAATAGTGATGCAGCGCCGGACACGATTTACATCGGTTTGGACAATAATTTCTTTGACGAGACAGCTGTGCCGAACCAACGATATACTTATTCGATCACGGCGGTATATGACTGCAACGGCAAGTCTTCACGCAACAGTGCCGAGGCGGTAGGTTGGCGTAGTCCGTACGGTGAGATTAGCGGTAGTGTCCTGATGCCGGATAACAGTGGTATGGCAGGCGTTACCGTAACAATTACGGGTGATGGGTTACCGGTTACGGGTTTACAGTGCGTCACCGATCCTACCGGCACCTTTAAATTCGACAGCTTGACATACAATATAGCCACAGGCTCTAATTATTCGATTATCCCGACGCATTCGTATGCGGTGTTCAGTTTCAATAATACCACAGCTCCGACGGCTTCTATCGGCCTATCGACGGATAATGCGGTGGTGGAAGGCCTCAATTTTGCGAACACTTCTACTGTGCGTCTGACGGGACGGGCATTGTATAAGTACTCGACCATTCCGGTAGCCGGAGCTATGTTCACGCTCAACGGCGACACCGTTCGTCGCAACGGAGCACCGGTGAAGACCGGCACGGATGGTAATTTCGAATTGACGCTGTCCAAACGTCAACCGTATGTCTTGCGTATCGTCAAACACGGTCATACCTTCGAGGGCGACGGTATCTTGCGTTTAGAGCAGGGTAAGGATACCTTCACGCTGGATGCTCCGGAAGACGGTGTGCGGTTCTACGATATGACCACAGTGCGCCTTGTCGGTCGCGTAGCCGGTGGTATCGACCAGCGCGACCTGCCCGAAGCCTTCGGTTTGGGAACGAACAACTTAGGTGATGACCTGCAACTGGTGCTCCAGCTGGAGGGTGATAACATCGCGCAGATAGTGCATGACCCCAATGACCAGACGCGCGACACCGTACAACAACGCGTTCAGTATGCATCCGTCAAGGGGGACAAATCTGCGGTTGTCACCAATACGCTCTTTGAGAAGAAGCGTATCACGATTCAGCCGGATCCGAAGACGGGAGAGTATGCCGTGGATTTATTCCCTGTCAAGTACAAAGTGGTACAGGCTACCGCCAAAGGTTACGCTACGCTTTTTGCCGCAGGGCAGGGCAGTGAGGTCATCGACCTGACGAATGCGCCGCTGGATGTGACGAAGAACTATTATAATCAGGATAGCGCGATATACAATGCCGTGTATGACCGCATCTACCGTTCGCCTGTCAAAGTGCATCTCAAGCAACTCCTATATGGTATGGAGCAAGACGGATACGGCGAACCCTCTATCTCGGTCAGCGGATTCGACCTGTCCCGGAAAGAGAAAGTACAACTGTACACCAAAAACAGTGACGGCACCGTCACTTATACCTTGGGCCACCCGCTCTTCCAGTACAACCGCCGCTATCAGTTTGAAGCGGAGGCATTCGAAGATTATTATTACAACAATGACGAGACAGCCAAACTGGACCGTGTTCCGCAACGAGGAGGCAAGGTAATCGTCCATAACGGTATGCATAGCGCTACGGAGCAACTGCCGTACGAGCTCGACCGCTTGGGTAAAAACAGCAATGTATGGCTGTTGGTAGATCATATCCAGACCCAGACCTACGGTGAAGATGCACTCAGTACGGTCAGCATCGCCCTGGAGCAAGAAGGCAACACGGTGGAGACAGACGCCTTCCAAGCCTTTGTGATAGGAGATGTCATTCAGGCGAACGAACTGACCACTGCCGATGCGGATATTACGCTGCTCGACATCATCCGTGACCCGGGAGGAAACGGTAGCTCCGCATGGGTGGAGAACGGTACCACGTATAACTACGGCTATACCGAGAGTTATGACTGGAAAGGCGGTATCAACCTTACTCCGAAATACGGACTGAACATATCGAATGATATCGGTATTGTCACAGCGCCGTCCGGTGCCGGTTCGTATATCGGTAGCAATTATACGTCCAGCAAGCAGTTGTCCTTCACTATTCCTATCACGCACGAATGGGCATGGGGCTATAAATATTCTTATACCTTCACCACCACCGATAAAATCTCCACATCGTCCAGCCATGCCAAAGCCGGCGTAGGTTCGAATGCGGATGTGTTCGTCGGCGTGATGAACAGTCAATTGACCGGTAAAGCGAAGTCTATCGCCGTCATCAATGATACCATCTTCCAGGCGCGTCAGCCGGCTATTCAGGCAGGCACGATGCATGTGCTCGCCAGCGGTACCGGCGCAGACAACAAGCCGTATTACCTCGTGACGGGTGAAAAGGTCGTCATGGGTTCCGGTATCACGAATAGCTTCGCCTATTCGCAGTATTATATTATGGAGAGCGTGCTCCCGCAGCTGGCGATGCAGCGTCAGAACCTGCTAACAATCTTCCCGGACTCGGCTTCCGCGCAAGCGGCTGCGAATGCATCGGATGACGTCGTATATTGGTATATCGATTCGTTGACGAGCGTCAGTCTGCATGACACGCTGGCGAAAGACTCGTATCGGATGATATTGCCGACTAATAGCACGAAGGCCTATCCGAACCGCGTGGCTGCAATCGATAATATCATCCAGAAATGGTGTACTATCCTTATCTATAACGAGGCGGAGAAAGTAGCGGCGCGTCAGTCCGGTCAACATGTAGGTACCTATTCCGTCAATGCCGGAACAACCCTCTCGCACTCCGACAGTTATTCGGCTACTGCCAACTACAACGAACTGCCGCAAGGAATGGGATTAATCGGTAAGGACGCCGCTTCGGCTGCTACCTCCAATGCCCAAAATCTTCTCAAGGATGCTATCAAAAACTTCAGCGCCTTCTGGGGTAGTGATAGTCAGAAACGCTTCGGAACCACCATCACGGATGCTATCTCGGCCATGTTCAAGGACGAGAAGAACCCGAACGGAAGCGGCCATAAGACACAGTCGCAGTTAGGTACGGTGACGAACGCGTCCAAATGGACGATGAGTTTCGATCCCGTGCTGGATTTCAATTCCGATGCGCGTACGTCGAATGAAAAGACCGTCAAGAAATCCTGCGGTTTCACCATCGTGCCGGATGCGCAGGGCGATATCACCGTTTCGGTCTATCGGGCAGAGGTGGATAGCCTGTGGAAGGCCACGACCGGTACTATCGTCAGCAAAGTGGGCGAGTCCAACAACGACGATATACTTTACGGTTCGTACGTCTTCTTCACGCAAGCGGGCGCTACCTATTGCGTACACGAAAAAGAGGAGAAGACGCAGTTCTACAACAAAGGTACGGTCATCAATAACGGGACGATGGCTTTGGCTCTGCCTGAACTGAGCATCGACCGCCATGAGGTAAGCAGTGTGCCGGCGGATCAGCGCGCCGTCTTCCATATCGAACTCAAGAACGAAGGACAAGTGCAATACGGTCTGGCGAACACCGGAACGACCTTCTCGCTCTCCCTCACGGGTGACAGCAACCCTCACGGCGCGAAGGTCTATATCAACGGTGCACCGCTCGTGCAAGGACTCGACTATTTCCTCACGCCGGGACAATCCATCACTCAAGTGCTGGAGGTGGAACGAGGCGAAGTGGATGACTACGACAACCTGACCCTCTATTTCCGCCTTGCCGACTGCCCGAAGACCTATGCGATGCTGCAGTTCTCGGCGCACTTCATGCCGGAATCCAGTCCGGTCAGCATCGAGATGCCGCGTCAGAACTGGGTGATGAATACCCTCTCGCCGCACGATTCTATCGGATACTACCTGCCGGTGGACATCGGCGGATTCAATATCCATCATAAGAACTTCGACCATATCGAGTTCCAATATAAACTCTCCACGGAGAGCGAGGAGAAATGGGTGAACCAATGTTCGTTCTACGCCAGCGACAGCCTCTATGCACTCGCTACAGGCAATAAAGCGATGATTGAGAACGGACGTATTCCGCAGTTCCGTTTCTACGGTGAGCGGGACCCGATGGAGCAGCAATATGACCTGCGCGCCGTCTGCTTCTGCCGCTACGGTTCGGGATTTGTAACGAAGGCTTCGCCTGTTATCCGTGGAACGAAAGACACCCGTCCTCCGCGTGTGTTCGGCGATCCCGAACCGGCGAATGCCATCCTCGGTATAGGCGACCATCTGTTGCTGCGGTTCAATGAACCGATAGCCGGTAATTACCTCGATGAGGATAATAACTTCCAACTCCTCGGCATCACCAACCATACCGGTATCTCCGCCTCGACGGCAATCCTGTTCAGAGGAACGGCTGATTCGTATGCCGCCTCCTCCGTGGAGCGTAGTCTGACCGACAAATCCTTCACGGTGGAGATGATGGTGAAGCCGACGTCTCCGTACAATGATGAAGTATTCTTCACCCACGGTGACAAAGGCAAAGGATTGATCTTCGGTAAAACAGCAGACAATCGTCTCTATGCGCAGATCGGTAATTCCACGCCGTACAAATCCAAGAAACTGGCGGACCCGATGCTGGACTTCACCCGTGTGGCTGTCACCTATTCCAAAGAGAATGGTTTCAGCTTCTATGTAGGTACGGTAGATATGACCGAACCGTCAGCACTGCCTTCGAAAAACATCGAATACTCCCTCTCTGCACCGCTCATCTTCGGTCAGGGCTATGCGGGTCAGATGCTGGAGGCACGCGTATGGACCAAGGCATTGACGCTCGAAGAGATAGCCGCCACTTATGACCATTACCTGACGGGATACGAACAAGAGTTATTGGCTTACTATCGCATGAGCGAAGGTAAGGGTGAATTGGTGAAAGACCATGCACACGGTGCTACGCTCTCGTTGCACGGTTGCACATGGAATAAACTGCAAGGCTTCTCGGTTCAACTGGCTAAAGAGCAGCGTGTCGAGTTGATAGGCAACCTCTTCGGACGCTCCAAAGTGTATGATGCTACCCTTATGTTCTGGTTCCGTACCACGGACAATGCTGCCGAGCGTGCGAACCTCTTCAGTGCCGGACGTACGGACGATAAACACGGCGCGCTCATCGCGCTGGAGAACGGTAACATTGTACTGTGCTCCGACTCGCTCACCTGGATCGGTTCTGTCAACTATGCCGACGGCGAATGGCATCATGTCGTGCTGTCTATCAACCGCACGTATAACAACGCCGCCCTGTTTGTGGACGGCAGTCTGATTCAGACTTTCCCCGCAACCGTTGCAGCCGGTGCGCAAGGCGATATGTACTTGGGAGGTAACTTCGCCGGTAACATCGATGAGTTCGCTGTGTTCGAGCAAGCACTGCCGAAATCGCTTGTGGAGGCGTATGACAACATCGCTCTCGTGGGAGACGAGATGGGTCTGATCGCTTACCTGCCGTTCGAAGAGCAGTTCCTCAACCCCAACGGCAAACTCGAACAACGCTTCTCTATCAACGACCGTCGTCAGTTCAAAGATCCGGCTACCGGCAAGGTGATAGACAAAATACTGCCACTCGTAGATGGCGACATCACGGCACTGGCAGATAAGACGCAGAACGCACCTGTCACCAGTCACGGGGCATTGACCAAACTGAACTTCGACTGGTCGTTCAACGGCGATGAACTGATGATTAACCTCAATATGCTTGACCGCGAGATTAACAAGCAGTCTATCTATGTCACTGTGCGCGATGTGGAGGACCTCAACGGCAACCCGATGCGTTCGCCTATCACTTGGACCGCTTTTGTGGATCATAACAGTCTCAAATGGGCAGACAAACAACTGACTATATGGGGTCGATACGGCATGGAAGATTCGAATAACTACATCGTCACACAGATCATCAACATGAGCGGTAAGCGCCATACGTATAAGATTGAGTCGTTGCCCGACTGGCTTACTGTGGATCAAACTTACGGTACGATAGAGCCATTAGGCGAGTTGTCTATCAAACTGGTATATAAGCAGCCTATGCCGGTAGGTACGTATGGCGACCTTATCTACGTCGTGGACGAAGATGGTTTGGCGGAACCGCTGCAAATCGAATACATGGTAGAAGCCTTCCCGCCATACATCGATGTGGACGAATCCAAATACCCGCTGAACATGTCCATTTGCGGTCAGGTGAAGATAAACAATATCTACGACTCCGACGAGAACGATATCATCTATGCGATTTATCGCAACGAGTGTATCGGCAAAGCCAACGTGGACTACGATAACACCGCTAATACCTCCAATGTCTATCTCACGATCTTCGGTAACGAAGCGATGACGGGTAAGACGGTGAATTTCATCCTATGGCAGGCATCCACCGGGCGTACATATAACCTGATTGTCGATCGGGATGTACAGTTCCGTGCAGGTGATGTCCATGGTTGCGGAAACGAAGCACAGGTACTCTTCACCACCGGTGGTAGTGAGACACAGAATATCGACATCTATTCCGGTTGGAACTGGATATCGTTCAATCTGAACCTCAATGAAACCACAGGTATAATTCGTAATATGCTGACGGC
>CADCBP010000033.1 GCA_902799705.1 uncultured Bacteroidales bacterium
GACATGATGGTTTGACAGGAAGAGAGGATGGACTCCAGCTGCTCTTCTGTGCAGCGAACGAGGATTTGTTGAATAGGAATCATAACGATAAAGAATTTAGAAGTTATATTTATATGCTTGGGCTCTCATAGCCTCAAATTCAGCCAATGCCTTTGCAGCCTTGCGCTCGTGAGCCATTTCACGCTCTAACTGCCGGTAGAGCCAAGCAGCACGACCAAACATGTAATCACGCTCAATAGCCTGCTGTGCTTCAAATTCCTCTTTGGTGCAGCGGTAACATGTAGTGGAAACGCTTTCTTGATACGTGACTTTCTCACTATCGGAAACTGTACTGCACTCGAAATCAAAAGCGAGTTGTGTGTACTGTTGAAATGACTTTTTCATAAGGCTACAATTTTTTTAGAAGGAAATGGCCACCCGCCATTTCTGACGGATGGCACTCTTTTCATTTATGCTTGACAAACTGCTTGCGGTACGTAGAAGTGTGTAACCGGGAAGAAGGTGTATTGTTCACCTGTTTCCTTGTTTACTCGGCTGACGGGCTTGCCCCATGCCGGAAAGCGGGTGAGGTTGTTATCGAATACTCTGAAGCCCTCGCGCTCCCATTGTTCCCGAGTTTTCAAGATGGAGAGATTGTGCAGCTCTTTGTAGTAGATGCAGAGGAGATTGTTAATGCGCTCATCGGTTCCGTTCGGTTGCCTGATTGTTCTTCTTAGATGCTTTCATAACTGTACTGTTTTTTGAATTGTTAGACATATTGTTTTGAGATTTGTTTCTTTTACAATGCTTTCAGAGTTGACGCAAGTGTAGTTCTCCATTCCGTGAAACAGCAAGACTTCCGCAAAATTTACTACCTCACGGCTTTTAGTCCGGAGGCTGGAGAAATTTTAAGCACCTGGGCGCCGGAACATGTTTAGCCTTGCCATACGGAAAGAACCAACTACCTTTGCATTGCTAAAAGGAACGACATAAATCTCCAAGGCAATATGTAATTCAAGGGGCAGGACTTGAAAGCAAGAAGGACAAAGATCGGGCAGAAGTGATTAGGCAGAAGCCGTCAACCATAGGCATAACGACATGAGCACTCGGAACCGAGCGAGAGGGAAAGAGCGGTAACAACAAAAGCGCAGTTAGGGGTAAGTTCGGAGAGTACACAAGTGCTACAGTTGCTACACTTCGGTATATCAATACATTGAGTACCTAAAAGCATGTAGGCGAGCCAATGAAAAAGTAGAGTGACCTCCTACAACATGGCAATTAGTAGGCAATTGCAGAAAATTGTAGATACCAGAAAAAGCTACATAAAGAACATAAATACTATACTGTAGTATATGTAGTATATGTAGAATAAAAATAGTGAGAATAAAGTAGAATGCGAATGGCAAAAGATAGCGACGAGTGTTACCCGTCGCATCCCTAAAAGCGGAATAGCACAAAGCAGGCCTACAAGCCCTGTCGGTATTGAGGTGACATGTGTTCTTCTGCGTAATGCCAGGCTTGAGAAATGGCTACGTCGGCTTCAGGCACCATGTGACCGCCAAAGGTATTAAGAAAGGCGACTTGAATTGCGGCTAAGTGCGAGATTAAAATCCTGAGTTGTACATCCCGGAAATGGTCTGGATCTTGCTTCTGGAGAGTTTCCCAAACATCATCCAAGTTGCGCATGTAGTTGTCATCGTCCATAAACAGAACGAGAATGTCTTCGGAGAGACTGATTAACAATTGAAAGTTTTCCATATATGCATAAAAGTTTTGATTGTTGGCAGAGAGGGGAGGAGCCGACTCTCACGAGCAGGCTTCCTCCTAAGCAGATAAGGGCGAGGAGCCGACCCTCCCGAGCAGGCTTCCTCTTTGATATTAAACTGATACGTGGAGGAAGCAATGTCAACAACCTCCACGTGGGAAGCGGGCTATATTTATTCTCCATCGTCATCGGCAGACTCTTCAATAATGTTCGTGGATGCGAGGGAGAACTCGTATAGCTCGCAAGTCATGCTGTAATCAAAGCAAAGGGCTTCACCCACATAGCGGGCTTTCTCCTTGTATGCCACGCCTTGTTTATCGGATTTCTCCTGATATATAGGCTGACCGTTTATCATAGGAGTAAAGGCCTCCTTTGCTTTGGTTCCAATATAATCCTTCGAAGCTTTAAGATATTGCCTTAGAGAAGGTGCAGATAGATAAGACTCGTTATGCGATACGCAATAATCCTTATACTCATCAAAGACAGTATTACGGATGAGGAGCACCGGCTTGACGCATTCGAGCGACCGAGTGGTGTTGGTTTTGCTATCGACCTTAAGCAGGATCTTATCCATGTACTTAATGTGAAAATCGCAACCTTCATACAGGATGCCCTTATTGACAAGCAGGGAAAGCGTTTTCCAGAACTTGGCAATCTCATTATTTTCACGACAGTACATGTTCTGCACCTCCATCAGCGCACAACAATCGCCATAGACTGTTGTGTAATCGAACGGCAGATTGAGATAATTCTCCAAGGTTTTGAAGGCAGCTATTATAATCGCCCAGTTACCTAAGATACGACCTTCAATCGCATCCTCAAACTGCTTTGACAGTTGGTTGGTAACATCGTAGTATGTCTGCTGAAAACCTTGCTCAAACTGCGGCCTCAACTTAATGATATCAAGCGTCAGATGTGAGCACCCGCGTTTGCGGATCTCACGGAACTGTTCCATCTCGTGCAGCTGCTCTTTGGAGAACTGCGAGGTATCAAAAGAGAGGAACACAAAACGAGAAAACAAAGCTATATCGCGGCTGGCCAGTTCCTGCCCGGATACGATAACGCCACAATTTACTTTGGATGTTTCCCGCTTCTTGCCTGTATCGAGGTTCATGCGGCTTCTGCCGACACTATCCCAGAGACCTTTTAAGAACTCGAACTTCTCCGTATCGAGATTGTTCTTAAACTCATCCAAGTGAATGAGCGCATTGGCAACCTGTCCGACCGCTTCAGCTATTGTAGGGAGCGTGGAGGTGGTAAGGTTGGGTGCTTTGTTGTAGGACATAAAGAACGCCATCAATGAATGGCCGAGTTCGGTTTTACCAGATCCTTTCGGACCAAACAGGTTGAGGATAGGAAAACCGGACACTTCCCGGAGGATGATATCACGGAATAGCGTAGCCAGATAGAAGCAGATACCGACGATGGCTTTGTTTCCGAACACGGCAACCATTTTGGAAGTGTATTCATGCAATGAGACAGTGCTTCGGTTATCATGGATGAAGCGTCTGTCAAAATCATTGTAGTTATCAACACCATCTTCTGTGACATGCACTTCTGAAAATGCCGGTAGGTAATAGTTGCCCATGTTTTCCGGAAGGCGCACAATGCCTAACGTATCAACCTTATACCAGGAGCCATTGAAAGCAATACCATTTCCAAAGGCATAGAAGCCTCTTTGGTTCCAGCCTAACTGTTTTATCAGTTCTGCTGTCTCGGTAGCCTTATAGAGGAATTGCTTCAGCTTTGTGAGTTGGCTTTCACCCACGAGCCACACAAAGTTGCCTTGGCTCTCCACTTTTGCCCGGAAACGAGCAAGGGAAGTGAGTTCTTCCTGCTGGAACTCGATCGTGAGTTCTACGCCATCCTCATTCTTCATCCTATATAGGCGCAGTGCGGAATTATTATCTCGCACATGAAAGAGTGGTACGAGTGTAAAGTTAGACCACTTGACAGTAGCGCCATTGGAAGATGTATAGTAGGCATTGTGCCGCTCCACGAAGCCAAACTCACTGAGGATGTCTATACCATCCACCACCTTTGACAGGGTCTGTTTCGCGTGCTCTCCGATAGCCTTGTCAATGGCTTTCTTCCATGTCTGACGTCCAGGATAGATTTCATGGAGCGCGTCGATATAGACCGGTATCTGCGATTCGATATCCTGTTCTGCGATGAGTTCAGCCAATTCGTCGATTGCTTTAGCATTCGCGGAGGCGGCTTGGTTGGTGTTGAGTATCTTTCCTGCATACCAGATGATAAAATCCTTTTCTCCAGTAGCGTTGAACCGGTCCATGGAAACGAAGTACGAATCCGGGTCTTGCTTGAAGTACTTTGTATGCTTAGTCTCATGCGACTCTCCGACCGGAATCTCCTTGACCATCACCGAAAAGCCCAATGATAGGGCCTTCTTCGCATTCTTGATGACGGCTTGGATGCCAATACCATGTTTATCACGGATATTGGTTGCTTCCTGATTGGGTGGATCTGCATCCGGAATGAAGCACAACTTGGTAGTGCAATGCTTAAGCATCCGAAGTTGGTTCTCTGTCCAAGCCGAGCCAAGACATGCAACGGTGTTCTTGACGCCGATTAGGTGCAAGCGGAGCACGTCCGGCGCACCCTCAACCAAGTACATGACATCTGCACGGATAGCCGGGCCTGCAGCCACGTCCAAGCCAAAGACCGCAGTATCTTTGTCAAAAAGCGGCGTGGTAGTATTGTTTAGGTACTTGGGGATATCATCGCCTGTGGAGAGGGTTCTGCCGGTAAAGGCAACGTATCTTCCGGAGCGATTGCGTATAGGAATCATGATCCGTCCCCGGAAGGCATCCGCGAGCTTGCCTTTCTTATTATACTTGGCCATGCCCAGTTCCAAGAGCAGTTCGGCGGAGATACCTTTGGTATAGGCATACTGGATAAGAGCGTCGGACTTGTTCGGCGCATAGCCGATACGGTATTGCTGAAGGAATTCCTTATCCCAGCGATCGGAAGCGACCTCTAAGGCTTTCTTCGCTTCTTCGCTCTTATCGTCCCATAGGGTAGTGACATAGAAATCAGCCACGACATCCATCGCATTGAGAAGGACTTCGCGCTTGTGCTGCTCCTCAATCTCTGCTTGAGTGAGCTGCCTTTCTTGCTCGATAGGGATGTTGGCCGCATTCGCAAGATGTTCAACAGCTTCACGAAACGAATAACCGTATGCCCTTCGCACGAACTGAATTGCATCGCCTCCTTCGCCACATCCGAAGCAGTTCCAGAGACCTTTAGAGACGTTCACATGCAGAGACGGACTCTTGTCTGCATGGAACGGGCACTTGCATACCAAATCGGCACCGGACTTACGGAGAGTGATGCCTTTGGCTTCAAAAACGCGTTGGATGTTGGTATTGGAGCGGACTCGTTCAATAAACTCTTCTGAGTACATAGTTACTGCTCCAGATATTGCGTGACATCGAACTGCTCCGCGCGCACGTGCTTGCTACATCTATAACATACGCCTGTATGCGTCCAATATACAGATACATGCCGCTTATTGACTATCTTCATTGTGCCGAGGTAGTTTTCATATTCCTCAAACACCAGACCCTTGATCTTCTTTACGAAGCCGTTGCTGTTCCTTTTGAACTCAACTGCAAGGAGAGAGAAGCCGTCCAGCTTCTGCAGTGCAGGAAGCCATTCTTCAAAGATAAAGAAATCACGTTTCTTGGTTGGTTTGCTTGCTTTTTTCATTGCTTCTGAAAGTTTTCAATGACTGATTTAACTATAGGTGCTTCATCACGGTACACGTTGCCGTACTTCATTTTGCGATAGAAAGTAGAGTACGCCCATCCGGTAGCCTTGCACATTTCATCCCTAAACTGCGTTTTTACCTTATTTTTGCGCAGTTCGACATAAAAAATGCGAAAATTTTCAATTTTTTCCGGCGAAAATTTGTTCATATCAAAAATTTTTACTAATTTTGCAGCAAAATTACAACAAAAATTTCATATACGCAAATATATGAGCGAAAAAACGCCAATATAAATGCACATTTTTTAGACGGAATTTTTGTAATATCATAGATATTAAACTGAAAATTGAAAAAGCAATGTTTAGCGGTCAAATCGTCAAAAACTTGCTCAAAGAGACAGGAAGACCCACAGCAGACCTAAGTGAACTGCTTTATGGCAACCGGAAACGTTCCGTGTCAAATCTCTTGGGTGAGAATTCCAATCCGACAGCGCACACGTTGGAGCAGATGGCCAAATTCTTTGGTGTGCCTATTGATTACTTCTTTGTAGAAGATGAGGAGCAGAAACTTACCGAGAACACCCCGGTAACAGTTTACATGCGTACTATCATAGACACGCAAAAGAAGCTCATCCAAGATCAGGAAGAGCGCATCAAGAACTTGGAAAAGATTGTTGAGCTACGAGAGGAAGAAATGACTCTCTATAAGAATAAATAAAGTTCGCGCGCGCGCAACACTCGGAACTGCTTTCCCCAAAAGCTTTCCCCGAGTTATCCCCGCAAAGCGCGTAACTCTTTGAAATACTGATATTTAGATTAGGTAAAAATCTTTCCCCCGAATTTCGAAAAGTGTCCCAAAAATGTCCCGAGAGGGGGAAAAAAGATAGTAAACTGATTTTGTTAAACTGCTGAAAAACAGCAAGTTACGAAAACGGATTAGAGGTTCCGAGTGTCGTGGGTTCGAGCCCCACATTCCACCCAAACCGCTGTAACACAATAAGTTACGGCTGTTTTTCTTTTTGCAAATTGAAAAAATCGGGTAAAAAACGTGTAAAACAGTCCATTTTTACTCGACTTTTCAATTTTGTAAATGATTGATTTTCAGCACAATAAAAAATGGCTCCTTGATACGTGTTCGAGGAACCAATTTTATTTTTGTTTGGCACAGAAATTGTAGATGCACATGCGTGTATCAAAAATGGCTGATAATAATCGTGTTTCTTACGTTCGTGCTTCCTTTGGCAGCGCGGCGGCATAAATTGGTTGTACCGGATTCGTTACAACAGATTGAAATAACGGTTCATATAGCGGGAAAAGACAGCTTGGACGGAAAAGATTTGTATCTTACTATGCAACGGGTTGAAGGCGGTTCGTTTTTGATGGGAGCAACAACAGACCAATACGATCCGGAGATTTATACGGACAAACCTGCACATCTTGTTTTTCTGTCACCTTATTATATAGCCACCACAGAAGTCACGGTCGAACTATGGCGAGCGGTGATGCCCGAACGCGAAATCATCAGTCCAAGGGGCTATCCAACTATTCCTATTTCCTATGTGTCATGGCACGACTGTCAGGAATTTGTGCATCGTTTGGACAGTATAACAGGATACCCGTTTCGTCTTCCTACTGAAGCGGAATGGGAGTATGCCGCGCGCGGAGGAAACAAAAGCAAGTTTTTCCGTTATGCGGGAGGAAGCATAGCGGATAGTATCGGGTGGACTTATTCCTGTTCCGGAAACTGGAAGCATCCGGTCGGACGCAAGCATCCCAATGAATTAGGGTTGTACGATATGACGGGAAATGTGTCCGAATGGTGTCAAGATATATACGGTGCCTATCGGTTAAGCACTCTTCCTAATCCATGTGGCGCAGACACCGGCTCATATCGTGTAGTACGAGGTGGTAGTTATGATGAATGTAATGCCAACAGCCACTTGTCTGTACGCCGATGGTATGTCCCTGAGACATCTGTCGGATACATCGGATTTCGTGTGGCATTTACATTACCTAACGATCCGATGATGCAAGTGCAACAGGAAGAGCCACCATTGACGCGCTCCGTTCGTATTAAGGGAAAGAAAATCCGATTTATCTATGTTCCGGCTGAACAACCCTATTATATATCTGATGAAATAGCGTGTAATCTATGGAAGAAAATCATGCAAAAAGATGCGCCGGATAAGATACAAAGTATCGCTCTTGGAATGAGCAAGGCAGAACGTGTACGCTTTGCCGAATATTGCAGCCGTTTGTCCAATGATGCCATTTATGTGGCTTCAGCGGAACAAATAGTTGCAGCAGAACAACAAGGAATTATTGAGCCATTCCAACTGGATGCAAGTCACCGGCATAAGAAACGGAATGTTCATCAAATTCAGCGAAAAAGAAAGGCTGTTGACAAACTGTCTCCATGGACGGAATTAGTAGGTGTGAGACTGCCTAAACCGGATGATCCGGTGTTATTACAATTCAAGAAAGCGGATGATGAATCCCGTCCGCTACGATTAGTCATATATATCTAAACAATGAGATACGTTCTTTGGACATTCAAGCTATTGCTTGTATTGCTTTTTTCCATTTCATACCTCTGTATGATGAAAGTTTTGTATTGCGGCTGTTGGGCTTGCAATATTGGTGTCGCCATCGGAATTTTGGGACTTCTACTCGGACTTTGGGATAGAGGTCGCGAGTTGTACAAACTTATAAAGGGGATTAAATAGTATCCCAACCAAGCAATGTGTGAACACTTGGAAAATAATTGGAAAAACTATATATCATTTTTTGGAAAAAAAAATTGCCCATAAACTTGCATATATCAAGATTTTTTTGTAATTTTGCATTAGATTTCAAGAGTGAAATTTCGGGTAAGCATCGGGTAAGATTGGTGTAAAAGCCCGTATTACAACAAGTATTAACATGCTGTTATACAAGCAGTTATAATTTGGTTTTGGTATTTATTTGGTTCGTAGGTTCGAGCCCCACATTCCACCCAAACCGCTGTAACATAATAAGTTACGGCGATTTTTTATGTAGTTTTTTGACAAGGCTTGCCAAATTCCTGCCAACAAGTCGAATAAAGAGGTTCCGAGTGCCGCTATTCTTACACACAATTCTTTCCTATTTCGCGCCACTCAAGATACCATTTTCTTTGTCCTCATTGTTGATACGTTTCCCATTTTCGCGGCGTTGTGTGCCGAAATCGAGGTTGCAATGGAAGTTGAGAATGAGCATCTGGCGGAAATCCCGCATCTCCGCGTGTTGCGTGTTCGGAGCAAGAGCGGAGAGGTCTTTTGTTTCGATGCTGTAGCCCTTGACGGAGAAGGGATTCATCAACATGGCACGGAAGCCCCACTTGTCAGCATTGTAGCCAAGTCCGATATGATGGTAGAACTCGCCATACTCCAGCGTCTCGCCCCAGAGGTTATTGCTGCGCGTGGTCACCTCGCCGAAGAACTGCCAACCGTTGTACATGCCCATGAAACTGGCGCGGACACCCGGGTTGAAATGCTTGTGCGTATAGGAATTGCCAAGCGAGACGTAATAATTGGCGAACGGCGCAACCGTGAAAATCAGTTTGTTTTGCAGCAAGCGCACTTGCACACTCGGAGCCACTTGCAGACGATGGAAACCTCGGTGGTTAGCGTAGGTGCGTATCGCGTACGCTTGACCGTCAATCACTTGCTCGTACGTCTCGTCCATAATCGGCTTGTGGTCGTACGAGTAGTTCGCCCAGATATTCAGATTGACATACTTGGACTGCCACGAAAGCTGCATCTCATTGGCAACGAACATAACCGGCTTCAAGTTCTGGTATTTGTCAATCTGTTGCGCCACATCCGACATAGCAGACAGCGAAGGTTGGTAGCCGGAGACATAACCTTTGTATTTCCAGAACACACCCTTGCCAAAATCGTAACTCAGCGTCAGTTGCGGACGGGCAATCCAGTTCGACGATTTCTGACCGCCTTGCTCGATATACGTGTGCATAGCACCGATACCCACAGCGTATGAAAACTGCTTGACGCGTTGCTGCACTTCCGCAAAAGCGTAGGTCTCGGCGGTGGTCATGTTGACCGTGGCATCGGCACTGCCGAGATAGGTGTTCTCGACCCATTGCTGATTGTGGCGCACGCCGACCGTCAAACCGATGTTCTCCCAGTCTTTTTCATAGATGGCTTCACCGATGAGCGAGTATTTGTTACCGCGCACGCGAGAGGTCACATCCGTTGTGTCGGCAACCATCTCGCCAAGCGGCAACTGCTCAAAACGGCGGTCGTTACTACTATTGATATACGTACCCACAAGGTCGAAATACAAGTGGTTGTCGTCCGGCAGGTTGTGCTCGTAGTAGATGTCCAACGACGGCGAGATAGACTTGCTACTTTCGTGGTCGTGGATAGCAAAACTGTCCGTGCCCTGATACAGATACGAATCGCGGTTGGTCTTCGATTGCGGCGTGAACTTCATGAAATCGCGCAAGGTGATATTGAGCATATTCTTCTCGCCGTTCGTCCAGTTGTAAGTCAAACCGATGTTCACCGGATTCATCTTGAAACGTGTCGGCTCGCCCACTTCGCGATTTTCGATTGTGCCCGTGCTGAAATTGTACGTCTCCGCGTTCGTGCGCGTCCAATAAACGTCACGCGGCGAGTAGTGCGTCATAAGGCTGAACGACGATTTGCCGAAGTTCACCTTGCCCGCCAGATGATATTCGCCCCAACCGGGCATGGTCACGCCATTGGAAGCGTTGAGCATCAGATTGCCGCCCGTGTCGCGGTGCTTGACGATGTAGTTGATGACCGCCGCCGCGCCGTTATAGCGCACACCCGGCTGGTCGTGGTACTCGATGCGGATGACATCTTTCGGGTTAATCGCCATGACCTCGGAACTGCTTGCCTCGATGCCGTTGATACGCAACTGCACCTCTTGGTTGGCGAGGGTCTTGACGGTGTTGTCCGCAGGGTTCACCACGATACGCGGAATCTGCAAGTTCTGCAGCAGCGACATACCATCCGAAGAAGCGCCCAACTGCTCTTTGTTTGGCAGAAGAATCTGGCGATCCACTTTCTGAATCACCGCGTCACCTTCTACCACCACTTCGCCCAGTTCCGTCGAAGCCTCGTTCATCTCAATCGTGCCGAGATTAGTGTTACCGCTTACCGTCAAGCTCATGCCGATTGGCTCGTAGCCGATGTACGAACATTCCAACACAAACTCGCCCGTTTCGGCTTCCAAACTGAACTTTCCGTGCGCGTCTGTGACCGTGCCGGAAACTACATTGCGAGTGCTTTCGCCTTTTGACTTTTGACTTTCGACTAATGTCACATTGATACCGATGAGCGCACTCTTGTCCGCTGCATCCTTGATAACTCCGCTAATCTTGTTGTTAGCCTCCATTGACACGGCGCAAACCATCGCCGCTGCCAATACGAAAATTCTTGCTTTCATATTATTATATTATTATATTATTATAAGGTGATACATTACCGTTCGCCGCCGAAGACACCATGCGGAAAGATGTCTCTCAGCATGAGCAGATCATCGGATTTGACCCATTCCGCCTTGCCGTCGTAACTGCAATCGACGATGCTGTCGCAATGTTCGGTCATCAGCAGATGAATGATACGTTGGTCAAGATTGCCGTTTGCCTTGCGGAAAGTGTACTTGACCGCCACATACTTACACATTTGCCCTTGCCATTCACGCAAGCACTTGCGCTGGATACCATTGACAAAAATCAGTTTCTCACCCTCTTGCAGTCCACCGCCTTTGATGTAGCAATGCGCTGCGATACGGATGTTCCATTGTTCACTTCCGGGCATACACCCGCTCATCGAAAGTACTGCTGCGAGTACCAATCCGATAATGATAAATTTTGGTTTCATAATGCTAATTTTTGAGTTGTTAAACGTTTCTTTTGAGTTGTTAAACGTTTCCTTTCCATAATGGGGTCCCCGATGTGTGCATCGCACGCAGTGGGGAGAGCGTAGAGCAAGGCGAAAATTCATATGAGCGACGGAATTATCGAGGCTGTTAACCTGCCGAGACAATTGCCTTTTGGCACGTCGCGAGTCGTATTGAGCCTTAACTTAAGCGACTGCAAAGTTACTACAAAAACCCATTTATATCCAAATTCTACGATTTATATTTTCTACTCGTAACTTATTGAAAATAAGCAATCTTACTAAAAGAAAATTTATATATGCCTGCACAATGTTTATATAAATCACCGACCATATCACTTTTTGCCCATTTTGGATTGTTTTATGTGTTCCTTGTCCTTGTTTATACCCTTCCATTCTTTGCCTCTTTTCCACCGAGCGATGACCGAGAGAAGAGCGAGAGAAGAGCGAGAGACAAAAAAAGCACAAAATCGCCCTCTCTCTTGCATATGTTAAAAAAGCAGTAACTTCGGACTCCGCCACTACGTTTCCCCCGAAGTTACGTTCGCAAAATCCTGCAAATGGCAAAATAAAATCAATTTTATTTGCACATTCGGATTTTTTGTTGTACCTTTGCAGCCGATTACTGACGAAATTTGTAAAAATAAGTAATTTTCGTCAGTAGAAATGAATGACACAATGATAAATCGAGAATCCTATCTGTCGCAACTCATTAAATTGCGCAATCAAGACCTGATAAAGGTTGTAACAGGTATCCGTCGTTGCGGAAAATCCACATTGCTGATGGCATTCAGGCAGTATTTGTATGCTAATGGTGTACAGAATAATGCAGTGTTGTCTCTCAATTTTGAGGAACGTGAGAGTGCCCGTTTTGCAACATGGGAAGAAGTATATGACTACATCATTGCTCACTTGCCCAACATTCCAAAGCGATATGTATTTTTGGATGAAGTGCAAATCTTACCACATTTCGAGAAACTGGTGGACGCGCTTTATGTCAAGAAAGATGTGGATTTATATATCACCGGTTCGAATGCTTATATGCTCTCCAGCGATTTGAGTACCTTGCTTTCCGGACGGTATATCAATATTCATTTGCATCCGTTCTCTTTTGCCGAATATGTGGCGTCTTTTCCTGATGAGCATGATTCCGGCAGGATGTTCCGACAATATATGAACACTTCCTGTTTCCCTGAAGCAGTTAATTTATCCCGCACAGCCCCGGAAATGGTCAATGCTTATCTGCAATCAGTGTATGACACAGTGGTGATCAAAGATATAGTGCAGCGGAACAAACTGCGGAAGTTTGATTCTTTGCAACGTGTGATCAATTTTCTGTATGACAGTATAGGCAGCGTGGTGTCGCCGAACAATATCGCAGACACGCTGAACCGCACTTCAGGACAACAGATGTCGCACAATACTGTGTTGAAATATCTTCGCTATTTTACGGAATCGTATCTGATTTATCCTGTCCGTCTGTACAATATCAAGGGCAAACGGTTGTTGGCAAGCAATTACAAGTATTATGTAGTGGATCTCGGTTTCCGCAATCTCCTGCAAACGAATGCTCCGACCATTGATTTAGGGCACAAGTTAGAGAATGTGGTGTATTTTGAGCTACTGAGACGAGGAGGAGAGGTTTATGCCGGCAGAACAGATGCAGGTGAAGTGGATTTTGTGGTTATGAAACACAATGGAGAGCGTGAGTATTACCAAGTAGCTTACACCGTTAATGACGAAAAAACACTAAATCGTGAACTTTCGTCATTAAGAAAGATTAAGGACACTTATCCTAAATATCTTTTGACAACTGACTTTGATAGCGCAAACATTGACGGTATACGTAAAATCAATGTGATAGATTGGTTGTTAGGAAAAGAATAGATAGGCAACTCACTACCGTGAAGCGATTAAGGCGCACTTGCTCCTTAGAACCGAGATGACCGAGAGACAAGAGAGACAAAATGCCCCTGTCGCAACGATTTTCGCCTTCTCTCTTGCATATGTCAAAAAAGTTAAATATTTGGTGTAACGTCGAGGGCACCGACACGGCGCTTAATAATTCTATGTATTGTACTAATCCTCCAAGTGAGGAACTTGTCGGGTACAACACTCGGAGTGCTATCCGAAGCACTCCTTCACCTCGAAATTACGCTTTGCAGCACAAAATACAAATGAATTTGCATTTTCCTGCTGAAATCCTTGTGTATTTCAAATATTTTCAGTAACTTTGCAGCCAAAAGTTGCAAAGGATACGATATGAGCAAGTATGAAATTCCATTTTTGACGAGTGCGATACAGGCATTTGCGAACAGGTTTTCCATGACACGCCAAACAGCCTTCCGCTATTTACAGCAATATAAAGCGCTTGCTTTCTTAATGGAGTTCTACGATGTGGAACACCTGCAATCAATGGACGACACCATTGATGATATGCTCATTATTTGTCGCCAAAATGGAGGAACACTAGCATGATACTATTCCACGGCACTAATACGGATATAGAGACGATAGACCTCTCCCGTAGCCTTAATCACAAGGACTTCGGGAAAGGTTTCTACCTCACGGATTCGCGTGAGACCGCTATCCGCATGGCAACTAAGAAAACACGTCTTTTCGGAGGTAAGGCTACACTCATCAGCTACGAGTTCGATGAAGCCGCATTGCATTCGGACTTGAAGGTCAAGGTTTTTCCCGAGAAAGCAACCGTGGAATGGTTCCTGTTCGTAGATGCCAACCGTGACCGCGAGAACCAACTGCCGATACATGACTATGATATTATTGTTGGACCTATAGCTGATGACGGCGTAGTGGTACAGATTACCAGTTATCGCCAGAATATCTACACAGCAGAAGAAGCTGCAAAAGGTCTTCAAGACAAGTTTCTTGATCAGCAATATTATTTCGGGACGGAGAAAGCTTTGCGCTATCTCAAAAAATCAAAAGTGCAAATACTATGACACAAGCAAATCATCATCAAATAGCGACTTACTTGACCGACTATGTTTTGAGTGAGTTGGTACGCTATGTCATGGAAGATACCGGCTGTGGTTTAGAACAAGCTATGGAGAAGGTCTATAACTCATCGCTCATGCCAGCTTTGCAGGACGAAGAAAACGAACTTTATGTTCAAAGCCCGGCTTATCTTTATGAGATGATGAATGCTCCGTTATCGGCAGCGTACAACGCCAACTGATGGCTAAAATAAAATAGAAATAATCGCATACATCAAGTAATAAAGAGAACTACAAATTTATGCCAGAACGAACTTTTAAATCTCTTGCAGAATTACTATATTGGTCATATGCGAATTTGCAAATGGTCGATGCTGCCTGCAATATGGGAAAGGACACTTACGACCGCACATGTTATATGATTCGATCTAAAGCATACAAAGCTTATTGTGAAGGACGATGGAAGATTTCTGATTTATACAAACAACAGATTGAGAAACTACAACAAAGTAACCATGCCTGTGCATATTGCGGAAAAGTATTCCTTTCTCCTAAAGAAGCAACGATTGACCACATTTTTCCACGTATTAAAGGCGGCTCAAACGAAATGGAAAACATTGTTTTTGCTTGTAAAACATGTAATTCGTCTAAAGGCGATAAAGACATGTTCGGCTGGTATATAGACCATTTCAACACATTTCCTTCTATTTACCTTACTGCTAATTACCTCAAAAAAATTTACATGTACGCGCAAGACAACAATCTGCTGAACGAAGAGCTCTCCACCCTTGATACACTTGATTTGCCTTTCGATTGGCATTGTATTCCAAAGAAATATCCTGTCCCAAAACACTTTCAAAAGTAAATTTACTATGTCTGGGTTTATGGGTATGGTTACAATGTGAAAGCAAAAAGAGACCAGCACCTACTATGTCTCCTTCGGAAATTCAAGATGGAGAAGAACAAGCTGTCATGTTAGAATTGAATGTTCCTGATGATACTGTTCTGCTATCTGATTTCATGCTATGGCATCTACCATTAAACCATGGAGCTATATGTACAAAACATGAATCAAAAGAATATGAAAAATGTAGTCCAGAAAATCAGAAAGAACGAATGCTAACTACAGGGGAACGTATCTTTGATTTAGACATGCGCGACCCGTATTTAAATATGACGAGACGCAAAAATCGTTCCATTCAAGGGACAATATGGCTATTGCGCAAAGAATGGCTTATCGTCACGCATATCTTTAATCGTCATAGCGAAATAAAACGAATTGCACAGATTTCTTAAATATGGTTTAAGCAAGCAAACAGGAGTTCTTGTTTCAGTAGAAGAAGTGCTACGTGGTTTGAAATGTGATTGTATCTGTCCGGAGTGTAAGTCGCTACTAATTGCACGTCAGGGAGAGAAAAAGCAATGGCATTTCGCTCATGCTAATAATGCGGAGTGTGCCGGAGCACGAATGACTGCATTGCATCTTTTGGCACAGCAGATTATACAAGAAGAAAAACAAATAATGCTGCCTCCATATAAAGGTCGCCATTATAAACTCTCCAAACAGTTGATTCAGTTTGATGAAGTCTTTTTGGAGCAGCGAATTCCTATACATGATACATATATTCAGCCGGATTGTATCGGGCGAATCTCAAGAAATGGGCAGGCACATGATCTGTTAATCGAAATTTTGGTTACTCATGAAGTAGATGAGCGGAAAAAGAACGACATTAAAGAATTAAAGTTAGCTTGCATTGAGATTGACTTATCGGATTTGATAGACACGGATTATACAAGTGAGATCATTAAAAAACGAATAATGAACAACTGTAACGATCGTATTTGGCTAAATAATCCTGTTTTGAAAGAAAAAGATGTACAAGAACAAATAAAAAAAGAAAAAGAACAACAAGAGTTAGAGCAAAAGCAGCGAGAGGATGCATATGAAAGGGGGCGTAAAGCCGGAAATTTTGTTCGACTGTTCTTTTACGGGAATAATTCTCCTTCTACATTTGTTAAATTGTTTACAAAACAACCTCGAGATATTAGGGATAAAATAATTGATACACTTGAAAGTTGGTTTTATGATAGTTTCTTTGAACCAACAGATGATGATTTAAAGTATGCATATCAGCAAGCGGAACTCTTGACAAATCTTCCGTATAGATTTTCTTTAAAAAAGGTCTTTGACCAACCTTTGAATTATTATACGTTGATTGACTATATTGATCAAAGGAATGATTCTGAAGGACGAATGTTTCTATTTCGTACGGTATTAAAATGCGTATATCGTCAAGGATATTTTGTTCGTCGTTATAGTTGGGACGATCGGACATATTATTCAGATGCTAATACAATAAAAGAGAAACTAGATTCATATCGAAATTCAACCGAAGATATTACTCTTGAGCAGCAAAAGCAGTTAGAACGCTATGTGTTGGTTTATTGCTATGATAGAATCCAAACAAACATCAAAGGCGAAAAGGAGCATCTTTTTCAATTCATTGAGAATAACCAATACTTGAGTGTTTTAAGTTGCTTATTTTCATTATATCTTCATCATATTATTTTTAGCAAATTGGCTAATTTCGTACAGCTAACAGAATATTTTATTAAGAACCATATTGAATATGCACATCTGTATTTGCGGGTTGCAAGATCTTCTGTTTGTGCAACGAATATTTATACTTTGGTTCATGATGAGGATAAATTAGCGAAAATGTCCGCCACAATGGCTTCTTCTAAACAAAATCGGGATTTAGATAAGATTGTAGAGTTTCTATTTCCGGAAGTTTCATATTTATATCCACCAGATCCTCGTTTTAATAATCTTGTCTATGACCTGTCCAGAAATTAGGACTGGAATAAAATTCCGATGTAAAATTGTGACCGTTGTTCTTTATTTAAAACACTAAATAAGCAATGTAATAAAGTAGCGCGAGAGTGGCTTGAGAGTGGCTGATTGACGGCTACAATTCACGGGTTCGCTGATTCTTAATAATCATACACCTTTTAACTTCGTTTCAAGATTTTTTCAATCAGCAGACCTTGCGCTGACCCTACGCTACTCTTGGGCGGACTTTGGTATAAAGCCCAAATCTTAATAATCGGCAACTTTGTTTTAGGGTGTGGACAGGTGTTTGATAGCACTTGCCTCCGAGATTACTTCGAGATTACCTCGACTTGCCTCCGATAGCTACTCTGTAAATCACTGAAAATAAGGCACATAAAGAATGCTATGAATCGGCTGCAAAATTCAGCTATCTTAATAATCGGAAACTTTATATATGCGGCTTCTAAACTATTGTAATACAGCATACTTGCGAAAGAAAAGTTTATATATGGACGTTTTGCTTTGCGTAATTCGTAAAAAAGTAGTATCTTTGCAGAAAATTTCGAGAAAGAAGATGAAAAGCAAGTTTTTGATATGGACGATAGGAGCGATGGCTCTTTGCCTCATGAGTGCGTGCGCTAACGGGGATGTGCAGCGTGTGCAGAAAGCGGAAGAGTTACTGCCCGTGAACAGGGATTCGGCAATGGCGATATTGCGCGAAGTGGTACGTCCTGACCAGTTGCCGGAAGAATCAAAAGCCTTGTATTGGTTCTGCGTGGCAGACATACGCGCCAACACCATGCAATCGCTATCAGAAGACTCCATGATCTGTTGGGCGGCGCAGTATTTCCGCGACAGGTGGCTGCAAGACGGAGCGTACGAGGATTATATGATGAAAGCGGGCATGGAGGAGGCTTTCTATTGGTGGTGGAATGATGATAAAGAAAAGGCGCAGCAAGTGTTACAGCGCCAACAGCGATATGCCGAGGAGATAGCAGAAAAGAAAGGCGAACATATCTGGGAAGTGATTTTGCTGCGTATTTCAGCCGAACTTGCCATGCGCGATTATGATTATGAGCACGTGCGCGACTACACGGAAGCACTCGTCCGTCTTGGTGACGAGAAAGCAATCCATCTGGACGAAGTGGCGCGTGTCTATAACGGCATGGCGATTACGTATTTCTATTTGGGCGAATACGACAAAATGGAGGAGAGTTTTGAGAAAGCGATTGCACATACTTCGGATTCCGCGTTTGTTGTTAATGTGGTACGTCGTAATTATGCCGATCTGTTAGGTGAAATCGGGCAAACCGACCGCGCTATCCGAATGCACGAGGAACTGGCTACCGTCTATAGAGAAGGGGAGAGTTGGCTATTGGTGGAAAGCCTTTATTCATTGTCGCGTTTGTGGCTCAACAAGGGCGACAAACAGCGTGCCGACCGCTATATGCGTGAGGCGGAAGAATTGTTTGGAACCTACAAGGAAACAATCTCTTCGCCATCCGCCGAAGCTGGTTTGTTGGCGCACCGGCAAGTGTTGAACTATGCGCTGTATGGCCACTATCAGATGATGCCCTTAGCCACGTATAACAACCAATGGCAGGAAAACGATTATATCCGTTACCGCGTGGCAGAAGCAAAAGAGCGTTCCATGAGTGACTTGCGCGAACAAGTGCTGCGGCAGAAGTTGGCAAAGCAGCGGCAAACGGTACTCCTCGTTGGACTTGTGTGCGTGGTCTTGGGCTTGTGTCTGTTGTTGGTCTATTTGTACCGCCGCCGTCAACGGCTGCTTTTGGAGAAAGAAGAGGAGATTGAGACCCTTAGGGGAATTATAAATAAGGGACTAAGCGACCAAGTACCAAGTGGGCCAGGTGGGCAGTACCAAAGTACGAAGGAGGTGGATGTGCGCAAACTGATGTTGCAGCAATTGGGTGTCATCAAAACGATTGCCGGAACACCCACCGAAGCCAACCAACAACTGCTTGCGCGTCTCATGGCATTGAACGAGGAAACCGCCAATGCCCTCATCGATTGGCCAAGCATTTACCAAACCATCGATTTGGTTTATGATGGCTTCTACACCCGTCTTAGGGACAAATACAAAGATGTGTTGAACGAAAAGGAGCTGCAACTTTGTTGTTTGCTCAAAGCGGATTTCTCCACCAAGGAGATCAATATGCTCACTCGTCAAAGTCTCCAAACCATCTACCAGCGCAAGACCCAAGTCCGTCAGAAACTCAATCTCCCCGAAGCCGAGGACATCACAAAGATATTGGGATAATATCTCTTAGCAAGTATATCTCCATGCCAACTTCCCAAATAAACGAGTTACAAATTCGACTCTAATTTCAGAGTCTTTAGCAAAACCTTTTGTTCGTCCGTTATACGATAACTCTCAACAGCCTTTTGAATAGCTTTATTATGCGTCCAGGGATGCAAGCGATGTTGCTCGATATAAGGCAGCGTGGAATCCCATTGTTTGGCGAGAGCCGTAGCAAAGAACCAAGCTTGCATCATGCGGATGTAATACTCATCGGTCTTGATAGAGGCAACCCATTCCAAGTATTCCGGTCGGAAAGCCTCATCCAGATAATACCGCATTAACATCCCCATTCCAAAACGGATGGTATAAGTGTGCGTGCTCTGCATCCACTTACGGATGTGCGGTAATAGCTCCGTTGTGTGTTTCTTAAAGCAACGAGGCGATAACTGGTCGCACGTCGCCCAATTATCCACATACGGCAAGAACAACTCCAATTCCTCCATACATCTATCGAAATCTTTCTCTTCCGACAGAATAAACGCGTGCAGCTGGTTCTCGTCAAAATAGCGATGAGGCAAGGCTTGCATGAACTCTTGCGCAGCAGGAGTCTTGCAAACTTGCTTCGCCATTTTGCGCAAGTCCGGAGTCCGTACACCAATAATCGTCTCTCGCGGAACGGTCGGAAGCAACTTGCTTTGGAAGTCAGCATACGCCTTGTCTTGCAAATCAAAGAGTTGATCTTGAAGACTGATCGTCTTTTGGTATGCCAAGCGTTCGTCGCCTGAAAGTAAATAAATGATTCCGCAATACGTAAACCCATGTTTGAGGATGTTGTGCTGCATGATATGATTGTCACGATGCGTATCTACGCGGAGCGTACGTGTCCGTTCAAAAGCCCATTCGAGCACGCTATCCCATATACCATGCACGTCCGGCCAACTCGCCAAACGATGGATGACATAGTACGGTTCGTCGTTCAACCATGCGCCATCGTAGATTTTCTCGTATGTCGGTTCCAGAGCAGGGAGAAAGGCAAAGTATGCCACTATCCGCTCGTCATCTGTAACCACAAACCCACCTTCACGAGCGATGTCTGCATGGATAACCTCCTCTGATGGATAACCGTTGATCCATTGGTTCACGTTACCCGAAGCGTGCATCATCTCCCGCGCCGCATCTATTACCGGCATGATAGCAGGAAGATCGTCATATGTCGCACGTCGGATGGTACGATGCATACTATATCAAATCGCTTACTTCTAATGGTACATAATCTATCAAGTCCTGCGGCGTGAGGCGGAGTTGCATACCACGCTGACCCGCAGAGACATAGATCTTCTCATGCAGCAGACAGGTCTCGTCGATGTACGACGGAAAAGGTTTCTTCATGCCTATCGGACAACAGCCGCCACGGATATAACCGGTAAGCGGTAGCAGTTCCTTCTGCGGAATCGGCTTGCAGGACTTATTGCCACTGGCACGAGCCGCTTTCTTCAAGTCTACCTCACATGCACCCGGCACGACACAGACAAAATGCTTAACCTTGTCGCCCTCCAGTACGATGGTCTTGAACACGGCATCCACATCTTCGCCTAACTGCTGAGCCACATGCGTAGCACTCAAGTCAGATTCATCCACCTCGTACTCAATCAACTCATATGCGATCCCTGCTGCGTCCAGCAACCGGCACACATTCGTTTTCTGGATCTTCTGAGCCATTATCTGATTTCCTCCAATGCACCGGTAACAGAATCTATGATGAAACCGCGGACGGTGATGTCCTTCGGAATGAGCGGATGCGTTTGAATAGTTTTGACGGTCTTGCGGACGGAAGTCTCCGTGTCGCGAAAACCTTCCAGCCAATGATTGAGGTCGATGCCGCACTCACGAATCACATCAAGTGTCTCATCTTTGATGCCTCGTGCTTTCATGACATGGTGAAAATGGCTGTAACTCATGTGGCACGCACCGCATTGAGAGTGCGCCACTACCATAATCTCCTCTACGCCCAGTTCGTAAATCGCTACTATCAGACTGCGCATCGCCGAGTCAAATGGCGAGAGAATCAGTCCGCCGGCGTTCTTGATAATCTTCGCATCGCCGTTCTTGAGTCCGAGAGCAGCTGGCAGCAGCTCTGTAAGACGCGTGTCCATGCAGGTCAGGACAGCCAGTTTCTTGTCGGGGTACTTGTCGGTAATGAACGGCTCGTAGCCTTTCCGCTCTACAAATGAGCGGTTGTAATCAATAATCTGGTCAATCATAGTATCTATTTTTATTTACGTTCGTTATATCTTCCGGTTTTGAGTCATTTTAGTGTCCGCGGACAAA
>CADCBP010000034.1 GCA_902799705.1 uncultured Bacteroidales bacterium
CTCCCTCCAAATGTCTCCAATTTTGCATCGTTGCACGCTGCTTTTTTTCTTGCTCCGTTTCACTCCGCAAAATTAAAGGGTAAAGAGAAGCGCTTCGCTTTTAATAATTACTATCGGTAGGATGTAGCGGTGTCCTGTGCGCGCTATCTCCGTTAGCGCGTTTTTCTCCTTTCGTTAATTCTCCCGCATGGTATGCTGGTTGTTTTTTTTTTGAGCTTGCGGTGTAGGCAGATTACCGCGTCGCTGTCCTCTCTCCATGTGAGGACGTTTGTTACCGAGTGTCGCCCTTCGTCTTTGCGTCATGTTTTTGCACAAAGACACAAACGCCGAAGGTCTGCCCGACACACGCTAAATGCGGGTGTATCCAAAGCCGGTCAACCTCGTGCTAATCGTATACCCTTGCTATACCCTTGCTATACGTAATCAGCGGCTTTGCTGCAAATACGAACTGTGCTTTGGTTGAACAATGACTCTCTGCGTGGTGCTTAGTTTCATATCATCGCGTTAGCGGTTGCACTGTCTGTCAGATGGTGTATATTGCCCTCTTGCACTCGTCCATTTGGGCTAAATCCCAAATCAGAGGTCAGTTTTTTTGCTCATTTGAAGAAAAATTCGTACCTTTGCACGGCTTTTTGTGCGATATTAGGAAGTAGCATGGCTAAAAACAATGAGAAAAGAATTGTTAATTATAATCCTTGCAGCGACGTGTATAACATCCTGCAAAAACAATCTCCAAGAGAGTTCCAAGACATTAGAGCAGTACACCGAGTCCGCTGCAATGAGCGTGTATATGCAGGAGCCGGAACGCGCCCTCACGATCATTGATTCAGCGGTCATTGCCGGGAACATTGACCCGGACAAAGCCGACTACCTGCGTGCGGTAGTTTATTACGGAGGTCTGCACGAACCCGTGAAGGCGAAGACGGCGTGCTACAAGCTGTTGATGCGGGATGACGTGGAGAACGAGGACTTGCTGCATGAGCAGATTTACACACTGCTTGCCATCATAGCCCATGCGGAGAGCAATGATCTGAATGTCTTGCAATACGCGACTCAGGCTTATGAACTGGCTCTCAAACTGGGTTTTGAGGACGATGCCGTCCAAATGGCAAGTTACATCACCCTCTCCATGGCACATAAAGGAGATATAGATAGTGCTATCGTCCGAATGGAAGAATTCCGCAGACAAGCACTTGTGCTTCACACCCTTGGAGGGGAAATGACGTACATATCGGTCGTTAAATCGCTGATGCATATTCTGTATGATTCAGGACGATATGACGAGATTCTGTCTTTGGCAGAAGAGGCGCTGGCAGAGTTGGCACGTTTCGAAGCGCATCCGGAACAATGTACCGACCTGCCAGAGAATTTCAACACCACCGAGTTTGTGGACTACAGCCGCGGACAGTTGTACACGCATATGGCGCTCGCGTACGGCGGGCTGCATAAATCGGCAGAGGCGCACCGGTATCTGGCGCAGGCGAAACATTCCATCTGGGCGCAGAAGCCCTCATTTGATTTTACCATCCTGCCGATGTATATTGAGTTGCATGAATGGGAAGAGGCGGAGCGTGTGTTCGAAAAAGCGGACGCGATGCAACTGACCGACACGCTCAATTACAATTTCATCCGTTTTCTACTCCTACGCATGCAGGCGACACGTCAACAAGGACGGTATGACGAGGCATTGGGTTGCTGCCGCAGAGCTCTTTCGATGCAACACGATTTGGCTGATCAACAGATACAGCAGCAGATAGCCGAGCAGATGGCACTCTATGAGCTCCATAACGAAAAGTTGTCGCGCGAGCGCGAGCATGCACGCACACATTTCATTATTGTGATTTTGATATTGGTCATTTTCGTCACTATTATCATCGGTATTATCGCGGCCTACTCCATCATCACCAAACGACGGATAAAGGAGAAAAACCGTACGATGGTAAAGATGATTAACGAACTGAACGCACGCAAACGAAAAACGCTTATTCCTGTGGAGAACAAGGACTCCAAAGAGATATATCAGCAGATATTGGAAAGGACGTTCACCGAACGACTATATGCCGACCTACAAATGAATCGGGAGAATTTTGCCGCACAAATGAACATCTCGCGCCATGAGTTGAACGACCTCCTTTCCGCCAATACGGACGGACTTTCATTCCCGCAGTGGCTCAATAATATCCGTCTGGAGCGGGCTTGTACGCTGTTGCAAAACGAGCCGGACAAGCCCATCAAGGACATTGCGGAGGCAGTTGGTCTCACGCCGAATAACTTTCTCCGTCTCTTCCGCCAGCAATACGGCATCACTCCTACCGAGTACCGCCAGAATAAAAACTAGATACAATTGTTTAACTTAATTAATTTAATGTACAAAAAAATTGAAAAAGATTTTCTCACTTTTTGTTGCTGCGCTTCTATGCGCCGCAACTTATGCATCGAAAAAATCGTAAATCGTCAAATCGTAAATCATCATGTATTTGTTAGTAATTTTATATATCTATTTTGTGTCCTTCTTGGACAAGCCGGAGAAGAGTGCACCGGCTTTATCGCCACGCGCCATAGAGCAACGCGCCAAATGGCATATTCCGACGGACGAGATGGATTATCCCGTATGTGCCGCTTATTTGGACAGTCTGCGCGCAAGAGACATTAAGATCCACCACACGAGCCGCTGGTTCAACGGCGCCACGGTAGAGATGGATGTCGCCAAAGTTGCCGAGGTGGAGAGTTTAAGTTTCGTCACCGCCGTCGAGTTGACACGAGACGAAAGCGGCTCCCTCTAGAGCCAGCGCAAAAGAGCTATCAGCATTCAGCATTCAGCCATCGCCCATCACCAATCATCCATCAATGTCCGCTACACGGACCAACAATTAGCGCTCTATAACCTCACGCCGCTGCACGATTTAGGATACGAAGGGCAAGGGATTCTGATGACCGTTTGCGACGGCGGGTTTACCAATGCCAACACCATGGGATGTTTCCGGCAGACACAGGAATTGGGGCATTTCGATTTCACGGACGATATCGATGATTTCTATGGTAATACCGGAGATCACGGCAGCGAGTGCCTGAGCGCCATCAGCGGCATACAAGACGGCTATTACGGCGCAGCGACAAAAGCCGATTATTACTTGATGCGCTCCGAAGAATACGCCACCGAGAGCCCCAAAGAAATGGACAATCTGGTGGCGGCACTGGAAAAAGCCGATTCATTAGGCGTCAATGTGTTCTCCTTCTCGGGCGGTTACACACAATTCGACAACCCGATATGGGATTTGAACAAATGGAATGATTTAGACGGCAAAACGACGCGCGTGAGCCGCGCAGCCACTATTGCAGCACGCAAAGGTATGCTGGTCTGCGTCGCAGCCGGCAATGAAGGCGATGTCGCATGGCGCACGATTAGTGTTCCGGCAGACGCAGACAGTATTCTGACCGTCGGAGCCGTACGAACCGACAGCGTCGCTGCCGACTTCTCCAGTTACGGTCCTTCGTCGGACGGACGTATCAAACCGGAAGTGTGCGCAGTAGGTGTGCAGTCCGTTCTGATCAATCCGTTCAGCAACGCGATTGAGCGCAGCAACGGAACCAGTTTTGCTACGCCTCTGTTAGCCGGCATGGCTGCCAGCCTATGGTCCGCACTGCCGGACAAAAACGCGATGCAGATACGCGACCTGATTATCCAATCGGCACATTTATACCCGAGTTATGACCCGAATAACCAGATGGGTTACGGTATTCCCGACGCATGGCAAGCATACACGATGGGCTTGGGAGAGGATACAAACAACCTCACCCCTGCCATTGCACCGGAAGAGGGAGTAAAAATGCTCATAGACGGACAGATCTACATCCTCCGCGGCGGAAAGAGGTATGATCTATTGGGAAAAGAACTAGGGCACTAGGGTTCTAGGATAATTTCATTATTGTGATTTTGTAAAAAATTTAAATTTATATACAATGAAACGATTTTTTCTCTTTTTTATCTGTTCCCTTATCGGGCTGGCAGGGCAACTCTGTGCACAAGGACATTTTTCCCATATTGTTGAGGAAGAAAATGTTAATTTGTCAGAAGTAGAAAGCAAATTCAGCGCATGGCTGGATTTGCCTGAAAACACTAATTTCGTTATGTTTCGTGACGAAACGGATGATTTGGGTATAAGACATCAATCATATCAACAATATATTGATGGTATAAAGGTGTTGAATGCCGTTGTGGTAGTTCATGCTAAAGATAATAAAGTGATTTCAGTGAATGGGGATATATTGTCTGAAAAAGTACAAATGATGTCCAGTAAACATCCAAAATCACTAATTGTCAGAGTCAAAGATGGGAATACGGTTTCTACTCGCTATGCCTTTGAAAAAACTACAGACAATCATACGAAAAAAAATTACATTGATGCTCAAACAGGAGAAATTATTAAAACAGTACCGCTTGTATATAATGCAGATGTTGCAGGAACCGCCACTACCATGTATGCAGGAACGCAACCTATTACTTGCTATGAGCATGAGGGAATGTATTTCCTGATGGATGACGAGCGAGGCATTATTACTTTGGATGCAACGGACAATGTATATCAGATTGATTATACAAAAGCTGATCAGTACGCCACGGAGGCAGAAGCAGACTCTGTTTTATCAGAAGAAATTGTTAATCTGATAAATGGATGTGCTTATATTCATAATACCTCTACAAATTGGAACTCATCATGGAACATGCAACTTACATCTGTGGAAATTGATAGCATTATCCAGAATGCAAATTGGTACACGGTGGGGGAAGGTACTGCAGATGTATATATTAAGGTAAAAAATGCTTCTGGAGCCGTTTTGTATACATCTGGGTATTATAATACTTTCCCTGTCGAGATAGTTCTAACTACTCCTGTCAATTTAACAGCCCCTCCGTATTATGTGGAAATTTACGACTATGATGCTGTTGGAGAAGATGATCTAATAAAAACTATACCGATTGCGACTATATCAGGTGAGAATAGGGCTATCTCGTTTAGTAATGTAGCTTTCGGAAAAATCAATATAAAGTCTGATGGGAAACAACCATTATTGGATGCTCATTGGGGCATGGAGAAAACATTAGATTTCTATAAACAGAAATTTAACAGGAACAGTTTCGACAATCAAGGATCTATTGTTTACAATATTGTAAATCCGCATAGGGACACAGAGGGATTATCTTCATTCCCGGTAAATGCTTGCGCACTACCGGTAGCGCCATATCCTATGGTTTATGGTATGGGCATGAATTCTTCGGAGACAACGACAATATGTACAAAACCTTTTGTCTCAATAGACATAATGGCACATGAATTCTCACATCTGGTTACGAATAATAATGGAAATGGAGGATTGGAATATCAGGGAGAATCAGGAGCGTTGAATGAAAGCTTTTCTGATATTATGGGCATTTCCGTTAAACAGTATGCAATGGGGAGTAACGATTGGCTCATTGGCAATAATGTTATGATATATCTCTCTAATATGCGATCTATGAAGAATCCGAAGAATAGTAATGATGGAATAAATGGGGCTTTGTCTGGACCGCAACCGGATACTTATGGGGGACAATACTGGTCTGATCCTGCTGATATATCAAATGATAATGGTGGGGTACATACCAATAGCGGTGTGCAAAACTACTGGTTCTATCTCCTTTCGGAAGGTGGCACAGGAACAAATGACCTGAATAACCAATATAACGTAATAGGAATAGGCATAGACAAAGCTGCACAAATAGCATACCGCAATCTCATTCATTATCTTACGCCAGAGGCAACTTTTGAAGATGCAAGAAATGGTGCTATTATGGCTGCTACTGATTTATATGGCAGAAATTCTCATGAAGTACAAGCAGTGGTAAATGCTTGGTATGCAGTAGGTGTGGGAGATAATCTTTTGCCTACGGCTCTGGATAGAGTGTCAGATGCTTCTTATGCCAATAAGTATATCCGTAACGGACAAATACTCATCCAACGCGGAGAGAATATTTATACTATTCAAGGACAAAAATTGCAGTAGTTTTCTCTAAAAAAACCCGTTGGCGGAATTAATTTAAGTTGATAAATATGAGTAAAAAGTTGCACATATCGCTGATTTTTAGTAACTTAGTGGTGTTCAAAACATTAAGTCCAAACCATCGTATGTACAACCTTTATACAAAATTCGTCAAAATACTCGAGATATGCAAGCAATTCTCTGAAAATCTCGTCAATGAATCGGGTAATGTTCCACGTCGTGGTCCTGTTCCCAAGTTTTCGGATTTGGAAGTGGTGGCGCTATCCTTGACGGCAGAGACCGAGAGCATTGATAGTGAGAAGTGGTTGTTCGACTATAAATTGCAAGAGTACAAGGACAACATTCCTAATCTCATATCAAGGAGACAGTTCAATGACCGCAGGAAGAAAACGGCAGGCCTGTGTGAGGAACTGCGCAAGCGGATTGCCATGGAAATGGATGGCGGAGAGGAACAATTCTTTGTTGACTCCAAGCCGATAGAGGTCTGTAGGGTTGCAAGAGGAAAACGTTGCAAGATGGGACGTACCGGCAATTTCTCGCAAGCTCCCGACTTCGGCTTCTGTGCTTCGCAGAACACGTATTATTTTGGTTATAAGTTACACGCTCTCTGTGGGTTAAGTGGAGTTATCCATTCCTATGATCTGTCAAAGGCAAGTGTGGCGGACCTCCATTATATGAAGGATGTAAAACATACTTATCACGACTGTAGCATCTATGGTGACAAAGGGTATATTGGAGCTGACGTACAGCTTGACTTGTTCGAAACCGCACACATAAGACTGGAGTGTCCGTATCGGCTCAACCAAAAGGATTGGAAACCGACATTCATTCCGTTTGCAAAGGCAAGAAAGAGGATTGAGACAATATTCTCACAACTTACAGACCAGTTCTTGGTCATCAGGAACTATGCGAAAATAACGAATGGTTTGTTTGCCAGGATCATTGGCAAAATTAGTGCACTTACCATTCTGCAATACGTAAACTTCATTAACGACAAGCCCATTGGCAGAATTAAGTATGCACTAAATTAATTCCGCCAACAGGTAAAGTGTACTTCCCACCGTCAAATTATAGCAACGACCTTAAAGATAATCTACTTCACCATCGCAGCCGTCCTGTTGAAATGAAAAAGAATCTTCCTCGTTTCCTTAATGCTATAATGCCCGACATTGTGGAAAAAGATGGAAAGCGATACACTATTCCGGATAAATGGAAGAATAGATAATTTGGGGAAACAGTAGGTTTTCCTTACTTTTTAGCCACGGCAAGCCCCCCCTCTCGCTTGCCGTGGCTTTTTTATTGCCCTATTCACCCCGATTTTCTCAAAAATCAGGGTGTCCATACCCCTTTTTACCCCTTCTCCACATCCTAATTTCCGCCTCATATCCTCCTTTATCCTCCCCAAGCCCCCTTTATCACCCCATAAACCGACAATCCCCGAATCCGATTTTTGCCACCCCTGTACTTTTGCCCCGTCTTTCAAAGCCCAGCCCACAGGTGCACATGTAGGCCATGCCACAAAGACGAGTAAACAAAAAGTCCAACATTAAAAAGTAAAACACAATGGCAAAAGTTTTCGGAATCAACACAAAGATTCGGGGCAAGGTGGGTGAGTACATCTACCGACAGACGCGCACGGGTACCGTCGTGAGCGAAGCCCCGGTCAAACCCATCACACCCCTGCGCACCCAGCGACAGATGAGCATCCGCACCCAGTGGGCCAACCTCGGGGCAATCTACAAGCAATTCGACTCGATGTTACGACGTGGCTTCGAGGCGCTGCCTCCACAAATGAGCGTTTACAACGCTTTCATCCAGGCCAATCTCGGTGTCGTCAAGGTGTACATCACCAAGCGTATGAAACTCAACGGCGGCGCCATCCTCGCACCTTATCAGATTACGCGTGGCAGTCTCCCCAGCATCAGCATGACCAAGAACAGCAACAACAAGTTGGTCAGTAGCATTGCCCTCGGCTCACTCACCATCAGCGCGACAACCACCGTGGCGCAATTCTCGCAAGCCGTCATCGACAACAACGCTTCATTTCTCGAAGGCGACCAAATTACCTTCTTCCACGGCATCCAGACTGTCGATGCTGTGACCCGCACTCCTCGTGCCTCTATCAATGGCTATAAGGTGGTGCTCAACACTGCTGACGACACGCCTCTATGGAACATCGTGGAAAAGATTGGCTTCTCCGTCGCAGACAATTGTCTTGCCACTTCGGAGGAGATAACCAACGGTGCTGCTGTCTGGGTACACAGCCGTGAGGGTGTCGATGGCACGTTGAAAGTCAGCACGCAGTTCTTCTATGTCGAGAACTCCGCATTGGCCACTTACCAGAGC
>CADCBP010000035.1 GCA_902799705.1 uncultured Bacteroidales bacterium
CAAGATAAGCCTATCTGAAGATATGTTCAAGGGCTGCACCTCGCTTGTCGGTGGTATGGGTACGACATATGACGAGAACCATACCGACGCCGCCTACGCCCGTCGGGATAAAGAGGGCAACCCGGGATATTTCACCGAGAAAGATCTTCAGCCGCTACCTAAAGATGAGACAAGTACCTTCGACTTCACAGTCATTGGCCCGAACAACTCTGAACTTATAGGCGTGACACTCGGTGCCTCGGATAAGTACAACAGCACGGAAGGACGCATAGAGATCTCCAGTACGAATACGGCAGAGGAGATAGACCAGAAGCTCAATGACGCCATCGAAGGCGCAGCCTCGCTCCGTTCCCTCCTGCCCGGAACCATCACGTTCGAGTTGGAAGGTCCGGGAGAAGGTAAGATAGAGATTGACTGTCAGACCCTGCCCGGCTATACCCTCAAGGTACGCATAGCCGAGTACGGAACAGCGGCAATCACCTCCACCTTCGAGCAGTATGTTCGCGGCAAGGCTACGGTAGAATACAACGTGAAGCAGAAGACTTACGTTGTTATTTACCTCGAAGGCACCTCTTCCGCATCCGCTCCGGCACGTATAGCCCGTTCCAAGAAAGAGGAAGACAGCGGAGCATACGTCTATTCCATCGTGGTTACACCGAAGAATACGCCGACCGGAGTAGAGCCAACCTTCAGTGATCCGTCCGGAAATGTCAAAGTGATGATCAACGGCATTCTCTACATCCTCCACGACGGAAAGATGTACGATGTACACGGAATACGGGTTAGGTAAGGCGTAAGGCGAGAGCCGGATGCCGAAAGACATCAAAAAAAGAGCCCCGAAAGCGTACAACTTTCGGGGTCCTTTTTTACAGGTCATTGTCTTGTCTCTCAGTCTTTCTTCGGAAGGGATCTTCCTTCGCGTTTCTCGCAGCCCTCTTTGCCTTTCTGACATTCGGCTTTCTGACATTCGCCTTTCTGGCCGTGTTGTTTCGGACCATGATAGCGGAGAACGGCTTTCACCTGACGCTCGTTGAGGTCCTTGCCGAACTTAGCGGCAAACTCCTTATTCAGCTTCTCTTTCGCCGCCACAAACTCCCTATACGTAACAGCGAATTTAGCGGCTTGTTCATCACTCAGATAAAGTTCTTCCGTGAGGTACTTGATGTCCATTTCGACACGCTGTTCCTTGTTCATGCGGAACTCTTTCTTGTCTTTTCTGTTTTCTGCCTTAACGGCTTTTAACTCTTGTGCGCTCATGCCCGCCACCATCAGGACGCTCATGGCCAAAATCATTAGTTTTTTCATACTTGTTTCTCCTAAATTTAAGTGGATTCACTACTCCGTCCGCAAGAACCGTGCCAAAAACAAAAAAACAATCTCCGCAACAGCGGGCACTGCTGCGGAGATTGCTCATTCTTTGCCCTAAAGGGCGCGATTATTGAACGTCTTCCCAAGTGATATCCTCCACTTCACGGAGACGGTCATGGAGTTTGACGAAGCGTTTCTCCACTTTGTTGACAACAGCCACTTTGACCCAGTTGCCGATACCGTCGAGGATGATACCCAAGCCGACGACCCAAGCGATGGTCTCTGCGCTCACATTCGGGTTCACAAGGCAGTACACGCCGAAACAACCCACCAGCGGCGGAAACCGACACGCTTGAAATCAAACGAACTGACAGCGAGGTTGATGCCTTCGAAGAGCAACCAGAAAGCGAAGATGAACGGCAGCGCCACCATCAACGGAGCCGGATGGAAGACCATGACTGCACCGAGGATGATCTGCAACAAAGCAGAAAGGAACATCAGTCCGCTCATGGGGATAAACCCGCGCGTAGCCGACCAGGCTGCCATCTCCGTGCAACCACCGAGGAAGAACATCAAACCAAATACCCAAGCCAGGCTTAACAATGTGGTTCCCGGGCAGAGGATACACATTACGCCGAGTGCTACGAGTGCAACACCCGCAAGACACATCCAGATAACATACTTGCATTTACACCCGTAGAGAGGCAATAAGTGTGCCAAGCTGTTTGTATCTGCCAATTTGGCTATTCTTATGCCAAATTGTCGTTTTACTGCGGTTTTATCAGATATTTTTGCCTAATTCGTACGCCTCATGAAGTTTGTTGTTGCCTGCGATTTCGCGCGGGTCATTCACACCGCCACAGAAGAGATGGGCTTTGAGCGCGCATTTCTCGTAGCAATCAATCCATCCTTGCAGGCCGCTCTCAGCGCGTTTGGGCGTGAAGTCCTCGTCCTCGGCAGCGGTAGTCAGCAGATAGATGTCGCGGAACTTGTAATCCTTCGGATACATGGCGTTCATCCGGTCGATGAGCGTCTTCATCTGGCCCGACATCTCATAGTAATAAATCGGCGTCGCCCAGCAGACGACATCCGCGTTGAGCACCGATTCCATGATTGCCGGCACATCGTCCTTGAACACGCACGCGCCTGTCTCCTGACACTTGAGGCAACCGATACAGAACTTGATCTCTTTACCTCTCAGCGAGATCAGTTCCACTTCATGTCCGGCACTCTTGGCGCCTTCTGCAAACTGCTCCGCCATCGCGTGGCTGTTTGAACCAGGGCGGAGACTCGTAGAAATAACAACTACTTTTTTATTTGACATAGGATTTTGGATATTTGAGATTTCTCTTTCTTAAATTAATTACGGTTTGAGGATCTTTTTGACCATGCGGATGATCTCGGACTTGCGGCGGGCGATGTATTCGCGCACTTGGTCGTCGGTCTGCGAAAGCAGGTCTTGGAACATCGGCAGCGAAACGAACGTAAAGACCGTCAGGGAAGCAATAGTGATCATCAGATCGAAGGGGTCGATTTTGGTAATATGCCCGGCTTGCTGCTCCTGCTTGAGGCGCGCGTCAAACTGCATATACAGCATCGCATAAGTGGGATTCTTGACAAAATTCTCCCGCATGTACTTGCGTCGCTCGGGATTGTTGACCAACTCCTCCAGCACGAAGAACGGCAAACGCGGATTGCTCGACAGCGCATCAAAATACATAGAAATAGCCTGCTCAATGAAGCGGTCAAACGACTCTTCGTTCGCCAAAGAGCGCCCGATGACATTCAGAGCCGCCAAGACCTGCTCCAAGAAAATCTGCCGGAAGAGGTTCTCTTTCGTGCGGTAATAATAATGTACAAGTGCCTGCGTGCAGCCGACCTCTTTTGCTATCTGCGTGGTCGATGTAGCCGCATAGCCCTGTTCGAAAAACAGCTGCTGCGCCACCTCGCGAATCTGCAGTTCCATCGAGTCATTTACCATTTTGTCATTTACCATTTTATCATTTATTTAGACATTGCGTCATTTGGGTTTGCAAAGATACAACATTTTTTGCAAATCTGCAAATTATTGCAGCAAAAAATGCAAGCGGTTGGTGATATTGGCATCGGAAACGGTAATCCTCCCGCTCGCAAAACTCACGGGCACAGGACACCGCGGACGGTAACTCCGGCGACGGAGGCGCCGGACACAGGACAATGCGAGCACGGGAACCGACATACAATGCCGGGCTAATTAACGAAGAAGAAAAACGCACTAACGCAAATCGCACACACAAGACACCGTTACATCCGACCGATGGTAATTAATAATAAGCGGATCGCTTGCTTTTCCCCCCTTATTTTTGCGGAGTGAAACGGAGCAGAGAAAAAGAGCGAAGCTACGAAAAAAGAAAGATTATTGCAACAAAAAGTGCAAGCGGTTGGTGATATTGGCGTCGGATGTGCCGGCATCGAAATCGAGGAAAAGCAAAGACAGATGCGGGTAGAGGTCCTTGTAACGGCGCTCTATTCCTTTGCTGATGATATGGTTCGCTATGCAGCCGAAAGGTTGCAGCGAGACCACCTTATGGATGCCATGATCCGCCAAGTCGCATATCTCGCCGGGCAGGAACCATCCCTCGCCGAAGTCTGCGGCGGAGTTGATGACGCGGCGGCTTTTGTGCCAGATATCCATGATATCCGTGAACGGCCTGTAGAACGGGTAGTCGCCGCAGAGACGGTCATAGACATGCGCATAGTGAAGCAAAAGACGGTTGACGAGCTTTGCCTGCCAGGGACTCAGACCATCCTTGCGGATGTGCTGCTCGCGGTTGATGAAGGCGTTAGGGATAGAGGTGGAGAAGAAGCCCGTGATCGCCGGCGGCACTACTTCCACGCCGTGCTCCATGAGCCAGCGGACGACGCCGTGGTTAGAGAACGAGTTGTACTTGACGTATATCTCGCCGACCACACCGACTACCGGCACTTGTTTGGTCGTGTCCGTAATGTCCGTGAACGCGCCCGTGGCATCCCGCATGAGTTGGTGGATAGCCCGGTAGTCGCGTTTCGCCAAGAGCGGTTGCGCGGCGTTGAGGTAGTGGTCGTAGAGTTTGCGCGCCACGCCGGGAATACGTTCGCGCGGAGCGGCAGGATAATAGAGTTTGGCAAGCGCGTCGGCGAAATAAAGCGCTTCCAGCGTCGGACGGATGAGGTGTAACCAGTTGATTTCAAAGCCCGGCTGGCTGTTTTTGAGGCTTGGACCGATGGCAACGGCTATCACCGGCACTTGGCTCATGCCTGCCGCCACCAAAGCGTTTTTGATGAGCGCGTAGTAGTTCGACGCACGGCATTGACCTCCTGTCTGCGTGATCGCCACGGCGGTCTTCGAGAGGTCGTACTTGCCGGATTTCAAAGCCCGCATGATCGAACCCACCACGATAGTTGCCGGATAGCAGATGTCGTTATTCGCCACGTGCAGCCCTTCTTCAGCGTCCGCCTGTGTCGCCATCGGAAGCGACTCGATGCGGTAACCCGCCAAGGCAAAGATGGTGGGCAGGAACTCGTTATAACCCTCTGCAAAATACGGGGTTAAGATGACGCGGCCTTTGTCTTCGACCTCAAATGGTTTTGTCGTGAATGGCGCTTTGTTTCCGAGATCTCGATATTTCGATATTTCGGGATTTCGAGGGGTTGCATTGACACTTTCGACGAGGGAACGGACGCGGAGGCGGAGTGAACCGATGTTGTTCACATCGTCGATTTTGAGGACGGTGAGGTTCTTGCCGTAGCGGGACAAGATTGCCCGCACTTCGTCCAAGATGAACGCGTCGGGACCGCAACCGAAGGAGGTCAGTTCGACCATGTGCAGGTTGTTGTACGGGCTGTTCCCGACCCAATGGGCAGCCTTGAAAATGCGATTCGGGTACGCCCATTGTGCCATCGCGTTCAGTTCGTCATAGACGGCTTGCCCTTCGTGCGCCGCCACATTCTCTGTGATCACATCAATACCCATCGCCGCAATCGCGTCGGCAATCTTATGCTGAATAAGCGGGTCGATATGGTAAGGCCGCGCTGCCAAGAGAATAACCATCCGACCTGCCGCACGCGCTTCGTTGAAGACTTGCATATTGCGTTTTTCCAATGCGTCGAGATAGTTCTGCTGCGCTGTAATCGCCTGAGTGATAGCCGCTTGTGCGGTGGATTCGTTGATATTGAGCGTAGCGAGGTATTCGACTAAAGAAGCCCGCAAGAGTTCCTCATCCTTGAATGAGATGGTCGGCGCGTCCAAAGGAATGCCGTAGTTCTTCTCAGGGTTGATGGCACTCTTGATTACGTCCGAATAACCGCTGACGACAGGGCAGTTGAAACTGTTCTTGGATTGCTCGTCCTCCTTGCGTTCGAACACGACCCACGGATAGAAAATACGATCCACTTGTTTCTCGATAAGGTCCATCACATGCCCGTGCATCAGTTTGGCGGGGTAGCAGATATTGTCCGCCACGATGGTCCGCACGCCTTTGTCAAAAAGCCTGTTCGTACTCAAGCCGCTCAGCCGCACACGCATTCCGCAACACCCGAAAAGTGTCTGCCAGAACGGGTAATTCTCGTAGATGCCGAGGCCGCGGGGAAGACCAATTGTTATTTGTGATTTCTGTCGATCGGCAGAGCCGTGGTCATTTGTGATTTGTGATTTTTCGAAGAGTAGTTTATATTTCTCCTCGAACATATTGATGCCTTTGCGGGCAGTGGTGTCTTCGTTGGAATAGACGCGCTCGCAGTTATTGCCGGAAACATACTGGCGGCCGTTCGCAAACGAATAGACGCGCACCTGGCAATGGTTCTGACAGCCCGGACATATCTCTTCTTTCTCCTCGAAATGGTCAGATTGTAGCAGTTCGTTCAGTTTCATCGTTGACCTCCTTTCGCATACAACGCACATCCGTACGCACCCATGAGTTCAGGAATCGGACCGAAGCCGACCTCTTTGCCGGTGAGGATCTCCAAAGCGCGAACGACAGAATGATTGCGGAATGTGCCGCCTTGAACCATGATATGTTCGCCTAACTGGTCGAAAGACTGCAGTTTGAGGACTTTGTACAGGCAGTTTTTGATGACCGAATAACTGAATCCGGCGGCAATGTCGTCCACTTGTGCTCCTTCGCGCATGGCTTGTTTGACCTTGCTGTTCATGAATACTGTGCAGCGTGTACCAAGGTCGTACGGGTGTTGCGCCAGCGTCGCCATGTGTGCAAAATCGCTCACTTCGTAGCCTAATTGGCGCGCAAAAGTCATGATAAAACTGCCACAACCGGACGAGCAGGCTTCGTTGATCTCTATCCTCTGGATAGAACCATTCTCCACAAAGATGGCTTTCATGTCCTGTCCGCCGATGTCAAGCACAAAAGAGACGTTCGGTTGCAGGTGCTTCGCCGCCATGAAATGCGCCATGGTCTCCACGATGCCGTAATCCAAACGAAAAGCGGTCTTGAGTAACTGCTCGCCGTAGCCCGTCGAACAACTGCCGGCTATCTTGATGTCCTGCCCGAGTGCGTCTCGCATTCGCTGCAACGCACTATGAAAAGCCTGCAACGAGTTGCCGTTATTGTAACTATAATCCGTGAAAACCAGCTGACCTTTTTCGTTAATCAGGACCAATTTGGTGGTAGTGCTGCCGGAATCGACGCCGAGATAGAAAGGACCGGCTATGCCTGTTAGACCGTCCTGCGGACTGTTAGACCGCGTTGCTGTTAGACCGGCTTCGCCTGTTAGATTTCCATACTTCTTCTGTTTGTCGGAAAGCCAGTTTTGGTATTCCGCTTCGTCGGCAAAGAGCGGGGGAAGTGTGCCGGAAAGCGGAGCAACACCACAATGGTCATTAGAAAATAAGGTACGCACCTGCGCGAGATCGTACTTGGTACTTTGTTCCTTTGTACTTAACAAGGCAGTTCCTATAGCGGGAATAAACTGCGTGTATTCGGGCACAATGCAATCTTCCTCCGTCATCTCAAGTGCCTGCAACAAGTGCTTGCGCAGTTCCGGAATATAAGCGAATGGACCGCCACAAAGGAAAATCTTCGGGTGCACTTCTGTTCCGCGTGCCAGTGCACTAACCACTTGCATCGAAACGGCATGAAGCATCGAGACGGCAATGTCCTCTTTGCTTACCGAACGGGAAATAAGGTTTTGTATATCGGTCTTGCTGAAAACGCCGCAACGTGACGCAATCGGATAGATATGCTCGGCTTTGGCTGCCAGCGCATTCAGTTCGCCTGTCTCCACGCCCAGCAACGTCGCGGTCTGGTCAATGAACGCACCTGTTCCGCCGGCGCAGTTGCCGTTCATACGCATCTCAGGCACACAACCTTCTTCAAAGAAGATCATCTTGCTGTCCTCGCCGCCGATGTCCACCAAACAACGCACTTCAGGATAGAGCTGTTTCACCACTTCCGCCGCAGCTATCACCTCCTGGTGAAAACCGACGCCAAGCCGCTGCGCACAACCCATTCCCACCGAGCCGGTGATGCCGATAGAGAAGAAAGCCTCTCCTCGCTTCTCCCCTAAAGGGAAGGAAGATTTGTTCAAGATCCCTTCAATCATCTCCTGACCGACTTTCATCGGTTCAGCGTTGTGGCGGCGGTAGTCGGTTGCCAAAATCCGAACTTCCTTTGTACTTTGCACATCGTCACTTACTGCTTCGATTAGCGCCATCTTAATGGTCGTACTACCGATGTCTATGCCTAATTGATACATAGTTTGTCTTATTTGGTTCTTTAATAGACTTATCAAATACGGTGCAAAATTAGAAAAAGCGTCCGACATTCACAACCGCCGGACAGTTAAACCATAGAAAAGGATGTCACTTCTTAAACATCGGTTCCATTTCCCTTATAAATCTTGCATTTTTATAAGGAACAAAACAAAAAACTACTTTATGCCGTCACCGTTTGAGTACCTCAGCGGTCTTTTTTTTGTAAAAATGCAGATTTTTCTTGCGTATATCAAAAAAAAGCAGTACTTTTGCAGCCGCTTTCGTTGGAAAGCATAATTAATCCGGCGAAGTTGTTATCCTTGAGATACTCCTTTAGCCGACATTGTAAAACTAAAATCATTCAACGTCATGTATTTGACTTCTGAGAAAAAAGCTGAGCTTTTTGCCAAGTATGGCAAAGATGCCAAGAACACCGGCTCTGCTGAGAGCCAGATTGCATTGTTCACCTTCCGTATCAACCACCTCACCGAGCACCTGAAGGAAAACCGTAAGGACTTCGGTACAGAGCGCGCACTGACTGCCCTCGTTGGTAAACGTCGTCGCATGTTGGATTATCTGAAGGCTAAAGACATCGAGCGCTACCGCGCTATCATCAAAGAGCTCGGCATCCGTAAATAATTTGCGGAAAAATCAAGAAAAAAAATGGCATACTCTTGCGTATGTCATTTTTTTTGTGTAACTTTGCGCCGCAAAGTCTATAGACACATGAGGAAGTGGTTGATTTTCATAGGATTCCTTCTGGCGATGTCGCTGCAAGCGGCCGTCTATACACCTGCGTCCGTTCCGGACCCTAAGAGGCAGGGACAGGCGTTCTATGTAGCTAACCCCGATGCCATCCTCCCGGACTCCAGCGTAGCCTGGCTCAACGACTGCGCCGCACGACTCGAGAGCGCTACGCGCGTACAGCTGTGCGTCGTCGCGCTCGAATCAATAGGAGAGAGCGAAGCCTTCGACTTCGCCTACGAGCTCTTCCAGCGCTGGGGACTGGGACGCGAGGGACAGAACACCGGCGTGCTGATCCTCTTCGTGCTCGACAGCCATGACATACGCATCATGACCGGCGTGGGCATCGAAGGTGTGCTGACGGACGCGCAGTGCTCGAAGATCATCCGTGACGACATGACCCCCGCCTTCCGCGCCGGACAATACGGCGACGGACTGTGTCTCGGCGCACTGCGTATATACGAGATATGCACCGACGGCGAAGCACCCGAAGAACTGCTATCCATCCGCTCTGTCACCAACAGGGGCGAGTACGGCGAAGACGAGCTGACGGACGCTGAAATCATGGGCATCATCGGGGTCTTCACGGGCCTCGTCATACTGATCGCCTTCATCCTCTATTGGGCATCCGTCAAGCGCTGCCCCAAATGCGGCAAACGCCGTGCACACGCTACGCGTGAACAAGTCCTCGTCGCCGCTACCTACGCATCCGCGGGACAAGGACTGCGCACCTATTGCTGCCGGAACTGCGGCAACACCTTCAATGTCACCTTCGTCATCCCGAGACGACAGCGGACAGTCTATGTCTCCGGCGGCGGACGCAGCGGAATGGGCGGTTTCGGAGGAGGCGGCTCCTGGGGAGGAGGTTCCACTTTCGGCGGAGGAGCCGGAGGGAAATGGTAAAGCGAGCAGAGCTCGCGTATTTGAAAGTTGAAAGTTGAAAGGGTTAGAGGACTAGAGGATTAGAGAATTAGGAAATCAAAAACGCGCATTTACGTCCGCTAAGCCTATGGCCCACGCGGCCTGGAGCGTAATCTTCCACAAGCGCTCACAAGCAAGCTTGCAGCGCTCGTAAAAGCCTACACTCCCAAC
>CADCBP010000036.1 GCA_902799705.1 uncultured Bacteroidales bacterium
GCCTTCCACGGCGTAGCTTCCGGCCTGCCGGAGTCGCTTGCTGCCGCTGAAGCCGGTGTCGTAACAGGTATGTTCAACGGCACACCTTTCGTAGCCGGTATTCCGGAGATACTGCTCAAAGCCATCTCCATCGCGGCTGTGATGTTCGGCTCACTGACCTATATCGGCAACGGACCAAACTTCATGGTGAAAGCTATCGCAGAGGAAAGCGGAATCAAGATGCCATCGTTCTTCGGATATATGATTAAGTTCAGTTTGATCATCCTCCTGCCGGTTTACATCATTGTTCAACTGATATTCATCTAATGACATTTGTTGATAATATTATCGCGTGGTATTCGGCGCATATGAACTATGCGTCGATTACTGCGTTGATGGCGGTGGAGTCTTCCTTCATCCCCTTCCCGAGTGAGGTGGTCATCCCGCCTGCAGCCTTCGTAGCCGGCCAACCGGACAGCGTACTATGCGCGACGGGCAATTACCTGGTGGACGTAGCGATTATTGTGCTTTTCGGCACGCTGGGCGCGATGATAGGCGCGATCATCAACTACGGCCTCTCTGTGTGGCTTGGACGTATCATCATCTATAAGTTCGCCGATAGCAAACTCGGACACTTGTGTCTGCTGTCGAGTGAGAAGATCCAGAAGGCGGAGGCGTATTTCCGTGAGAAAGGCAATGTATCCACTTTCATCGGCCGGTTCATTCCCGGCATTCGCCAGTTGATCTCTATTCCTGCGGGCTTGAGCCGCATGCATTTCGGCGCATTCCTATGGTGGACCTTTCTCGGTGCTTTCTGCTGGAACTGCGTACTGGCGGCTGTTGGCTATGTAGCTGCCGGACAGATGGACCTCATAAAAGAATATAGCCACGAATTATCCGTGGCCATACTCATTATCTTCGGTTTAGCAATCGTTTACTTCATTGTAAAACGCTTTATTGTTTCAGCCAGGAAGCAATGACCTTGCGTTTCTCGATGACTTCGGCAATCAGGCAACCAAACGCCCAGCCGAAGATCAGGAAGAGCAACACATTTTTCCGGCGACCGTTCACGGGTTTTGGAGCCGCTGTAAAGTGGTTTTCGAGAACTACGGGAGCGGTCGCTAACTGTAAGCGGTAGTCACCTTGCTGCATGTGTTTCTGCTGCTCATATATCTCCTCAAGAAACAGACGGATTCTGCGGTCGCCGTAGAAATTGACGCCGTTTCCGCTGTAGTTCATGGGCTGGGCACTGGAAACGTTATAGAAATAATACGCACTCGTAAGGCTGTCCAGTTTCAGTGCCTGAGCGTGGTTAAACCGAACCTCTTCACGCAGGTTTGACAGATAACTGGCATACGACTGCTGCATAGGCTTGTTACCGTTCAGGTATTCCAGAATACCCTTCTCTATCTCCGGCAGACGCTCCAAGTCGCGCGCTTTGAGACGGAACTGCAGACACAGCCGATCGTGCATTTGGACATTCAGAGTGTCGTAAGGTTTGGACCTGCGCTTGAAATCGATATAATCGGCATTACCGTCATGCAAACAGTCAATGACACGGAACGTGGTAAACGCCTTAACCGTTTTCTCTTTTACCAACGGCGTGATGGCTGCGTCATCCGGCAACAAACGCCCCGAACGCAAGGGAGCATATGCCTGCTCGAACTGCTGAATAGAAGGGCCGTTCAGCAATGCTACCGCGTTCAGTTTATACGTCAGGTTCTCGCAACGGGTGAAATACAATGCGCATGCGAGCGCCAGCGCAACACATGTGATCACTACCCACCAATAACGGTACGTCAGGCGTATCATGCGTGCCAAGAGACGGCAACATGCTTTGCAGCCATTGGCTATGCCTCGTCCGCATGCTACGCATAAGTCAATGAAATTCATCTCCTTTTCCATATAATATCTATTTATCAATTATCAATCCATCATTCCATCATTCCATCATTCCATCATTCCATCATTTCCTACGTATCCATCCGAAAGGACGACGACGTTCCTGCGTCTCCGTTTTCTGTTCCTCTTTCGGCTCTTCTTCAATCGTGATGACCACATCATCCGCGGATGTGGAAGCTGCGTGTTCGCGCGGTTGACGCGGTGCAGTCTGCGGACCTTCGGCAAAAAGCGTCTCACTGAGGTCTATGAGTTGCGGATTTTCGTCCTCCATAGGTTTGGGTTGTTGTGGCGGATAATTCGCCTCGATAGCCTCAGAAATGGTCTTTTTGCCTTCTTCCTCTTCTTCCGAAGGCAGCCCATCCACTTTATATCCCGTGGCGATAACCGTCACGCGCACTTCATCTCCCAGACTCTCGTCAATGGATGCGCCCCATTGTACCTCGATATCGTCTCCTACTTCCTGCACGAAATCATTGATCTGGTCAATCTCCTCCATCACAATCGCGTGTTCCGTAGAGCAGTAGAACTGCAACAGGATGCGCTCTGCGCCGTGAACGTCATTGGTGTTGACGAGCGGAGAATTCAACGCGTCGTTGATGGCATTGGTGATACGTTTCTCGCCGGACGCATGACCGATATTCATAATTGCCACACCACCCTTGCGGAGCGTATTGCGCACATCAGCGAAGTCGGTGTTGATATATCCCGGAACGGTGATGATCTCCGCGATCGCGCGCGCTGCGTTCGCCACCACGTCATCTGACTTGCTGAAGGCATTGAGCAAGTTGAGTTCCGGATAGATCTGTTTGAGTTTCTCATTATTGATAATGAGCAGGGCATCCACATGTTTGGCGAGACGTGCCACACCTGTCATGGCTTTCTCTATCTTCTTCTTGCCTTCGAAGGCAAACGGAATCGTGACGATACCTACCGTCAGAATCCCCATCTCCTGCGCCACTTCGGCGACAATAGACGAAGCCCCTGTACCGGTTCCGCCACCCATTCCGGCGGTGATGAACAGCATCTGCGTACCGTCGTTCAGCGCATCACGGATATGATCCCGGCTCTCTTCTGCGTACTGACGCGCGGTCTCGGGGTCGCCTCCGGCACCCAAACCCGGTCCCAACTGCAGTTTACTGGGCACCGATGACTTGATGAGCACCTGGCGGTCGGTGTTACACACCAGAAACGAGACGTCGCTCAGTCCCTGACGGAACATGTAGTTCACGGCATTGCAACCGCCGCCGCCTACTCCGATCACCTTGATAATACTGTCTTCTGTCAATCCTTCCAAAGGAAGTGTGAAATTGTCTTCCATATTATTATTCACTTTCAATAAACATATCCAACGTCGATTCCTTGACACGGTCAAAGAATCCTGCTTTCTTGACCAGTTGGTCTTTATGGTTGTCGCGGTAGTCCTGTCCGAGCAGGATTGTTCCTACCAGCGAAGTATATTGCGGTGAGAGGTATTTCTCTTCTGTATCGCGGTGCAACAGGTAGTTATGCGCCCCGTAGCACACATGCACGGGAGTTTTTTGTTGCAGATACGCGTCGAGTCCCTGTAACATACTCGCCCCGCCGGTGATATATATTGTCTTGATACGACTCTCCACTTTCTTCAGTTCGTCCAGAAGCGGCGCCACGATTTCCTGCAGTTTGATCTCTATGGCACTCGCCAGTTCTTCCGATGAGATGACGATGTCTCCGCCTATCTCGGGCACTGCGGGTACACGCAGTCTCACATTCTTCTCCACGAATTGCGGTGCGGCGCAACCGAATTTCTTCTTCAGCACCTCGGCGGTATTGAAACTCAGTCCCTGCTGTTCGAGCATACGCGTAATATGATAGCCTCCTTTCGGCACCACTTTATTGAGCAAGTACTGCCCGCCCTTGTAAACCGTGAGTGTTGTCGTCTGCGCGCCGAAATCCAGCACGGCACAACCATCCGTCAGCACTTGGTTTCCGTCGCAGGTTGCAAACGCGGAAAGCAGTGCTTCCGGTCGCACGAATGACTGCTCTATACTGCGACCTGCCTGCGAGAACGCTTTCTGCAGTTGCGTATCAATCGCTTTGCGGCCGCAGAAAGCGATATAATAGGCTTCTACCAGCGCCGCGCGTTGCTCCGGTGACGGTATATCGTCCTGCTCGATGCCGTCAAGTTTGAAATAACTCGGTACGAGGCCAAGCACCGCAACGTCAGGATTGCGTACTTCGATCTTCTCTTTGCACTCACGCTCCATCTCATCCAGCAGTGTCTGGCTGATCTCCTTGCGGCGCGCCTGGTCACGGCGCGAATGAACCGCTACGATCTGCATCGAGTAGCCGCCTATGGCCAGAAAGGCAGTGGGCAGTTCGTCCACACCGATACGATTGGCCAGCAGTTTGAGCACCTCGGCAATAACGTAACCGGCATTACTGGACTGCGTCACTACGCCCTGCTCCACGCATATATTTCCCATCTTCTGCGGACGCTCCTCCACTCCTAATATCTGGAAGAAATCCGCCGACAGGCGGCGAGCAGCCATGGCACGCACACTGTCGCTACCCAAGTCGATAGCCACCAACGGAAGTGAGTCTGCTTTTTGTGTCTGTTTTCTTGCCATTATTTAATTCCTCCCAATCACCTGCCCTTTGAAGCGCAGGTCTATTTCGCTGTATTGTTTGTCTTTCGTGGCCTCGGAGCCGTACTCCAGAAACACACGCAGTTTATTCAATTTCTGCTCGTAGCCGCGCATCGAACCTAATACTACGCGGTGAAAAGTGACAACTTCCGAGTCATTGTTCAGGTGCAAATAGATATACACCATCTGCGGATTCTGTACGTGCAAGTGATGAATGCGTGCGCGCCAGTAGTTATCTTCTTGCAGCCACGACGCGAAGTCCGCCAAAGAATGTGAAGCCATAGTCAGTCCCACATTTCCGGACACCACCGGCACACGATCTTTGATAGACTCCCGAGAAGGCATCACGCGACGATCGGTGTCGATATAATACACTTCTACCGGTGTTTGCACGCGCAGCAAAGGAACACGTTGCGTAATCCGGATGCGCATCTCGCCGCGAGGAGTGATGTAGCATTGCGCCGTGCGTACCATGGGGTGACGCGCGATCGTATTCTCAATGCGGTTCAGCGTTTCCGGTGCTATCACGCGGTCCACGGGATAGAGGTCATTGGCACGAAGTAACTGTGTCAACTCCACTTCCGTGATATATGCCCTCTCTTCACGGTCCTCGATAATGTACCGCAACGAATGACATTCGCTCTCTGCAGGATGCGTCTTGTAGCCACTCACCACAGCAACTACCAGCAGTCCTGCCATGACCACCACGCCTACACTCTGTAATATGATTTTCGCAGTCCTGTTCACTCTCGGTTATTAGCTGTTAGCCCCTCTGCCACCTGTGGCACGAGTCGGTCTATATCTCCTGCGCCTACCGTCAAAACAACCACGGGTCCGTTGCTCTGCGCCACGCGGCGTTGCAGTTCCGCCACAAGGTCCTTTTTCTGCACTACCTGCCCGCCTAACATCTCACTCGTAACACCGGGTATCGGTTCTTCCCGCGCAGGATAAATCGGCAGCAAGAGGCACTCGTCCAGAGTTCCAAGCACACGCTTGAAACCTTCTGCGAAATCCCGTGTACGGGTATATAAATGCGGCTGGAAAACTCCTATCAGCTTGCGATCGGGATAGAGTTTGCGGATCGAGTCGATGGCTGTTGCTATCTCTTGCGGATGGTGGGCATAGTCATCTATATACGCCACTTTCGGTGTGTTGACATGAATATTAAACCGCCTCCAAACACCCTTGAACGATGCAACCCGCGCTTTCAGTTCCTGGCTCTTGACTTTTGACTCTTGACTCTCTACAATCCACGCAACCGCCAGTGCTGCTACCGCATTCTCTATATTCACCCACACCGGCACGCCGAGCTGTATGTCTGCGACCGTCTCGCCCAAAGCATGGAAGTCGAAACGGATCTCTCCATTCGTCACGCGAATATTGTCTGCATAGAAATCACAGGGCGTATTCGCGGAGTAAGTAAAGCTCCTCACACCTTCTTGCAACCTCGGCTGCAATGCAATGCCGTGTTTCATGACAAGTGCGCCGGTGATCAGACTTGTGTAGTGCGCAAACGCTTCGCGATACGCCTCTTCGGTGCCGTAGATATCCAGATGGTCCGCGTCCACTGCCGTCACTACGGATATATAGGGCCGCAGGTGATGGAACGAGCGGTCGTATTCATCCGCCTCCACCACCACGTACTCGCTGTTTTTGTCCAGCAGCAGGTTCGTGTGATAATTCATACTGATGCCGCCGAGGAACGCATTCACCGGTTGCAAGAGATGAGCAATCATCGTACTGGTGGTGGTCTTTCCGTGCGTGCCGGCAACGCAAAGCGCCTTCATCTGCCGAGTCACCAGCCCCAAAACCTCCGCACGCTTGAGAATCTCATATCCCTTCTCACGCAGATACGTGAAAATGGCATTCTCCTCCGGCACAGCCGGCGTACGCACTACCAGAGTATGTCCGGGATCGCCTATATCAATCCCACAATCCTCCATCTTCAAATGATCGTCTCCGAAGACGATCTGCATTCCTTCCTGCTCCAACTCTTTCGTCAAAGCGGAAGGCGTACGGTCATACCCGCATACACGATACCCGCGGCTGTGAAAATACCGCGCTAACGCACTCATTCCGATGCCCCCTATGCCCAGAAAAAAGATTGTTTGTATATCCTCTTGCTTCATCATAAAGCCGTATTATCCAAAATCGGGCACAAAAGTACGAAAAAAAAATGATATACGCAAGGGAAAGAGCAACTTTTTTTTTGACGTGTAGATTTAAGTACTGAAAATAGTTTTATGCACTTATATTTTCGCGCCACCACTAATAATACTTCATTTTTCGCACCTCGAAATTTGCATATATCAAAAATTTGTTGTATCTTTGCACTCGATTTTCGGGATCACTTGGCGCTTCCCCCTAAACCCTAAATCCTAAATTTGAAACCCTAAACCCTAAATCCTAAATTTGAAACCCTAAACCCTAAATAAGAGGTATCTCAGGGGAACTTCAGAGGCGCTTCGGAGGCATCCTAGACTTTATTAAAATTTAAATCATGTAAACTACACATTATCAGAGCATTACGCAGCATGTCGCGACACCTG
>CADCBP010000037.1 GCA_902799705.1 uncultured Bacteroidales bacterium
GCTTTGTTCCAAGCGAAACCATCTTCTTCTGCCTTCTTTCCGCATGACGCGAACATCGTCGCAGCCAATGCCAGGATGATTAGTTTTTTCATAACAATTAATGTTTAGTTGATCGTCTCGAATGATCCTCCGGCTTCAAAACCATATAGTTTAGCGGTCAATTCTTTCTCTCTCCGGTAGGTATCGTTAAGGCTTTTGAGCGCCTTAATTCTATCCTCCAAAAGATGGATCTGTTCGTCCTTCAATCGGAGCAGTTCATCTACATTATCCAGTTGCTCCAATTTCTCCGGTGACGGTGCCGCTTGTTTGGTCAGCAGCTCATTGATGTCCGGAAGCTCTTCCGTGGGAGTGAAGAATGCGTCAGCGGACACTTCCAAGAACTGCGCCATCTTCTCTAATACGTTTACTCCGGGATTCACTCCCTCGTTACATAGAGGGGTCAATGAGCGGCGTGGATCGCCAAAGAGGTAATTACTCAATTGCGTGCCCTTTAAGCCCTTGGCTGCGAGCAACGCTTTGACAACTTTTCCGTTGTACATAGCCTATACTTTTTTCAATTTATTATCATTTACAAGGTACTTTCGCGTACAAAATTGCATTTTCGCAATTAAAATTACACATTTTTTGCAAAATTATGCGTAATTATTTGTACATATCAATTTTTTATTGTACCTTTGCAGCCGCAAAATTACTACTTTTTTTTGATATGTGCAAGAAAAAAGTGATTTTTTTGATTTTTTTTAGTAAAAATAAGTGTTTATGAGTAAAAAAAATGTCAATCTCCGTCATTTTGTCGAGTGGTCGAAGCAAATTAAGCGGTTTGGTGAGGACGTTGAGTTTACCGGAGTCTTCTTCAAACACGGTCAACCGCTGTTTGTACAGCGCATGGTTGGGCAAGTAGCAATGGATTTTAGTTCTACTCTTCCCGATGGTGTTATCTTAACCTCACGTACCAAGCAGTTCGCTTCATGGAACGCCGAGGGTCATTGTTACATCAAGAAAACGCGCTGTAAGATTTACGATGTCTTTGAGGACTGATTGCCATGGAAACACCTACATTTATTTTCGCGGAAGCAATTCCGCGGCTTAATATGCACCTCCAATCTATAGGATGGGATAATCTGGTGCAGATAAACTTCGATTGTAGGGACGCCTTTCAGAAAGAAGGCTATGTGCCCATGTCTGAGTTATTGGCTTTCATTACCGATCATCGTATCGGTACGGAAGAAGGCTATCCGGAGCAGACTCCTCTCACTGTCTCATTCTCTATCGTAAATCAGAAGATCAGCGCCATGTATAGCCTTGAACCCAATCAGCTACGCAAGCTCGCAGATCGTCTCGCGAGCGCGCGTATATGCGGGGGTGCGTTTCCTATAAAGATATACGGTGTACCCGGTAGCCGTTCTATGTTCCAATGATTCCTCAGCACGAAATAGAAGAAGTCCTCTCCCGCGTGGACATGGCCGAGGTAGCCTCTGACTTTCTTACGCTCAAGAAGTCCGGCTCCGGCTACATGTGCAACTGTCCTTTCCACCAAGAGAAAACACCTTCCTTTCATATCTACCCCGCCCGGAACATCTACAAGTGCTTCGGATGCGGTAAAGGTGGCGGTGTTGTCTCGTTCCTAAAGGAAAAGGAAGGCATGTCCTTCATGGAGGCTATCCAATACCTTGCGAATAAGTATCATGTCACGCTCCATGATCAAGCCGTCGAGGAAACAGATGAGCAGCGCCGCAAGCGCTTATATAGAGAATCCGTCCAGAACCAGTATGAAATCGTTCAGAAATTCTACGAAGAGAACATCCGCAATGCCGATAAAGAGGCAGTTGCCGCATATCAGTATGCGAAGGATAGATGGAGCGATGATTTTGTTGCGAATGAGGGCATTGGCTACGCCTATTCCTCAAACGGCCCTTCGCTATACGAATATGCGAAGTCGCATAGTTTGTCTATAGAAATACTCAAGGAACTCCATCTGCTCGCCCAGAGCGAAGACGGACGAATCTACGATTTCTTCCGTGGCCGGATCATGATTCCGATACGTGACCGTTCCAAGCACGTCATCGGCTACACTTCCCGCGTTATTCCTGGAGTAACCGACAAAACCACGAAGAAGGGCAACACCCCGCCAAAGTACATCAACTCCACCAACAGCGAAGTCTATTCCAAAGAGAATACGCTTTTCGGTATCGATCAGGCTTGGATTGCCGCTGCATCCCAAGGCCGGTGTTACTGTGTCGAGGGTGCTCCCGACGCGCTCCGGCTGCACATCCTCGGCTTCAAGAACGCTGTCGCTTGTCTTGGCTCGGATTGGACCGATCACCAGTTAGCCCTTCTCCGGAAGCGCTGTGATACGCTATGCTTCATTCCGGATTCCGACCCACCCAAAGCCGGAGAGCAATTCGGTGTCGGCATTAACAAGGTCATCAAAGCCGGAACTAAGGCTTTTCAGATTAAGTTCAAGGTCTTTATCAAGGAGATTGGCACAGGCGACAAAGGCGATAAACGGGATGCCGACAGTTTCTTCAAAACCAAGTCAATGTTCGACCAGGTGCAGGAGGAGGATTTCATCCTCTGGTATGCACGTAAGTTATTCCCGCCGGAGAGCAAGAATAACGATAAAGCCAATGAGGATAAAGCCCTTAATTCAGTGGCTATCATCTCTGATATCCTTTCCTATCTGGAGGAAGGCTTCGAGTTAAACCACTATATCGATCAACTCAATAAGATACACCCTCCCAAGTTGGTCTGGCAAAGTGCTATTAAGGAAGCACGTGTCAGACGTGCGGAGGAACAAATGAAGCAGAACCTGTCCAAGGAACTGGATCTGCTCAAAGAACTCGGCTTCGGTATCGAGTTCCATAGCTACTATTCGCTCAACCAACAGGGAGGGCGTTATATATGGTCTAACTTTACCATGAAGCCGCTCTATCATATCAAGGACACGCAGTCAGCGATTCGTCTCTATGAGATGACAAACAAAGACGGTCATCAGGAAACAGTCGAACTTCGGCAGGAAGATCTTATTTCCCTCGCCCGCTTTCGACAAAAGGTGGAATCGCTGGGCAACTATATATGGTTAGCCAAAGAGGAACAACTACAGAAGCTGAAGCAGTACCTCTACAAGGCTACCAAATCTGCTGAACTCATCACCCAACTCGGTTGGCAACGCGACGGCTTCTTCGCCTTTGGCAATGGTATATATTATAATGGCCAATGGTTAGCGGTGAATGAGTTCGGCATTGTTGCCATCCAACACCCCAACAGTAATCCGGATCAGGAGCCTATCGAATCCAACTACTATCTTCCGGCATTCTCCAAACTCTACAAAGATACCAAGTTCTATGAGTTTGAACGCAGCTTCGTTCACAAGGCGTACGGCAGCGTCACCCTCAAAGGTTTTTCTTCCATGCTTGTAGAGGTTTTCGGGGATAATGCGAAGATTGGTTTGTGTTATCTTCTCGCCTCCTTGTTCCGTGATATAATCGTAGATTATACGAAGTGGTTCCCACTACTTAATTTGTTCGGTCCACCACACTCCGGAAAGTCCGAGTTAGGTCACAGTCTGATGTCGTTCTTCATCATCGAGAACAACCCGCCGAATATAGAGAACTCTACCGTGGCGGCGCTGTCGGATGCCGTTGCACAGACCTCCAACGCGCTTGTTCATCTCGACGAGTACAAGGACAGTATAGATATAACTAAACGCGAGTTCCTGAAAGGCTTGTGGGATGGCACCGGACGAAACCGTATGAATATGGATAAGGATAAGAAGCGCGAGATAACCAAGGTTGATACCGGCGTCATCATTTCCGGTCAGGAGATGGCGGTATCGGATATCGCGCTCTTTACCCGTTTCGTGTTCTTGAGTTTCGATCTGCATACGCCTACCTCGGAGCAGACAGCCCGCTTTGAGCGCATGACGGAAGTCCGTAAGCTCGGATGTTCGCATCTTACACTGCAGATACTCAACAACCGATCCTATTTCGAGCAGAACTTCCATACGGCTTATATCTCCACGCTGGAAGATATACAAACTGCCCTCAAAGGCGAGCCGGTCGAGATACGTATTCTCAAGAACTGGGTAGTGCCATTGGCTGCCTTCCAGACTCTTCGTAACCAACTCGAACTGCCCTTTACCTATGAAGATCTTAAAACCATCGCCATCAAAGGTATCAAGATACAGAGCGAGAAATGTAAAACGAACCAGGATGTCGGAGTTTGGTGGAATATCGTTAACTTCTTGGCTTCGCAGGGTAAGATATACGAGCGTTGTCATTACCGCATCGATTCGGTGCAGGAACTGACAACCGACGAGAGCAAGATGGTCTATCAGCAAGCCAAGACTATCCTTCAGATACGAGTTAAAACTATCTTTGAACTCTATCTGGAGCACGCCAAGAAAACGGGTCAGAAGGTGCTTCCCAAGGCTTCGCTCGATTACTATCTGGAGCATAGTCCCGAGCTGATTGGTCATAAGCACTCTGTCCGGTTTGATGACATCAAAGATGGCATCGTACAGTATGAGGAAGATGAGAAAGGTCAGCGAACCAATCGCAAGAAGTCGTTTACCGACCAGGTGCTTGTTTTCGATTACCTCGAAATCTGCAAGCGCTACGGTATAACCCTCGAATAGCCGTACACACGTACCCTATTATAATAACAATTAAATCATTGCAATTATGAACGAAGAACAAAATGCTATCCCGCAGTCTGAGCAACTGCAAATCGTCAAAGTAGCTACCCCGGAACACACCGGATTGATTAGCGAGTTTCATGTAATCATAACCGACGCATCCGTGCCCGGCATGACGGTCTCCGCATCCTGTCACGCCCAGAACATTGCCGTTGAAGAGGCCCATGATGTGCTCTGGCATCTCTCACGGTTGATCCAAGTAAAGGATTAGCCGTACCCCGCCTAAACCTTAACTTTTCTTCAATTTATTATCATCCCGGACGTACTGCGCTGTGAAGCGCGGTGCGTCTTTCTTTTTTGCCACTCTTCGCACTATTATATATATTTTTCTTTCTACAATAGAAACAATTGCTACAACCTTGATTTTTCTGGGTTTGTGTTGTGTAAATCGCTCCACATTTCTTCCACATTTTTCCACAACTCCTATTCATTTACACAATTCCTCCACAATAAACCGGTTATTTCTACAATCATACTTTACTTCTTCCCGCATAAATTCAGGTTGTGGAAGTTGTGGACACTGTTTCTTGCCCAAACTGTACACCCTTTTCCCTGCAACGATTTC
>CADCBP010000038.1 GCA_902799705.1 uncultured Bacteroidales bacterium
ATAGATATCCCGGTTGTTGCCTTCCCGCATAGCGCCCAGGTACGGAGAGTCCTTATCTGAGGTCAATTTGACATACTGTTGCCCGTTGATGAGCGTATCGGTCGTCAATTGGTACTTCACTACTTGATTAAAATTGACAGGTCCATAACTTTCAAAACTCTCATACCATACATTCCACTCGTCGCAGATGGAAGGAAGTTGTGATGTCCGGTCTGTCTCAATATGGCTCACTTGGATGTAGTCATAACTGCCATGCTCGAAAGGAATGCCGGAAACGGTTGCCTTTGTGCCTAAAGGAATCGTATCCAACTGCTCAATCAGTTGTCCGTCATCCGTTACAAGATAATACGTCTTGTTGCTTGTGACTAAAACAATCGTCAGACAGGGCGGACATTCTTCGTCCGGCTCGCATGGAAAACCTTCTGCTTGGAATGTTCCGTTTACTTCAATCCACGGATTGGTTAAGGTGCGGACAGACGGCATACACCAGTTGCTTGCCTCGTTGGTCATCCACACGCTGCTTGCTATCGCAAGCACAAGCGTTAAAATATTCCTTTTCATAGTAGTGTAAATTTTTCGAGTTTTGTTTGTAATTGTCCTCCTGAGACGCCGAGTTTGCGAGCCGTTACGTCTTTGAGTTTGCCGATACTCTTTGGGGAACAGTTGAGCATTTCGGCTATCTCTTTATGGCTCAAACCGATGAGAACCAAGATACACATGCGAATATCTTGTTCGTTCAGGTCCATATCCTGCAACTTGGTAGCCAAGTTAAAAAAGCATTTGTTAATCTCCCGGCGTAGCGCCTCATAATCGTTCCATGCCAGTTCTTGCCGAATATCTTCACTTTCCAGTAAAAGCTGTTTGTTTGCGTTCAGTTCTTGGATGCGTGTTTGCTCAAACTTCGCCTTTTCGGCACGCAGTTTATGTTGCTGCCAGGCGATGAAAATGAGCCAACTCAATAGTGCTAAACCACATACAATCAGCAAGATAAACCAAATTGTATATCTTTGTTTTTCGGGGTTCAGTTCCTGCTGAAGAAGGTTTACGGCGAGCGCCAACTGTCCATGCCGTTCCTTGATTTGCTTTTGTACATCCGCGCGATTGGATGCCAGGCGAAGCAATGTCTCTTTATCGGCCGCAGCGTCGTTATGCGTGAGGATATAATAGAGATCATCCAGATAGAATGGATTGGTCATTCGCGGCAACAGTAGCTTGGCATAGAAAGTAGCCGAGTCATCCATCTGCAAAAACGAGAAAGCCTGCGCACGAAGCATCAAAAGGTAGTCCGAACTTTGCGAAGGGACTGTATAATGCAACACAGAGTCGTATTCTTGCTTAAAGAAACAAGCTGCGGCTTTAGTCTCGATGACTTTTTCAGTCAGCGGGAAATGCGGATAACACCTTATAGCCGAATCGACCAGCGCCAGCGCCTGTGGTTTATGACCCATCACCGCTTGCTCCCACGCCATATTATTTAATGCGTACGCGTATGTGAGAGAGTCGTATGATTTCGCAAAATGTTCCGCACTTAGCTTGTACACCTCAAAAGCCGTCTCATGGTCATCCGCCTGACGGCACATATTCGCCATATTCGAATAGATGCGTCCGAGTAAAGCTTCGTTCTCGGTTTCGCAATGTATGGCACGGATGAAAGCCCGCATAGCCGATACCTGTTCCCCTTTCTCGCGCAGGGCTTTACCTTCCTCATAATAGGAACGCGCGTCACCCGCGCGCCCATATAGAGGGGCGAGGAATAAAAGGAACAATATAATTTTACAAGTTGCTTTCATCGCATTTTTCATTTGACGATGCAAAAGTACTGCTTTTTCAGTACATACGCAAGAAAACACCTTTGAAAAGGACAAAACGTAAAATCATTATTATCAATAACTTACGGATTTTCCTGTTTGAAAAGCGACTTTTTTGACAACTTTAAAACAGTTTCAGTTGCTTATCTTGGAAGATTTTATAGCCGACTTCGCAGTTGATGCACTCGTGGTGTTGGCAGTAGTTCTGGTATAGATGCAGCAGTGCTTGGGTATCTGCTGCGTTGCTAATAGCTTGACCTAATACACGCCATTGTCGTACAATAGTGTTATTCTCCGGTGCTATTTTCTCTAACAACGACATCGCTGTTTCTGCTTTTGCGGCGTTGTTTTTGTAGAGCGCATATGCGTATTTATAAGGTATAACTGTGTTAATCAATAAGATATCAATGCTCGATTTGCCTAACGGCTTTGAACCGGAGCAAGCCGGACTTTCGGATGTAATCTCAAAGAGTTGTTCCAACTCCTTCAGGGCGTCCGTATCCAAAATCTTACTCAGCAGACTTTCTGATTGATAGATGAGTTGTGCAAACTGTCGGATACGGAGTTCCGGGCTGTTCTGCGGACGCATCCGGGCATGTTTCCAAACAGAGGCATCCATAGGCACCAAACTGAATTTGCTGCGCAGAAAATCATACTCTTTCTGCAGTTCTTTCTCTTCCGGCGCAATCAATCCCGCTTGTCCCATAAGGAGTGCCGTTAACTGGAAGAGATTGTTTTTGTGCTTCTGAAGGTATGAAAGCGGTGTATTGATGGCTAATTCCTCGAAAGGGACACTGTTGGTGTGAAAACCGAAATTGCGTGCCATGGAGATGTAGAGTGCATGTTCCCAACTGCCCTTGGTGATCTCCAAAAGGCGCATGATTGAGGCGCGCTTGCATTCCATTCTCTTGCGCAGGAGGTTTTGGCGCCATCCTTCGGTAAGCAGTTTCGGGTCTCGAATCAGTTGTTCTGCGCACCCTATTCTGCTCATCGCACTATCCATCCGTTGCGCTGACTCAAAAAGTGCACCCAAGTAATCTTTGTCGCCCGGGTAATTGAGTTCGCATTGCGGGATCAGTTCGCCGCGGGAATTATAAACGGGTTTGTCCGCGGTACGAACGACATGAAGGATGATATTATTATATGCGCTGTCGAGGTGATGGCGGTGTTTCATCCAGTCGCTTGAGCAGACATGTATCTCGATGTTTCCGACCCATTCTTTGCCGTCGATGCGAATCCGCGCGTGGCTGTAATCTGGTCCCGCATCCCTGTTATGTTCGCCCACTGAGAGAATCTCCACTTTCTTTCCGTCGGTGGTATATTGCTCAAAATCCGCCCAAAGGCAATGCTCCCAGATATAATGTAATACGATCTCCGGCATAGTGTTGCTAACTTAACATCGCTATCGCTTTCTTCAACGACGATACGAAAAGATCAATGTCCTTTTTCTCATTATAGAGACCCAATGAGACGCGTACTGTTCCCGGTACGCCTAACTCGTCTATCAACGGCTCCGCACAATGATGGCCCGTACGCACCGCCACTCCTTGCTGGTCCAGCAAGGTGCCTATATCGAACGGGTGAATAAACCCTCCGCCGTTATAGACATTGAAACTGATCACTCCCGCTTTTGGCTGACCTGCGGCATACACCTTCACACCTTCTAACTCCACTAACCTTCTTTCGCCGTACTCCGACAACTCCCGTTCATGCGTCTCGATAGTCTCCAATCCCACGGATTGCATGTACTCTATCGCTTTCTGCAAACCGTAACTGCCTACGAAATTCGGGGTGCCCGCTTCGAACTTATACGGCAACTCATTATAAGTAGTGCCTTCCCATCGTACGTGGTTGATCATCTCTCCGCCACCTTCGTGCGGCGGCAGTTGGTCTAACCATTCGCGCTTCCCGTATAACACACCGATACCCGTCGGACCGTACATCTTATGGCCTGAAAATGCCAGAAAATCGCAATCCAAATCCTGCACATCCACCTTCATATGCGGCACGCTTTGTGCACCGTCGATACACACCGGAATATTCTTTTCGTGTGCCAGACGGATGATCTCTTCAACCGGCTGAATAGTACCCAACACATTGCTCACATGCGCCACGCTCACTATCTTCGTGCGCGCATTCAGCATGCCCTTGAACGCCTCGAGGTCCAACGTCAGATCCTCGCGTAGCGGAATATGCTTCAACACCGCTTTCTTGCGCGCGCATACCATCTGCCACGGAACAATATTCGAGTGATGCTCCAACCCGCTTACAATGACTTCATCGCCCTCATCAATGCACGCTTCCCCAAAAGAGAAAGCCAGCGCATTGATACCATCCGTCGTACCTTTGGTGAACACGATCTCTTCCGGCTCACGGGCATGAATGAACTCAGCCACCACTTTGCGTGCTTGTTCATGATGCATCGTCGCCACCTGGCTTAGATGATGCACCCCGCGGTGGATATTGCTGTTCCACCTGCTGTATGCCTCTACGATAGCATCTAACACCTGTTGCGGTTTCTGACTCGTCGCCGCATTATCGAGATAGACTAACGGTCGTCCGTGAACGGTCTCTTGTAATATGGGAAAATCCGATCTATTCATAGTTATTTTTCAATTCTTGATTTGTTTTGTTTTCTCTCCCAGTACGCACCATCTGATAACAGGAATTCGGCGTATTAGTTCTACTAACAG
>CADCBP010000039.1 GCA_902799705.1 uncultured Bacteroidales bacterium
GGCATTTACGAGTGCAAAGATACGAAAAAAAATCCACACTTGCAAATAAATGTGGATTTTTTTAGTAATCAGTAATCAGCGGTCAGTTTATTTCACCTCCTGTCCTGTTACGGTATATATCTTCTCCCCACGGAGGATGAAGATCTGACCGTTATGGAGGATAAGCCTACCTCTGTCTCCTCCCTGAAGGGAAGAGGATATTTCATCAAGGCCTTGCGGCATGTTAGAAATCCCTTGGATATTGAACTCTTGCCAATAAGTATCTCCTTCATATTCGTCCACACTCTCATCCGGTACGTAAACAGGAATCTGGCGCTTTACATCATAGAAAGTTTTAGCCTGAATGGTCGGAGGCGTAAGGGAGTTGACGGTGATCTTCTTCAATTTGGAGCAAAGCGCAAATGTGTTGTCACCAATTTCTTGAACAGAAGAAGGCAGAACCATCTCTTCCAAGTAGGTACAGCCATAGAAGGCACCATCACCTATTTCGGTTACGCCTTCGGGAATTTCGAGGTTTTGTAGTTCATGCGCGTTATAGAATGCCCAGTTACCGATACGACGGAGCTGGCTGGTAGAGGCTGCGGGCGCATTGAATCGTCCCGGTGCGCCGGCAGGTGCGCCACCGAAAGTGATAGTTTTGATACTACGACAGTCCTCAAAAGCAGACTGCTCTATTTCTTCCACCGATGCAGGGATGTCGATGGATTGCAGGTTTTTACAACCGGCTACCATCATATAACTTACTTTTTGCAGGTCTGCAGGCAACTTCAGTTCCGTAAGGTTGTAATAACCTTTGAATGCCTCGTCCGCAAACTCCGTGTTGGTTACGTTGGACACATCCAAAGTCTGGAGAGTCTTGTAAGACTGATTTATTGCGTTGAGGGCACTTTCCGTCAGTTCGCCATTATTAACAGCCACATGCTGCAAATGTCTCGGACAATAAATCCAGTCCGACTCCGGCACAAGAGCGTGTAGGATAGTATTCGTAAAACCCTGCAATAAACGGATTCATAGGTTCTAGCGAGGCAGAAAGTTTGAGAGAGGTCAAACCGCTGCAACCATAGAAAGCACCACCTCCAATGCTTGTGACGCTATTGGGAATCTCTATAGAGGTCAAACCGGTGCAATTATCGAAAACATAAATTCCAATGCTTGTGACGCTATTGGGAATCGTTACAGAGGTCAAACCGCTGCAATTAGAGAAAGCAGTATTTCCAATGCTGGTGACGCTATTGGGAATCGTCACAGAGGTCAAACCGCTGCAATTAGAGAAAGCATTAATTTCAATGCTGGTAACGCTATTGGGAATCGTCACAGAGGTCAAACCTGTGCAATTACGGAAAGCACTTCTTCCAATGCTTGTGACGCTATATGTCATAGAATTGTAGGTCACTGAGGAAGGGATAATAGCGGTAGTAATAGTAATTGACCAATATGGAGAACTACTATTTTGCGACGTCACCTCTGCCGTTTGGTTGGTGGCATCGAGATTGTAATACAAATCGCCGATTTGGACGCGTTCGTAATCCCAGGCGAACATCGTTCCTACGCTGGCTGCTACAGCGAGCAATAGGGTAAAAAGTTTTGTTTTCATTGTTTTAAAATATTTTTTCATTATCAATTTTCTCAACATATATTCCAATTTTGAGGCCGGAGTTCATCACTGCGTTAATTATTGTTCTCCATGTTTTATCCAACTTACTTGTTGTCGTCAATGGCTCATTTGCAAATGTTTTGCCATACCAACTGTTCTTCGCCTTCCTTCCGAACATAGTATATACATCGAGTATTGGCTTCTTGAATGTGTTAGTGATAATCGCATCTGTTCCATTTGCATTACATGCAGGGATGCAGGGAACAAAACTATAGTATTTCGTATCTTTATTGTACATAATTCCATCATAAAAATATTCTGGAATATTAGGACTTAAAGGGTCTATAGATGCTAATCTGTATTGATCATTTGTAGGAACTTGTACGCAAGGAACGTGTTTATTTACAACGATAACAGTATCAAACTCAAATTTAGAGTCCGATATAAAATGTCCAAATATGATTATGTCACCATGCTGATACTTTTGTCTTTTGATTTCACAACATATATTGCGAAAACATCCATATACATACGGGTCTGTATCTAAGGCGTCCATAGGCATAGGAGGTAGTGTTTTTACCGGTTTTATGTCATAATGAACACCCTTAGGCTTTGTTTTGCTAATATATGTCGATTGTGAATATGGTTCATATTCTCCCCAAAAGTACAAAAGACAAGATTTTTGAATGCCTTTTTCTAAATAGATACCGTCACGTTTGATGAATTTTCTCTTATGTTTTGTTGTGTTCCATGGATGCTGATTAATGCTTCCTAACATTCTTTTCCGGTACCCTGGTTCATTAATAGGATGATTACAAAAAAATAATCTTGCCATAAATTCAAGTTGTTAAGTTTTAGCCTACTCTTTATCGGATTTTCGGCATTCTCCGTTATTATATTTTTTAGTTTGTTTCTATATCTATATTGTCCAAATCAGACTGGCGAGACACTAACGAGACAGAATCGGACGGTACTATGTCGAGGTAATCTCGGAGGCATATGCACACAAAAAGCGTGAAGTCCGTTCATTCTTCACGCTCGACAAGGGCTTCGCAATCCCCGAATAAAGTAGAAAAACAACCGAATTCCACGCCCGATATGCTAAACCCACCCCGCCAATAGCAGGGCGTGGCATGTATAACATACCCACGGGACATTCATCTTGCTTGCGAAGATTCTGTCGAGTCGCAAACAACGTCAATAAACGCCTTTTATGTCCTCCTGTTTAACGTCAGTGAGTGACGGTATGTCTTACAAAGTTACACCATATTCGTAAATGGCATCGCTTGGTAAATCAATCTGGTCATTCCAATAGATACATGTACGACTTGCATCCAATTGAGCATTCTCAAACAAACCATGCTCGGTTTGGAGGTCACGGAAAGCCGGTAACGTTTTGATGTCATCAGCTACGTCATAACGAACCTTCCGCCCATCGTCAAAAGATACGAGCAGTTGAAAATCCGCAAGCGGTTGATATGACTTAATCCGCGGTATCATATTAGTCTTTCAATGGTGGAAGTTTATATATCTTTTGGGTCTTCCACATCTCCTGTAACTCGTCTTTATGCTCATTTAGCCATTCTTTCACCATTTTCTGAGCACGATTAGGCAGATCTCCTTCTGTCATCTCAAAAGTATGATATCAAACACACCCATGTATTCATCATAGAGTGCATGGATATGTGCCGGCTCATGTTCCTTAGGCTTAAAGAACATCTTAATGATGATTCCGTAAAAACGACTAACTTCTGGCATAATGGTTTGTAATTTGTATTTTGCGCTGCAAAATTACGAAAATATTTTCATATGTGCAAGAAAAATCGTACGATTTTTAGTCGAAAGTTAATAATCTAAAGTTGAAAGACAAAAATACGTAGTAAATTCTGCCCTCCCACAAAAGCGGGTTCCCACCGAATTTACAGTCGCAGTAGCCTGCAACTGACACCTATTTATCCAAACAACAAAATTATGCGAGCATATTTATTTTTTTTTGTCTAAATATTTGTACATTTGATTATTTTGTAGTAAATTTGCACCCGATTTTAAATTAGGCATAAAAGGATTTAATGGATAAGATACGAAATTTCTGTATAATTGCGCACATTGACCATGGTAAAAGTACCCTGGCGGATCGCATGTTGGAGTTGACGGGCACGGTTGATGTCCGCCAAATGGAGAACCAGGTGTTGGATGACATGGATCTGGAGAAAGAGCGCGGCATCACCATCAAGAGTCACGCTATCCAGATGGATTATAAGGGTTATACCCTTAACCTGATCGACACTCCGGGGCACGTGGACTTCAGTTATGAGGTCTCGCGTTCTATCGCGGCTTGCGAGGGTGCGGTGCTTGTGGTGGACGCTACGCAAGGCGTGCAGGCGCAGACAATCAGCAACTTATATATGGCGATTGAGCACGACCTCGAGATTATTCCTGTGCTCAACAAATGCGATATGGATAACGCCATGCCGGAACGCGTAGAGGACGAGATTGTGGATCTGTTAGGCTGCAAACGTGAGGAGATCCTCCGCTGCTCTGCCAAAACCGGAGAAGGTGTACCGGAGATTCTGGACGCCATCATCGAGCGCATTCCGGCTCCGAAAGGCGACCCGAACGCTCCGCTGCAATGTCTCGTTTTCGATAGTGTTTTCAATAGTTTCCGCGGCATCATCGCCTATTTCAAAGTGGTCAACGGAACCATGCGAACCGGCGACCAGGTGCGCTTTGTCAATACCGGCAAGGAGTACGATGCCGACGAGATAGGTATTCTCAAACTCGACATGTCTCCGAGAAAGGAGATATCCGCAGGAAACGTGGGTTACATCATCTCCGGTATCAAGACCTCGACCGAAGTCAAAGTGGGTGATACGATTACGCATGTAGCACGACCGTGCGACAAAGCGATTGCCGGTTTTGAGGAAGCCAAACCGATGGTCTTCGCGGGTGTTTATCCAATTGAGTCGGAGGACTACGAGGACCTGCGCGCTTCGCTTGAGAAACTGCAGCTGAACGACGCGTCCCTCACTTTCCAGCCCGAGTCGTCTATGGCACTCGGCTTCGGTTTCCGATGCGGATTCCTCGGACTGCTCCACATGGAGATCATCCAGGAGCGCCTCGACCGCGAGTTCGACATGGATGTCATCACCACCGTCCCGAACGTATCATATAATGTCTATACCAAAGACGGCGGCATGGTCGAGGTGCATAACCCTGCCGGCATGCCGGATCTCACGGAGATAGACCGCATCGAGGAGCCGTATATCCGCGCTTCGGTCATCACCACCGCGGATTATATCGGTCCGATTATGACCCTCTGTCTCGGCAAACGCGGTGAACTCGTCAAGCAGGAGTATATCTCCGGCAACCGCATGGAACTTCTTTTCGACATGCCGCTCGGCGAGATTGTCATTGATTTCTACGACAAACTCAAATCCATCTCCAAGGGCTATGCATCCTTCGATTGGCACATGAACGGTTTCCGTCCGTCCAACCTCGTCAAACTGGATATTCTTCTTAATGGCGAGCAGGTCGATGCCCTCTCTACCCTCACCCACCGCGACAACGCCGTGGATTTCGGACGTCGCATGTGCGAGAAGCTCAAAGAGCTCCTGCCGCGTCAGCAATTCGATATTGCGATTCAGGCGGCAATCGGTGCGAAGATAATTGCACGCGAAACCGTAAAGCAGGTTCGCAAGGATGTATTGGCGAAATGTTACGGCGGTGACGTGAGCCGTAAGCGTAAGTTGCTCGAGAAGCAGAAACGCGGAAAGAAACGTATGAAGCAGATCGGCAACGTCGAAGTCCCCCAGAAAGCCTTCCTCGCCGTCCTCAAACTGGATTAAACCCACTAAATCTGCATCAGCGAGTGCAGATTTTTTTTGTACCCCGGACACCGGAATGCTATATAAAAGATACTTTTGAGTAAAAATCGTAATAAAATTGAGTAAATACTTGCACATGTCCGCAAAAAGTTGTATATTTGCAGCGTTTTTTGATGCAAAAAGTTTGTATCTTACTAAAAATTAACGTGCAAAAAGTTCACAAACCATGCTTAAAAGAAAGATTATAAGCGATTTAGAGAGATGGCTGCATGAGCCTTCAAAGAAAGCACTTCTATTAAAGGGAGCTCGCCAAGTAGGGAAAACAACGACTGTTAGGGAATTTGCCAAAAATAATTATGCGCATTTTGTGGAAATTAACTTTGAGAAACTTCCAATGGTCAAACAAGCCTTTGATGGAAATTTAGATGCCGAAACGATTATCTCTAAATTATCCTTAATGGGATTTGGTCCTTTTGTGGAACATCAAACGCTCGTCTTCTTTGACGAGATACAAACCTGTCCCAATGCCAGAACAGCAATCAAGTTCTTGGTGGAAGATGGGAGGTTTGATTATATCGAATCCGGTTCTCTTCTTGGCTTGCACTATGCAGATGTCAGCTCATATCCTGTTGGATTTGAATATAGCGTGAATATGTATCCCTTGGATTTCGAGGAATTTCTTTGGGCAAAGGGTGTCGCAGAAAAGGTGGTAGAAACAATAAAAAATACTTTGCACAACCGAATGCCCATTGATGATTTCATGCACGAACAACTCAGCAAATACTATCGTGAATATCTGATTGTAGGAGGAATGCCGGAGGTTGTAAATACGTACTTACAAAATGTGGACTTCTCCAGAACTCTGCTTGTGCAGCGCAGTATCGTAGATAGTTATCGCGACGACATATCCAAATATGCGGGTCAGGAAAAGGCACGCGCGAAATTGTTTTTCGATGCGATACCATCCGAGTTAAGCAAAGAGAAAAAGAGATTTATTATAGCAGATATCGAACAAAGGGCTACTGCGCAGAAATATGAAAATGCAGCGCAATGGCTGATGGATGCGGGCATCGCGTATTTCTCCTATAATACACATAATTTGCTCTTGCCTTTTGAGCAATACGAGAAGCGCAACTTGTATAAAGTGTTCCTATTAGATACCGGTTTGCTATGTTCCATGTGGCGTGAACCGATTCAATGGCAGGTGCTTAACGGAGAGATTGACATCAATGAAGGAGCGTTGACTGAAAACTTTGTGGCAGCAGAATTGGTAAAGAAAGGTTATGTACTGCATTACTACGACCATAAAAGCCGCCAAGAGTTGGATTTCCTTGTCGCTCAAAACAATAAGATTAATATTATAGAAGTCAAGTCCGGCAATGATTATAAGCGTCATGCGTCTTTGGATGCGGTACTTGAGAAACCTAATCCTACATTGGGAGAATTTATGGTTATTTCCAAATTCCCAATGCAGAAAATTGGTGACATTCAATACATCCCATTGTATGCTTTAGGGTGGATATAAATCATATACCCGATGACCGACTCACAACCGAGAGATGACCGAGACAAGACCGACAAATGAAAAGTAAAAAAGCGTCAAAATGTAATGAACCCCAAAAGTTGAACAAAAAACTTTTGGGGTATTTTATGCTTAAAAAACATCCTTATGAAGAACGGTTGCTTGCCGTAAAATTATGTTT
>CADCBP010000040.1 GCA_902799705.1 uncultured Bacteroidales bacterium
CGAAAACATTTATACCTTGCTATCGAGAGCAAGAAAAACATTAAAAGAACTGACTGCAAAGTTATGACATACAACATGACCATAGAACAAATCAAATCGTTACTCGCTCGTTTCTACGAGGGGCAAACGACACCGGAAGAAGAAAGGCTGCTGGCTGCGTATTTCCGTCGTGAGGATGTACCGGAAGAGTTGCAAGAGGACAAGCAACTCTTCCTATTGCTTGCACAGACATCCGACCAAGAAATGCCGACTGACATTGCCGAAGAAATAACCGCTTTTGTAAACAACCTCGGGCAAACGAAGATACAACCACTTATCCCGGAGGACAAACAGCGCAAAGGTGTGATCTTCCGTTTGAAAACACCTCCGAAGATGTGGTATCGAGTAGCAGCAACGGTGGCTATTCTGATTGCTTTGGGTGGCGGAGTTATCGCGTACCAGAAGCAAAACGACCCATTCCGCGATACATGTAGCACACCGGAAGAAGCTGCAGCAGAACTGCACAAAGCCAATGCGATGATTACCAAGGCATCGCAGCAATGCTTAGCCCCTACTCGCAATGCTTTTGAGCAGGTAGAAGACACAAAAGAAATAATCAATAAACATATAACATTCTAAAAACATATAGTTATGAAAAAGATTATTATTGCAATCTGTATCCTTGCATGTGCAATGTCTACGCAAGCACAGAACAAGATATTTACCAAGTATGCTTCGATGGATAGCATCAGTTTTGTCTGCATCAACAAAGCCATGTTCAATCTTGGCTCATCTTTCATAAAAACAGCGACAGGAGATGATTCCTTAGGGAAGTTGAGTAATATAGACAAACTCCTTATCATCAGCGCGGACAGCAAACAGGGCAAGAAACAGATAGACAAAGACATCAGTACGCTTTCTGATAACGATGAATATGAAATCCTTATGACTAGTCATTCCGAGGAAGGGGATAATGTGTTCATCTTTTCCAACAAGCGCAAACCGCACGAACTGATCATCGGCTCTGTCGGAAAACTGGATAGTTCGATGATTGTCATCGTCGGCAATTTCACAAAAGAAGAAGTCGCCAAGCTGATGCAATAGGTTATCACTCTTTTCCATAAAGAAGGCTTTGTAGCGACCGTTCTACGGCTATCAAAGTATTTTCGCATAAAGTTTCTCCATACAATAGTATGTAGAACGGTTGCTCTATGCCCTTTACCCAATAAAATCCAGACAAACAATGAAACACACTATACTTTTCGCGGCGATGCTCTGTGTAGCAATGACCACAACGGCGAACAATGCCAAAATATCCGGTCGTATCAAAGATGCAAACGACAAGTCAGCCATCATCGGCGCAACCGTCTTGCTGATGCAGGACACGGTGCAGATAGCCGGAACCACGACAGACAACAGCGGCAAATTCACCATTGATGCCGGAAATGGTGATTACATCTTGGAACTTTCCTATATCGGTTATGAAACCATCCGCATGGCTCTTACTGTGAACGGCGATACCCACATCGGCGACATCCTCATGCAAGAAGGCGCAACGGAATTGGGCGAAGTGGTTGTGGAAAGTCAAGCCATTATTCAGAAAGTAGATCGGCAAATCCTTCTTCCGTCGAAAGAACAGATGCAGGCTTCCTCGGATGGCGTTTCCCTGCTACAGAACTTGCAAATTCCGCGTATCGTGATTAGCCCGATTGACAACTCCGTCAAAACTCTTTCTGACGAGAGCGTGCAGTTACGCATCAACGGTATCGAGGCAAGCACGGCAGATGTAAAAGCCATCAATCCGAAAGATATTATCCGCATTGAGTACCACGACCAACCGGGCGTGCGATACAACGGTGCGGCGGCTGTAGTTGATTATATTGTCAAGCACCGAGACACAGGCGGTTCGCTCATGCTTGCAGGAACAAACGGATTGACCCTGCCGGGTATCGGTAATTACTATCTAGCGGGTAAGGTACATTTTGGCAAATCGTCTTTACAAGCTGTCGCTACTTATGCGCCGTACGATATTTATTGGACGCGCACTAACAATGAGACTTACCATTTTAGTACAGGCAAGATAGAGAACAACGAAGTAGGCGAACCGACACGCTATAAGACCTACCCCGTAAATGTCTCGTTGAATTACAACTGGACGAACGGGGATAAGAATATGCTGAACATCCGCTTGCGTGATAATATGGCATATACACCATACGGACCATCTGACCGCGACAGCCGTTTGTTTCAGCCGACGGATTCATTTGAGATACACGATCATGAGAACAGCAGCAGTCAGTCGCCCTCGCTGGACATCTACTATCAGCACAACCTACCGCACAAGCAGCACTTGTATTTTGACGTGGTCGGCACGTATATCAATACTCACAGCGACCGCCGTTTTCTGCAAACACCGCTATTCGGCTCCGTCTCTACAGATACGACCGATGTGCTTTCGTCCGTGAGGGGTGACAAGTGGTCACTCATTGGCGAAGCTATCTATGAAAAGGAATGGGAAAATATCATGCTCACCGCAGGTGCACGGCATAACCAACAGTGGGTGAAGAATACGTATTTAGGCAGCACCGAAGCGACCGTAAACATGACCACCGGAGAGACATACGCGTTTGCAGAAATGCGTCACCGCGTAGATAAATTCTCGTATGTGGTAGGTATCGGAGTTATGCACACTCTCATTGACCAAGCCGAACAGAAACAAAGCACTTGGATTGCCCGCCCGCAGTTGACCATGAGTTATGATTTTGGAAAAGGCTGGTTCTGGAAATACAAAGGTTATGTGTCCGGCTACCAACCCTCTTTGTCGCAGTTGTCCGATATTACACAACTGATTGACAAGTACCAAATGCGGCGAGGCAACCCAAACTTGAAATCCGTCATGTACGTATCGAACGAAATGGAATTGTCATGGCAGTCCAAACATGTCAATATCAATATCTGGGCGAATTACAGTTACGACCACAAACCCATAATGGAAGAAACTTACGAAGAGATCATAGACGGCTCTGCTTACGCCATCCGGACGTATGACAATCAGCGCGGCTATCATAATGTGAATATCTCACCAAGTTTGCAGGTTAAACTGTTTGATAATAGATTGATGTTCAATGTTTCGCCGTTTGTTAAATACATGGTCAGCCAAGGCATTCACTACCACCATGAGCATGTCAATTACGGTGTGCGTGGCGGCATTTTCTATCTGCTGAAGGGATGGCGGTTCTTTGCCGATGTGGTTACTGCGCAACATAACTTATGGGGCGAAACGCTGACCCTCGGCGAATTGACGCACGATATAGGCATCAACTATAATTCAGAGCATTTTGGCTTTGGTATTATGATGGTTAATCCATTCTCTCCGCACGGCTCCAGAACCGTCATAAAGGACTTTTCTGCCCTTGCCCCGACTGCCAATACCGCCGTTATGCAGGACTACCGCCAAGTACTGATGCTCAATTTCAACTTCAATCTGGACTTCGGTACCAAGCACCGCGAGGGTTGGCAACGCCTCAACAATGAAGATAAAGAAAATGGTATCTTGAGTGGTACGAAATAATCAAGTAATGGGATTTTCAGACTGATAAAACGTATAAACAAGAGAGGTGCCTCAATGACACCTCTCTTGTTTTTTTGTCTAACAGGAGACGATTACTCTTGCATCAATAATTGCATAACCACTTTGGCGGAGTATGCAACCGGGGTGCCGGGGCCGAAGATGGCGGCAACGCCGGCTTTGTACAAGAAATCATAGTCCTGCGCGGGGATGACACCACCGGCGGTGACCATGATATCCGGACGGCCGAGTTTCTTGAGCTCCTCGATGACCTGCGGGATGAGGGTCTTG
>CADCBP010000041.1 GCA_902799705.1 uncultured Bacteroidales bacterium
AGCTATCGTAGTTGTTGGAAATGAAGATGGTATTGTAGGTTACGGTTTGGGTAAAGCAGGTGAGGTTGCTGCTGCTATGCAGAAAGCTACCGAGGCTGCTAAGAAGAACCTCATCCAGGTACCTGTTCTCAAGGGAACTATCCCTCACGAGCAGTTCGCTAAGTTCGGTGGTTCACGCGTTTACATCCAGCCTGCTACGCACGGTACCGGAGTAAAAGCCGGTGGTGCTATGCGTGCCGTTCTGGAGTCCGCTGGTGTTCACGACGTCTTGGCTAAGTCCAAAGGTTCGTCCAACCCCCACAACCTCGTGAAAGCTACTATCCAAGCGCTCGCTGAACTGCGTGACGCTCGCACCGTAGCCGCTAACCGTGGCGTAAGCCTCTCTACAGTGTTTAATGGTTAATAAATTCTTCTACAATTATGGCAAAGATTAAAATTCAACAAGTACGTAGTACGATTAAGTGCCCGAAGGTGCAGAAGGAGACCATGCAAGCCCTTGGCCTGCGTAAAATGAATGCTGTCGTAGAGCACGAAGCTACTCCCGCCATCCTCGGTATGGTTGAGAAGGTAAAGCACCTTGTTAAAGTTATTGACTAATCCTAAAAACGAATTATCATCATGGAATTGAATAATCTTACTCCTGCTGCCGGTTCCGTAAAGACCGCTAAGCGTGTCGGCCGTGGCGCAGGTTCGGGCCTGGGGGGAACTTCTACCCGTGGTCACAAGGGTGCTAAATCCCGTTCCGGTTACAGCAAGAAAATCGGTTTCGAAGGTGGTCAGATGCCTATGCAGCGCCGTCTGCCGAAGTTCGGTTTTAAGAACGTCAACCGAGTAGAGTACAAAGCTATCAACCTCGCAACTCTCCAAGCACTCGCTGAGGCGAAGAAACTGGAGAAAATCGGCTTGATCGAACTCCACGAGGCTGGCTTCATCTCCAAAACCCAACTCGTTAAGATCCTGGGTAACGGTGAACTTAAAGCCAAACTGACTGTGCAGGCTAACGCTTTCTCCAAGAAAGCAGAAGAGGCTATCCTCGCTGCCGGTGGCACCATCGAGAAAATCTAATTGTTAAGTAGTCGATAAGTCGATATATCGAAATATCGGAATATCGAAAAATCGAAATATCGATAAATCGTAAAACATTAACCGTTATGAAGTTAATTGAAATATTAAAAAATATCTGGAAGATCGAAGATCTCCGCGGACGTCTGCTGACCACGCTCTTGTTCGTGCTCATCTATCGTTTCGGTTCGTTCGTCGTTCTTCCTGGTATCGACCCCACAGCATTGACTGCACTGCATAGCCAGACAGCCGGTGGTCTGATGGCGTTGTTGGATATGTTCTCCGGTGGAGCCTTCTCCAACGCCTCGATCTTCGCGCTCGGTATCATGCCTTATATCTCTGCTTCTATCGTAATCCAACTGCTCTCAATCGCAGTGCCTTACTTCCAGAAGATGCAGAAAGAAGGTGAGTCCGGCCGTCAGAAGATGAACCAGATCACGCGTTATCTGACCGTTGCCATCCTGCTCTTCCAGGGACCGAGTTACCTCGTTAACCTCTCCGTGCAGATGGCGCAGGCAGGTCAACCGCTCGCTATCGGGTTCAACTGGTTCACTATCTCGTCCACTATCCTCCTCACGGCGGGCTCTATGTTCGTCATGTGGCTGGGTGAGCGCATCACCGATAGAGGTGTAGGAAACGGTATCTCCTTCATCATCTTGATCGGTATCATCGCGCGTCTCCCGGGTGCATTCATTCAGGAGTTCTCCAGCCGTCTCAACGAGAACGGAGGGGGCGGTCTGATGGTGTTCGTGGCTGAAATCGTGATCCTCCTCCTCGTGTTTGCTTTCGCAATCATGCTGGTTCAGGGTACACGCCGTATTCCGGTGCAATACGCAAAGCGTATCCAGGGTAACAAGCAATATGGCGGTGTTCGTCAGTATATCCCGTTGAAGGTGAATGCTGCGAACGTGATGCCGATCATCTTCGCACAAGCTATCATGTTTATTCCTATTGCTATCGTAGGTTTCCGGGCTTCCGAGTCCAACGCCTTCGTACAAGCGTTTATGGATAACAACGGCTTCTGGTATAACTTCGTATTCGCACTGCTGATTATCGCCTTCACCTATTTCTACACCGCAATCATCATTAATCCGGTTCAGATGGCGGAGAACCTGAAACTGAACAACGGATTCATTCCGGGTGTGAAACCGGGTAAGAAGACGGCTGAGTATATCGATACCATCATGAGTCGCATCACCCTGCCGGGGTCGATCCTGCTCGCCCTCATCGCTATCCTTCCGGCGTTCGCGCGCCTCTTCGGGGTAACCATGGGATTCGCGCAGTTCTTCGGCGGAACGTCGCTCCTCATCATGGTAGGTGTTATATTGGATACTCTGCAGCAGATCGAGAGTCACCTCCTCATGCGTCACTACGACGGATTCTTTGAGTCCGGCATGCGCATCAAAGGTCGCTCCGGTGCGATGGCCTACTAATAATCGTCAGTTGCCAAATGGTAAATATAAATGACCAAATGGTAAATGACCAAATGGTAAATGTTTAGATGATTTTCCTCAAAACTGACGAAGAAGTAGAGCTCATGCGGGCAAGTAACATCCTGCTTGGTAAGACCTATGCCGAAGTGGCAAAGGCTATCAAGCCGGGTGTTACAACCGCCCGACTGGATAAGATTGCGTACGAGTTCATCATGGATAATGGAGGACGTCCCGCATGTCTCGGATATGAGGATTACCCCGCTACCCTCTGTACTTCGGTCAACGAAGTGGTGGTACATGGTATCCCTTCCGACAAGGTGGTCTTGAAAGAAGGCGACATCATCTCCATCGACTCCTCGATTGAACTCAACGGCTGGCACTCCGATAGCGCCTATACCTTTCCGGTGGGAGAGGTGAGTCCTGAAGTGATGAAACTGCTCAAGACCACCAAAGATGCGCTTTATCTGGGCATCGAACAGGCGGTAACGGGCAAACGCTTGGGAGACATCTCCTTCGCTATCCAGAACCATTGCGAAAAAGCCGGGTACGGCGTAGTACGCGAGTTCGTGGGACACGGTATCGGACGTGAGATGCACGAGGATCCCGAAGTATGCAACTATGGCAGACGCGGGAACGGTATTGTCCTCAAATCCGGTATGACGCTGGCGATTGAACCGATGATAACTCTCGGACGTCGAAACGTACTTATCGAAGATGACGGATGGACCGCACGAACCATCGACCGCAAACCCGCTGCACACTATGAACTATCCGTGTGCGTGCGAAACGGCAAGGCGGATATCTTATCCACTTTTGACTATATTCAACAAGTGTTGGGAGACAGATTTATCTAAAATCATCTAAATAACAAACAGTATGGCAAAACAAGACAGCATCGAAGTGGACGGAACGGTTACCGAGGCATTGTCCAACGCTATGTTCCGGGTACAACTCGAAAACGGACCGCTCATCATCGCGCATATCTCCGGCAAGATGCGTATGCATTACATTAAAATCCTTGCCGGCGACCGTGTCAAAGTGGAGATGAGCCCGTATGACCTCACCAAAGGAAGAATCTCCTTCCGCTACAAGTAATTATTAATCGGGATGAAGGAATATGGATTAAGGATAAAGGACTGATTGGTCTTGACTCCTGACTCCAGACTCCTGACTCCAAAGAAAAACTGTTTTTACAATGAAGGTAAGAGCATCTATCAAGAAGCGCAATGCAGACTGCAAAATCGTACGTCGCAAAGGGCACTTGTATGTAATCAACAAGAAGGATCCGAAAATGAAGATGCGTCAAGGATAA
>CADCBP010000042.1 GCA_902799705.1 uncultured Bacteroidales bacterium
AGGTGGTGAGGCAGAGGTTGGCATGGAAGCTTTCTCCGGCTGTACCGCACTGAAACGTATTGCGCTTGGCAACGCCAAACTGAACGGTGCGCTGCAAGCCTTCCAGGGTTGTACAGCATTGAAGGAGATGACCTACAGCGGTACACGTATGCCGGCGGAGATCTTCAAAGGCTGTACGGCATTGCATAAGATCAACCTCGGCGGCTCGCTGAAGGATATCCTCAGCGAAGCGTTCGCCAATACCTCCATTGACTCGATCTACGTACAATGTCCGACACCTCCGGAGGCGGCTGCCAATGCGTTCAGCGGAATCACCCTGTCGTCTATCAAGGTAATAGTACCGGACGCTTTCGACGGTCCGTACTCGAGTGCACCCGTTTGGGAGGAGATGTTCACCTATGAAGACGAGGACTATGCCGAACTTGATTTCCCGATTCATTTTGCTATCGGCAACAACGGCTTCGGAACAGTAGATGAGAGCGGTAACCTGACCATCAATGCGATGGGTGCGCTCGTTGACAACTTCCGTGACTATGTAGAGCCTTACGCTCCGTATATCATCGGCGAGATCCGTATCGGCAATGAGGTGTCAAGCCTGCCTGCGGGCACGCCGTATCGTCTGCCCTTCGGTTGGGTGAAAGAGGACGGACCGCGTGCTATCATCTTAGGCTCCGGCTTGTTGGAGTTGGGCGACTACGCGCTCTATAACAACGTGTGGGACTGCGATCTGATTGTGGACTGCTACGCGCTAAACCCGCCGGTGATGAAAGGTGCCAACGTGTTCAACTGGAGCAAGATACAGAACGGCTCGCAGTGTGTGGCAACGCTGAATGTGGTGAATGACGCTGCCGTAGAGGCTGCTTACCGCGCTGACACGTATTGGAAGAAATTCTCCATCTCCAGCTGGCTGGCTCCGGCAGACGCCCCGGCAGAGTGTACGGTGACCTTCGTCGATTGGGACGGCACGATCCTCCAACAGACGACGACCCGTCCGGGTATGATGGTGACGCCTCCGGCAGACCCTGTACGCGAGGGTTATACCTTCCGCGGTTGGGACAGTCAGGACTACACTTGGGTTGTTTCCGACCTCACCATCACTGCGACCTACTACGATGAGACCTATACTGTCCGTTTCTACGACTGGGACGGCACGCTCCTCAGCGAGCAGCAGGTTCATTACGGTCAGGCAGCCGAAGCGCCGGCAGACCCCGCCCGCGAGGGATACACTTTCCTCGGCTGGAGCGAAGATTTCAGTGACGTAACGATAGACAAGTATATCGTAGCGATGTACCATAACGACCACGAAGGCATTGAGGACATCCAACCCGACCAAGTGCCGAATATCAAGGTCATGATCGACGGTGTGATTTATATCCTCCGTGACGGAAAGATTTATAACATCTTAGGCACCCAAGTGCGCTAAGCCCTTAAGCCATGCAGGGCTGACTACCCTGCATGGTTACTACGCGGGCGCTATCCCCAAGATGGAAATAACCAAATGGTACATCGTACATGACCAAATGGTAAATGATTTGTTCTTTGACATATTGGATTACCGAAAAAAATCACCAGTTTCAGCCAAAGTTGTATAAAATTGATCACTTTTGGCTCAAACTCGTATATCAGTTTCAGCCAAAGTTGCACAAAAACAACCAATTTTGGCTCAAACTCGCACATTTTTCTTGCATATTTCAAAAAATAATTGTACCTTTGCAGCGGATTTTTAACTTTAGAAAGTAATATAAACGCAATAAGTATTACTTTTCAGAGTATAAAACACATGTCGTATAAACCTTTTAAAAGTAAAGATATGGAACAGTTAATCGCAGATTTCTATCGTTTGTTAGAGCGTTATGCGGAATTCACGCAGGTGCGTTATTTGTATGACGAGATTCATTGGAATGACCGGTTGATTCTCATTCGTGGTCCTAAAGGTTCGGGAAAGACTACCATGATCATGCAGCATATACAGCGAACTTTTCCGGACAAGAGCAAGGTGCTGTACTGCTCCGTGGATCATTTATGGTTTGCATCGCATACGCTGCTGGACTTGGCGGATTACGCCTATACGCATGATATTTCGCATTTATTCTTTGATGAGATTCATAAGTATAAGAATTGGTCGCAGGAAATCAAAAACATCTACGATTCTTACCCTGGATTGCATGTGGTCATAACAGGTAGCAACGCACTGGAAATAACACGCCAGAAGTATGATTTGTCTCGTCGTTGCCTCGTATATACCATGTATGGACTGAGTTTCCGCGAGTATCTCAAATTGGAAGGAGTAGCCGACTTGCCTGTTTTATCATTAGAAGATATCGTATCGAATCATGAGAAGTTAAGCATCGATATTACCATCAAAAAGAATATCAAGGTCTTGCTTTATTTTGAGCGTTATATCAAAGAAGGCTATTATCCGTTCTATCGGGACAAGACTACAAATTATCTTGAACGCTTGAGCCAAGTCATGGAGGCCATTATTTTTAACGAAATACCGGCTGTTTCAAACTTGGAATACGAATCGGTTTACAAAGTAAAGCCGTTACTCGCAGTTTTAGCGCAACAAAACCCGTACACGCTGAATATCTCTGCGCTGGGGAAAACGCTTAACGCTTCGCGTAATGTACTGCTTAAGTTAATTGATTTGTTAGACGAGGCTGCTCTGATTCGTCGGTTATATACCGATGACGGATGGGCGCAGATCAACAAACCGGAGAAGATACTTTTTGACAATACGAATCTCATGTACGCACTGTCACCCAATGCAGACGTAGGCACGATGCGTGAGACTTTCTGTGCCTCTATGTTAGCCAAAGGTCATAGAATCGCCATGCCGCAAAAAGGAGATTTGCTGGTAGATAAACATTTTTTGTTTGAAGTGGGAGGACGAGCCAAGGGATATAAGCAAATTGCGAATATCCCGGATAGTTATGTTGTGACCGATAATACGGAAATGAGTTTCGGCAACAAGATCCCTCTCTGGCTGTTCGGCTTCCTATACTAAGCAGTCAATACATAACTACATTTCAAAAAGCGGTAATCCTCGCTTAAGCTAAGGCTTGTGCGACTGCGTGCTATGCACTTGTATAGCACGCCGCCTTGCTCTACGCTCTCCCCAAAGATTAAAATCTTATATGTATATGAATGTTTAACAAACCTTTTATGCACAAGTAAAATGAAAAAGATGTTTTTAATTGGCGCATGGCTGCTGAGTGCAGCCTGCGCTCTTCACGCCGCAGAATACCCGCTGTGGGTGGCGAACGTGCAAGTGACGGATGACAACAAGAACGACGTGCTCGGCGACGGTACCACCGTGGTGTCCGTCCGTAAGACCACCATCACCCTAATGTTCAACAATGCCAACATCGAGATCTCCGGCGCCGACAAATACGCCGTGCGGTTTGACGCTTCCGACAGTTACAAGACGCTGAACATCAGTTGTCAAGGCACCAACTCCTTCACCGCCTATTCGGCTTCCGCCTTCCAGTTTGCCAACGGGGGCACGGTGGAGATCTCCGGCGAAGGGAGTACGCTGAATATCCAGCCCCGCAACCATGCTTTCTTTATGTCGGGCACCGGCAAGATCAGCATCGGTCAGGGCGGTAATCCTATGACGCTCAATATCACGCCGCTGAGCAACACCAAGCTGTCTCCGTTCTCATCGCCGAGTACAGCCGATGTGGAGTTGGAGTTCTATAACCTCAATGCGGACATTTATGCGCCGGCAGGTCAGACGATCGCTTCCGCGGACAACGGCTTTACCTCCGTGTCCATACTCGGCGGCATCACCCTGCTGCCCGAAGGGACCTATTGGGACAATACGATGCGTCATTTCGCGCGGATGGAATCGACGGTCAAGGAGCACATGCAGATGGTCGCACCTACGCCGGAGATGCAGTACGAGATTGTTGCTTCCTGCGACCCCGCACAGGGCAACGCGGAGGCAAACGGCATGACCACTTTCTCCGAAAGCCAGATATACCACATGTCCGGCGATGATATCATGTTCGAGACGCTGAACTTCAACCTCGCGGCGACACCCGCTGCGCATTACAAGTTCCTCGGATGGGTCGATGTGACCAACATGGTCAAGAGCGACGACGAGAACCTGAATACGCCGGAGAAGGTGATAGCGATGATGCAGGAGACCTGGCCGGAACTGCAAGCCGCTGACCCGCGTTCAAGCGTCTATGAGCAACTGCTCCAAGCCAACGCGTCGTTTGATGCCGAGACGTTCTACGACTACCTCTTCCTCTACGAACCCGAAGACGGACACATCACTTTCACCGCGTTCTTCGTGCAGGACACGCAAGACGTGGAGGAAGTACCAAGTGACCAAGTACCAAGTACTAAAGTCATTGAGAACGGCGCGCTGTATATCATCCGTCCCGACGGCAAGGTATATAACGCCCAAGGCGCAGAGGTGCGCTGATGCGGCACGTTAAGATGCCGCTACGCGACGTTAAATAATTAAAATGGTTTTGCAGTTCGCAAAACGTTAAATGGTTAAAGACAGACTCGTGAATGATTTCGCGGGTCTGTTTTTTTGTCAATAACCCATCAAAATCCCAATCATTATGACCAAGTATCAATTTCTGCTCAAAAAAAAGAAAGCGGAGAACTGAGCATTCTTATCAGAGAAATACGGCTTGCCATCCTATTACCCGCAATGGATGGCGTATTACGAGTTTTATTGCGAACATAGCACGATGAGTTATACCGAACTGTCGTGCTATTTTTGCGTAACAAGAAGCACCATTTACCGGGCCGTTCAGTTCGCGACCGCATCTTCAAATTGCTCGGAGACAAGGCCCTTTATGCCCCTGATTCTCACTGGGATGCAGTTTGTGGCAGATGGAATTCCACGAACCCCGAAAATGTAGTATCTTTGCACCAAAATTAGACGACTATGGAAACGGAACAAATGAGCATTTTCGAGCAGTTGGACCAGTTGCGTATCACGAGCCGTTCGGAGATTCCGCCGCATGACTTTCTGTACACCTGGAACGGAGTGCCGTGCTTTGCACGCGGTGAGTTGGTGGCTGTGACCGGTAAGTCCAAGAGCGGTAAGACATACCTTAACTCGATCCTGATGGCGGCGGCGAGTACCTCCGCGCTGTCACGCGGAGCAGGAAACGAACTAGAACCCGCATACAATGCGGGGAGAATGGACGGAGGGAATATCTTCTACAACGCCAGCAGAAACTTTTTGACGAGGTCCCTGTTCGTTTAGTACTGTTAGCCCCCCTATAGAGGGGGGTAACGTACGTACTAAAGAACGATAGGGGGACCTGTCAAACGCCGGATGGAGTCTGGGTCGGAGCAACGCTCCCCGCGGCTCCTTCCGTTCGA
>CADCBP010000043.1 GCA_902799705.1 uncultured Bacteroidales bacterium
GTTGATGTTCTGCGGGTCTGTCGGAGCGGAAGCGCTGATGATCATCGTTCCGTCCGAGTAGAGCACATACAGACCGTCATAAGCTTGGTCGCTCTCTACAATGCCGCCATGCTCGCCAATGTACTCAAACGAGAAGAGGTTCCAATACTGCGCAGCGAGGTATTTGGATACATGCTCATCCGGCACTTCCAGCGAAACAGACTTCTGACCCGTAGCGGCTTTGGCTTTGCGGGCAGCATATTTCGCTTTCACTTTCGCCGGAGCGTTGGACGAAACAACGCCCATTCCTTGGAACGTCTGAGCCGTCACTGCCGGAGGCGTTGCCGATTTCACTGCCATCACATCTACGATACCGCAGTTGTTGAACACTTTCGTTCCAAGACTCTTGACATCCTTGCCGAACTTGACTTTCTCTAATGCCGAGCAGTTCTCAAAAGCCTGACTTCCGATATTCTTCACGCCCTCTGCCTGCACTTCCTCAATCTGGTCATTGTTCTTGAAAGCGTTTTCACCGATGGTCTCTACCGTTTCAGAAATAGTAACTTTAGTCACTTTGGACTCACCTTCATTCTCACATAAATATATTTCTGGTATATATGCCACGGTACATCAGCAGTGCTGTTGTAGTTTGGAGTACCACCATCAATAGTAAGAACTCCATATTTGTCTATAGACCATGTACCATAACCACCGACTATGGTTCCGCTAACCGGGAATAATGTACTATGACTTATTGCGAACTGACTCCAAGTGTTATCTGTCAAGTAAGAAGCAGCGTACTTACTGGGGACATTCAAATATGTTCCTGCTGCATAAGTGCCGTTAAATGCATCACTTGCAGTAGTCGGAGCATTTTCGTGCATATAGATTTCATGCTGAAAATGACTGCCTTTGATTGTACTTTGCTGTAAAGTGTTTGCAAAAGCCTCACTACCCTAATACCGTGCATCCCTTAAATGCTCCTTCGTGAACCTCTTTTATCTTGTTACTATTGTATATTGTTGTAAGTTTCGTAAAATTAGCAAAAGCATTTTTTCCAATTATTGGGGTTCCTCCCGCCAATGTTACATCCGTTATCTGGTCGCGGTAAGAATACCATGGTGCATCCGCAGGAGAAGCAAAATCAGGAATTCCGTATTCATAATTAACATATAAATGACGACCATCTACATACCACCAAACAAGCGTTGCAGTTCCTGTTTCTGATCCGTAGCCATTATTGCTCTTGTCGGCATTGTAGGTTCTTTCTAAATACCCCGGATAAATACGACCCTTAGGGTGTACATTATCTCTACTATCCCATATTTGAGAAGGGTATTGATTTATAGTGCTTGTAGGAACAACAATTATTATAAACTTACCTGCATCTCCTGTATTAGTATTTAAATCGATATATGTGTGATCCATCACATTGCTTATCACCGGCTTACTGGGAGCAGTGATATACATTCCCGGAACATTACCAAATAACCTGTGACACAGATCGAACGCGTTGTCATCTATTTTTGTAACAGCTGGTAATGTAATATTATTTAATGAATAACAATTCTTAAATGCAGTTTTTCCTATCTCAGTAATATAACTAAAATCGAAAAATGCCAAACATCTGCAATTATCAAATGCTCCATCCTTTATAATTACATTTCCGGATGACTTTTTGTCAAATTCTACATACTTTAAACCGTCAATATGTAATTGCGTCTCGGCATCTCTCCAATATTGATACATATTCCTGAATGCATTTTTACCGATGGTCGTGATTTTCGATGAGAAATGCAGTGTCTTAACATATCTCGAATAAGCCTCCCATGGACCATAGTCTGGGTAATCCGGCACTGTCACAGCATCCACATACAGCTCGCCTTGGTCAGTGATTTTCCAAGAACCGCCGTTCTTGAACGTGCCGGAGTCAATGTCCTTTGCGTTCACCGTCCATATAGCCAACAGGCTACAGACGACTAAAGTTAAAATTTTTCTCATAAGCATTTTTGGCTGTTATATCCCATCGCCCCATCGGTTTTAAAGATTGTTTGTTAATATGTTGATTTTGTTTGTTGGTTCATATATACACAAAAAAGCGGCAATCCGCTTCATTGGATTACCGCTTAAAAAGAAATATTGAATTTGGCGCTATACGCCCATCTCCTTAATTATCTGTTGCAAATACTTGTCGCTGACATTTTCCATCTCTGATTTGTCATAGATATAAAGCAATGCTATTATCATCTTTTCTACATCCACATTCACATTCATTGTGATGACGCGTGCGCCTCCGGACTTGCCACGGCTCTTAGAAGAAATAGTCATACGCACTTTGCGAATTCCATTCCCTAAATCGACACCCTGCCACGGATTCGCTTTTAGACTTTCCAACAACAAAAGGAAGTCCTTCTTGAAAGAAGGATAGCGCTTTGCCAACTTCTTTGCTTGTCGCTCAAAATCAGGAGACAATCTAAAATCATACGTCATACTCGTTTCCCCTAATTATAATTCGTCCAAAAACGAATCTACAGAACGAAACTCCATCTCGCCTTGACGGAATGCTTTTGCATGCTTCATCGCTGTACGGAATTCTTTTTCGAATTGCTGTTTCTTTCTGCTACGGGTAGTAGGAAGAGGAGTGATGGTAAATACACCCAACGATTGGATATATTCCATTGCCAATCTCGCTGCTCGATTTCGAGGATTGTACGTTAATGTTGTTGTCATATAAGCCTCCTTTGCTCCAATTTCGCTGCAAAGGTACAACTTTTTTTTGATATACGCAAGAAAAATATGCGAGTTTGAGCCAAAAGTGGTCAATTTTATACAACTTTGGCTGAAACTGGTGATTTTTTTACGGTAATCCAATATGTCAAAGATCAATTCATTTACCATTTGGTCATTTACGATGTACCATTTGGTAGAGCGGGTCGTCGCGCCCGCATTTTTATATAGACGCTTTGTTGGCTGTTATATCCCATCGCCCCATCGGTTTTAAAAACCCCTCTCCGTCTCTCCCCTCAAGGGAGAGGGATAAGAGCATTGTTAATAAAGTTTGTTTGTTAATATGTTGTTTTTGTCTGTAATTGCTTCAATATATATATCAGCATATCGGATTACCTGATTGCACTAAAAAGATGCATTTCTTGCTTAGAATATCCCTTATTAAGTGCTCGTTTTTATAAAAATCTCCCTCATTGAGTGATTTTTCTCAAGAAATATTTGTTTATATGCAAAAAAAGCAGTACCTTCGACCTCCTCCCCCATACATGGGGACCCCTTCGAAAGTACAGTCGCGTCCTGCCGGACATATACCACCGCGGGCATTTTTTTGCCAAGCCTGACGGCTTTCCCTGTTGCATAGGTCTATAAGCCGTTCTTATGCGAGCATAGACGTCTCATAGCCCCATACAACAGATAAAATTGCATTTTATTCGGCAAAAAAATACCCGAACGCTTGCATACGTGCAATTTTTGTTGTACCTTTGCAGCCGGAAACGTTAAAAATCAGTTAATACTTAATCAAGGAAACGTTAATTTTTGATTAGGCAAAATCGTCAGAAACGTTAAAAACAGTTATATATGCAACGCAAGATCTATTCTCAATTAGTAGATTGGAAGCAGTC
>CADCBP010000044.1:0-1841 GCA_902799705.1 uncultured Bacteroidales bacterium
AGGTGGTGAGGCAGAGGTTGGCATGGAAGCTTTCTCCGGCTGTACCGCACTGAAACGTATTGCGCTTGGCAACGCCAAACTGAACGGTGCGCTGCAAGCTTTCCAAGGCTGTACGGCATTGGAGGAGATGACTTACAGCGGCACACATATGCCGGCGGAGATCTTCAAAGGCTGTACGGCATTGCATAAGATCAACCTCGGCGGCTCGCTGAAGGATATCCTCAGCGAAGCGTTCGCCAACACCTCCATTGACTCGATCTACGTACAATGTCCGACACCTCCGGAGGCGGCTGCCAACGCGTTCAGCGGAATCACCCTGTCGTCTATCAAGGTAATAGTACCGGATGCTTTCGACGGTCCGTACTCGAGTGCACCCGTTTGGGAGGAGATGTTCACCTATGAAGACGAGGACTATGCCGAACTTGATTTCCCGATTCATTTTGCGATCGGCAACAACGGTTTCGGAACAGTAGACGAGAGCGGTAACCTGACCATCAATGCGATGGGTGCGCTCGTTGACAACTTCCGTGACTACGTAGAGCCTTACGCTCCGTATATCATCGGCGAGATCCGTATCGGCAATGAGGTGTCAAGCCTGCCTGCGGGCACACCGTACCGCTTGCCGTTCGGTTGGGTGAAAGAGGACGGACCGAGAGCGATCGTCTTAGGCTCGGGCTTGTTGGAGTTGGGTGACTATGCGCTTTATAACAACGTGTGGGACTGCGATCTGATAGTGGACTGCTACGCGCTGAACCCGCCGGTGATGAAGGGTGCCAACGTGTTCAACTGGAGCCGGATACAGAACGGCTCGCAATGTGTGGCAACGCTGAATGTGGTGAATGACGCTGCCGTAGAGGCTGCTTACCGCGCAGACACCTATTGGAAGAAATTCTCTATCTCCAGCTGGCTGGCTCCGGCAGACGCCCCGGCTGAGTGTACGGTGACCTTTGTCGATTGGGACGGCACGATCCTCCAGCAGACGACGACCCGTCCGGGTATGATGGTGACGCCTCCGGCAGACCCTGTACGCGAGGGTTATACCTTCAAGGGCTGGGACAGCCAGGACTACAACTGGGTTGTTTCCGACCTCACCATCACTGCCACCTATTACGATGAGACCTTTACCGTCCGTTTCTACGACTGGGACGGCACGCTTCTTAGCGAGCAGCAGGTTCACTACGGTCAGGCAGCCGAAGCACCGGCAGACCCTGCCCGCGAGGGATACACTTTCCTCGGCTGGAGCGAAGATTTCAGTGCGGTGACCCTTGACAAGTATATCGTAGCGATGTACCATAACGACCACGAAGGCATCGAAGACATCCAACCCGACCAAGTACCAAGTACCAAGGTCTTCATTGACGGTGTGATCTATATCCTCCGTGACGGAAAGATTTATAACATCTTAGGCACCGAGGTGCGCTAAGCCCTTAAGCCATGCAGGGCTGATTACCCTGCATGGTTACAAAAAGCCCACTAAACAGGGCTCCCGCAAATTTTAATTTGTGGGAAGAGCGGAGGCACAAGTTGCCCGTCGATTTAGCATCGCGGTATCGACTATTGCACACTTGTTGCCGAACGCGAGGTTCTTTGACATATTCGGACATCTGCCTGATTGCATTGCAATCATTCCCCCGAATGTAGGAGGGAGGTGCTTTGCACATTTTTGCAAGGCTGACGCCTGAATATATACTTTCGCCGAATACTAATTGTATGCAAGCATCCTTTTATTATTCTGCGAAACCATATTGCCGGATAAATCCTCCGGCAAAAATGTGTTCTTTGACATATTGGATTACCGTAAAATCATTTACCATTTGGTCATGTACAATGTACCATTTATT
>CADCBP010000044.1:1878-2242 GCA_902799705.1 uncultured Bacteroidales bacterium
CAACAACTTCTCGCGGGAAGAGGCAACGGAATGGTTAAAATAATCACCGGTGTCAGACGTTGCGGAAAATCATTTCTGTTATTCGATATATTCCGTTCTCATTTGTTAAGCGAAGGAGTGAGTGAAGATCATATTATTGCGTTGACTTTGGATCAACGGGATATGAAAACTTTACGCAATCCGGACAAATTGCTGGGATACATTGATACGCATTTGACAGCCGACAACCAAACGCACTATATCATCTTGGATGAAATACAGATGATCGAAGATTTTGTGGAAGTGCTGTTAACATTAATGCGCAAGCCAAACACAGAAGTGTATGTTTCCGGCTCAAATTCCAAATTCCTCTCCAGCGATGTAG
>CADCBP010000045.1 GCA_902799705.1 uncultured Bacteroidales bacterium
CGCAACTTGGCGCCGTTTCCGGTAATATTCACTTCCGTCAGCGCGCTACAACCCTCGAAAGCGTTGTTGTCGATGAACTTAACCGCCGAGAGGTTGATGTTTTTTAGTGCCGTACAGCCCTTGAAGCAGTTCTGCCCGATGCTGTCCACGTTCTCCAAATTGATGGATTTGAGTTTTGTCAGCCCTTTGAACGCCTCGTTGCCGAGTTTGTGCATAGCCGGAGAGAGAACGATCTCCTCCACGTTGGGCAGGTCGGTCGCGGCAAAGCCCGTCCATGTCAGTTCGGTAGCGCCGCCCATCAGTTCGACGCGTTTGACAGTAGCGTCATTGTAAAATCCGTCGATGTTGCCGGTCGAAGTCTCCGAGCTGGCAATCAGCGTACCGTCTTCGTAGATCACCCAAACGCCGTCGTAATACTGTCCGCTGCGGACGATACCGCCGTGCTCGCCGATATACTCGAACGAGAAAAGGTTCCAGTACTGCGCTGCCAGATACTTGGCAATGTAGTCGTCCGGCACGTCCAGACTGACGGCTTTCTGACCCGTAGCGTTCTGCGCCTTGCGTGCCGCATATTTGGCTTTGGCTTTGGCAGGCGCGTTGGACGACATGCGACCAAGACCGACGAAAGTCTGTGCGGTGACAGAAGGAGGCGTAGCTGATTTTACAGCCATTACATCCACCAGACCGCAGTTGTTGAACACCTTCGTACCGAGGCTCTTGGCTTTCTTTCCGAGTACCACTCTCTCCAGCGACGAGCAGTTCTCAAAAGCCTGACTATCGATACTCTTAACACCCTCTGCTACAACCTCCTCAATCTGGTCATTGTTCTTGAAAGCGTTTTCACCGATGGTCTCTACCGTTTCAGAAATAGTAACTTTAGTCACTTTGGACTCACCTTCATTCTCATTGACCTCATAAATATATTTCTGGTATATATGCCACGGCACATCAGCCGTGCTGTTGTAGTTTGGAGTACCGCCATTAATAATCAGGACACCGTATTTGTCAATAGACCACGTTCCATATCCGCCGACAATCGTTCCACTGACAGGGAATAATGTACTATGACTTATTGCGAACTGACTCCAAGTGTTATCTGTCAAGTAAGAAGCAGCGTACTCACTGGGGACATTCAAATATGTTCCTGCTGCATAAGTACCACTAAATGCATCATTTGCAGTAGTCGGAGCATTTTCGTGCATATAGATTTCATGCTGAAAATGACTGCCTTTGATTGTACTTTGCTGTAAAGTGTTTGCAAAAGCCTCACTACACCTAATACCGTACAGCCTTTGAAAGCGGCTTCATGGATTTCGATGATTTTATCGCTATTGTTTATCTTGTTCAGTTGCGTAAAACCTGCAAAGGCGTTCTTTCCTACGACAGCGTAGTTCTTGCGCATGTTCAGCGTTACAGTCTTAATCTGATCCCTGTATGCGTACCAAGGTGCATCAGAAGGAGAAGCAAAATCAGGAATACCATATTCGTAATTAACATAGAGATGGGAGCCATCTACATACCACCATACCTCAGTAGCTACTCCTGTACTCGCTCCATAGCCGTTGTTGCCATGGGTGTTGTTATTTGTTCGCTCATAATACCCCGGATAAACACGACCTTGTGGATGTACATTATCTTGACTATCCCATATTGAGGAAGGATACTGGTCATATACAGTAGGAGGAACAACAATAATAGCTCTATCAAGGGTGTTCTGAACTCCTCCAAATGAAAGTTCTCCTATAGTAGGCTTGCTCGATGCAGAAATATACATTGTAGGGACATCCCCTCTTGTATATATTCCGGATCTCGCAAAAGCATCATCTGCAATGTTTTTTATAGCAGGAAGGGTTATATGCGACAATTGCCCACAAAATTTGAAGGCATTTTCTTCGATAGAGGAAACATAACTAAAATCAAAGAATGCGAGCCGCCTACAGGCATAAAAAGCATATGCTTTGATAGTGACATCTTTTGAGGATTTATTGTCGAAACTGACATCACGTATGCCATATGTAATATTTTCTTTTGTGCCATCGTCGTGCCATATGGACTCATAATGGTACATTTGTGCGAACGCGTGTGTCCCTATAGTTTTTATTTTAGAAGAAAAACGTAACGTTGTTATTGCTGTACAATAGGAATACCACGGAGATTTATCTGCGGATTTGTAATCCGGCACAGTTACAGCGTCAATATACAACTCGCCTTGGTCGCTTATCTTCCATGTACCTCCGTTCTTGAACGTTCCGGACGCAATGTCCTTTGCGCCGGCGAATGATATTGCCGCTATGAAAGCCAGCAATAATGTAAATAATTTTTGTTTCATAAGCTCTGTTGGCGGTTTTATCCTGTTGCCTCTTCAGTTTTAAAGATTGTTTGTTAATATGGTTGGTTAGTTGTATGCATAAAAAAGCGGTAGTCCGCATATAAAGGGTCCCCGAAGATTTTAATCTTTGGGGAGAGCGTAGAGCAAGGCGGCGTGCTATACAAGTGCATAGCACGCAGTCGCACAAGCCTTAGCTTAAGC